>NZ_JBVJFK010000015.1:0-197511 GCF_055587885.1 Streptomyces sp. NPDC046349
ACCCCCCAGGTCATCCGTTCGACAGAGGGGACACAGTCATACCGGGCCCGGAGGCCAGCGGTCCCATTGCAGGACCGCGAAAAACATAACGGGGGTCCCCGACCCGCGGACGGACGGCGGACGGCCCGCGGACGACCACGGGGCCGACGGCGGAGGGACAACGGACGGCCCCGGAGGACGGCGGCCGGCCCGGTCAGGGCATCTCGTCCGGGTCGCAGCTGGCCCGCCGCAGCCCGATCGTGCGCAGGGCCCGCATCAGGGCGTCGAAGTCCCCTTCACGCACGACGTGGACGGCACCCTCGACCGCGAGGCCGGACACGGCACGGGGGACCTGGCCGGCGGCTGTCCGCAGCACCACACCGCTCGGAGGGTCCAGGCCACGGACCCCGCGGAACACGCGGAGGACCGCCGGGTCCGAGTCGATGGTGTCGAGTCCGGCCGGGAGGGACATGACGGTGATGTCGGGCAGCAGGACGCGGGCGTGCGCGAGGGCGACGGCAGGGTCGTGGGCGTGCGAGACGACCTGGAAATGCGGGTTGCGCTGGATGCCCGAGCGCAGCAGTTCCAGTTGCTCGCCGTCGGGCACGCCGACCACCAGGACCGTCATCACCCTTCCCATCCTGCTTTCGGGCTCACTTCGGGGCGACCCGAGGGGCTGGCCGCACTCCGTCAGACCGGCGCAGGCTCGCCGAGGGGCCCCTCGTCAGCCGGCTCGCCAACCGGCTCCGCATTCAGGCTCCGCTCGCCGCACGCGGCCTGCGTCGCGGGTGCGGCCTGAAGGTGCTGGGCCGCCTCGGCGGCGGTGTACGAGGAGGCGAAGGTGAAGGCGCGCGGGGACGGGCCGTGCGCCCGCAGGTCGTTCAGCCGGTCCAGCGCCTCGCCCACGGTCGGCAGGTGACCGGCGGGGATCCACCAGAGCACCAGGTGCGCCTCGACGTGCCGCTCGAACCATTCGCGGCGCCGCCGCATCACCTCGAGGTGCCCACTGCGGTACGCGAAGTTCCAGAGGGCCTCCTGGGTCTCCCACACGGACAGGTTGACGATGACGTCCTCCCCCGCCGGGCGCAGGCCGGTGGCGTCGGCCGCACCCTCCTCGACAAGACGCCACACGAAGCCGGGCGCCCCGTCTGCGGCGGCGTTGACCGGATCCAGCATCTCGACGAACGGTGCGATGCGCGGGTCGTCGAAGGGGTGGAGGAGTGTGGCGACGTTGAGCTGGGCGAGATGGGGCGCGTGTGCGGATTCGGTCATGGCCTCATCCCAACACGGCCCCCTTTTCTATGTCAATGTTCATTGTCTTTAGAAGACTCGACCACCACACAGCACTCCCCCGGCCTGGCATCCATGCGGGCACGGACCGGGCCGCCCGTACCGAGCAGCCCCTCCAGCAGCGCGAGGTTCATGCCGCAGACGAGAGGGGGGAAGCGTTCGGCGACGGCATGGAACGGACAGTTGCGCATGCGGACGACGACCTCCCGGCCGGCCTCATCCCGCTCACTCCCCTCCCCCTCTTCCAGATGCGGTTCGTAGCCGCGGGAGGCCAGCAGCTCCACGGCCTCTCCGAGGCCGCTGCAGGGCGCCGCCGCGCCGCGCAGGGACTCGCCCCGACGGCGCGCCGCAGCGCAGAGCCCGGCATCAAGTCCGGCCTGCTCGGCAGCCTCGGCGAGCAGCTCGGCGGCGGTGCGGTAGTCGCGGGCGGGAAGCGAAACCGACCGCTCCACCCGCGCCCGCGTGTACACCTTGGCCGGCCGCCCCGCACCCGGCCCCGAGCGTCCCGTCAGCCGGCGGCTGCCGCTCTCCAGCAGGCCCGCCTCGGTGAGCCGGTCCAGGTGGTGCGCGGCGAGTGTACGCACCACGCCTGCCGCCTCGGCGGCCTCGTTACGGCCGACCTCGCGACCCTGGGCCGCCACGTACTCGTACAGCCGGCGGCGCACCGGATCCTGCAGCACCGCGATCACGTCGATGTCCTTCACCAGGCCATTCTAGAAACAACCCAGGTTGTAGATAGAAGGCGGGCGCGGCTGCCCTCCGGGAGGAGCTCCTGGCGATCCAACCGGCAACTGATCCGAGTTGCCACCTACCCCGGCCTGGTGCAGGCGGCCGAGCAGCGGAGCAGGCCGGTCGGACGGAGGAGCGGGTGGATGAACGCGAGTGGGGAGCGGGAGCCCTGGGAGATGCACGGCGGAGCCGGTGTGAGCCCGTTGCACTTCGGGATGTCCCCAGCGGCGGGGACAGCCGGCCCACGGATTCCGCACTCGGCTCGGCTTCATGCGCCGGAGGCGAACCTGGACTGCGACGGCCCCGGGCGCGACCGGGTGGCGTTCACCATCGAGCTGTCCATTTCATGAGCGCACCCATCGATGACACATCAGAGCCGGGCCCGTCGAGAAGTCGGCAACCGGTTTGCCGGCCTGGAGCCCGCCGACCCCGCAACCTCGGCCGGGCTCGAGCAACTGGCAGCAGACGCCGACCCGTACGTCCGTGACCAGGCAGCCGAGGCCCGCCGGCCCAAGCCCCTCCGCAGCTGACGATCACAGCGAGAACCACCGGCCACGGGCCCACAGCGAGCAGCTGGGGCTCGACGGGCGGACCCGGAAACGACTGCGGTCCGTCCACGCAATAGCCTCAGCCGAATGACCCGCAGCCGCAGCAGGACCGAGCAGCCTGTCCCCGCCGTGCCCCCTCCCTGTCGCACACTGCTGGACGACACCGACTGGGCGTCGCTCGCCACGGCCTGCGGGACAGGTGAGTCACTCCCGGCGGCACTGACGCTCCTGACCAGCTCGGATCCGGCCGTCAGGGAGTCGGCTCTCCGGGATGCCCTGGGACCCGTCACGCACCAGAACAGCATCTACGAGGCCACAGTGCCCGTGGCGCTCTTCGTGGCGGCGATACTCAACCATCCGGCCATCACTGCAGGTGACTACAGCCACGACGCCGCGACACCGCCCGTGCGCCCGACTCTCGTGCAGCTCCTCGACTGGCTCGGCGAAACCGCCCGCGACGCCGATGACGAATGCGTTGCCATCCAGGAGCGTCTCTACGGGGAGGGATGTCTCGATGACTTCCCGGAGATGAAGGCGTTCAGGGAGGCACGGCCGACGATCTTCTCCGCTGTTCGAGCCCTCCTGGGCCATGAGGACGCGGACGTGCGCCACGCCGCTCTGATCGCTGCCATCCCCCTCGTAGAACACCCCCTCCTCACGCCGCACCGCGCCGATCTGGCGGACCGAGCGCGACGTCTACTGGCCGCCGGCACCGACCGACGCCACCGCGACCGCGTCCTGGACGCGCTGAAGGCACGGGGTCACGACACCAGCGCACTGGAGAACGCGTCCGACGTCGCAGCCCGCGAGCACTATGCCCGCCTGGAAGCTGCACGCGCTTCTTGGGGCGGCGACTGGACTGGCGGGGGCTGCTGCAGCGAAGACCCGCCGTTCTGATGCAAGGTCCAAAAACCCTGTCATGGCCGTATGTGCGGGTCTTCGATGGGGCCCGCGCGGACGAGCGCGAGGTCGCGTTCGCGCCGGAAGCGGTGGAGAGCGTCGCCGTGGGCCGCGAGCGCCGCCACCGGCCCGGAGCCTGGTGATCACCGGGCCGGACAGCGCTCGGCCCGCCGTCAGCGGAGGGAGTGCGGGGCGGCTCGCGCAGAAAATCGAACATGTGTTGGAATGGGGAGGTGAGGTCTTTTTCCGGTTCCCCGATGATCTGGTCGCGCTCCAAGAGACGTGGCTTCGCACGTACGCCGAGCTCGCGCAGGTGCCCGCCGGGCGCGGGACCACCGTGCTGCGGCGCCGGCTGATCGCCCTGTCCGGCCGGTTGAACACCCATCCCCACTGGACCGCTCCCACGGGCTGGCGGGACGGCGGCGTCGAGCTGCGGCGCGCCGCCCGCAGCCGATCGCAGGCAGGGCGGGGGGCGGCCTGACGGCTTCTGCACCCGTTCGGGCGAAAGATCCGACGAGACCCTGCCGCCCACCCCACGAGACGCGCCATGGTCTGTTCGGAGACCGGTAGCTCGGACGAAGGGTGTGGAGCGTTGTACCTCAGGCGCATCGGAACGATCATGGCCGCAGCGGCGCTGACCCTACTGGCGGCCCCGGCCACCGCCGACGCCGCGGCGATCGCCTGCGGCGGCGGGACATCGACCGGCCGGGTGGCCGTCAACGGGTGCATCAGCGCCGAGCGGGGATCCGCCGGCCGGTTCCCCACGCGCGAGATCACCGCGTACCTCAAGGCCCGCAACACCGGGCCCAGGGGAATCGACGTCGCCTACGAGGCCTACTTCCGGGTCGTCGACGGCGGTCACTGGGAGAAGCTGGGCAGCGGACGCACCTACGTCCGCGCCGGCGAGTCGGTCGGCCCGCTCGAAGTGGGGAGCAGCACCCGGGTGTGCGGCCCTGTGAAGGTCGAGGTCCGCGTGCACGCGAAGGCCGGCGGTGCCGCGTGGAGCGGATGGTCTTCCGCAGCGACGAGGCAGTGCCAGACCTGAGTGCGGGCCCCTGCCCGAAGACGGTGCACGTCAGCCGCGCCACATGGGCCACAGGGTGGGCCCGCCACCGGGAAGGCGGATCTCATCGGTGACGCGGAAGCCCAGCCTTTCGTAGAAGGGAATGTTGGTGATGTTGCTGGACTCCAGGTAGACGGGTTGTCCGAGCCGGTCGCACTCGGCCAGCTGCTGGCGCAGGAGCGCCGAGCCGACCCCCGCCCCCTGGAGTCCCCGGTCCGTCCCCACCGTCGGCAGGTACCAGTGCGGCGTCTGCGGATGTGCCCTGTGAATGGCGTTCTGGACCTCCCCGGCCCGCGGCATCCCACGCAGGCCGAAGACGCGGGCGTACTCGGGCAGCGCCGCCAATTCCCGTACCGCGGAGGCCTTCCAGCGGCCGGGCCCCGACCACAGCGCCGCACCCAGCAGCCGCCCGTCGCCCGTCGCGGCGACCCGCACGCCGCCCGCGCGCGGCCTCAGTTGGCGCTGGGCCAGCCGGAAGTAGCGGGCGATCCTGCGTTCCCGGTCGGCGGCGGGGACCATCCACGCCATGACCGGGTCGCCGCTGAAGGCGCGTGCCAGGAGCGCGGCAACCGCTCCGGACTCGGTGGGCCGGGCCGGCCGGATGCCGTACCCGGCCAACGGATCTCCTGGGCATGGGCGTCTGCTCATGGGAACACGGTAGGCAGCCGGACCGGGCGCCCCGGCCGAACGGGGCGGACACGCCGTGCGAGCCACCCGCTCCGCGTGGAGGGAGCGGTTCGTGCGGATGCGGAATGCAGGCGTCAGAGGTGGTGGTCCGCCAGGTGGGCGAACGACACCCGGGCCAGAGCGGCCAGGGTCGCCGGGGTCGCCTCCGGCACGAGCGCGTGGAACGACCGGGCGAAAGCGTCGGACCGCGAGCTCAGCGCCCGCACCTCCATGGCCTGCGTCAGGCGGGGGATCACTTCGTGGTGGCACTCGGGGTGTTCGGCCTCGATGAAGGCCAGCAGGCTTTCCTCGTACGAGCCGTACTCACCGTCGTACGCCCAGGCGTCCAGCCCGAGCAGCAGGGGGAACCGGGCCCGTACCTCCCACGCCGCCAGCGGGACCTCCTCGTACCCGGCGAACCCCTGCCGGCCTGCCAGCCGCAGCAGCGCCGCAAGGCGGGTCATGAACTCGGGTACTGCCACGGGTACGTGCCCGGCCGCGGCCCCGGCGGCCGCGGTCCAAGCCCGGCGGGCGTCCTGCGGGCACCTCGCGAAGAACTCCTCGCTGAACGTCGTGGCCATGTGGTCCAGCCGGGAGGCGAGGGTCTGCAGGGTGTCCCGCCACGTGACGTCCCAGTAGTGGCCGGTCCGCGTGATCCGCGCCAGCCTCAGCACCTCCCATTCCAGCGCATCGGGTCCGTCCGCCACCAGCCCGACGAGGTGCGCGATCGGGCCACTGGTGTAGACGCCCTCAGGATGCAGTGCCACTGGTTCCCCCTTTCCTTCGTGATCCACGCCCCATCCAACACGCTCCGTCCAACCGTCCCCCCGTTGACCGCCGTTGCGGCAGGTGGGGCCGGTGAGACGGGCGGGACGGCGACGGCCGGTCGGGCAGAGTCCGGTGGCCGTCCGGTGTGTCTGCGCGGCGCGTGCGGCCGGGCTCCCTTGAATGGGCAGCCTCCTACGGAAACGGGCACCCGTATGACCCTCCCTGCACCGCACCAGGCTTCAGCACCCGCACCCGCACCCGCACCCGCACCGGCACGGGCACCGGCCCGGTACACCCGCCGGTCGCTCCTCGCGGGCACCTTCGCCCTGGCCACCGCCGCGGCGCTGCCCGTCGCGGCCGCCGGGCGCGCGTACTCGGCAGCCGGGCCGAACATCATCGGCTGCGCGACCTGGGGCGCGCGGGCCGCATCCGAGCCCGTGGTGGTCCTCGCCAACCGCCCCGAGCGGATCGTTGTCCACCACACGGCGACCGCGAACGTCACGGACTACTCCAAGCAGCGCGCATTCGCCCTGGCCAAGGCGATCCAGACCTACCACATGGACGCGCAGGGCTGGATCGACACGGGGCAGCACTTCACGATCAGCCGCGGCGCCTTCGTGATGGAGGGCCGCCACAACAGCCTCGCGGAGCTGAACACCGGCAGGCGCCAGGTGCGCGCGGCGCACTGTGTCGGGCAGAACACGGTGTCGATCGGCATCGAGAACGAGGGCACTTACACCTCGCAGGCCCCGCCGGCGGCGCAGTTCGCGGCGCTGGCCGACCTGTGCGCCCAGATCTGCAGCCAGTACGGCCTGCCCGCCTCCGAGATCTACGGCCACCGCGACTTCAACGCCACGTCCTGCCCGGGCGACCGCCTGTACGCCCTGCTGCCGACCCTCCGCCGGGAGGTCGCCACCCGCCTCGGCACGCCCCTGTCGGAGCCGGAGGAGGATCCGGTGTGGGACCTGGTCCGCCAGACCACCGGACGGCCGGCTGGCACGTTCGGCGAGTACCTGCCGGCTGGACTGCTGCCCTGACGGACGGTCTCGTACGAGTTCCGCGCCGCCCTGCTCTCGGCCCGGCCGGACGGAGCCAGCCCGGCCGCCTCCGTCCGGCCCCGTCCGGCCCCGTCCGGCTCCGCCCCGCCCCGCCGCGGCCGGTTTCGGGCCGTCAGATGTACCCCTAGCGGGGCGTAGGCCACGTTGTGGGTCCGTTTGCGCAGGTGCAGGCGGGTGCTGAGCCCGTGGGCGCGTTCTGCACGGTGCGCTCCGAGGAGGCCGGCTTCCCGCGGCGATTTCCTCGGTGCTCAGCCCGTCGGAGATGAGCCGCAGGACATCCGGCCGACCTTCCGGCACGGGGCCGTGTCGGGCTCGCGGCCCCGGTCCCTCAGTCGGATCTGAGGGTGACGGAGGGCGTCACTCCGTACGCCTGCCGGTAGGCGGCGGCGAAGCGGCCCTGGTGCGCGAAGCCCCAGCGTCCGGCGATGCCGGCGACGGTGGCGGCGCCCGACGGATCGGCGGACCGGAGTTCGGCGTGGGCACGGGCCAGCCGGACCCGGCGGAGGTGGCCGAGCGGCGTCGTGTCGGCGTGGCGGGTGAAGGCGTACTGCACCGCGCGCGGCGTGACCGGGATCGAGGCGGCGATGTCGGCGAGGGTGATGTCGCGGTGGGCGTTGGCCTCGATGTACGCGACGGCGCGGCGCAGGGTGTCGCTGTGTGCGTCCCGCGTGTCCCGGGGTGCGGGCGCGTCCTCCCGGGCGGTGTTCGGCAGCGTGCGCAGCACCGTGGCCGCCAGGTGCTGGGCGGCCGTCGAGACCAGCAGCCCGTCGGGGTCCGTGGATGCCGCGGCGTCGTCGAGGACGTGGTCGCGGAGGTAGGCGACGGCCGCGCCGAGCAGCCGGTTCTCGGCCGGGCCGACGGCCCGGGGGCCGGTGATCCGTACGCCCCCGCCGCCGGGGACGGAGGCGACCCGGTCGAGCAGGCGGGGGTCGAACATCGTGATCGTGTAACGGGCTTCGCGCACCTGCCCCGCGTACGGCCGGTCGGGCGGGGCGATGAGGAACGTCTCGCCGGGGCCGAAGACCTCCTCGCGGCCGCCGGTGGTGTCCACGATGGTTCCGCTGTGCATCGTCACCAGGCACACCTTGCCCAGGCACCCCGCGTCGTAGCCCATCGTGTAGCCGAACGACAGCCGGTCCACGCTCAGCCCGCCCACCGCGGTACGGGAGATCCGCGCCCGGGTGTCCGCGGGGCGCCCGCCGATCTGCATGGGGGTGTAGGCGGCGGACAGGAACGCCTCCGTGGCATCGAGGTTGCCGCTCTCGAAGAAGAGGTTCGTCATCGGGCCCTCCCTCGCCGGCACCGGGCACGGCCTGCCGTGGACAAGCCCCTCCAGTATGCCGTCGCCGGCCGACCGGACCGTCTAGGCACCGGAGCCGAAGGTGACGGGGAGGCTCAGGGGCCCGCGCAGCCCTCCCGGGCGCCAGCGGACCTCGTCCGGCTCCACGGCCAGGGCGAGTCCGGGCAGGCGGCGCAGCGCGGTGCCGATCGCGATCTGCCCCTCAAGGCGGGCCAGCGGCGCGCCCAGGCAGTAGTGGACACCGTGGCCGAACGCGAGGTGGGCGTTGTCCTGCCGGGTGATGTCGAGGCGGTCGGGGTCGGGGAACCGTGCCGGGTCGCGGTCGGCGATGGCCGACGCGATCAGGACGGTCGCGCCGCGCGGGATGGCCGTACCCGCGATCTCGATGTCCTCGCGGGCGAAGCGGGCGATGCCGGGGCTGACCGGGCCGTCGTAGCGGAGGAACTCCTCGATCGCGCTTCCCAGGAGCTCGGGTTCGGAACGCAGGAGGGCGAGCTGGCCGGGGTGGGCGAGGAGCATGGCGATGCCGCCGCTGATCAGGTTGACCGTGGTGATGTAGCCGGCGGCGAGCAGCAGGAAGACCATGGCGATGAGCTCGTCCTCGCTCAGTCGCCGTTCCTCGTCACGGGCGGCGATCAGTCCGCTGAGCAGGTCGTCCTCGGGGTGTGCCCGTTTGTCCCGGATGAGACCGGTCACGTAGGCGCGCATGTGCTGCCACGCTTCGTTCACCACTGCGGGGTCCGGCGGCTCCGCTCCACGCATGATCATGCGGTCGGTCCAGCGCTGGAAGTCGTGCCGGTCGTCCGGCGGTACGCCGAGGAGTTCGCCGATGACGGTGACGGGCAGCGGCAGCGCGAAGTCCGCGACGAGGTCGGCGCGGCCGGCCGGGGCGATCGCGTCGAGGAGGCGGTCGGTGACGGCCTGGATCCGGGGCCGCATCTCCGCGACCCGGCGGGCGGTGAACGCCTTGGAGACGAGGCGGCGCAGGCGGGTGTGGTCGGGCGGGTCGCTGCGCAGCATGTTGCTGAGCATCGACTCGCGCTCCGTCCCGGGCAGTTGGGCCAGGAGCCGGGGGTCGGAGGCGTCGCGTACGTCGCTGCTGAGCCGGGGGTCGGACAGGGCTGCGAGGCCGTCCTCGTAGCGGGTGACGAGCCAGGCGTCCAGGCCGCCCGCGGCGACGACGCGGCGTACGGGCCCCTCCTCGCGCAGTTCCCGGTAGAGCGGGAAGGGATCCGCGAGGAAAGCCGGGTCGGAATAGGGAAGAGGGACCGGCCGCTCACTCATCGTGCCTCCAGGTATACGACGCCCCTGCCATGGGAAGTGAGGATATGCGCCCGAGTCTCCATGAATGTTGCTTTTCGGTCATGGCGCAGGAGCCGCACGCCGTCCCGACGGCCCGTCAACTCTCGGCGCCGGTGACAACCTGATGGCCTGTCGATGATCGATGGACTGGTGATCTGGGCCAAGGCCCGCTCCGGAAAGTATGATCAAGAAATGGCTGACATGACCGAAACTACGCCAGGCTGGCTGACCAGTGACGAGCTGGACGCGGCCAGGGCCCAGATGCCGATCCTTTACGTCGAGGCCGTTCCCGTGCGCGTCGACGAGACCGGCGAAGTCACCAGCGTCGGGCTGCTCCTGAGGATCGGCGCGGACGGGACGATCAGCCGGACGTTGGTGTCCGGCCGTGTCATGCACCACGAGCGGATCCGTGACGCGCTGCTGCGCCACCTGGAGAAGGACCTGGGCCCGGTGGCCCTGCCCCTGGTGCCGGCCTCCCTGCAGCCCTTCACGGTGGCCGAGTACTTCCCCACGGCCGGGATCACCCCGTTCCACGACCCGCGCCAGCACGCGGTGTCCCTCGCCTATGTCGTACCGGTGACGGGTGACTGCCGTCCCCGGCAGGACGCCCTGGACCTGGTGTGGTTCAGCCCGCAGGAAGCGGCCTCGGCGGCCGTGCAGGGGGAGATGCCGGGCGGTCACGCGGTGCTGCTGAAGCAGGCCCTGGCGCACGTGGGACGCACGTACTGAGGCCGCCCCCGGACCCGCGCGCCGAAGCCGCCCCCGCGCGGTCGTCCGTCTTCGGCTACGGGGTCTGCGCCGGGGTGAACCTCGTGAGGATCAACAGGGTGTCGACGAGGTCCTCGGCGGGGGCGCCGGTGGCCAGGCGGCGCAGCTGCTGCCCGAAGACCAGGGCGACGGCCGCCCCGGCCAGGCGTTCGGGGTCGGGGACGCCCAGTTGGGTCAGGATCCGGGCGGCCAGCAGGTCGTAGGCGGCGAAGCAGTCGGCCGCTGCGGCCCGCAGCCTTTCGTCGCGGCCGGCCTGGACGTACAGCTCGAAGGGCGCTATGTGGCGGCTGTCGAAGGCGTTGCCGCCCGCGACCTGCGCCACCACCTCGGCGGCCTGGCCGATGTCGAAGTGCTCGTCGGAGCATTCGTCGGCCAGCGCCGTGAAGTGCCGGGTCTCCTCGGCCACGAAGTGCAGCAGGCTCTCGCGCAGCAGCTCGTGCTGGGTCGCGAAGTGGTAGGTGACGGAGCCGAGGGAGACCGCGGCCTCCTTGGCGATCCGCCGGTTGGTGACGGCCGCGATGCCGTCCTGCCCGATGATCCGCAGTACGGCGTCGATGATGCTCTGGCGGGTGGCGGAAGCGTGGGGCATGTCCGCATTCTGCCCCATCGCCGGGTGCCGCCGCCCATGCGGGGCGGGCGAGTTGGGTGCCCGGGGTGTGGACAAGCAGCGGTGCGATCCCTACTGTTCGTTCGAACGAACAACAGGGGAACGCCGCAACGCCGCACGGGAGTCGTCGTGGAGATGTCCGGATCGAACGTTCTGCTCACCGGGGCCACCGGAGGCATCGGCTCCGCCCTGGCCGCGCGCCTGACCGCGCAAGGGGCCCGCCTCACGGTGACGGGCCGGCAGGAGGCCGCCCTCAAGACCGCCGCGGACGCCTGCGGGGCCCGGGCCGTGATCGCCGATCTGGCCGTCCGGTCCGACGTGGTGCGCCTCGCCGAGACCTGCGCCGATGCGGACGTCCTCGTGGCGAACGCCGCACTGCCCGCCAGCGGCGACCTCCTGGACTACACGGAGGAGCAGTTGGACCGCGCCCTCGACGTCAACCTGCGGGCGCCCGTCCTGTTGTCCCGGCTGCTCGCGGAGCACATGGCGGCCCGCGGCCGCGGCCACATCGTGCTGGTCGGTTCCATCTCCGGCAAGGCGGCGACCAGATCGACCTCCCTGTACAACGCGACGAAGTTCGGGCTGCGCGGGTTCGCCCTCGCCCTGCGCCAGGAGCTCAGGGGCACGGGCGTGGGGGTGTCCCTGGTCCAGCCGGGCTTCGTCCGCGACGCCGGGATGTTCGCGGCCACCGGTGCCTCCACACCGAACGGCATCCGGACCGTCACGCCCGGGCAGGTCGCCGACGGCGTCGTGCGGGCCGTCCGCCGCGACCTGTGCGAGGTCAACGTCGCGCCGCTGGAGCTGCGGCTGCTCAGCGCCATCGCCGGGCAGTTCCCCGGCTTCGCCGAGCGGATCCAGGCCCGGACGGACGTCGACGGCTCCGTGCGGCAGATCGTCGAGGCCCAGCGCTCACGGCGTTAGCCCGTCTCCGGCGGCGGTCCCCCGCCGACGGGACCGCCGCCTCCCGCCCGTCCGCGCCGCTCCTCCCGGTGGTTCGCTCCTCTCAACGCTTCGTCCTGGCAGTGGTTCGTCCTCGCACCTGCACCCTTCCATGCCACCTCATGCGAACGGAGAGCACGGCTGTGCCGAGTGAACACCTTTCGAGCGGCGGGCCCGGGGCCCACCCCCGGGTCGAGCGCAGGTCCCTGCTCCGATTGGGGGCCCTGATGGCGGCGGGCGGGGCCGCCGCGCTGGTTCCCGCACCGGTCGCCCACGCCGCGACGCGCGGCGGTGGCACCGACACGGTGACCACCTACCAGGGCCGCTCCCCGTACGGCAACGACCAGTGGGCGTACGTCGCCTTCGACATCCCCGCCGGAGTGCAGCGGATCTCCGTCTCCGCCTCCCACGACGGCTCCGCCGGCATCCTGGACCTCGGGATCTTCGGTCCCACCGGCTTCCGCGGCTGGTCGGGCGGCGCACGGACCGGCTTCACCCTCGCCGCCTCCGACGCGACCCCCGGCTACGTGCCCGGTCCCGTCGAGCCCGGCCGCTGGTCGGTCATCCTGGGGCCCATGGTCAGCAGTCCCGGCGGCATGGCCTGGCAGGTCGACGTCACCCTCCATGAGGGAGCCCCGCTGCCCCGGGTGCCGTACGACATCCTGCCCACCGCGGTGGCGGGACGCGGCCCCGGCTGGTACCGGGGCGATCTGCACCTGCACAGCCTGCACTCCGACGGGCAGCGCACGGTGGACGAGATCGTCGCCGCCGCCCGCCAGGAGGGGCTGCACTTCATCGCCACCTCCGACCACAACACCAGCTCCACGGGCGTGACGTGGAACGGGAACGTCCCGACCGACCTGCTGGTGATCAACGCCGAGGAGGTCACCACCCGGCACGGCCACTGGCTGGCCGTCGGCCTGCCGCAGGGAGAATGGGTGGACTGGCGTTACGGACCCGCGAACCAGGGGGTGTTCGAAGGTCACGCCCGGCGCGTGCACAGCCTCGGCGGGCTGACGATCGCCGCCCATCCGCTCACCCCGGCGCCCGGATCCTTCTGGGAGTTCGGCCTCGACCGCGTGGACGCGCTCGAGGTGTGGAACGGCCCGTGGACCCTGGACGACGCCGCCAACATCGCCGCCTGGCACGTCATGCTCTGCCTCGGCAAACGGGTGGCCGCCGTCGGCAACAGCGACGCCCACAGCCCTGCGGACGCCGTCGGCAGGCCGCACAACGTGGTGCGCGCCACCGCTCTGTCGACCCCTGCCGTGCTGGACGCCCTGCGCCTGGGACGCTCGTACGCCGTCGAATCCGCGGCGGTGGCCCTGGACTTCACGGCCCGCGCCGGCGCGGCGGTCGCGGGCCCCGGCGAGGAACTGCCCCTGTCGCACTTCGACGCCGTCGACGTCACCCTGAACGTGACGGGAGCCCCGGACAGCATCGCCACCCTCCACACCGAGTGGGGCATCATGGCCGCCACCCGCATCGACGGCAGTGGCCGGGGGCAGCTGCGGTGGCGCGGCTGGGGAAAGGCGTCGATGTTCGCCCGGGCGGAGGTGCGCCGGCCCAAGCCCGCCTCCACCACGCTGGACCAACTGGTCGCCATCACCAACCCGGTGTGGTTCTACTCCGCCCGGCTGCCCCCGTACGACGTGGAACGGCGCGTGCTGTTCCACACCGAGCGCCGTCCCGACGGGGCGTGGAGCGGCATGCGTCCACTGCCGGGTGCCGTCGGCGCCCCCTCGTTCGCCGGGGTGCAGAGCGCCGTGGCGGGGATGGCGGACGGTTCGGTCGTGGTGCTGGGCATCGCGTCGGACAACGGCCTGTGGCTGACCACCGCACGGGGTGCGGTCACGCTCCAGCCCTGGCAGCGCGTCGCGGGGCCGGACGGCTCGGCGGAGTTCACCGTCCGGGAGGCGGACATCGCGGCCTTCCCCGACGGCACCTGCCAGATCGTGGCGACGGCCGTGGACGGCACCGCGTACCACCAGCTGCGGCGGGCCGACGGCGCACTGACCGGGTTCCGGGCTCTGCCGGGGTCCCCCGCGGCGAGCCGCTGGGGTGCGACGAAGGTGGCGATCACCGCCATGCCCGACGGGTCCGCCCAGTTGCTCGGTTACGGCACGGACGGCGCCATGTACCACTGCGTCCGCGGGCGTACGGGTACGTGGACGCCCTGGGGCCGGCCGGCCGGCCACGGCGGGGCCCCGACCTTCGCCGGCCCCGCCCTGGCAATCACCGGCATGCCCGACGGGTCCTCGCAGGTCCTGGCGATCGGCCTCGACGGGATCGTGTACCACCAACTGCGGCGGCCGGACGGCTCCTGGACCGGATTCCGGCCCCCGCTGGGCGTCACCACCCCCACCATGGGGGCCAGCGCCGTCGGCATCGCGGGAACGCCCGACGGATCGGCCCAGGTCGTGGCGGTCGGGCTCGACGGACGGATCTGGCACAACGTCAGGAGGCCGGACGGCTCATGGACCCCGTTCGGCCGGATACCGGGCCCGAACGGGAGGGACCCCTTCCCCGCGGGCCAGGTCCGTATCGCCGCCCTGCGCGACGGCACCGCGCACGTGACGGCCGTCAGCGCGGGCTAGGACCCCTCGGGTCTCCGAGTCGGGGCCGCAGGGGCCGACGGGGCCGTTGGGCCAGCAGGTGTCCCGGGCGGTGAGTTCGACGGGTAGCCCTGGTCCTGCCCCAGGCGGAGGAAGGCGGTGTCCGGTCCGGTCGTCGCCGCCGTGGACGGTGGCGTACAGCAGGGCGGGGTAGGTCCCCGGGCCCTCGCTGAGCAGCCTGTGTCCCCGGTCGAGGCTGAGCGGATCGTAAGGGTCTGCGGCCGGGGCGGGATGCCTCGGCAGGGCGACGGACCGTCGTCCGGTCGCCGGGGAGAGGGGAAGGTCAGGCGGCGGCAACCGGCGACCCGGTCGCTCGCGCGGTCGCGGTCGCGGTGGTGCCGGTGCCGGGGCCGCCGGCTTCATGGGGCAACGGTAAGGCGACCGTGTCTGCCGCGGGCGATTCGTTCTCGCCGGGCCGGGCCGCCCACCCGTCGCGGCGGGGCTCACGCCCGGATGCCCGCCCGGGGACCCTCCGCCCGCATCAGGAGGTGGCCCCGGCGGAAGCGCTCCTCCGCGCCGGGCTCCCGGAGCATCCGCCCGACCTCGACGAACCCGGCCTCGCGGGCCATGTCGGCGAGGTCGTCGATCGGCCATCGGTAGGCGGTCGTCACCTTGTGGTCGAACGGCGCCGGCGGACCGCCTTCGGCCTCGAAGAAGGCGAGCAGGAGGGTCCCGCCCGGAGCCAGCACGCGCCGGAACTCCGTCAGATAGGAGGGGAGTTCCGGCGGCGGGGTGTGGATCACCGAGTACCAGGACACGATGCCGCCCAGCGCGCCGTCGGCGAGGTCCAGGGCGTCCATCGAGCCGACTTCGAACCGCAGGTCCGGGTGGGCCTCGCGGGCGAAGTCGATCATGGCAGGCGAAAGGTCGACGCCGAAGACGTCCAGCCCCAGGTCGCGCAGATGCGCCGTCACGTAGCCCGGCCCGCATCCCAGCTCGGCCACGGGGCCGGCACCGGCGATCCGGGCGAGGTCGGCGAACGCGGCGAGTATCGAGCGGTCCAGCGGAACCCCGTCGAGCGAGTCGCGGGCGAGGTCCGCATAGAGGACGACGACGGCGTCGTAGGCGTCGGACGTCGCGCGGAGGTGGGCGGGCAGTCGGGTCATGGGGAACGACCTTGGAGGCTGCGTGGCCGGTCCGGTGCCGGTCAAGGCCCGGTGGTCCCCTCGACCGCCCAGGCCAGGTACCGCTCGGAGGTCGCGTCGGCATGCACCACGATCCACTGCGGCACGTCGTAGGGGTGGCGCTCGTGCACCCACGCCTCCAGGCGTCCGACGCCGTCCGTGGTCGTCGTGAAGGAGACGCGGTAGCCGCGTTCGTGCTGCAGGGCGCCCTTGTCCCAGTGGAAGAGGGTCATCCGGGCCTCGACGTCGGCGGCGGCGGCCAGCCTGGCCTCCACCGCGCCCTGCGCCATTTCGTAGGCCTTCGCCTCGTCGTTCACGGTCGTCTGCGCGATCACTATGTTCGCCACGCGTGTCTCCTCGATCGGGTTGCCCCCACCCTACGGCGGGAGTTCGCGTGCCGGGCCCGCCCGTCCGGCGGTCGGGCACGGTGGCCGCCGACACCGAGGGCGGCGTGCACTCGCGGCCCGGGCCGGGGCGGCGGTCGCCCGCCCCCGGTCGCCGGGGCGCGGTTCAGCCGGCCAGGGCGACGAGCCTGCGGTACGCCAGTTGGTCCGCGCGCCTGGCGGTGAGGTGGACTCGGACGTCGGCGAGGTACTCCTTCAGGGCGGCGTACCCGGCGGTGTAGGTCTCCTCCTGCGCTTCGGCCGCCGGCGGCATCCAGAGGATCAGCAGGAACTCGTTCCTCCGCGTGCCCTCCGGGCTGGCGAAGGAGAGCTCGTGGACCACCAGCCGGGGCTCGTCCGAGGGCAGGCCCTGGACCAGCTCTTCGTGGGTCAGGTTGCCCTCCAGCTCGGGGACCAGGACGTCCGGAGGGTCCGCGTGACGGAGGACCACGGTGTTGACCTCCCGCTGCTCCCTCAGGTGGTGGAGGGCGGCGAGGCAGCCTTCCGACAGCCCGATCGCGCTGCTCATGGGGCTCACCCCTCCGTGCTGGTCGGGTCCGGGCGCCGGCGACGTCCGCCGGTCGAAGTCCCCGACGCCACCCGACCGGCCCGTGCATCCTCACGCCGACCCGCGTGCGGTGCGGCGCACCCGGCCCGCGGTGCGGGCAGAAGTCACCCGGCCGGCCGCACGTGTGCCCTTCGGACGTGCGGCCGGTACGAGGGCGTGCGGTGGGACCGAACGGCTGTGCGGGGCCCGAAGGGCCCCCACCGCCGCGGGGACGGCGGGCGGAGCCGTCCGGGTGAGCGCGTTCCGGCCAGGCGGCACGGCGGTTCGCGCGGCGGGCCAACCCCCGCGTACCCGGACCGGCCGCCTCGCCCGCCTCCCCCGCATCCCCCGTTCTGCCCGCACCGAGCCGCGCCGGGCGAGATCGGCAAAAGGCTGCACGGCCGTGTTCGCGTCACTAGAATTCGGCCAGGCCGGGCGCTTGGCGGGGGGTCCAGTGGAAGCATTGGTTCCGGGTGATCCGGTGCGGGTCGGACCGTACCGCGTGGTCGCGCGGCTCGGCAGCGGGGGCATGGGGCGGGTCTATCTGGCCCGGACGCCGGGCGGGCGCAGCGTGGCCGTGAAAGTGGTGCATCCGGAGCTGGCACGGGATCCGGAGTTCAGACTGCGGTTCGCCCGCGAGGTCGCCGCCGCACGGGCGGTGGACGGGCGGTTCACCGCCCAGGTCCTCGACGCCGGTGTGGACGCCCCGACGCCGTGGCTGAGCACCGTGTTCGTCCCCGGGATGTCGCTCGCGGAGGCGGTGGCCGAACACGGCCCCTTCCCCGAGGAGTCGGGGCTCGCCCTGGCCCGCGGCCTGGCCGCGGCGCTCGCGGCGGTGCACGCGGCCGGGCTGGTGCACCGGGACCTGAAGCCGTCGAACGTCCTGCTCGGCCCCGACGGACCCAGGGTGATCGATTTCGGCATCTCGCGGGCCGCCGAGGCGAGCGCCCTGACCCGCACCGGTATGACCGTCGGCTCGCCGGGCTTCATGTCCCCGGAGCAGGCGGGCGGCGGCGCGGTCGGTGCGGCCTCCGACGTGTTCTCGTTCGGGACGGTGCTGGCCTTCACACTGACCGGCGAGAGCCCGTTCGGGACCGGCGCCACCCCGGCGCTGCTGTACCGGGTCGTTCATGCCGAGCCCCGGCTGGAGGGCCTCTCGGGGGTCGCGCTGGACCTCGTACGGCGTTGCCTGGCCAAGGATCCCGCGGCGAGGCCGACGCCGTCGGCGCTGTCGGCGGAGCTGTCCGCGGGGTCGGGCGGGGTGGACGGGGCGCGCCCGGACGGTTCGGCGTGGCTGCCGCCTGCCGTCGCGGGCAGTCTGCTCGCGCGGGCCTCCTCGGCGCTCGAAGCGGACTCGGGTCCCACCGGGTACGTGCCGACCCGCGTGGACCCCGGCGCGGTGGACGCGGACCTGTCCGTCGGGTTGACGACCGGGGCGACGGGCCTGCCGGGCCGGGCCGGCGGGCCGGCGGAGTCGGACCCCCCGGGTGCGCCGTTGGCCCCGCCGGGCGGCAGCGCGACGCGCCCTGCCGGCCCCCGCGCTCGGCTCCGGACGGCGCCCTTCCTGGCTGCCGCGGCCGTGGTGGTGGCCGCGGCGATCGGGGCCCTCGCGTACACGGCCGGCCAGCCCGACAAGGAGCCGGACCCGACATACGTCTCCCAGGACGAGGGCGGCGACGGCCCGTCGGACGACACCCCTTCGCCGACGGAGACGAGCCCGGAGCCGGCCGACGGTGAGACGGCGCCGCAGGAGCCCTCCCCCGACACGACGGACCCGTTCGACGACTGGTCCCTGGCCGACGAGGCCGACGTCCGGCTGCCCACCGGCCACGGCCTCGACGCCTCGGACTTCAAGGACGCCAAGTCCGGGAACGGTTTCGACGTCGACCTGCACGAGGACTGGGATCTCGCGGGGGACGACATCCTGCTGCTCAAGGACGAGGACTCCGACGTGAACAGCGACTGCCTCGCGGACGAGTGGGCCTCCGGCTACGGAACCCTTGTGGAGGACGCCGAGTGGGGCATCGGCGACAAGATCTGCGTCCGGCCCTCCTCCGATGTGCTCCTCGTCCTCCAGGTCACCGACATCGCGAACGGCCAGGACGGCCACCTGGAGGCCCTGGCCAAGCTGTGGAAGCGGCAATAGCGGCGGCTACGAGGTGGTGGGGCGGGTCTCCAGCTGCGCCTTCAGGTTGCGCAGGGTGGTCCGGATGTTCTTCCGCTGGAACTCGGCGAATGTGTGGCCCCGCGTCGCGATCCGGTCGAACGTGTCGGCCACGGGGTCGGGCCAGCCGCGGCGGTCGTCGGTCCACGTCTCCGTGACCTCGGTGCCCCCGGGCACGGCCGCGAAGCGGTACTCCCATGTGGCGATCGGGCCGCGCAGCCACGGACGTCGCAGGCCTATGGCGTGGACCCTGAACCGGAAGAGCCGGTCCGGGTCGGCGGCCGTCACCGTGCAGCGGGTCGTCCAGCGCAGCGGGCCGCGCTTGTTGCGTCCGTCGAAGACCATCCCGACGCGGGTCGCGGTGCCGGGACCCTCGGCCGGGGTGGCGCCCAGGTTCTCCGGGCTCCAACGGCCCATGAGGGCCGGGTCGGAGACGTGCTGGTAGACCGTCGACGGGTCGGCCGCGACGAAGACGGTGTCGTGGACGCTGAACGTGCGGGGCATGTGGCTCCCTCCTCGGAGCACGACGGTAGCGGTCGCCGCCCCGCCCCCGGCCGGCGGCCCTGCCGCCCGGGTCCCGGGCGCCCCTCAGGCCCGCTGCAGCATGCGCCGCCGCAGGGCGTCGTAGACGGGCGGGATCCCCAGCCGGTCCGCCGTCACAGCAGCGGCGAAGCAGGCGGTCAGCAGGGGCAGCAGGAGCACGCCGGCGCCGGTCATCTCCGTCACCAGGACGACACCGGTGAGCGGTGCCCGCACCACACCGGTGAAGACGGCGGCCATCCCCACCACGGCGAACGCGGCCGGACCCGCCGCCCCGGCCGGCAGCAGCGGGGAGGCGAGCGCGTGGGTGAGCGTCCCCCACAGGGCTCCCAGGGCCAGCAGCGGGGCGAACAGCCCGCCGGGCGTCGCCGCCGCATAGCTGAGCGGACCCGCCACGAACCGTACGGCGAGGCAGACGGCCAGTGCCGCGGCGGTCAGGCTCCCGCCCGCCAGCAGGCGCTCGCTCAGCTGGTCGCCGCCGCCGGTGAGGAGCGGGTCGACGGCCATCAGTGCCCCGACGAGGGCTCCGATGGCGGCCGCCCGGACGACGAGGGGGACGCGGGTGAGCCGGTCGCACACCTCCAGGGTCCCGACGACCAGCGCACTGTACGCGGCGCCCAGCGCCCCGGCGGCCACCCCGAACAGCAGGAAGACCGGCAGCATCCACAGCGGTGGGGCGGGGACGGCCGACAGGGGAAGGACGAGTGCGTCGCCCACGATCAGTCGGGAGCCGGCCACCGCGGTGACCGTGCCGACGAGCGTCAGCAGCACGAGGCGGGGCCGCACGGTGCCGGTCACCTCCTCGCAGACGAACACCAGCCCGCCCAGCGGGGCGGTGAAGGCCACCGCCAGGCCCGCCCCGCCGAGCGCGGTGTGCAGCATGCGTGCGTCCTCGGCGTCCAGCCGGCCGCGCCTGCCCGCCCCGGACCCGATCGCGGCTCCCATGTGGACGATCGGCCCCTCCCGGCCCAGGACCAGACCGGAGCCGATCGCGACGAGCCCGCCCGCGAACTTGGCCGGCAGCAGCCAGGCCGACCGGGCCTCGGCCTCCTGCCGCCACACGGCTTCCACGTGCTGGATCCCGCTGCCCGCGGCATGCGGGATCCGCCGGGCGATCACGCAGGCCACCGCCGCGCCCGCCGCCGTGAGCACCACGGGGACCAGCCGGCCCGCTCCGCCCAGCCCGGCGGCCGCCTCCAGAGCGGAGGTCCGCAGCAGATCGGCGCGTTCCAGGCACCACCGGAAACCACCGCCGACCAGCCCGACCAGACACCCCGCCAGCGCCGCGACCACGAAGGCGCGGCCGTCTCCCCACCCCCGCCCGCGTGCCACGCCCTAGTGCTGGGGCAGGTGGGTCTTGGCGTCCTCGTACGTCGCCCCGCCGGGTGCGGCGGCCACGGCGTAGAAGAGGTTCAGCACACCCGTCCGGAATGTCTCGGCGGACAGCAGCTCCAGCGGCAGCGGCGCCGCGTCCTGCTCGAACAGGCGCATGCCGCCCCGCACGGCGATCGGGTGCAGCAGGAGGTTCAGCTCGTCCAGGAGCCCGGCGGCCGCCAACTGACGCACGACGGATACCGAGCCGCTGATCCACACCGGCGTGTCCGTGCCCGGTTCCTCCCGGAGGGCGGCGACCCCCGCGGCGAGGTCGCCGACGAGCTGTTCGGAGTTGCGCCAGGTGAAGTCCAGCGGGCTGCTCGAGACCACGATCTTGCGGGCGTCGCCCAGCACCGTGGCGAACGGGGCGTCCTCCCCGCCGGCCGCTTCCCGTCCCGGCCAGGCTCCCGCGAAGCTGTCGTAGGTCCTGCGCCCCAGCAGCAGGGTGTCGGCCCGGCCGAGGGTGGCGTCGACGGCGGCGCCCATCTCCTCGTTGAAGTAGGGGAAGTGCCATCGGTCGGGCGCCTCGACGACGCCGTCGAGCGAGATGAACAACTGCGCCTTGATCTTTCTCATACCGGCCTCCGGGAGCGGGTCGTCGGGTCATCGGGGCGTCTCGGGCGTTCCGTCCGTGTACGGGCCCATCCAAGGGCACCCGGTCGCCGGAACCCGGTGCATTCACCCGCACGGCGGCTGCGTCACGCCCCCGGGGCTCCGCCGATGACCGGCGGCTCGGGATTGCGTGCGAAGAAGTGCAACCCGATCGGGTTCTCGGCCGGAAGTGGGGGTGAGGGGCCGCCGTTTCGGGTCCCTCGGGATGGATGCTGTTCGTCTCGTCCGCCCCCTCTCACATCACGGCCAAGGGACTCTCATTGAGAAACGCACCGCGCTGGGCCCGCTGGATCGTTCCGCTCGCCCTGCTGCTCGTATGGCTCGGCATCGGCGGGACGCTGGGCCCGTACGCGGGGAAGCTGCGCGAGGTCGCCACCAACGACCAGGCGGCGTTCCTGCCGCGCAGCGCCGAGTCGACGAAGGTGCTCGAAGCCCGCCGGGCGTTCGAGGAGGCGCAGTCCGTCCCGGCCATCGTGGTGTGGACGTCGAACGGGACCCGGGTGACCGTCGGGCAGCAGGAGGCGGCCGCGCAGGCCGTCGCGGGGCTCGCCGGCCGGCCCGGGATCGCCGCCCCGCCGTCGCCGGCCGTCGTCTCCGCCGACGGGCTGGCCGTCCAGGCCGTCGTGCCGCTCGCACCCGACCTGGGGGAGGAACTCCCGGCGGTCCTGGACGAGGTGCGGCAGGCGGCGCAGGGGGTGCCGGGCACCTCGGTCGGGATCGCCGGCCCGGCGGCCACCCAGGCGGACCTGTCCGACGCGTTCGCGGGGATCGACGGACTGCTGGTGGGAGTGGCCCTGGGGGCGGTGCTGTTGATCCTGCTCCTGGTCTACCGCAGCGTGCTGCTTCCCCTGGTGATCATCATCAGTGCGGTGTTCGCTCTGGGCCTGGCCTGCGCCGTGGTCTACGCGCTGGCGGCCCGGGGTGCCGTCCGCGTGGACGGCCAGGTCCAGGGGATCCTGTCGATCCTGGTGATCGGAGCCTCGACCGACTACGCCCTGCTGGTCGCGGCGCGCTTCCGGGAGGAGCTCGCCATACGGGGCGACCGGACGGAAGCGGCGCTGGCCGCGGTGCGCCGGTCGGCCGGGGCGGTCACCGCGAGCGCGGCGACCGTGGCGCTGGGGCTGTTGGCCCTGCTGGCGAGCGACCTGACGAACAACCGGGCGCTCGGGCCGGTCGGCGCGATCGGGATCGTGTGCGCGGTGCTGAGTTCGCTGACCTTCCTTCCGGCCGTCCTGATCCTGCTGGGCCGCACCGCGTACTGGCCGGCCGTGCCCGGCCCGGCCGACGCCTCGGCCGAGGGGCACCGGGTGTGGCGCCGTGTCGCCGCACTGATCGACCGGGCGCCGCGCCGCGTGTGGGTGTCCACCTCCGTCCTGCTGGTGGTGCTGGCCGGCTTCTCCCCCGCGCTGTCGTCCAAGGGCGTGCCGCTGGACGAGATCTTCGTGAACGACGCGCCCTCGGTCGCCGCGCAGCAGACCCTCGCCCGGCACTTTCCCGGCGGCTCGGGCAATCCGGCCGTCGTCATCGCGAACGCCGACCGGGCAGCCGAGGTACGGGCGGCGGCCGAGGGCACGGACGGCGTCGCCGCGGTCGTGCCGGCCACCGCGGGCGGCGGCAGACCGGGGACGGGGGCTCCGCTCGTCGTGGACGGCCGTGTACGTCTGGACGCGACGCTCGACGCGGCGGCGGACAGCGACGACGCGAAAGAGACGGTCCAGCGGCTGCGGGAGCGCGTGCAGGCGGTGCCGGGGGCCGAGGCGGTGGTCGGGGGTTACACCGCCCAGCAGTTCGACACCCAGCAGACCTCGGCCCGCGACCGTGCCGTGATCGTCCCGGTGGTTCTCGGCATCATCCTGCTGATCCTGATCGTGCTCCTGCGGTCCGTGCTCGTACCCGTCCTGCTCGTGGCGACGGTCGCGCTGAACTTCCTGGCCACGCTGGGCGTTTCCGCGCTCGTCTTCGGGAACCTGCTGGGGTTCAGCGGCACGGACGCGTCCGTGCCGCTGTACGGGTTCGTCTTCCTGGTGGCCCTCGGCGTCGACTACAACATCTTCCTGATGTCCCGCGTACGCGAGGAGACGCTCACCCTGGGCACCCGTGAAGGGGTGTTGCGGGGGCTCGTCACCACCGGCGGCGTCATCACCTCCGCCGGTGTCGTCCTCGCCGCGACCTTCGCCGCGCTGATGGTGATCCCGCTGGCCTTCCTCGTCCAGATCGCCTTCATCGTCGCGTTCGGCGTCCTGTTGGACACCATCGTCGTGCGTTCCCTGCTGGTGCCGGCTCTCATCATCGACATCGGGCCGCGCGCCTGGTGGCCCAGCGCGCTGGCCCGCCCGGCCGCGGGAGCCGGCCCGCGGACCGCACCACCGGCGCGGGCGGGGTGATCACCACTGTTGCCCCGGCGTCGCGTCGGCGTTCCCGCCGAGGGCGTCGGGGCCGGCGAGGGCATCGGGGAACGGCGCCAGCCCCAGGAGCGCGGCGGCCGCCCCGGCCGTGATCCGGTGCCACAGACCGGCGTCGCCGATCATGGCGTGGCCGCCGCGGGGCATCCTGATCCCGCGGACCCGGGCTCCGGCCCGGCGGGCGCGCGCGAGGTGGGCCCACGTGTCGGCCGCCCGGGTGACACGGTCGTGCTCGTCGTGGAGGGCGACGACCGCGCGGGCGCGCAGATGGGCGGCGGGTTCGGCCGGCGGGCACCAGGGGGCGAGCGCGACGACCCCTGCGACCTGCGGGTCATCGGCGGCGCGCAGGGCGGCGCGGCCGCCCATGGAGTGCCCGACGAGGACGACGGGGACCGGTCCGGCGACGGCGCTTAGTTCGGCCAGGGCGCGGCGGGCGTCGGCGACGGGGTGCGCGTGGGGGCCGTTCCAGCCCCGGTGCCGGTAGCGGACGTGGGCGACGAGCACGTCGGCGTGTGCGGTGGCGCGCGTGACGGCCGTCGCGAACGGCCGCATGCGCAGGGCGGGCAGGTTCAGCAGGGGCGGCGGGCGCAGGGCGTCCGCGCGGCCGCCGTGCAGCAGCAGGACCGCGGCGGACGCCCCCTGCGCCGGCCGTTGCCCTGCGGCGGGGACCAGGGCGGCCCGCACGGGCGGCTCCCGGCCGGTGTCCCCGCCGCCGTCGTCGTCGAAGGCCCCGGATGACGGGTTCACACGTCAACTCCTGCGTTCCGAGGGGTGGCGGCGGGGTGGGCGAGGGAGGAATCCGCTCGTGCGGGCGGCGTACTCGGCGTACCCGGGGCGGTCGGCCATGTGCTTCTCCAGCAGGCGTTTGCCGCTGCCGACGGTCAGCAGCAACGTCATGGTGACCGGGGAGACCAGGCTCAGGAGGGCGGACGGCCAGCTGGTGCAGGCGAGCAGGTACAGGCCCCACCAGACGAGGCTGTCGCCGAAGTAGTTGGGATGGCGGGTCCAGCCCCACAGCCCCCGGTCCATGATGCGGCCCCGGTTGGCCGGGTCCTCCTTGAACCGGGCCAGCTGGTGGTCCCCCACGGCTTCGAAACCGAGTCCCGCGGCCCACACGGTCAGCCCGAGCACGCCGAGGATCCCCACCGGCCCGGCCCCGTACGAGGCCACCTGGACGGGCAGGGAGATCAGCCAGACCAGCGCTGCCTGGAGAAGGTAGACGGTGCGCAGCGCGTACCAGGTCCGGTTCCCCCGCGCCTTGTCGAGGAGCGCGGTGTAGCGCGGGTCCTCCCCGTGGCCGCGGGAGCGCCATGCGATGTGCGCCGACAGCCGCAGACCCCACAGGACGGTCGCCGCGGCGACCAGCAGCCGCCTCTCGCCGTCTGCGTGTCCGGCGGAGAGCAGGTAGGTGGCGGTGGCGACGGCGCTGAAGGCGATGCCCCAGGCGATGTCGACGACGCGGTGCAGCCGCAGGCGTGCTCCGACGGCGAACGCGGCGAGCAGTACGGCCGTCGAAACGGCGGCGCCGACCGCGAGATTGGTGCCGAGGGCGGCCCAGGCCGTGCCGCTGCTCACGCCCGCTCCCCGGCGGAGTCCGCGGCAGTGGGCCCGGGGGGTCTCATCGGAGGGTCCCTTCTGTGAGGACGATCTGGCGGACGTCCAGGTAGCGGGAGCGGAACCCGGCTTCCGAGTAGGCCAGGTAGAACTCCCAGAGCCGCTGGAAGACGGTGTCGAAGCCCAGGTCGGCGACGGTCCGGCGGCTCGCCGTGAACCGTTCGCGCCACAGGCGCAGCGTCTGCGCGTAGTGCTCGGCGAATCCCAGGTCGGACTCGGTGCGCAGGCCGGCCGCCGCCGCGTGCTCGGTGATGGCGCGGCGGGAGGGGATCACGCCGCCGGGGAAGACGTACTTGCTGATCCACGTATGGGTGGCGGCGGTGTTCAGCATCTGTTGGTGTCCCATGGTGATGGTCTGGAGGGCGACGCGCCCGCCGGGGTGGAGCGCAGCGCGCAGGGCGGCGAAGTAGGAGGGCCAGTACTCGGCGCCGACGGCCTCGATCATCTCGACGCTGACCACGGCGTCGTACCGGCCCTCGATGTCGCGGTAGTCGCACAGCCGCACGTCGACGCGGTCGCCGAGCCCGGCGGCGTCGATCCGGGCGCGGGCGAGCGCGGCCTGTTCGGTGGAGAGGGTGAGGGTGGTGACGCGGGCGCCGCGGGCGGCGGCGCGCAGCGCGAGCTCTCCCCAGCCGGTGCCGATCTCCAGCAGTTCGGTGCCGTCCGTGACGTGCGCGAGGTCGAGGAGGCGGTCGATCTTGCGGTGCTGGGCGGCGGGGAGGTCCTCGAACCGGGCGGGAAAGCCGGTGAAGACGGCGGAGGAGTAGCTGAGGGTCGGGTCGAGGAAGGCGGCGAACAGGTCGTTGGACAGGTCGTAGTGGCGGTGGATGTTCTCGCGTGCGCCGCGCCGGGTGTTGCGGTCACGCCGGGGGCGGGCGGACACCCACAGCGCTCGGAGGCCGTGCAGCGGGGCCGGGACCAGGTCGTCGACGTGCGTGGCGAGGACGGTGAGCAGGCCGGGCAGGTCGTCGCTGTCCCATTCGCCGGCCATGTAGGACTCCCCGAAACCGATCAGGCCGTCGCGGCCGATGCGCAGGAAGAAGGCGTCCGGGTCGTGGAGGGTGAGGTCCGGACGACGGGTGGATGCGGCATGGGGTGCGGAGCCTACACGTACGTCGAGGGGGAGCCTCCTGAGGGCCCGGCCGACCAGGTGTGCGGCGACGGCGGTCCGGGCCGGCCGGGCCGCCGGCAGGCGGGCGACGTCCGGCCAGCGCGCGGGGTCCGCCCGCTCGGGGGCGCCGGCGGCGCGGACCGGCGTCCGGGGCCGGGGGGCCGCAGGCCCTGCCCGGTGGCCGGGCTTGCGTGGCTGGTCGTCGGTCGTGGTGGCCTGTCGGGTCACGGAACCATTCCCTTCTGCGGTGTGTGCCGGGGGCGGGGCTGTACGGGCAGGCCGCGCAGGAACAGGCGGACGCCGTGGAAGCGAATGCCGGCCCAGACGGCGGCGGTCGACCAGGGCCTGCGAGCGGCGGCGCGCAGGAGGGTGCGGGGCGTGGCGGGGCGGGCCAGCCCCCGCACGGTGGCGGTGAACGGCCGGCCGGCCTCGGTGTCGAGGTGCACGGTCAGGTCGAGGCGTTCCCCGGGGAGCGGCAGGCGCATCCGGTAGTGGCCCTCGACCGGGAAGAACGGCGAGACGTAGAACCGTTTCTCGGCCCGGGCCCGGCCGCCGGCGTCCGGGTGCAGCAGGTAGCAGTGCCGCTGCCCGTAGGTGTTGTGGACCTCCGCCACGACGCACACCGGGGCCCCGGACGCGTCGTGGCACCAGTAGACGCTGAGGGGGTTGAAGACGAACCCGAGGACACGGGCGTGGGCGAGCATCACCACGCGCCCGCCCGCGAGGTCTATGTCGCGGGAGGCGAGGAACTCCTCCAGACCGGCACGGATCGTGGGAGCGCGGCCCGCGAAGTGGTCCCGCGGGTCGAACCGGGCGAGCGGACGCAGCGGACGCGGCAGGACCGGCAGCCGGTCGAGATCGACGCACCACAGGTAGGTGCGGTGCCGGACGTCGTGGTGCAGCGGCGCGGTGCGGGTGTGGACGACCAGGCACTCGTACAGCGCGGCGGCGGGCGCCGCCTCCCCGGTCACCAGAGCACCCCCAGGGCGCGGGCGGCCGCCGCGCCGGAGCGGCAGCCGTCCTCGTGGAAGCCCCAGCCGTGCCACGCTCCCGCGTAGGCGGTCACGCCGGTGTTCAGGCGCGGCAGTTCCTTCTGCGCGGCGACCGAGGCGGGCGTGTAGACGGGGTGTTCGTAGAGCATGCGGCGCACCACCCGGCGCGCGTCCACCCGGTCGTCGGCGCCCAGGCTCACCACGTAGTCGGCGCCGTCGGGCAGGTTCTGCAGGCGCCGCATGTCGTAGCTGACGCGGACGGCCTCGGCTGAGGGCTCGCAGGCCGGCAGGTGGTAGTTCCAGCACGCCCGGGCGCGGGTCGAGCGGGGCAGGATGCGGGTGTCGGTGTGCAGGAGCGTGGGGTTGGACGCGTAGGTGAAGGCGCCCAGGAGCCGCCGTTCGTCCGGGGTGGGGTCGGCCAGGAGGCGGAGGGCCTGGTCGGGGTGGGTGGCTATGACGACGGCGTCGTAGACGTCGGTGGCTCCGTCGCCGGTGGTGACGCGCGCGCCGCTGCCGGTCCGTTGGACCGCTTCCACGGCGCTGGCGGTACGGACGCGGTGCAGGCCTTTGGCGACGGCGTCGACGTACGCGGCGGAGCCGCCGGTGACGGTCTTCCACTGCGGGGAGCCCGTCACCGACAGCAGGCCGTGGTGGTGGAGGAAGGCGAAGAGGTGGGCCGCCGGGTAGGCCAGCGCGGTGCGTGCGGGGCACGACCACACCGCGGAGACCAGCGGGAGGGCGAAGTGGCTGACGAAGTACGGGGAGAACCGGCCCTCGCGGAGGAAGTCGCCCAGGGTGACGTGGTGGGAGGGCGGGTCGGCGAGCAGCCGCCGGGCCCTGCGGTGGAAGACGGGCACCTGGGCGAGCAGGCGCAGGTAGCGGCCCCGCAGCGCGGCCCGGCCGGTGAACAGGCCGGCCGGGCCGCGGGCGCCGGCGTACTCCAGGCCGCAGCCGTCGCACCGTACCGACATGCTCATCTCGGCGTCCTGGGTGGCGATCCCCAGTTCGCGGAAGAGCCGTAGCAGGCTCGGGTAGGTGCGCTCGTTGTGGACGATGAACCCCGAGTCCACGCCCATGGGCCGCCCGTCCGGGCCGGGCAGCTCATGGGTGTGGGCGTGGCCGCCGAGGCGGCCGTCGGACTCGTAGAGGGTGACCTCGTACGAACGCGCCAGGATGTGGGCGGCCGTCAGGCCCGCGACCCCGGCGCCGATCACCGCTGCTTTCCGGTCTTCCACCTCTGCACTCCCGCCAGTCGACGCGCCGCTGGGTGCGGTCGCTCCCCCGTCCTTCGCAGCGGGCGGGTGGGCGGATTGGTGGCGCAGTACTCGCGGTGCGGTACGGGCGGGGGCGGTCCGCCGTCAGGTGGGCAGGGCCATCAGGAGAAGGGGGGCGGTGGTGGGGCGGCGGGAGCCTCCGGCGGGTTCGAGGGTGAGACCGACGGCGCCGGCACCGGCGGTGTCCCCGTCGATGAGGACGGTGCCGTCCTGGTGGATGAACCCGGCCGGGCGCATGGTGCCGTCGTGGTCGAGCCAGAGCTGATACGTCTTGCCGGGGGCGGGTGCGGGCAGTCCGGCGGCGGTGAAGGCGGCCCTGTTCTGCCGCTCGGAGGCGACGACCGTGGTGGCCGCTCCGTTGCTGGCCCGGCCGTGCACGGCACGGGCGTCGGGCGCGGCCAGGACGGCGCTGACGTCGTCGAGGCGCTGCTCGGCCTGGACCGCCCGCTGCTGGTACTGCGCGCTCTGCTGGTTCTGCCAGGCGGCGACACCTGCGAACGAGGCGGCCGCGACCACGCTGGCGGCCAGTGCGAGGGGAACGGCCCGGCGTCGCAGCGCGCTGCCGAAGCCGGCGGTCGGCGCGGGATGGGTGACCCGCGGCGGCAGCTGGCGAACACCGTCGACGGCGGCCATGACGTGCTGTTTCATCCCGGGCGGCGGGCTCTGGGCGGCGGCGTCCGCCAGTCGGGCGGCGGTGGCCTCGAACTCGGCCACCTCGTCGCGGCAGGCCTGACAGTGCGGCAGGTGGTCGGTGAACGCCTTTCGCTCGGCGGGGTCCAGGGCGTTGAGGGCGTAGGCGGCGGCGAGGGTGTGGACGTCGGAGTGGTGTTGCTTCATGTGGTCACCCCCATGCAGTCGCGGAGCCGGATCAGCCCGTCGCGCATGCGTGTCTTGATGGTCGGCAGCGGTGTGCGCAGGGCTTCGGCGACCTCACGGTAGGTCAGGCCGCCGTAGTAGGCCAGGGTCACGGCCTGGCGCTGGAGTTCGGTCAGGCCGCGCATGCAGCGGCGTACCTGCTCGCTCTCCAGCCGGGTCTCGACCTGCTCGGACACCTCGTCGAACGCCGTCTGGTGCGCGCGGGCGGCCTGGGCCTGCTCCCGGTCGGCGGACGCCTGGGCGGAGCGGACCCGGTCCACGGCCCGCCGGTGGGCGATGGTCGCCGCCCACGCGGCGACGCTGCCCTGGTCGGGGCGGTAACGAGCGGCCTGCCGCCACAGGTCGATCATGACCTCCTGCGCGACCTCCTCCGACTGGGACCGGTCGCGTACGACTCTGACCACGATGCCGAAGACCATGGGCGCGAGGGCGTCGTAGAGCGAGGAGAAGGCCTGTTTGTCCCCATGGGCGACCTTGTCCATGACCTCGGCGAGGTCGCTGCGGCCGGCATGACTCCCCCTGCCGGTGCGGCCCGGCCCGAACGGAAGTGGTTGGTTCACCGGGCGGGCTCCGGCCGGGGCGGCAAGGCGGAGGGGCAGCCGGTGCCGGCCGTCGGTGGGCGGGGTGTCCATCGCATGGTGGTCCTTGTCCGTGGTCTCGTTCGCGGCGCAGGGCCGTGTGGCGTGTCCGGGGGTTTGGCGCGGTTCTCGGGTTCTTCGTAGCGGACGTGCGTACGGATGGCCGGACATTTGGCAAACGGAGCAGATGAACCCCTCGGCGGAGCCGGGCGGACAGGTCGGCGGCGAGCCCTCCCCCACCCGCGCCGCGGGTCGGTGCGCGGGCCAGGTGACCACCGCGATGACATGCTTGCCGAGGGGCGCTGGGCTGACGAACGGTTCGGCGCCGAGAGCGCGGATGATCTCCATCCCGCGCCCGCGCGTGGCGAGGGGGCCGAGGCCGTCGTGCTGCCGGGGCAGTGACCGGGAGGCTTCGCTGAGGGCGATACGGGCGCGGCCCGGCTCCACGCTGAGGGTGAGCGCGTAGGGGGGCCTGGCGTGCCGGACGGCGTTTGCCGTCAGCTCGGAGACGATGGCGAGTATGTCCTCGGTGGTGTCGTGCGGGCACGCCACGGGGTGGACGGCGAGCAGCCCCGCGGCCATGCGGCGGGCTTCCCGGGCGGCCTGCGGCCCTGACGGCAGGGGGTGGTGCACCGTTGACGGCCGCGTGAGTGGTGCGGGGGCCAGTGCGGTGCCCATGACGGTTCCTGGTTCCTGAGCGTGGGGGGTCAATCGGCGGGGGTCCCGGGGCCTCGGCCCCGGAACCCCCGCCGCGCCCGGGTCGGCGCTACCACTTGTCGTGGCAGTTCCAGTGCCCGGGAACCCAGTGGCTCACCGAGTGGCCGGGCACCCAGTGGTGCTTCCAGTAGCCCTTGCTCCACCAGCCGTCGTGCCACATGCCGTGGTGGTCGCGATAGCCGTGGTGCCAGGTGCCCGGGTGCCACTTGCGTTCCCAGTGGCCCTTGCTCCACTTGTCGGTCGCCCAGTGGCCCGTGACCCAGGTGCACCGATCGTGGTGGCGGCGGTCCCAGCGGTCGTGCCGGTTGTCACGGTCGTGGTTGCGGTCACGGTTTCGGTCCCGGTCCCGGTCGTGATCACGGTCGCTGGTGAGCGTGGAGTTCGCCGTCGCGGGCGCTGCCGCGGGGGCGGCGCTCGCCGTACCGGACAGACCCAGCAGCGAGCCACCGGCCAGGAGTCCTGCGGATGCGACTCCGACGACCAGGCGCTTCACGTGCTGCGAAGCGGTCATCGGGCTCACCTCCTCCCTTTCATCAGGTTCATCAAGCATTCGGCTTCATCTGCTCCTTCACCACGTGGAGCGTCACCACTGATTCGTGACGAACCGAGTGAAGGATTGGCAAGAGAGTCAAAGCGCCATGTTTTTCTCCCTTCGGAGTGCCTGCCGTGAACCCTGTCGACCCTGCTCGGACCGCGTCGCGCTGGGCGCCGGGTCGGAGTCCGGGCCCGGGCCCGGGTCTCGGTCTCGGTCTGGCCCGGGGGCCGGCTCCGGGGCCGGCTCCGGGAATGCCTGCCGCATCGGCTCCCGCATCGGATGTGCTATCTGAGCAACGGCTCCTCCTCCCGGCTCCTCGAACCGTCGAATCGGCCCGACTGCTCCTGCCCGCCCCCCTGGCCGGGGACGTCCGGGACCCGCTCGCCGTCCGGCCGGGCGCCGCCGGACCCCTGCCCCTTGCCCCGGCTGCCCGCACCGGACTGCGGGGCCCCCGTTCCACCGCCGGTCGCCTGCCCCCCGGGCCGGACCTGGCCGCCGCCGGCCCCCACCCCCTGCCCGGGCGCCCCGGCGCCGGTGCCGTGGCCGGGAGCCTTGCCGGTACCGGTACCGGTGCCCTGGCCGGGACCCTTGCTCGTGCCCTGCCCCGGAGCCCGGCCCGCTCCTTGGCCGGGGGCCTGCCCCGGAGTCTTGCCCGAGCCTTGGTCGGGAGCTTTGCCCGAGTCCTGACCGGGAGCCTGTCCCGGAGTGCCCGACCCTTGGCCGGAACCCTGGGCCGGATCCTTTCCGGTGCCCTGACCGGGAGCTTTGCCCGAGCCCTGCCCGGGAGCCTGCCCCGGGGCCTTCCCGGTGCCCTGACCGGAGCCCTGGCCCGGGGCCTTCCCGGTGCCCTGGCCCGAACCCTGGGCCGGAGCCTTGCCAGCGCCCTGACCGGGAGCTTTGCCCGCATCCTGGCCGGGAGCCTGCCCCGGAGCCTTGCCCGTGCCCTGGCCGGAACCCCGGCCCGTCTCCTGTTCGGGGTTCCGGCCCGGAGCCTTGCTCGTACTCTTGTCCGACCCCTGGCCCGATCCCGGCTCCTTGCCGGGGGCCTTGCCCTGACCCGTGCCCGATTCACGGCCCGGCGCCTTGCGGGTGCTCTCGCCGGACTTCTGGCCCGGCACCTTGTCCGGCTGCCCGTCAGGCTCGTACGGCACCGTCCCGGGCGTCTTGCCCCGGCCGTTGTCCGGCACGTTGTCCGCGCCCTTCTCCGGCACCTTCGCGGGCGCCTTTCCCGGCTCCCCGCCCCGGCCCGCGCCTGACTCCCCGCCCGGCACTTCGCCGGGGCCATCGCCCTGGCCCGTGTCCGGCTCCGGCGCCCTGCCGGAATCCTCGCCCCGGCCGGCTCCCGACTCCTGGCCCGGCACCTTGTCGGGCACATCGGCAGGGTCCCTGCCCGGCTCGACGCCCGGCTCCCGGCCGGGCGCCTCACCCGGGTCCTTGCCCTGGCCCGTGCCGGACTGCGGCTTCCCCGGGGCCCTCTCGTGCCCCGTATCCGACTTCTGGTCCGGGACCGACCTCGGCACCTTGCCCGGTGCCGTGCCCGGGTCCGCCTCACGGCCGCTGTCCGATTCCTGGTCCGGCACCTTCCCCGGCGTCTTTGCGGGGGCCCTGCCCGGCTCGTCGGCGGGGGTGTCGTCCGGAGTCCTGTCGGACTCCTTCGCGGGCTTCTTCCCCGGCGCCTCGTCCGGCTGCTTACGGGGATCCTCCTGCGGCTCGCGGGCCGGCTCCTGTACGGGCTCGGGGTTCCGGCTCGGCGCGACTCCCGGCGCCGGGTCGGGGGCCTGGGGGTTCCGCCGCTCCGTATCCGCTTCGGGACCCGTCCTGACCGATCCCTGATGGGCCGGCGGCAGAGCCGGGTACGGCGAGCCGGCCGGCCGACCCGGCGGCGGCTCGACCTCGCGGTCGGACCGCCCCCGTACCGCGCCGCTCGGGCGCTCGTACCACGTCTTGCGCCCCCGGTCGAAGACCGTGACGGCCTTCACGGGCTCGGCGGCCGGCTTGACCGCCACCAGCTCAGCGGACCGGAACGAGGACCACTCCTGACCGCTGAGCCTGGCCTTCCCCTGGACCGCGACCGGCGGCGTCAGAGGATTGCCGCACGCACACCGGACCCGCGGCACGCCTTGTCCGTCGACCAGTACGGACGTACCGGCCTGAAGGATCGCCTGGTAGCCGGTCGGCCCGTCGTCCTTGTACCCGTGGTTGGTGACCCGCGTGTCCCAGCCCAGCCGGACCGGTGTGAGCGAGCGCAGGTAGTCGGGGACCCCGGCTTGCCGTACGCCAAGCGTGGAGGCGAAGGCGCGGCCCTTGTCCGTGTGCTCCGTGAGGAACTTGATCTGCTTCTCCACGTCACAGCTCGCGACGTTCCGCGTGCCCCCGTAGAGCCCGGGGTGCCCGCCGTCGACCTCCAGGGTGCGCGCGCCGCCCGTAGCGCCCTGTGCCGTTGCGGTGTTCTCGGGCGCTGCGGCGGCCTCCTCGGAGGCCGTGACCGTCGAAGGGGTGAACGGATCGGGCCCGGCCGCCGCGGCGGCCTCGAGGAAGACCTCTCCGCCGGCCGCGGTGTTGCCGCCCAGCACGGTGAATCCGACGACCACCGCCGAGACCACGAGCGCCGCCGTGCTCGCGCTCACCACGGCCCTGCGCGACCGCCAACGACGCTTCGGGCGGTCTCCCCCGCCGTGCGCCGGAGGCATGGACGACGCCGTCGGGTGGGACGGGGGCGGAGGCGGGGGCACCGGCGGCGGAGCCTCGGGCACGGGCGCGGGCTGCGGTTGCGCGCCCTTGCCCGACAGCGGGCCGGGCGGGGGCCCCGAAGGGTGCTGATCGGACGAGAAGGACGGCAGGGAACTCATGACACCCGCCCCCTGACACATGGCGCCGGGAAAACGATGGTGACTCGCATGCGCTCGCTCCTTCTGGCCGACAACGCCTCCACATCCCGGAGGGAAACCTCGGAACCGGTGCCGTGAACCGGAAGCCGGTGAAGGGACGGCCCCGCACTGACGGGGACGGCTCTTCACCGGCGACACCGATGGGGCCACGCGGTGGGGTGAGCCCGTCCCTCGAGTAAGCCCCCCGTCCCCGTGCCGCGTCATGTCGCGACCATTCGGGACTTGACAGGCCCCGGCAGAAGTCCGCTAAGAGGGCTTGGGGCCGGCCCCCGACAGGGTCGCGGCCCGGTCCGCGACCAGGCGCACCGCGGCGATCGATCTGCTGCAGGTCAAGCTGCCACCTGTCCGCGCCCGTCTGCTGTGGCGGCGAGCCGAGGGCGGAAACGCCCGGTACGGGCAGGACGGCGACCACGGCGAGGATCAGCGCACACCCGGCGAAGGCGGTGATCACCGACACAGACAGCACTCCCAGCAGGAGTCCCGCCGCCGCCACGCACTCCGGCACGAGTGTCTGGGTGAGGAGGGCGTCGAGGGCGAACACCCGGCCGAGCGTCCTGGGCAGCCGGCAGGCGTGGCGGAGAGCCGTCTGCAGGTCCTCCAGCCCGTCGAGGACGCCGTACACCGACGCCTTGACGTAGGTCACGGCCATCCCGGCCGCCCACTCCCGCAGCGCACTCAGCGCGGTCTCGGCGGTGGCCGCGGTCGTGTTCGCCGGGTACACCGAGCACCCGACCCTGGCGAGCACCTCGCCCGGCGCGCACTCGGGGCTGCTCAGGGAAGGCCCTGCCGGCCTGTCCATGCCCCCGAACAGCGCGTGTTCGCTCCGGCGGGCGAGGAAGTGCGCGACATGGGAGCGGTCCTCCTCGGCAGCGGCGTCCTGTGCGGCGGACACCGTCCTTCGTATCAGGGGCGGAATGCGTCAGCGTGTGCGGCGGCCCATTGCGCGAAGGTCCGCGGCGGACGACCGACCACTTCCTCGACCACCGACGTCACCTCGGCCACCGTCTCGGGCACGGCGGCCCACATGTGCAACATGAACTCGATGCCCTCCTCGGGCCAGCCCTCGGCCCGCCATTGCCGGCGTGCCTGGTCATCGGTCAGCTCGGTGAAACGGATCTCACGGCCCGTCGCCTTCGCGATGGCGGACACCTTGTCGATCGGCGTCAGCGCTTCGGGCCCGGACACGAGGAGGCTTTTGCCCGCCTGACCGCCCCCGGTGAGCACCGTAGCGACGACGTCGGCGACATCCGTCTCGTCGGCCGAGGCGGTCCTGCGATACGCGTACGGCTCGCGGACCTCCGCTGCGGTGCGGATGGCCTCGGACCAGCCCAGCGCGTTGGACATGAAGTCGATCGGCCAGATGAACGTCCACTCCAGGCCGCTGTCACGCACGGCCTGTCCCAGTTCTTCTTCCTCGCCGGCCGACAGGACTGTCAGTCGGCGTACGCCCGCCTCGGCGGCCATCGCCATGATCTGCGGCCCTGTGCGCAGCGGGGTGTGGTCGTGTCCCGTGGCTCCGAGCAGGTGCACGGCCGAGACCCCGTCGAGAGCCGCTGCCAGTGTCTGCGGCTTCGTGAGGTCGCCGCCCACCACTTCGATGCCGTCGGGCAGGCCGGTCGCCTCGGCCGGGGCGCGTGTGAGCGCCCGAACCGTCTGTCCGGCTCGGCGCAGTCGCTCTACCACGTGGCGCCCCAGGGTGCCCGTCGCACCGGTGACCAGAATCGTCACATCGCTCCTTCGTACGGCCGTTGGGTGGCGGGCAGAGCCGCTCGGGGCGGCAGTCGAACCTTCCGGTGCCCGGCCGTGGACGACAGTAGGTGACATCTAGGTCAGATGATGTCCGCGATCGCCGCCCGTCTGATGCCGATCCGCCGGACAGGCGCTGGTGGCCGGCGGTGTAGGTCTTGGATGCGCCGGCGTCGGCCGTTCCGGGTACATACCGAGGTGCGCACCGGGCCGGGCGTGTCGTGAGCGGCCGACCTCAGTACCGCCCACGCCCGGGCACAAGTGAATGGCTGGCCGCGCCCGCGACCAGCCATTCGCCCTGCCCATCACTGCGGTGGGCCCGCGATTGCCGTGAGGGCGGCGAGGTGGCGCGAGCAGGCGGCCGCTCCGTCCTCGGTCAGCCGCGGCCGGCGTCCGACCTGCCCCTTCTCCAGGGGCACCCAGCCCGCTTCTTCGAGCCGCGAGACCTGCTACGACAAGGCGGAGTCGGTGATTTCCACGAGGTCCCGTACGTATGCGAACTCGGCCTTCTCCACAGCGGCGAGGGCTGCGACGCGTAGTCAGAGGTCTGCTCGTACGAGCCCGCCCGATCGAGGATCCGCTGGCCGTCGGCGACGAGCCGGTGGGCAGTGGTGTGGCCGCCTCCGAGGGCTGCGGCGTGCGCTTTGCCGAAGGCGGCGTAGGCAGAAGCCAGGCGGGGGGGTGGGGGTGTAGACGTCGCCGAGTTCCTCGTGTCCTCGTCTGGGCGGGGCACTGGGTCTGTATGGGGACCAGGCCGCCTGAGGTGCGACATACCGTACGCTCATCCGCATACCATGCAAGAGTTCGATATAAAAGCACTTTGACCAAAAGTCGGACAATCGTGTGGCCGATATGGGAGGCTGCTGCGCGCGGCGGCGCACCAATGCGCGCAGCCGTCACTGGGGAGGTCATATGCATGGATCACTGTGGCGGAAATTCCGGGCCGTACTGGTTGGCTCGCTCGTGGCGCTGGGGGTCGTCGGCCTGAGCGCCGCCCCGGCCAGCGCCTGGTCGGGCGGGAACGTCTGGGTCAACTTCGGCAGCTGGAACTGCCCGGCGGGTGGGTCGGTTGTCGGCGTCTACTGGGCCGTGGACGCCTACTCGAGCGGTCCGGCCGGCGGAGACTGGGGCGACAACGTCATCTACCCGCGCGTGCGGGTGGGGACGGGGGCGTACAACACCTTGAGCTACCAGACGATGTGCAAGAAGTGGGGCTGGTACACCTACCGCGGTGTGGTGTCCCAGCGCACCCTGACCCCGTACAAGTCGGGCGTGAGCTACACCTACTGACCGACGACCAGGGACCGGCGGCGGCGCCCCTTTCCGAGGGGCGCCGCCGTTTTGTCGTTGGCGCCTCAGGGTCGGGGGTGTGGGCTCACCCCCGGACAGCGGACAACTGGTGCAGGGTGAGCTGGGAGTTCCAGGGCCTGGTCCGGCGGCTGCCAGCCCGGGGAGCGGTGAGCGGCCCGGTATGACGGCGCCTGCGTCAGCGGGACGAAGAGCTGATGTTTCGCTATGCGCCGGAGGACAGTCGGCTTGCGGCCTGGCCCCATGGCTGAGGTTCGATCAGGTCGTCCCTGTCAAAGGCATCCTCCTCGAACCAGCCCGTCCCCGCGAGCCATGTCTCCAGCCACGCTGCGAGGCTGTCGGAGTCGAGGAACCAGCACTGATCCCACGATCCTCCGCTATACGGGTTCGGCTCGAAGAGCAGGACCTGACCGCCCGCGCTGAGACAATCAACGCCTGCGTACATGGCACAGCCCCAGGTCAGGATCGGTACGACGCCTTCGGGCCACTCCGGGTGCTCCACTCCAACGGACGCCTCACGTCGCGTCAGGTATTCGCCAGCGACACTGGAGCCCGGACCAAGCAGTGGCAGCAGTCGGTAGTCGGGGCCGAAGCCGCCGTCAGCGACCTCGCGATACAGGCGCGCAAGTAGGGGATGCAGTGCGAAGCCCAGTTGCGCCTCGGCCTCCGCGATCTGGGCATTGCTAACAGGTGCGGGAAGGTCCTCGCTGTCGGATGCGGCCCGGATGGCAACGCGTTGCACGAGGTCATCAATGTCGGTCATGACCGTGATGCTGTCAGGGCCCACCGACATGTCGATGGCCAGGGCCGCCAGGCGGACTGGTGGGCTGGTGGGCTGGTGGGCTGGTGGGCTACAGAAAGTCAAAAAATTCGGGACCACCCCCTGCTACTGCGAGCCGGGACTCCGCAGCGCCCATGAGAAGGGCGGGGTGGAGGGTCAGGTCGGCTACTTCCGCCGCAACTACTTATTGATGGTTTCACAAAGACATCGGCGGGACGGACTCCGTCGTGGTCCACGGCGGGTCAGACCCAGCGGTAGTTGGCGTCGTCGAGGGTCGGCAGGAGGGCCAGGGCAGCGTCGAGCGGTGCGGTGGGAGTAGCGAGCTCGGCGAGCGGAACTGGTGGGAACAGTGCCTTGCCAGCCGTGTCCTTGTAGTGGCTCCAGGTGAGGTGGCCGGCGCCAGCGGTGTCGTCGTGTTCGACGGTGCGCAAGCGAGCGCGGGTGGAGTTGTCGATGTGGAGGCGGAAGACTAGGTGCAGTTTGCGGGGCGGGGTGGGTCCGGGGCGGGTGACCATGGCGTCCTGGATCCAGGTCAGATGCGGGACACCGGTCGAATCTGTGAGGTCCAGGCCCAGTTCTTCGTCGAGTTCGCGCGCGAGGGCCTGATGGATGGGTTCGCCGGGTTCGACGTTGCCGCCTGGCAGGGTGTACTGGTCCTGGCCGTCCTTGGTGCGGTGGATCAGGGCAATCTCTTCCCCGTTGAACAGGGCTGCGGCGACGCGGATCTTGATACGGGTGAATGGCTCGGCAGCGATCATTGAGGCGTTTCTCCTTCGGTAGGCGAGGTGCTGTGGTTTCCCTTGGACAGGCGGCGAAGGCAGATGATGCAGCACGCGAGTTGCACAAGCCCCTGGTGCAGATCAGCGCGGTGTTCGTAGCGGATCCGCAGGCGTTTGAACTGATGGAGCCAAGCGAAGGTACGCTCGACAACCCACCTCGTACGTCCCAGGCCGGAGCCGTGAGCGGTGCCGCGTCTGGCGATGTGAGGCTTGACGCCACGGTCCCGCAGAAGCCGTCGGTACTTGTCGAAGTCGTAGCCGCGATCGGCGAACAGACGCTTGGGCTTGTGACGCGGACGTCCCCGCAGCCCTCCTATCCGGGGGATCGCGTCCAGCAGGGGAATGAGCTGGGTGACATCATGACGGTTCGCGCCGGTTACAGAGGCGGCCAGCGGGGTGCCGGGCCGGTCCACGATCACGTGGTGCTTGGGTCCAGGGCTGCCGCGGTCCACGGGAGAAGGCCCGACATGATCCCCCCTTTGAGTGCGCGAACGTGGGAGCCGTCAATCGCGCAGTCGTCCATCTCCAGCAGGCCCACTCTGCGTAGCTCTGCGAGCAGGTTCTGATGCAAGCGGGGCCATACCCCGGCTTCCGTCCAATCTCGCAATCGGCGCCAGCTGGTTACCCCAGAACAGCCCACCAGCTGGGCAGGGACGTCTCGCCAAGCACCCCCGTCCGGAGAACGTAGACGATGCCGCCCAAGGCAACCCGATCAGGTATCCGAAGCCGACCAGGGTGGCGGGGCCTGCGAACAGGTGGCGGTGGCAGCAACGGAGCTATGCGCTGCCTAAGTTCATCAGGAACAAGGTCTGCAGACATAGGGCAGACCCTGCCCATGGAGATCCTCAGTTGCCACCCGCCACACCGATCTCATTGTGAAACGATCAGTTAACGCCCGTTCCCCGGGTGGGCTCGCTGGACGAGCTGAACGCGTCCTTCGCCGAGTTCGAGCGGGCGGAGGAAGGCCGGCGGATCGGGATGCGGATCCGCACGATCGGCCAGGACTTCGCCCGCGAGTCCGTGCTGCTGATGCGCTGCCGCGCCGATTCCTTCGAGACCGGCGTCGTGTTCACCCCGCGGGTGGACCGCTACGGGCAAATCGCGGTGAGGGTCTGCCGGTACTCGGTTCCGGCCCGGTTCATCGGCCGCACCGTCCGCGTCGTGCTCCGCTCCAGCGACCTGATCGTCTCCCACGGCCGCACCGAGATCGCCCGTCATCCCCCGTCTGACGGCGAACGGCGCCGAGCGGATCGTCCTGGACCACTTCCTCGAAGTCCTGCTGGCCAAGCCCGGCGCCATGGCCGGCTCCGAGGCTGTGGACCAGGCCCGCCGCGGGGGCACTTTCACCGCCGCCCACGAAGCGTTCCGGGCTGCGGCGAAGAAGGCCGAGGGCGACACCGAGGGCACCAAGCAGCTGGTCCACGCGCTCCTGCTGCACCAGCACCTCGAACACCGCGACGTGATCGCCGGAGTCCGCTCCGCCCTCTCGGCCGGCGCCCACACCGCCGACATCGTCGCCCTCGAGGCCCGCAAGGCCGCTCAGAGCGATGGCCGGTCCCCCACCGTGACGGTCACCGGCCCGGCACCGGCACTGCCCGGGCCGGAGCCCAGCGAGGTGGTCAGCCTGAATGCCTGCCGGGCCGTCCGCCTCCCCACCGACCAGCGTCCCCTGCCCTCTCTCGACCGCTGGGACCAGCTGCTGAACCGCTCCGGGAAGGACGCGCCATGACCGGCCCGCACCACAACCTGACCGAGACCGCCTCCGACGCGGCGATCGACACCGCCTGCTGGCCCTGCGGCTGCCCACCATGCGAGCCCAGTTCCCCGGCCTCGTCGCCCGCGCCGACGCGAACGGCTCTCCTTCCGAGGGTTCCTGGCCGAGCTGCTGCTGTCCGCATGCGAGGACCGGGACCGACGACGCTCCGAGCGACGGATCGGGGCGGCCGGATTCCCCCGCCAGAAGTGGCTCTCCGACTTCGACTACGGCGCCAACCCCAACGTCGTCCCGGCTGTGGTAACAACCTCGCCACCTGCCACTGGGTCAAGAAGGGTGAGCCGCTCTGCCTGATCGCGGACTCCGGCACCGGCAAGTCCCACCTGCTGATCGGGCTCGGCGGCGGCAGCCATGGCCGGCTGCCGCGTCCGCTATGCCTTGGCCGCCAAGCTCGTCAACGAGTTCGTCGAGGCCGCCGACGAGAAGCAGCTGTCCAAGACGATCGCCCGTTACGGGCGCGTCGATCTTCTCTGCTTTGACGAGCTGGGCTATCTCGAGCTCGACCGGCGGGAGCCGAGACGCTGTTCCAGGTTCTGACCGAGAGGGAGAAGAACAGCGTGGCCATCGCTTCGAACGAATCATTCCGAAAAGCGCACACGTTCCGGCGAACCTGTGCCAGGCAGCGCCGAAACTTCACGGGTCCAGCAGGGACGCGGATGCTGCATGATCGAACGATGCTGGTCGAACTGATGAAGGTCTCAAAGTTTCCGTACAGTCCCTGGCTGGCCCAGGTACGGACGCCGTTCGGCCGGACAGCGGTCCGCTGGTGCGGTGACCAGGCCGCGAAGCCGGGCAAGTACCACGTTGAGTGGACGGTCGATGAGGACATCGCCTGGGGTCGGAACGCGAAACCGGCTGTAGGCGTTGGACCGGGAGTCCGACCCGGCGGGCACTGCGTTGTCCTGCGCGGACGGCTGGACCTCATGGACGGCGCCGCCGTGCTGGACTTCGATGGCTCGCAGATTCTGCTGGACCTTGCTGAACCGCTGCCCGAGAGTGTTGCCGGCACGTGGGTCGAGCTCTTCATAGAGCGCGAGAAGATCGCTCTCTACCCGTACGAACTCTGACCAGAGATCAGTCGTTGGCCGCCGCCCACTTGCCCAGCGGGCCTCATCAATGCAGTCGGACAGATAGATCATGGTGGCCTCGGGGTCCATGCCGAAGGCGGCGGCGACAAGCTTGGGGTCCATGGTGTTGACCAGGTCGAGCAGTCGAGTGCAGCGGATCACGCGTGGTGGGAAGCCGCAAGGATGCGGGCGGTCTCCGAGCCGAGCGGTCCGGGGACGAAAGTCGAGGTCAACGGCGTGGAGCATGGTGACCTCGCGGCCTGAGGCGCCGTGCAACAGGGCGAGCATGCCCAGTAGGGCCTCGTGCGGGTGGACGGCTGGATCCGTTGTCCAGCGGCGGAACAGCAGACGTTGCTGGTCAAGCGTCAGAGTCGTGCCGGTGAAGCCGCTCGGTCCTGTGGCGGTCCCACCGCCGCCGCCAGGTCGTCCAGGTCCTGCGGCACCGGCACCCGCAGCAGCAGGCGCTGCTTGCGGTGTGCGAGCAGCAGTTCCCCTGCGGGTGTGCACTCCAGCAGGGCGAAGTGGACGAGGGGCTCGAAGGGCTTCTCCGCGGTGGACATCCTGGCACGCAGCGCCCCGTCGGCGCTCCACGCGTACTGGCCGTAGCGGTTGAGATGGAAGGCACGGCCACGGTGCGGGTCGGCGACCACAGTGACATCGAAGCCGGTGAACGCGCTGTCCTCGCGCAGGTGCAGGCCTCCCAGCCGGCCCTGCAACACCCCGCGGTCGTCGACGAGGACGAAGCTGAACTCCTGCCCCCGGTTGCTCGAACGGCAGGTCTTCCCGAAGACCGGGGCGACGAACAGGGCGTCGCCGAGTGCTGCCGGGCGGGTCATCGTGGAGTCGAGGTAGCCGTGGAGGCTGCCGCTGGTCTGGTGAGTTCCGACAGGGCCTCCGTCAACGAGGGCGAGGGCCGGTTGCCACGCCCCACGGGCTCGTCGTCCGGCCGGTTGGATCCCTGCCGGCCGCTCCGGGGCCAGGCGGTTGACAGCAGAAAGTGTGAGTGGTTTATTACTCACATGAACACGGAACGACGACGCCACCTCTCCTCAGCCGAAGAGCGCCGCGAGACCGTGCTGCGGACGGCCGTCGGGGCCTTCGCGGCCCGCGGCTACTTCGGTACGACGACCACCGAGGTGGCCAAGGCCGCCGGGATCTCCCAGGCCTATGTCTACCGCCTGTTCCCGAACAAGGAGGCCCTGTTCACCGCGGTCGTCGAGCGCTGCTTCGCCCGGGTCCGCAGCAGCCTCGAAGAGGGTGCCGCGCAGGCGGACGGCAGCAGCCCGGAGGCGGTGCTGCACACCATGGGCGGCACGTACGCCCACCTGATCGCCGACAAGGACCTGCTGCTCGTCCTGACCCACGCGCAGGCGGCAGCCGTGTCCGAGACCGCCGTACGCGAGGCCGTGCGGGCCGGTTACGCCCGCATGGTGGAGTACGTGCGCGGCGCGTCGGGCGCGTCGGAGTCCGACATCCAGCAGTTCTTCGCCACGGGCATGCTCTGCCACCTCCTCGTGTCGTTGGACGCCCACGAGGTGGACGCACCCTGGTCCCGGACCCTCTCGGCCGGCATTCGGCACCACTGACGGCGACGGCCGGGCGGACCCCCGCGGTCCGCCCTCCTTTCGGACCAAAGAGTGAGTGGTCAACCACACACAGGAGAACGCGCATGGACGCCCCACCGCCCCACCGGCATACCGCCACGGCAACCCTCGCGGCGCTGGCCGCCGCCCAGTTCGCGGTCACCCTCAGCACCTCGATCGTGAACGTCGCCCTTCCCGCCGTACGCGACGGGGTCGGACTGTCGGACGCGGGCATGTCCTGGGTCGTCAACGCGTACGGTCTCGCCTTCGGCGCCCTGCTCCTCCTCGGCGGCCGGGCGGCCGACCTCCTGGGGCGGCGCCGCGTCCTGACGGCCGGCCTCGCGCTCTTCGCCGCGGCGGCCGTCGGCGCCGGACTGGCGAGCACCCCCTGGATGCTCGTCGCCGCCCGCACGGTCCAGGGCGTCGGCGCTGCCGCGATCGCGCCCGCAGCGCTTTCCCTGGTCATGCGGCTCCATCCGGCCGGACCCGCCCGCGCCAGGGCCCTCGGCGTCTGGGGCGCCGTGTCCGGCGCGGGCGGCGCGGCCGGGGTCCTGCTCGGCGGGATCCTCACCCAAGGACCGGGCTGGCCCTGGGTGTTCCACGCTTCCGGCATCGGCGCGGCGGTGGTCCTGGCCGCCACCCTGCGCCTCGTACCGGCCGACCCGGAGGAGGCCGGCGGGGCCCGCCCGCGGCTCGACGTGGCCGGATCCCTCACCGTCACCGCCGGCCTGGTCGCGCTCGTCTACGGGCTCACGGCCGCGGGCCGGTCCGGCTGGACCGACCCCGTGGTGCTCGGCTCCTGGGCCGCGGCGGCGGCACTGCTCGCCCTCTTCGCGCTGGTCGAACGCCGGCACCCGGCCCCTCTCCTGCCGTCCGGGCTCCTCACCCGCGGCGCCGTGGGCCCGGCCAACCTCGTGATGGCGCTCCTCGGTGCGGTCTGGGTCGGACTGTTCTTCTTCCTCCCCCTCTACCAGCAACAGGTCCTCGGCGCGGGCCCGCTGGAAGCCGGCCTCTCCCAACTGCCGCTGGCCGCGGCGAACATGCTCGGCTGCGGCCTGGCACCCGCGCTGGCCCGCCGCACCGGCCCGCACCGCACCCTTCTCGCGGGCCTGGCGACCCAGGCGGCCGGGTTCCTGTGGCTGGCCCGGATCCCGGCCGACGGCACCTTCCTCGCCGACCTGCTGGGCCCCGTACTCCTCGTCGGAGTCGGCCTCGGTATCGCCTTCGTCCAGCTCACCGGCTCGGCCGTGAGCGGGGTGGGCTCCGCCGACACCGGACTGGCCGGCGGACTGGTCAACACCACCCGGCAGATCGGCGGCGCCGTCGGCCTCGCCGCACTGGGCACCCTGGCCGCCGCCCGCACCGCCGCCGCGTCACCCGGCCTGCCGCACACCGCCGCCCTCACCGAGGGGTACCGCAGCGCCTTCCTCCTCTCCGCCGCCGTCCTGGGCCTCGGAGCGGCCCTCACCCCGCTGCTCGCCCGCAGGGCCCGGCAAGTGCAAGAGATCGTCCCCGCTCCTCCGCCACCGGCCTCGCCCTGCCCACCCCACCGAACCCGCTGATCACATCACCGAGGAGTACCTCCCATGACCGCACACCACCCCACCACCGTCGACACCGAAGCCCCGGTCGTCGTCCGCATCGAGACCGTCGTGCACGCCCCGCTCGCCACCGTCTGGGACCTGCACACCGACATCGCCGCCTGGGCCGACTGGAACACGGATGTGGACCGGGTGGAGTACACCGGTCCGCTGGCTCCCGGGACCGTCTTCCGCTGGCTGACCCACGGCCTGGACATCACCTCCACCGTCCACCAGGTCGTCCCGGGCGAGCGGATCGTCTGGGGCGGTCCGGCCCACGGCATCGACGGCATCCACGTCTGGACGTTCCAGGAGACGGCGCCGGGCACCGTGACGGTGCGCACCGAGGAGTCCTGGAGCGGCGAGCCCGTCGACACCCGGCGCGCGGAGATGGAACAGGTGCTGCGCCAGTCGCTCGACGCCTGGCTCGCCGCCCTGAAGGCCGAGGCCGAGGCCGGGGGACGCGCCGCCGCCGAGCAGCACTGATCGCCCCCGCCCCACCACGCACCGCTTCCCGATCGTTCCGCCCGACCGTCCGAGAGTCGAGGAGACCGCCATGACCAGCACCGCCAAGCCCTACCTGACCGGCCACTACACCCCCGTCACCGACGAGATCACCGCCACCGGCCTCATCGTCGAGGGCACCCTCCCGCCCGAGCTGACCGGCCGTCTCATCCGCAACAGCCACAACCCCAAGCCCGGCATCACACCCACCCACTGGTTCAAGGGCAGCGGCATGGTCCACGGCATCCGGCTCCGCGAGGGCCGCGCCGAGTGGTACCGCAACCGCTGGGTCCACACCCCCGCCCTGGACGGCGCCCCCTACATGACCGAGGACGGCCCCGACCTGACCGCCAGTACGGCGGGCACCCACGTCATCGAGCACGCCGGCCGACTCCTCGCGCTGAGCGAAGCGGCCCTTCCCTTCGAGCTGACGGCGGATCTGGAAACCGTCGGCGCCTATGACTTCAACGGCAGGCTGACCTCGGCAATGACCGCCCATCCCAAGGAGGACCCGGTCACCGGCGAGCTCCACTTCTTCGCCTCCTCCCCCTTTCCGCCATATCTGATCCACCACGTCGCCTCCGCCGACGGGAAGGTGCTGGAGAGCCAGGAGGTGCCGGGCGCGAGCGCGGCGCTCAAGCACGACTTCGCGATCACCGAGCACTACGTGGTGTTCCTGGAGGGCTCGGTGACGTTCGACCCGGCCGAGCACTCCGGTATCCCGTACGGCTGGGACGACGAGCAGGTCTCCCGGATCGGCGTCATGCCACGCACCGCCGCGGGGGCGGGCGGCCGGGCCCGCGAGATCCGCTGGTTCGAGATCGGGCAGGGCTACGGCATGCACTTCGCCAACGCGTACGAGGACCCGTGCGGGCGGATCGTCGTCGAGGGCCCGACCGTGGGCCGAGACGGCTGGCAGCGCTCCTGGAACTGGTGGGTCGGGGCCGAGGACCGCGGGGCCGAGCCCAACTCCGGTTCGCGCAGCACCCGCTGGACCGTCGACCTGGCGGCCGGCTCCGTCAAGGAGGAGCTGACCGACGACCTCACCGTGGAGTTCCCGACCATCAACGAGGCCTTCCTCGGATTCGAGCACCGCTACCAGTACGCCCTGGCCTTCCCCGACGACCTGGGGATCGCCGCCCACACCCTCGTCAAGTACGACCGCGCCACCGGCGCCCGGCAGCTGCTGCCCTTCGGCCCCGGCCGGCTCCCCAGCGAGGCCGTGTTCGTGCCCGCCGAGGGCGCCGGCGCGTCGCAGGAGGATGCCGGGTACCTGCTGACCGTGGTCAGCGACCTGAAGGCCAACGCCTCGCAGCTGCTCGTCCTGGACGCCTCCGACCTGACCCTCCCCCCGGTCGCGACCATCCACCTGCCGCGCCGGGTCCCGGCGATGATCCACGGCTCCTGGATCCCCGACGCCGCCTGATCCGGACCGCCTTCCTGCGGGCTCCTCCCGACGGCGTCCCCTCCCGAAGCCCCGAGCGCGCGACACGACGCGTTCGGGGCGTGCGGCGCTCCGGCCCCCGCCTGCGCCCCACCCGGAGCCCGCTCCGGGTGAGCCGCGTCTCACCTGGGGGCCGCCGCTTGTCTATGCAACGAGTTGCATAGCAGGATCGGGGCATGGCGCTCGAACACGCGATCCTCGTCTCCCTGCTGGAGAAGCCTGGCTCCGGCTATGAGCTGGCCCGCCGGTTCGAGCGGTCGATCGGCTACTTCTGGACCGCCACGCACCAGCAGATCTACCGTGTGCTCAAGCGCATGGAGAGCGACGGCATGCTCGCCGTCCGTACGGTGCCGCAGCAGGGCCGCCCGGACAAGAAGGAGTATTCGGCCGCGGGCCCCGGCCGGGCCGCGCTCGCGAAGTGGCTGCACGAGCCGATCGAACCGGAGAGCCTGCGGCACGACCTCGCCGTGAAGATCCGCGGGGCGGCCTTCGACGACCCGGCGTCCCTGATCCGCGAGGTCGAACGGCACCAGCAGGCCCACCGGGACCGCCTCGCGCGCTATCTCGCCGGCGAGCTGCGCGACTTCACCGGGCCCAGCGCCCCCGCACCGCTCGACGCCGGTCGGGAACTCCAGCACGTCGTACTGCGCGGCGGCATCGCCCAGGAGCGGATGACGATCGCCTGGCTCGACGACGTCCTGGCCACCCTCCACCGGCTCGGCCGCACCACGCCGCACGCGACCGACCGGGCCTGACCGGCCGCACCTCGCTCTCCCCCGCTCTTCCTCCCTCCGCGCATCCGCGCGAACCCCGACTCCGACCCCTCGGAAGGTGATCCGCCGTGTCCGACCCTCTGCTGTTCCACCCCCACACCTACGACCCCGCCCACTTCGACGCGGAGACGCGCAGGCTGCTGCGCGCCACCGTCGACTGGTTCGAGGCGCGTGGCAAGCGGCGGATCATCGAGGACTACCGCACCCGTGCCTGGCTGGCCGACTTCCTCGCCTTCTCCGCCAAGGAGGGGCTCTTCGCGACCTTCCTGACCCCGGCCTCCGCGGCAGGCGAGGACGAGCCGGACAAGCGCTGGGACACCGCACGGATCGCGGCCCTCAACGAGATCTTCGGCTTCTACGGCCTCGACTACTGGTACGCCTGGCAGGTCACCATCCTCGGCCTCGGCCCGGTCTGGCAGAGCGACAACGCCGCCGCCCGCGAGCGTGCCGCACAACTCCTCTCGGAGGGCGAGGTGTTCGCCTTCGGCCTGTCCGAGAAGACCCATGGCGCCGACATCTACTCCACCGACATGCTGCTGGAGCCGGACGGCGACGGCGGTTTCCGCGCCACCGGCTCCAAGTACTACATCGGCAACGGCAACGCCGCCGGGCTCGTCTCCGTCTTCGGCCGCCGCACCGATGTCGAGGGCCCTGACGGGTACGTCTTCTTCGCCGCCGACAGCCGCCACCCGGCGTACCGGCTCGTGAAGAACGTCGTCGACTCCTCCAAGTACGTCAGCGAGTTCCGCCTGGAGGACTACCCGGTGGCCGCCGAGGACGTCCTGCACACCGGGCGTGCCGCATTCGACGCCGCGCTCAACACCGTCAACGTCGGCAAGTTCAACCTCTGCACCGCCTCGATCGGCATCTGCGAGCACGCGATGTACGAGGCCGTCACGCACGCGCACAACCGGATCCTGTACGGCCGGCCCGTCACCGCCTTCCCGCACGTGCGCCGCGAACTGGCCGACGCCTACGTCCGTCTCGTCGGGATGAAGCTGTTCAGCGACCGCGCCGTGGACTACTTCCGTTCCGCCGGCCCCGACGACCGCCGTTACCTGCTCTTCAACCCGATGACCAAGATGAAGGTCACGACGGAGGGGGAGAAGGTCATCGACCTGATGTGGGACGTGATCGCCGCCAAGGGCTTCGAGAAGGACAACTACTTCGCCCAGGCCGCCGTCGAGATCCGCGGACTGCCGAAGCTCGAGGGCACGGTCCACGTCAACCTCGCGCTGATCCTCAAGTTCATGCGCAACCACCTGCTGGAGCCGGCCGAGTACGCGCCCGTCCCGACGCGCCTCGACGCGGCCGACGACGACTTCCTGTTCCGGCAGGGACCCGCCCGCGGCCTGGGCTCCGTACGCTTCCACGACTGGCGCCCGGCGTACGACGCCTACGCCGCCGTGCCGAACGTCGCCCGCTTCCGCGAGCAGGCGGACGCGCTGGCCGAGTTCGCGGCCACCATCGCGCCCGACGAGGCGCAGGGACGCGACCTCGACTTCCTCCTGTCGGTGGGCCAGCTGTTCGCACTGGTCGTCCACGGGCAGCTGATCCTGGAGCAGGCCCGCCTGACGGACCTGGACGAATCCGTGCTGGACGAGCTGTTCTCGGTGCTCGTGCGCGACTTCTCGCAGCACGCCGTCGAACTGCACGGCAAGGACTCCAGCACGCCGGAGCAGCAGGCGTGGGCCCTGGCCGCCGTCCGCCGTCCGGTCGTCGACGAGGCCCGGGCGGCCCGCGTCTGGGCCCGTGTCGAGGCCCTCTCCGGCGCCTACGAGATGGCGCAGTAGCCGCACACGAGCTCCCGGCGGTCCGTACGGCACCACCGTGCGGCCCGCCGGGGCCCCGACGGGCCGGGACGCCGCCGGTCAGCGCAGGGATGCGGTCGGGGGCCGCTCGCGGAGGGCGCCGTAGGCGACGAAGTAGGCCGGGATGCGGTTCAACCAGGGTGACTCCGTGACGAGTTCCGTCATCCGCTGGGCGCGCCGGGGGTTGCCGAAAGCGGTGCGGCCGGCGAGGAGCGGTTCGATGATCCGGGTGTGGGCCAGGCGCTGCAGGCCCTGGGTCGCCACGGTGGTGGGCCAGCGGCGGCACTGGACGCGGCGCACATCGTGCAGGCCGACCCTGCCCTCGCGCAGCGGGCGTACGAGGAGGCGGGCCGCGGCGACGGCGTCCTGCACGGCGAGGTTGATGCCGATGCCGCCCACGGGGGACATGGCGTGTGCGGCGTCGCCGATGCACAGCAGTCCGGGGCGGTGCCAGCGGCGCAGGCGGTCCAGCCGTACGTCGAGCAGTTTCACCTCGTCCCAGGAGGTGACGGCGTGGCTGCGGTCGGCCAGCCACGGGGCGGCCTCCGCGAAGCGGGTCATGAACCGCTCCAGGCCCTCGGCGCGGCGCTCGGCGTCGGTTCCCTTGGGAATGAGCGCGGCGCACTGCCAGTAGTCGCCGCGGTCGATGAGCGCGGTGAAGAACCGGTCGCCGAGGCCGCCGACGAGCCCGCTGGGGTCGCCCTCGTGGCGCGGCAGGCGAAACCACCAGGCGTCCATGGGGCACGGGAAGTGCTCCAGGCCGAGTTCGGGCAGCGTCCTGGCCAGTGAGCCGCGGCCGTCGCAGGCGACGGTCAGGGTGGCCCTGAGTTCACCGGTGGCGCCGTCCGCGGTGCGGTGGTGCACGCCGCGCACCCGTCCGCCCTCGATGAGGAAGCCGGTCGCCTCGGTGTCCATGCGCAGGTGGAAGGAGGGTTCCCGGCCCGCTTCGTCGGCGAGGAGGTCGAGGAGGTCCCACTGGGGCACCATCGCGATGTAGTTGTACGGACCGTGCAGGGCCCCGATGTTCCCGACGGTGACCAGGGCCCGGTCCGGCCCGATGGGCAGCTGCACGGTGGTGACGCGTCGCTGCGGCAGCCGGGCGAAGCGTTCGCCGAGGCCGATGTCGTCCAGCAGCGACAGGGTGGTGGGGTGCACGGTGTCGCCGCGGAAGTCGCGCAGGAAGTCCCCGTGTTTTCTCCAGCACCGTCACTTCCACCCCGGCGCGGGCCAGCAGCAGCGCCAGTACCATCCCGGCCGGGCCGCCCCCCACCACGCAGCAGGTCGTTCGCTCCACGGCAACCACTCCCTTCGCGGAGATCGGGCGATCCCCTGGACGTCATACCGCACCGGCGGCGACGGCCCCGGCGAGACACTCCCCGGTCACGCGTAGGCTCGACCCCGTGCCAGCCTCTCCTCTCCACCGCGTCGCCGTCCTCGTCCTCGAAGGCGCGAAGCCGCTCGACGTCGGCATCCCGGCGCAGGTCTTCACGACCCGCGCGAGCATGCCCTACGAGGTGCGGGTGTGCGGTGCGGCGCCCGGGCTCGTGGCCGGCGGTGACGGCCTGTCGTACCACGTGACGCATGGGCTGGACGCGCTGGCGTGGGCCGACATCGTCTTCGTCCCCGGCTACCGCTTCCCGGACCGTGAGGACCCCCCGCGACCGGTCCTCGACGCTCTGATCGCCGCCCACGGGCGGGGAGCGCGGCTCGCCGCCATCTCGACGGGAGCGTTCGCGCTCGCCGCGACGGGCCTACTGGACGGAAAGCGCGCCACGACGCACTGGCACTACACTCGGGCGCTCACCGCCAAGCACCCGCTGGTCCGGGTCGACGAGAACGTCCTGTTCGTCGACGAGGGCAGCGTCCTCACCTCGGCGGGCGCCGCTTCCGGTATCGACCTGTGCCTGCACATCCTGCGCAGCGACCTCGGTGTGGCCGCGTCCAACCACGCGGCGCGGCGCCTGGTCGCCGCCCCCTACCGCAGCGGCGGCCAGGCGCAGTACGTGCCACGCAGCGTGCCCGAGCCGCTGGGTGAGCGGTTCGCCGCCACGCGGGAATGGGCGCTGATCCGGCTCGGCGAGCCGCTCACGCTGGAGTCCCTCGCCCGGCACGCCGGGGTGTCTCCCCGTACGTTCTCGCGGCGGTTCGCGGAGGACACCGGCTACACGCCGATGCAGTGGGTCATGCGCGCCCGCGTCGACGTGGCCCGTGAACTGCTCGAACGTTCCCAGCGCGGCGTCGAGCAGATCGCCGCAGACGTCGGGCTGGGTACGGGCGCGAACCTTCGGTTGCACTTCCAGCGGATCCTGGGCACCACTCCGACCGAGTACCGGCGCACCTTCACGAAGGGCGAATAGGCCGGTGAGGGGCTCGTGAGGATCTCGCCACCCTTCTTGGCGAGATCCTTTTGAACAGTGGCGATCACGCCGCTGTCGTGGGCGGGCGCGGGCGGCGAACCTGATGGCGAACGAAAGGGACTCGCTCATGACTCGCATCGCCATCAACGGATTCGGCCGCATCGGACGCAACGTGCTGCGCGCGCTGCTCGAACGCGACAGCGACCTCGAGGTCGTCGCCGTCAACGACCTCACCGAGCCGAAGGCCCTCGCACGGCTGCTGGCGTACGACAGCACCTCGGGCCGGCTCGGCCGCCCGGTGACCGTCGACGGGAACGCCCTGGTGGTCGACGGCCGCCGCATCACGGTGCTCGCGGAGCGGGAGCCGGAGCAGCTGCCGTGGGCCGAGCTCGGCGTCGAGATCGTGCTGGAGGCCACCGGCCGCTTCACCTCGGCCGAGGCCGCTCGCGCCCACCTCAAGGCGGGGGCGAAGAAGGTACTGGTCAGCGCGCCCTCGGACGGTGCCGACGTCACGCTGGCGTACGGCGTCAACACCGACGCCTACGACCCGGCCGTGCACACCATCGTCTCGAACGCGTCGTGCACGACCAACGCGCTCGCCCCGCTGGCCGCAGTCCTCGACGAGCTCGCGGGCATCGAGCACGGCTTCATGACGACGGTGCACGCCTACACGCAGGAGCAGAACCTGCAGGACGGTCCGCACCGTGACCCCCGCCGCGCCCGCGCCGCCGGTGTCAACATCGTCCCGACCTCGACGGGCGCCGCGAAGGCGATCGGCCTGGTGCTGCCGCAGCTCGACGGCAAGCTGTCGGGCGACTCCATCCGCGTGCCGGTCCCGGTGGGCTCCATCGTGGAGCTCAACACGACCGTCGCCCGCGAGGTGACGCGCGAGGAGATCCTCGAGGCGTACCGCGCCGCGGCCGAGGGCCCGCTGGCCGGCGTGCTGGAGTACTCGGAGGACCCGCTGGTGTCGTCCGACATCACCGGCAACCCCCACTCGTCGATCTTCGACTCGGAACTCACCCGCGTCGAGGGCCGCCACGTCAAGGTCGTCGCCTGGTACGACAACGAGTGGGGCTTCTCGAACCGCGTGATCGACACCCTCACGCTCCTGGCCGCGGGCTGAGCAGCCGCCCCCGCCGTCAGTGACCCGCGCTCCGGCCGGCCCCACGGGCCGGCCGGAGCGTGCCGTTTTCAGAAGTGCCCGTTCTCAGAAGTCCCCGTAGCGCATGCGGCCCAGGGCCGTCATCGGTCGGTCGTGGGCCGCGACCGGGGCCGGCAGGGACGTGGAGCCGGTGAGGTAGCGGTCCACGGCGGCGGCCGCCGCCCGGCCTTCGGCGATGGCCCACACCACGAGCGACTGCCCGCGGCCCGCGTCGCCCGCGACGAACACCCCCGGTGCCCGCCCGCCGCTCGCGGCGAAGCCGGCGTCCCGCGCGTAGTTGCCGCGCTCGTCGTACTCCAGGCCCAGCTGCTCGCGCAGGCCGCCCGCCCGCTCGGGGCCGCGGAAGCCGAGGGCGAGCAGGACCAGCCCGGCCGGTACAATCCGCTCCGTGCCCGCCAGGGGTCTGCGGCCCACCGGTTCCACGGCGGTCAGGTGCAGGGCCCGTACCCGGCCCGAGGGGTCGCCCTCGAAACGCAGGGTGGCGCAGGCGAACAGCCGGGGGTCGCGGCCCTCTCGCCCGCGGGCCTCGTCGTGGGCGTGGGAGATCCGGTACGTCCTCGGGTACACCGGCCAGGGTTCGTCGTCGGTGCGGTCCGGGCCGGGCTCCGGGTTGATGTCGAGCTGGACGACGGAGATCGCGCCCTGCCGCAGGGCCGTCCCCATGCAGTCGGAGCCGGTGTCGCCGCCTCCGACGATGACCACGTGCCTGCCTTCGGCGGTGATGGGCGAAGCGGACCAGTCGCCCTCGCGTACCCGGTTGGCGCAGGTCAGGTACTCCATGGCCTGGTGGATGCCGTGGAGCTCGCGGCCGGGGACCGGCAGTTCCCTGCGCTCGCCGGCTCCGATCGCGACGACGACGGCGTCGCACCGGCGTCGCAGCGCGGCGGCGTCGGTGTCGGTGTCGGTGTCGGTGTCGGTGTCGGTGTCCGCATCGCCCGTGGGGGCCGCGCCGCCCACATCGTGCCCCGTGACGAACACCGTGCCCTCGGCCCGCATCTGTTCGATGCGGCGGTCCAGGTGTGCCTTCTCCATCTTGAACTCGGGTATGCCGTAGCGCAGCAGGCCGCCGATCCGGTCGGCCCGCTCGTGGACCGTGACCGCGTGTCCGGCCCGGGTCAGCTGCTGGGCGGCGGCCAGGCCGGCCGGACCGGAGCCGATGACGGCCACGGCCTTGCCGCTGTGCCGCTCCGGCGGGCTCGGCACCATGTAGCCGCGGCGCAGCCCTTCGTCCACGATGGCCTGCTCGACGTTCCTGATGGTCACCGGTTCGGCGTTGATCGTGAGGACGCAGGCGTCCTCGCAGGGGGCCGGGCAGAGCCGTCCGGTGGCCTCGGGGAAGTTGTCGGTCGCGTGCAGCCGCTCGTAGGCGGCCCGCCAGTCGGCATGGGCGGCGTAGGCGTTCCACTCGGGTATGAGGTTCCCGAGGGGGCAGCCGGTGTGGCAGAACGGGATGCCGCAGTCCATGCATCGGTCGGCCTGCCGGGAGACGAGCGGGAGCAGGGCCTGGCCGGCGTGGACCTCGCGCCAGTCGCCGAGCCGTTCCTCGACGGGCCGGGCGGGGACGGGCTCGCGGGGAATCCTGAGGAAGCCGAACGGATCGGTCACTCGCCGCCTCCCTGGATCGTTCGCGGCGGGGGGTGTACGGGGGCGCACCGCGGTCCCGGCGCGCGCTTTTCAGTGGCGGTCCGACCAGGTTACGCCGCCCGTGTCGCCGGCGCGCAGGGCCGGCCCTGCGCGCCGGCTGCGGTCATCCGCGCAGCAGGGCGCAGACGAAGTCCTCCTGGATCTGGCGGACCCGCGCGAGCAGCTCGGGGTTGTTGGTCAGGGACGTCTGGGTGGTGATCGAGAAGGTCAGCGAGCGCTTTCCGTCCGCCGTGGCGGCCGCGAGCTGCGTGTATCCGGGCGTGTTGCCGGTGTGGCCGTACACGGTGCCGCAGCGGGTGGTGTAGCGGTAGATGGCCAGGCCGGCGTCGGTGCGTCCGGGGCCCGGGGGCTGGGACAGGGCGCCGGGGAGGAACCGGAACTGCTCGCGGCGGGTGCGTTCCGAGACGAGGGCGCCGCCGGCGTAGCCCCGGATGAAGGCGGTCAGGTCCTTGGGCGTCGAGACGATGCCGCCTGCCGCCCAGGCTCCCGAGGCGCTCACGGCCTCGCTGACGTCCACGGGTCCGGCCTGCGGGTCGATCTGGTAGCCGTGGAGGAAGGGGTCGGGGAGCCGGTATCCCTGGGGCAGGGTGGTCGCGGTCAGGCCGAGCGGCCGGTACACCAGCTCGCGCAGCAGCGTCTCGTAGCGGCGTCCGGTGGCGGCCTCGGCCATCAGGGCGACGGCGATGTTGTCGGAGTTGGAGTACTGGTATCGGCTGCCCGGCTCGAATTCGAGGTCCTCGTCGGCGACGAAGTCCAGCAGGTGCCGGGAGTCGAAGTGGTGGCGGGGGTTCTCGGAGACGATGTCGATGAACCCCTGGGAGGCCGAGTAGTCGGGCAGTCCGCTGGTGTGGTTGAGGAGCTGGCGCAGTGTCACCTCGTGCCACTGGTCCGGCTGGTCGGGCAGCACCTCGCCGATCGTGGCGTCCAGGTGCAGCCGGCCGCTGTCGACGAGGCTCAGGGCCACCGCTCCGCTGAAGGCCTTGGCGACGCTGGCGATCCGCATGTGGTCGGTCGCGCTCGGCGGCCTGCCGCTCTCCACGTCGGCCACGCCGGCGCGATAGACCTCCTTGCGATCCCCGTCGCTCAGGACGGCGATGACCCCGGGGGGCCCGTCGGGGCGCTCGACCAGTTCGCGGAGTTCCTGGCGGAGGGCGGCTCCCCGGTCCGGGGGCGGGTTGCGGTCCGCCGCCGCCTGAGCGGGCAGTACGGAGGCGCCGAGCAGGGCGCCGCACACGGCGGTGGCGGCGGCCAGGCGCAGCGACGGGCGGATCCGGCGGGCGTGGCCGTACGGGCGTGGGGACACGGCGGAACCTCCAGAGGGAGACACGAAGCGCGGTGGCCCACGATGGCAGGGGGCTCGGCGCCCGCGGCGCCGACACGGCCGCGCGCGGGCGTGCCGTGGCCCGTCCGGCCCTGATCGACATCTCGGCGGTGCGCTTCGACAGCTCCGTGGGAGCGGTCACGGTCCGTCCTGCTCCTGATCGCGCTCGTGCAGTCGGCGCGGCTGCTCGGCGACCCCGTGTCGCGCACGGTGCTCGGCCGCCGACACCGGTGCGCTTCCTCTTCCCCCTCCTCCTGCCCGGTGCCCGCGGGCTTCCCCCGCCCGCACCGGGCGGGAGGTTTCAGGCCCCGGCGAGCGAGCAAGCGCGTGGTGACGGGTACCCCGATCGAGGAGGCATGTCGTATGGCGGGCGCAGTCGAGGAGCAGGACGTGGTCGCGGTGATCCTCAAGGACCACCGGACGATGGAGGAGCTGTTCCGCCGGATGCGGAGCGTCGAGGCCGACCGTAGGGCCGCGCGGGACGAGTTCTCCGCGCTGCTCATCGCGCACGGCGAGGCCGAGGAGGCCAAGGTCTACGGGGCGCTCAAACGCTTCAGGGGCATCGACGACGACGAGGTGGAGCACGGCGAGGAGGAGCACACCGAGGGCAACGAGGCGTTGCTCAAGCTCCTGGAGGTGGACGACGTCGGCTCCGAGGAGTGGGACGAGCGCCTGGAAGACCTGGTCAAGGCGGTCACGCACCATCTGGATGAGGAGGAGCGGACCATCCTCAACGGCGCCCGGGAGAACGTCCCCGACGAGCGCCGGGCCGAGCTGGGGGCCGCCTTCCTGGAGGAGCGGGAGAAGCAGCTCGCATCGGACTGCGGCAGCATCGAAAACGTCCGCAAGATCGTGGGCAAGTAGGGCCGAGGGGCCGGGTACGCGCCATCCGACGGGGTGCCGGAGGGCGAGGCGCCGGCGCCGGGGAGCTGAGCGAACAGGGCGCCGTAGGTGACGAGTTCGAGCGGTCTCCCGGTCAGACAGGTCTTCCGCGCCGATCGACACGGCGGTGGAGCTGACGGGGATGCGCACGGGTGGTCACTCCGCCGGGGCGATGCGCGCGCAGCCGGGCGGCGCCGTCGGCGGCGCCGCCCCGGCCGGCGGGCGGAGGGGACGAGGGCGGCCGGAAGTGTGGTCGCGCCGCCGCGCTCGGCGGCGACACGGCGCAGTCCGCCGACCGGTCGAGGAGCCCCTGCCCGCAGTGCGTGGCGAAGGCGCCGGGTCCGCGAGGGCGGAGCCGGTGTCCCGTGGAGCGGATCCGGCCGGCGGAGTGCCGCGGGCCCGGCCATGACCGCTCCGGCCACGGGCGGCACGAGTTCGGCGAGGCGGTCTGGGGCCCGGCGTGGGGGCCCTATCGGAGCGCGCACGACCGCACGGCGGCATCGTTCGCCCGCACGGAGAGGGAGCGCGGCGAGACCGCCGGCGGGGCGGGCAGCAGGAGTGGGCGGCGGCCCGGGGTGATCGACCCCAGCACGCGGGGACCCGCGGCGCCGGTGCAACCGGGGGCGTTGCCCGGGAGCCCGTGCAGGGTGAGGTATCCGAGCACGGCGAAGGCGTACGCCTCCTTGGCCGCAGCCGGCAGGCCGAGTTCCTCCGAGGTTCGCAGAGGTGTTCCGGTCAGCTCGGCACGCAGCATCGCCGTGAGCGTCGGGTTGCGCACACCGCCTCCGGAGGCGAAGACCTCGGTGGCACCCAGGGGTCGCAGCGCGTCGGCGACGGTCCGGGCGGTGAGGCGTGTGAGCGTGGCGACCAGGTCCTGGGGCGGGATCTGCCCGAAATCCGCGAGCCAGGAGCGGAGATACCCCTCGTGGAAGAGTTCCTTGCCGGTCGTCCGCGGCGCGGGCAGCCGGTAGTAGGGCTCGGTGAGCAGGCGGCGCAGCAGGCCCTCGTGCACGTGTCCGGAGGCCGCGATCGCACCGTCCTCGTCGTACGCGAGGCGCCCGCCGCTGAGTTCGCGTACCGCGGCGTCGATCAGCGCGTTGCCCGGGCCGGTGTCGAAGGCCACCGGGTCCGCGTGCCCGGGCACGACGGTGACGTTGGCGATCCCGCCGATGTTCAGGGCGGCCGGTACGCCGGGGCGGCCGCGCAGCAGCATCAGGTCGATCAGGCTGACCAGGGGTGCGCCCTGCCCGCCGGCCGCGACGTCGCGCGGCCGGAAGCCGGAGACGACCGGGCGGCCGGTGGCCTCGGCGATCCAAGCCGGCTCGCCGAGCTGCAGGGTGCCGTGGACCTGTCCGTCCGCCGTCCAGTGGTACACGGTCTGCCCGTGCGAGGCGACCAACTCGGCCCTTCCTGCGCACAGTTCACGGTCGGCCCGGATGGCGAGCCGCCCGAACGCCTGACCGATGCGGGTGTCGAGCCGGCACACGTCGGCGAGCGTGGTACGGGCCGGCGGCAGGGCCTCGGCGAGTTCGGCCCGCAAGGGGTCGGGGTATGGTTCGCTGACCATGCCCAGCGGGGTGAGGTGCAGTGCGCCGTCCTCCCCGGACCGCTGCCCGAGGTCGCAGGCGGCGGCGTCCACGGCGTCGCACGAGGTCCCGGACATCAGGCCGATCACCCTCATCGCAGCGGCTCCCGGTGGTCGCTTCCGCGCAGGGTCAGCAGGGCCGGCACGCTGAGGGCGCAGGCCGCGGCGGCGTAATGGGCGGGGACCGCCGTGTTTGCGGTCCGTGCGGTGAGTGCGGTGATGAAGAGCCCGGCACAGCCGGAGAAGACGGCGTTGGCGAGGGCGTAGGAGAGCCCGAGTCCGGTGCAGCGGACTCGCCTTGGGAACATCTCGGCGAGCATGGCCGGTCCTGGTCCGGCGAGCAGGCCGACCAGCGCGCCCGCCGCCGCCACGGCCGCGATCCTGGCCTGCGTGGACGCGCCGGGCGACTGGAGCAGGTACAGGAGGGGGATGGCGAGTACGGCCACCCCGAGCGCACCGGCGAGCATGACGGGGCGCCGCCCGATGCGGTCGCTGAGCAGTCCTGCGGGCAGGATCGACGCGGCGAAGCCCAGGTTGACCAGGGTGGCGGCCAGCAGGGCCTCCCGGAACGACGCCCCCAGCGCGGACTGGAGATGGGACGGCAGCACGACGAGCAAGGTGTATCCGGCCGCCGACCAGCCCATGATCCGCCCGATGCCGAGGACGACGGCACGGGCCTGCTCCCGTAAGCCGGTTGTCCCGGCCGGGTCCGTCGCGCCGGCCGCGGCCCTGTCCGGGACGGGGGCCGCGACCGGCGGTTCCTCCAGCGCCGTACGCAGCCACAGCGCAACGGCCCCCAGGGGCAGGGCCAGCAGGAACGGGATCCGCCACCCCCATGCGTACAGTGCCTCGACGGGCAGGACCGTCGCCAGAACGGCGGCCGTGGCGGCTCCGGCCAGCAGGCCGAGGGCGACGGTGAAGGACTGCCATGCGCCGTAGAGACCGCGGCGGCCGGGCGGCGCGTACTCCGCCATCAGGGACACCGCGCCGCCGAACTCACCGCCCGCGGAGAGCCCTTGGAGCGCCCGCAGGAACGTGAGCAGCCAGGGGGCCGCGGCGCCGATGTCGGCGCGCGTGGGCAGGAGGCCGATCAGCGTGGTGGCGAGCGTCATGAGGCCGATGACGAGGACGAGGGTGGTGCGGCGGCCGAACCGGTCGCCGATACGTCCGAACAGGAGGGCGCCGACGGGGCGGAAGAAGAAGGCGAGGGCGAACGAGGCGTACGTGGCGACCAGCGCTTCGGCGCCGCCCTGAACTCCCGCGCCCGTGCCCGCGTGCGGGGTGAAGAAGTTGGCCGCGATGACGGTGGCGAAGCAGCCGTAGACGCCGAACTCGTACCACTCGACGAAATTGCCGGCCGACCCGGCGAGCAGCGCCCGGCGGGAGGCGGCGTGGGGCGGCGGCGCCCGGAGCAGGTCGGTGGTGGTCACGCGTGCTGCGTGCCCGTTCCGCGGCGGGCCGATGCCTGACGGCATCGTGATTCAGCACAACGGCGGCGGCACCGCCGTCGCGTCGCCCAATATGAAGATCATCCATCCCTATCATCTCGAATCGAACGCAAAATCGGGACAAATCACATCGTGTCCGATGTGGCCGGAACGGGACGTCCGGGAAAACTGGTCCGCCGTCAGAGCCAAGACGACTGCCACCGAGAACAGGACCAGGCCGCTGATCTGAATTGTCGCCTGCCAACCGATTGCGGAGGTGTCACGATGTCCTGCTCCAGGACCGACTTCCGAAAGGCCCTCAAGGGCACTTCTCCGATGTGCTGTTGCCCCCGGGTGCGTGCCGTCTTCTTCATACTGCTCCTCGCGGCCGGCGCCCTGGCCGGCCCTACGGATCCGGCTCACGCAGCACCCTCGTACGGCGAGAAGGCCGTCGCGGTGGCGGCCTCCAAACAGGGCTCGCCGTACGCTTACGGCGCCACAGGCCCAAAACGCTTCGACTGCTCCGGGCTCACCCTCTACGCCTTCAAGAAGGCCGGCAAACGCCTTCCGCGCACGGCCGAGCAGCAGTACGAGCACACCCGACACATCCCCAAGGCCGATCGCACGGCCGGTGACCTGGTCTTCTTCCCCCGCGGAGCGACCATGGGCCACGTCGGCATCTACGCCGGCGACAACAGGATCTGGCACGCTCCCCGTCCCGGCACGACAGTGCGTCTGGAGCGCATCTGGAGCGAAGCGGTCCGCTACGGACGCGCCACCTGATCAGCAAGCATCCGCGCTCGCGCTCACCGCCGGACCGGTGGTGGCAGCCCTGCGTGCGCGTGCACGTCGGCCGAACCCGGGTCACCGATCCCTTCTCGGTGGCACGCGTGATCCGGAAGCGGGCGACGGCACCGCGCAGCCGCCCGGCACGGCTTCCCTAGTGCAGCCGCCAGGTGAGCTTGCCGCCGCCGACCCAGCGGACGGCATCCGGATCGTCGAGGTCGTGGATGGTGATCCCCGCATCCGCGGCAGCCAGGATCACATCGGTCATGGATGTCGCCATGCGGACCATCTCCCCGTCGATCTCGACGATCCGGAAAGGCGGATCGCCGGGCTGCACCCCCAGGACGGTGACCCGCGGCGAGGACATGTACGGGCTCATGCTCTCTGTCATGCGGAGATCGTTCCATGCCGGACCCCCTGTCCCGTCGATTGGCAGCGCGTCGGACACCGGCAATGGCGTCCCTCGGGCGTTCTACGGCCGCGCCGGGCCCCGGCAGGAACCTGGGGAGCGGGAGAGCGCGCACGGCGCCCTCGCCCGGACCGGTGCCGACGTCGCCCCCCAGCATGTCCGCCGCGCCGTCGGTGTCGGTCTGCGCCAGCAGTACCCGTTCGGCGGCCTCGTCGTCCGTGTGAGCCTGCCGAGCGGCGTTCCGCCGGACGACCTGACGGCGGGCCGCTTCGAGCAGGCCGTGTTCACCCGGCATGTCCGCCGGCTCGCCGTGTAGGGGATCTGAGTACACGGACTGAGTACGTCCGCTCTGACGCGGCCGGCGGGACGGCGCCACGATGGTGATCACCAAGGCCCCACGGCCGACCCACCCGGCATCACGAGGAGTCCCATGCGTTCTGGACCGGTGCGTACCTTCGTCGGTACCGCCTTCGGCAACCGGCTGTCGCAGGCCTACCTCGGCTCGGCCGCATTCCTGCTGCTGATAGGCGCCGGTGACGGGGGCGATCACATGGCGGGGCTGTTCGCCCTGATGCTGGCCGCCCCCACCGGGGCCCTGCTGCTCTCGCTGGTCAATGCGCTGGGGGCGTGGGCTCAGACCGACGCGAGCATATGGGGCATCCTGGCGTTCTCGTACGTCTTCCAGGCCTGGCTGCTGGGCCTGGTCGTGCGGGCCGTCCGCCGGGGGGCATCCCGTACCGGCCTTTGACCGCTACGGCGCGGACGGCATCCCCACAGGTCACGGGCTCGGGGATGCGACCTGTTCGATCATCGGGAACCCTTGCCGTGGGGGACGGACGAAAAGGAGACCGTCGTGTCGATGATGGACAAGCTCAAGCAGATGCTGCGCGGCCACGAGAGCCATGCCGAACAGGGCATCGACAGGGCCGGCGACTACGTCGACGGCAGGACCCAGAACAAGTACAGCAACCAGGTCGACACCGCCCAGGACAAGCTCAAGGAGCAGTTGCGCCGCGACCGGGGAAACCCGCCCCCGCCCCAGGCCTGACTCCCCCGTGCGCGACACCAGCCGGTGCCGGCCGTCACTGCGCCGGCCCGGTCTGGTCTCGTGCGCGCCGGGCTGACCACGCTGACCACCGCGCGGGTCGGGCCCGGCGCCCTTGACGCCGGGCTGCGTGCGAAGCGGCACCCGCGGGGCGACGTCCGCGCGGTGCAGAGGCTGTCCGCCGGCTGGAGGATGCCGCGGCGCACGGTCACGCGGTCGCGGTGAAGCGGTGGCTCGGTCGACCGCGGAGCCTGCCGGACGGCAGCCTGCGGCCGTGGGCGAGCAGGAGGAGGTCCTGGGCCGCGCCTCGGACGGGGGATCCGGAACCGTAGGACCAGTCCAGGTCCTCGGCGCGCAGCTGTACGCCGTCGACGTCGACGCCGAAGAACCGAAGTCCGCCGGGCCGGACGCCCGCGAGCAGCACGCGCAACCGGTCCTCGGGGACGCGCCGGTCGAGGCCGAGGGCGACCGTGATGTCCAGTCCGTGGACGACATCGTGGCCGAGGGCGGCCGCGAGCCCGCCGACCGGCGGTGTCCACGGATGATGTGCGCCGTCTCGTAGGAACGCGGCGAGCTCGGCCGGGGCATGGGCGGCCGCGTCCCTGCGTGCGACCCGGTCGGTCATGCGGTGCAGGTTCCCGCGGGCCCTTGCCAGCTGCCCCAGGGTCGCGGGCAGGGAGAGCCGGAACCCCGTCGACATGTGGGCCGCGACGTGACGGACCCTCCAGCCCGCGCAGAGGCTGGGCTCGTCCCACTGGTCCTCCCGCAGGCCGTCGAGCAGATCGGCCAACTCCTGCCGCTCCGCCGCGATCATGGCCTTGAGCGCGGCCTTCCGCCCTGTATGAGAAGTCGTGTTCGCCATGCGGTCCAGCCTGACGCCGCCGGATCCATACCTCCAATAGATTGATGTGCTGCGTTCTAGAATCACTGGTTATGGAACTCCGCCAGCTGCGCTATCTCGTCGCCGTCGTCGACGAGGGCGGTTTCACCCGGGCCGCCGCCCGGCTGCATCTGGCACAGCCCGGACTCAGCGCACAGATACGCCAGTTGGAGAAGGAACTCGGACAGCCCCTGCTCGACCGGTCCGGCCGGTCGGTGACGCCGACCGAGGTGGGCCGGGCCGTGCTGCCGTACGCGCGGGCCGCGCTGGCCGCCGCGGATGCTGTACGGCAGACCGTGGACGAGCACACCGGGCTGCTGCGCGGCAAGGTCACGCTCGGGCTGGTCTCCGGCGCCACCGGTCACGCCTTCGACGTGGCCGCGTTCCTCGCCGAATTCCACGCTTCCCATCCCGCCCTGGAGATCGCACTGACCGAGGACACCTCGGAGCGGATGCAGGCCGCGCTCCTCGCCGGGGAGATCGACATCGCCCTCCTGGGACCCACGTCGGAGGAGCCTGCGCCGGGCCTCTCCTCCCGCACGGTGATCGACACTCCGCTCGGTGCCGCCGTCGCGCCCGGGGACCCGCTGCTCGATCCGGTCGGCCGCACCACGGTCACCCTGGCCGAGCTGCGCGACCGCCCGCTGATCTGCCTGCCGCGCGGAACGGGCGTACGGGCCGCACTCGAACGGGCCTGCGCCCGCGCGGGGTTCCGGCCCCGGGTCGCCTTCGAGGCGGCGTCGCCGCAGGTCCTCGCGCAGCTCGCCGCCCGCGGTCTGGGCGTCGCCGTACTGCCGCTCGGGGAGGAGGGGGCCGAGGCGGGTGGTGGACTGCACGCCCTGCGCCTCGCGGGCACGGGCCTGCGTGCCCGTATCGTCCTCGCCTGGCCGGCCACCGGGCCCACCAGCCCTGCGGCCCGGGCCCTGCTGGACCGCCTGGACGGCGCGCTGCCCGACCCCTGACGGCAGCGGCGCGGGATCACCGGGCCGGCCATGCGGTCGCCCCGGTGCCCAGGCCGATCACGGCACGGGGCCGCATCGGCTCGTCACCGCGGCGGGAGAGCAGCACGACCTCGTCGACCCGTGCCGGCATGCTGCCCAGGCGGGCCGCACACTCCGCGATCAGGCTCCGCGGGTCGCGGGTGCGCCCGAGCGAGAGGTGAGGCGTGAACGACGGGAACCGGCCGCGGCATGCCGGGAACGGCTCCGCCAGGCTCTCCTGGAGCGCCGTCCACGGGGCGAGGCCGGCAGCGGCGGGGTCCAGCCATACGGTGGCGCAGGCACGGTGCCGGAACGCGCGCACCCCGCTGAGCCTGATGTCGAAGGGCCGGATGCCGGTCGCCGCGGCGGCCAACAGCGGGGCTGCCCGGTCGAAATCGGCTTCCGGGACGAAGCCGAAGACCAGGTTCACGTGCGGGGGCCAGCGGCCGACCTGGGGGTCGTGCTCGGACCGGATGCTCTGGATCGCAGGCCACAGCCCGTCCGGAGGAAGCCACACGACGGCGGTCCGGGGGGTGGGGGCCACCGTGAGGAAGCCCGGGACGCCTCGTGCACCGCCGGAGGCCGGGGACACGTTCACAGGACCATGATGCCCCGGCACCGTACCGGGGCCGGGGCTGCCGCCGTCGCCCTCAGCCGGTGAAGGCCCCGTGGCGGCCGGCTCCTGCCGCGAAACGGTCGGCGCCCGCCTGGGTCTCACCCGCGGTGAGCGGAACCAGGCCGTGTCGGTACTCGGCGGCCAGCGCCTCGCGCTCGCCCAGTCCGTGCTGTTCCCGTACGGAGAGCCGGTCGTGCCGCAGGCACAGCTGCGGGAACCCGGCGATCGTGTGCGCGAGGCGTTCCGCCGCGCGGCGGGCATCGCCGGGCGGTACCAGGCGGTTGACCAGTCCGATCGCGTGCGCCTCGGCGGCGGTCACGGGACGGCCGGTGAGGATGAGGTCCATGGCGCGGCTCTCGCCGATCAGGCGGGGCAGCCGCACCGTACCGCCGTCGATCAGGGGCACGCCCCAGCGGCGGCAGAACACACCGAGGGTCGCGTCCTCCTCGGCCACCCGCAGATCACACCACAGGGCCAGTTCGAGGCCGCCGGCCACCGCGTGACCGCTGATCGCGGCGATCACCGGCTTGGTCAGGTCCATCCGCGTGGGCCCCATGGGACCGTCACCCTCGGCCCGCACCCGGTTGCCGCGACCGGTCCCCACGGCCTTGAGGTCCGCGCCGGCGCAGAAGGTACCGCCCTCGCCCCACAGCACGGCCACGGACGCGTCGTCGTCCGCTTCGAACGCGCGGAAGGCGTCGGCGAGCCGTGCCGCCGTCGGGCCGTCGACCGCGTTGCGGACGCCCGGGCGGCAGAGGATCACCGTCGTGACGGGCCCGTCCCGTTCGATCCGGACGGAGGCCGGTTCCGCGGGCGGGGCGGCGGGCGTCGTACCTGACGGTTCGGAGGTCGTGGCCACGGCGGATCTCCACGGGTCGAGTGGTGTGTGCGGATACGCGGAAGGTGCGGAGGACCACTCTGGAGCAGTCACGGCCGGAGCACGAGAGGGGGCCGCGCCACAGGACCGCCGCCGGCCCGTACAACCACGTTCGGACCAGGCCGAACCGGGGTATACGCCCTGTCGCGATCCCACGGACGAGACCTGGGCGGTGAGAGCCGAGATGTCCCAGTGCAAGATCCCCGACTACCGCACCGGCCACCGCGGCCGCCACTGGACGCATGCCCTGCGCAGTGCCCAGCGGGCCGGGGCCGTGATCGTCACGGACGACACCCGTGAGCCGGTCACCTACGCCCACGACGGCACCGGGCCGGGCCGTTTCCGGCCGTGGATCACGGTCGCCGGAGACCGCTACGACAGCCACGACGTCCACCCCGAGTGGTAGCCCGTCGGGATCGTCCGGCCGACGGCCGGGGCCTTCCCGCGGCCGCCCGGTGTGCTCGCGGGATCAGGTGCGCGGCGGGCCGGCCGTGCAGGAGGGGCACAGCCCGCGGTAGACGACCTCGACCGCGGACACCGTGAAGCCGAAACGCTCCTGCGCGGGGAGGCCGGCCAGCGGATCACCGGTCGGGTGGACGTCGCGGATGAGTCCACAGCCGGAGCACACCAGGTGCTGGTGCGGGCGGTGCGCGTTGGGGTCGTAGCGTTTCGCCCGTCCGTGCGCGGAGAGCTCGGCGACCTCACCCAGGGCGACCAGCTCGCCCAGCGTGTTGTAGACGCTGGCCCGGGAGATCTCCGGCAGGCGTCCGGCCGCGCGGGCGTGCACCTCGTCGGCGGTCAGGTGCACGTGCTCGCCGTCGAGGACCTCCGCGACGACGCGCCGCTGGGACGTCATGCGCCAGCCGCGCCCCCGCAGCCGCTCCAGCAGGTCACTCATTCGGCTCACCAGTTCAGGATCGGCGGGACACAAGGACTTCGGCGGGCTCTGCCACGGGCCCGAAAAGCGAGCTACAGATTACCCGGCGGGAAATGGCCGCCGGGGCATTCATACCGGCGAAGCGATAACGATGATCATACGATCTCCCCTTTTCTCGTCCTTCCGTCCGGGGGGCGGGGATCGGGAATGCCGGTTGGGCGGGCGCGCCCTGCGTGTTCTCTCAGCCGCGCGGTCCGCGGTGCGCGACCATACGGACGCTGTCAAGAGCGAGCAGTCAGCCGATGGAAGCACCGAGACAGGAAGAAGGACGGACGTGTCCGGCAGCGAAAGCGAGAACCCCGCAATCCCCTCCCCGACGCCCGAGCCCACTCGTCCCAGGACGAACCGGGACTGGTGGCCGAATCAGCTGGACCTTCAGGTTCTCCACCAGAACCCGCCCCAGGCCAATCCGATGGGCGAGGACTTCAACTACGCGGAAGAGTTCGCGAGCCTGGACGTCGACGCGCTGAAGCGGGACGTCTTCGAGGTGATGACCACGTCGCAGGACTGGTGGCCTGCCGACTACGGCCACTACGGGCCGCTCTTCATCCGCATGAGCTGGCACGCCGCGGGTACCTACCGCATCGCCGACGGCCGCGGCGGCGGCGGTTCCGGCGCGCAGCGCTTCGCCCCCCTCAACAGCTGGCCGGACAACGCGAGTCTGGACAAGGCGCGACGTCTGCTCTGGCCGGTCAAGCAGAAGTACGGCCGGAAGATCTCCTGGGCCGACCTGCTGGTGTTCGCAGGCAACTGCGCAATGGAGTCGATGGGGTTCAAGACTTTCGGATTCGGCTTCGGGCGGGAGGACATCTGGGAACCCGAGGAAGTCTTCTGGGGGCCCGAGGACACATGGCTCGGAGACGAGCGCTACAGCGGTGATCGGGAACTCACCGGTCCTTTCGGCGCCGTGCAGATGGGGCTGATCTACGTCAATCCCGAGGGCCCCAACGGAAATCCGGACCCGATCGCCGCCGCCAGGGACATTCGCGAGACGTTCGCGCGCATGGCGATGAACGACGAGGAGACGGTCGCGCTCATCGTCGGCGGCCACACCTTCGGCAAGTGCCACGGCGCGGTCGACCCCGAGTACGTCGGTCCGGAACCGGAGGCCAGCCCGCTCGAGCAGCAGGGCCTCGGCTGGCACAACTCCTACGGCAGCGGCAGGGGCGTCGACACGATCACCAGCGGGCTCGAGGGCGCGTGGACGACCGAGCCGACGAAGTGGGACAACGGCTATCTGGACAACCTGTTCGGGTATGACTGGGAGTTGACGACGAGCCCGGCCGGGGCGCAGCAGTGGACCCCCAAGGATCCCGCGGCCCAGGGCACGGTGCCGGACGCGCACGATCCGGCGAAGCGGCACGCCCCGATGATGCTGACGACGGACCTCGCGCTGAAGCTGGATCCCGTCTACGCGCCGATCTCGAAGAGGTTCCACGAGAACCCGGACAAGCTTGCGGAGGCCTTCGCCAAGGCCTGGTACAAGCTGCTGCACCGCGACATGGGGCCCATCTCGCGGTACCTCGGCCCGTGGATCCCCGAACCGCAGCTGTGGCAGGACCCCGTTCCGGCGGTCGACCACGAGCTGGTCTCGGCCGGGGACGTGGCCGCCCTCAAGGGCCGGATCCTCGCCTCCGGGCTGTCCGTGTCCCAACTGGTCGCCACGGCCTGGGCGTCGGCTGCCAGCTTCCGCAACACCGACAAGCGCGGCGGCGCGAACGGCGCCCGGATCCGGCTCGCCCCGCAGAAGGACTGGGAGGTCAACGACCTGCCCGAGGTGGCCCAGGTGGTGCGGGCCCTGGAGGGGATCCAGCGGGACTTCAACGCCTCGCAGGACGGCGGAACCAAGGTTTCGCTGGCCGACCTGATCGTCCTGGGCGGCTGCGCGGCGATCGAGCAGGCCGCGAGGAACGCCGGGTTCGACATCTCCGTCCCGTTCTCGCCCGGACGCACGGACGCCACGCAGGAGCAGACCGACGTGGAGGCGTTCGCCGTGCTCGAGCCGCGGGCCGACGGGTTCCGCAACTACCTCCCGGCGGGCGAGAAGCTGTCGCCGGAGACCCTGCTGCTGGACCGCGCGAGCATGCTGGACCTGACGGCGCCCGAGATGACGGTGCTGATCGGCGGTATGCGGGCCCTGAACACGGGCTTCCGGCAGTCCCGGCACGGCGTGTTCACCGACCGGCCGGAGACCCTGACGAACGACTTCTTCGTCAACCTGCTGGACATGGGCACGCAGTGGAAGGCGTCGGCGACCGACGAGAACGTCTTCGAGGGACGGGCCGGTGGCGAGGGCGAGCCCCGGTGGACCGCGACCGCCGTGGACCTCGTCTTCGGTTCCAACTCCCAGCTCCGGGCCATCTCGGAGGTCTACGCGTCCAAGGACGCGCGGGAGAAGTTCGTCCGCGACTTCGTGGCGGCCTGGGACAAGGTGATGAACCTCGACCGGTTCGACCTCGTCTGACGCGGACGTCCCGGCCGGCCGCTCGTGGCGGCCTGCCGGGACGCCGGGTGGTGTCTCGGAGGGAGTGTCAGAGGGCGCTCTTCGAGGCGGTGAAGACGACGCACTCCTTGTACTCGCTGCCGTCGCCCTTGCCGGTGTACGGCGTGGTGGCCTCGGCCTGCTGGGACGCGCCGGCCTTGACCTTGAGGCTGTTCACCCTGGCCGTGGCGGGGACCGCGCTCGAGCCGGCGGTCGGGTTGAACTTCATGGTGACGTTGTAGGTGTAGTCCACCGAACCGCTGTTGGTGACGGTCAGGCGGGCGACCAGGTTCTTGCCGGTGCCGTCGAGCTTGCAGCTGTCGATCTTGATGTCGCGCTCGGCCTTGTCCCGGCTGGTACCGCCGGTGGTGCTGGTGCCACCGGTGCTGGTGCTCGTACCGCTGGTACCGCTGGTGCTGTCGCTCCCGCCGGTGCCGCTGCTGCTGCCGCCGGAGCTGCTGGAGCTCGAGCCGGAGCTGCTTCCGCCGCAGCTGGCGCCGTTGGAGCCCCGGGCGCCGGTGAGTGCGACGACGGCGATGCCGAAGACGGCTATTGCACGGACATGACGAAACTTCACGTTCTACCCCGTTGGAATGTCAGGAATCGAAAACCGCCCGCCTTGACGGGCACACGTCACCCTAACAGCGGATTCGGACAACCCGATTCCGCCACGCCCGCTCTCCGGCGACGGGGTGCGCTCAGCCCGGATCGACGACCAGGTCGGCGCGGTGCCGGGTCCGGGCGACGAGGCGGGCGTTCACCTCGTCGGAGCGGGCCACCCATTCGCGCGCGCGGGCCGGCTCCCTGCCGTGGCGCACGTGCCGTTCGACCAGCCGCCGCACCCGCGTGTCCTCGTCCGGAGCGCAGTACCATGCCTCGTCCAGCAGCGGCCGCACTGCGGCCCATTCCCCCGCGCCGTGCAGCAGGTAGTTCCCCTCGGTGATCACCAGCGGTACGTCCGGGGGAACGGGGATGCTGCCCGCGATCGGCTCCTCGAGGGAGCGGTCGAAGGCGGGCGCGTAGACCGTGGCACCGCCGGATCGGGATGCGCGCAGCCGGGCCAGCAGGGACACGTATCCGGCCGCGTCGAAGGTGTCCGGTGCACCCTTGCGGTCGGCCCGCCCCAGCCGGTTCAACTCGGCCCGGGCCAGGTGGAACCCGTCCATCGGGACCACGACGGCCGTCCGCGGGCCGAGCGCTTCGACCAGCCGGGCGGCCAGGGTGGACTTTCCCGCGCCCGGCGGCCCGGCCACGCCGAGGATCCGCCGACCGCCCCGGTCGGCCAGCCCGGCCGCCCTCTCCACCAGTTCCGTGGTCGTCTGCACGTGCGTATCGTGCCCGAGGATCACGTACCGCGGGGGCGGGCCGGGCCGGCCGGGGGTCAGCAGCGGGGGCAGGCGTCGCGGATCACGCGCCAGGTGAAGGTGACCGAGGCCGGGGCGCCCGTGGCGTCCCTGGCGGTGACGGTGACGGTACGGGTTCCGCTGCCGCGCAGGACGCCCGAGATCAGCCCGGTCGAGGAGTTGATGGAAGCGCCGAGGGGCAGGTAGCCGGCCGACCAGGTGTACGGCTTGACGCCGCCGGTGGCCGTCATCTGAAGGTGGGCGCTGTCCCACTGGAGGCTGACCTGGTTGCCGGGGTGGGCCACGACGGGGGCGGCCGCCATGCCGTGGACCGCCGGCGCGCCAGGGGCCTGCGGTGCGGCAGAAACCTGCGGTGCGGCGAGGGCCGGGCCGGCCGCCGCGGCCAGGAGGGCCCCTAGGCCGGCGGCGAGAACCGTCAGTCTGCGCGGGGTGCGTAAGTGTGTGCTCAACAGGACCTCCGAACTCGTCGGGTGGCGCGGCGGCTCCGGTACGAGTCCCGGAGCGCTGCCAACACCCGTACCGGGTATGTGCGTTCGAGGTGCGATGGGGCGTCGGAATCATAGGCGGCCCCGGCCGCCGGGTCGATGGCGCCGCACCGGGGGTTTCACACGGCCGCGGAGGCCGGCTTCCAGCCCCATGCGGTGAGCATGCCGGGTGACAGTCCGGTGCACCCGGGTGAATCCAGGTAGGCCACGGCTTCGTCGAGCTCTCGGTCGTCGACGAGGCCGGTGCCCGTCATCGCGCCGCGGGCCCGCTCCCAGGTGTCGGCCCAGAACCTGCTGATCGCACTCCCCGGCAGGAGGGGCGGCACATGGATCTCGGCCGCGACGGTTTCCAGCCCCGCCTCCCGCAACAGCTCCGGATGGCGGGGCACGTGCGAGACGTCCGTGCCGATGCTGTCGCGCAGCCCCTGCCACATGGCCCGCATGGCGCGGGTGTACGGCGTGCGGGGCGCGGTGGCCGTGGTGAGGTCGACCGCGTCGCTGATGACGAGCACACCACCGGGGGCCAGGAGCCGGCTCAGCCTGGCGACCATGCGCTGCGGGGAGCGCAGGTGCATGAGCACGAATCGCGCGTGGACCAGCCGGAAGGGCCCCGGCGCAAAGTCTTCGGCGGTGACGTCGGCCTGGAGCACGGTCAGTCCGGTCACGGGGTGGGCGGCCAGGAACCGTACGTCGCGGTCCACGGCGAGGACCTCGGCGACTCCCGCTTCGGCCAGCAGGCGGCGGGCCACGGTGCCGGTTCCCGCTCCCACCTCCAGGCAGGTCCAGCCGGGGCCCGCCCCCAGCGCGCGGAGCCGGGCCATCGTGGTGTCGTCGTACGCCAGGGCTCCGAGGTCGATGCGGTCGCCCTCGCCGCCCTGGTCGGGCCGGAAGACCTGCTCGCCGTAGCGCCCCTCGCCGGGGGAGCCGGCGCCCTGCGGTGACAGCCCGTTGTCAGCCATGGGGTCATTGTCCCCTCGATCGGCCGTGCGCGCGTGGCACCGGCGGGCCTCGCCGTCATGGTCCGCCGGCCCGGGCCGACAGCGACGTGCGCCAGGCGGGGGGTTCGGCGGCGGGCTCCGGCGCGGCCCGCCGGCCGCCCGTGGCGAAGAAGGCCGACAGCGGGAGCGTGGCCGCGCCGACCGTGACCGCGTCAGGGCCCAGCGCGCCGAGGCCCACCGTGACCCGTCCGGCCGGGTGGCGCAGGGAGTAGCGGGTCGCGTGCTCCCGGACCGAGGGCAGGAGGTACGGGCCGAGCATCAGCCCCGCCCAGCCGCCGATCAGGATCCGCTCCGGCTGGAACAGGTTGACCAGGTCCGACAGGCCGGCGCCCAGGTACTCCGCCGTCTCCTCCAAGAGCTCCGCGGCGACCGGGTCCGCCGCCCGCGCCGCCGCGAGGAGCTCCGAGAGGGCCTCCTCGTCGTCCACCTCCCCCGGCCGCGCGGGGCCGCCGCGCTCCGCCCAGCGGGCGAGCAGCGACTCGGCGCCCGTATAGGCCTCCAGGCAGCCCAGCGCGCCGCAGCGGCAGCGCCTGCCCCGTACGGAGACGGTCAGGTGGCCCCATTCCAGGGGGATGCCCCCGGTCGCGCCGCCGTCCGGTGAGCCGTCGGTGATCAGGCTCGCGCCGACGCCCGAGCCGAAGAGCACGACGACCGCGTCCTTGGCCCCGCGCCCGGCGCCGAACCACATCTCCGCCTGGCCGAGTGTCCGCGCGCCGTTGTCGATGAGGTACGGGACTTCCTCGGGCAGCACGCCGGTGGCGCGCAGCAGCCGCTCCAGCGGGACCGCGTCCCAGCCGATGGTCTGGCCGTGCACCACGGATCCGCCCGGTGCGCCGTGGTCCACGATGCCCGGTACGCCGACCCCCACGCCCAGCAGCCGGTCGGCACCGATCCCGGCGTCGGCCAGGACGGTGGCGATGCCGGCCGCGACGTGGTCGACGACGGGGCCGACGTCGTAGCAGCCCCGGGGCAGCAACGGCAGCTCGGTGCGGGCGAGTTCGGTCAGGGCGAGGTCGAAGAGCTCGACGCGGACCCGGGTCTCGCCGACGTCGACGCCGATCATGTGTGCGCTGCCGGGGCGGACGCGCAGCAGGGTGCGGGGGCGGCCGCCGTCCGAGTCCACGACGCCGGCCTCCTCCAGCAGCCCGTCCGCGACGAGTTCGCCGACGACGTTGCTGACGGATCCGGAGCTCAGCCCCGTCGCGGGCCCGAGTTCCTGGCGGCTCATCGGGCCCCCGAAGTACAGGCGCTGGAGCACCGCGCTGCGGTTGCCGCGCCGCAGGTCCCGTACCGTGCGTCCGCCCCGAGCTGTCGTCATCCGACTCCTTCCGCCGTCAAGCCAGCGTGAATCCGCTCGCAACATACCCTTGCGCGCCCCCTTGACGCGACCCTTCCACGCAGCTTAACTCACGTCCTAAATTAAGGCCTGCACCAAAACGGCCGGTCCACCACAGCAGGCTTCCGCACGGCCGCCGGCGGCCGGGAACCCCGCCTCGCGGCGCCGCCCGCCGACGCCGATCGACCCGCCCACCGGCCTTCCTCCCGCCCCGCCGAAAGGGACCGAGCCGTCATGCGCAGATCCACAACAGCCACCGCCGCAGCCGTCGCCGTCGCCGCCCTGCTCGCCACCGCCACCGGGTGCGGCGGCGGAACCACCGACGGGGCGGGCTCGAACTCCGCCCCCGGCGAGCTCACGTACTGGGCCTCCAACCAGGGGGCCGACATCGCTGCCGACCGGGCCGCCCTGGGCCCGGAGCTGAAGAAGTTCGAGGAGCGGACCGGCATCAAGGTCAAGCTCGAGGTCATCCCCTGGCCCGACCTGCTGGGCCGGATCCTCGCCGCGACCGCATCCGGCCAGGGCCCCGACGTCCTGAACATCGGCAACACCTGGTCCGCCTCGCTCCAGGCCACCGGTGCGCTGCTGCCATGGAACACGGAGAACTTCGAGGCCATCGGGGGCCGGGACCGCTTCGTGGCGTCGGCCATCGACTCGGCCGGGGCTGCCGGCCAGGACCCGGCCGCCGTCCCCCTCTACTCCATGGCCTACGCCCTCTACTACAACAAGAAGATGTTCCGGGAGGCGGGTATCGAGAAGCCGCCCGCCACCTGGGACGAGCTCGTCGAGACCGGCCGGAGGATCAGCGGCGACGGCAGCTCCGGCAAGTGGGCGCTCGGCGCGGAGGGCGCCAACCTCGCCAACAACATCCACCAGGTCTTCGTCCTGTCCCGGCAGCACGGCGGGTCCTTCTTCGACGCCGCCGGCAAGCCCACCTTCGACACCCCCGCCAACGTCGCCGCCGTCAAGCAGTACGTCGACTGGATGGCCGAGGCCCGGATCATGGCGCCGGGCAACGCCGAATACGACAAGAACCAGTCCCTCCAGGACTTCGCGGGCGGCCGGACCGCCATGGTGCTGTGGCAGAGCGCGGCGGGTTCGTTCAAAGCCCACGGCATGAAGGAGGGCGACTGGGGCACAGCCCCCGTCCCGGTCCCGGCCGGTGCCGCCCCGGGCCCGGGCACGGGCGTCAACTCCATGGTCGCCGGCATCAACATGGCCGTCTTCAAGAACAGCGACAACCTCGAGGGCGCACTGAAGTTCGTGGGGTTCATGACGAGCGACGAGGAGCAGAGGATCCTCAACAGGACCTACGGGTCCATCCCTCCCGTCAAGGCGGCGCAGAACGATCCCGCCTTCGCGGACCAGGACCTCGCCGTGCTGCGCGACACCCTGGCGACCAGTGCGGCCCCGCTCCCCCAGGTGCCCGAGGAGTCGCAGTTCGAGACGACCGTCGGCACGGCCGTCAAGGAGCTCTTCGCCGACGCCGCGGCGGGCCGGCCGGTGACCGCCGAGTCGGTCAGGGCCAAGCTCGCCAAGGCGCAGCAGCAGATGGCGAACTGAGCCGCCGGCCATGACCTCCGCGCCCGATACGGTCCCCTCCGGGACCGGCTCCCCCACCGGCTCCGCGGCCGGGACCGCCGCGCACGGGACCGCCGCGCACAGGACCGGGAGCACCCTCCCGCGCGCCCGCCGTTCCGGCGGCGGCTCACGCCGCGGCCCCGGAAGGGCCCGCCGCACCGCCCTGCCCTACCTTCTCCTGCTGCCCGCTCTGCTGCTCGAACTCCTCGTCCACCTGATCCCCATGGCGATGGGGATCGTGATGAGCTTCCGCAGGCTCACCCAGTTCCACATCCGGGACTGGTCCCGGGCCCCGTGGGCGGGCTGGGGCAACTACGAGCTCGCCGTCGACGTCAACCGGCCCGTGGGCAGGGCCCTCCTCGACTCCTTCGTCACCACCTGCCTGTTCACCGTCCTGTCCGTCGCCCTGTGCTGGCTGCTGGGCACCGCGGCCGCGGTGTTCACCCAGCACTCCTTCCGCGGCCGCGGTCTGCTGCGCGCGCTGTTCTTCGTCCCGTACGCCCTGCCGGCCTATGCGGCGGTCATCACCTGGGCGTTCATGTTCCAGCGGGACAACGGCCTGGTGAACCACGTCATCCATGACCAGCTGGGCCTCGGCGGCAACGAGAACACCTTCTGGCTGATCGGCGACAACAGCTTCTGGGCGATGCTGACCGTCTCGGTCTGGAAGGCCTGGCCCTTCGCCTTCCTGATCGTGACGGCCGCCCTCCAGAACATCCCGGGGGACCTGTACGAGGCCGCCGCCCTCGACGGGGCGGGCATGTGGCAGCAGGTCCGCCGCATCACGCTGCCCTCCCTCGGCGCCGTCAACCAGGTCCTGCTCCTCGTGCTGTTCCTGTGGACCTTCAACGACTTCAACACCCCCTTCCTGCTGTTCGGCAGAGCGGCCCCCGAGGCCGCCGACCTCGTCTCCGTCCACATCTACCAGTCGAGCTTCGTCACCTGGAACTTCGGCACCGGTTCGGCCATGTCCGTCCTGCTGCTGCTCTTCCTCCTCCTCGTCACCGCCGCGTACCTCCTCCTGACCGGTCGCGGCCGGAAGGACGCCCATGCCCGCTAGTACACGCACCCCCACGGACGGCGGCCACCGCACCCGCGGCCCGCTCGACCCGCCGGCGTCGTTCCGGGCGCTGCGGGCCGTCTTCCTCACCCTGCTCGCCGCCTTCACGCTGCTGCCGGTCTTCGTGATGGTCACCAGTTCGCTCAAACCGCTCCAGGACGTCGCCGGACGGTTCCGGTGGATACCGAGCGGGCTCACCCTGCGCCCCTACGCCGACATCTGGCACACGGTCCCGCTCGCCAGGTACCTGGCGAACTCGCTGATCGTGGCGGGCACCGCCACCGTCGCGTCGGTGGTGATCGCCGTCTTCGCGGCCTACGCCGTCAGCCGCCACCGCTTCCGCGGCAAGCGCCTGTTCACCCTGACGGTGCTCTCCACCCAGATGTTCCCGGGGATCCTCTTCCTGCTCCCCCTGTTCCTGATCTTCGTGAACCTCGGCAACGCCACCGGGATCGCCCTCTACGGCTCCCGCGGCGCGCTGATCCTCACATACCTCACCTTCTCCCTCCCCTTCTCCATCTGGATGCTGATCGGCTACTTCGACTCGGTTCCGCGCGATCTCGACGAGGCGGCCACCGTGGACGGCTGCGGGCCTCTCGGCGCGCTCTTCCGCGTCGTTCTGCCCGCCGCCGTCCCCGGCATCGTCGCCGTCACCGTGTACGCCTTCATGACCGCCTGGGGTGAGGTCCTCTTCGCGTCCGTCATGACCAACGACGCCACCCGCACCCTGGCCGTCGGCCTCCAGGGGTACTCCACGCAGAACGACGTCTACTGGAACCAGATCATGGCCGCCTCGCTCGTCGTCAGCATCCCCGTCGTCGCCGGATTCCTGCTGCTGCAGAAGTACTTGGTGGCCGGACTCACCGCAGGAGCCGTCAAATGACCCGCTACGAAAACCTTCCCGCGACCGGCCCGGACGCCGTCGACGTCGGCGCCCTGCCCCGCGACTTCCTCTGGGGCACCGCCACATCCGCGTACCAGATCGAGGGCGCCGTCGCCGAGGACGGGCGGGCGCCCTCCATCTGGGACACCTTCTCCCGCGTGCCCGGCGCCGTCGACGGCGGCGACACCGGCGACACGGCGTGCGACCACTACCACCGCTGGCCCGAGGACATCGCCCTGATGCGGGAGCTGGGCACCAACGCCTACCGGCTGTCCGTCGCCTGGCCGCGTGTCGTCCCCGGCGGCGACGGCCCGGTCAACCCCAAAGGCCTGGACTTCTACGACCGCCTCGTCGACGGCCTCCTCGCCGCCGGCATCCAGCCCTCCGTCACCCTCTACCACTGGGACTTGCCGCAGGCCCTCCAGGACCGCGGCGGCTGGCCCGTACGGGACACCGCGGAGCACTTCGCCTCGTACGCGGGGCTCGTCGCCGCTCGCCTCGGCGACCGCGTCACCCAGTGGGCCACCCTCAACGAGCCGCTGTGCTCGGCCTGGATCGGCCACCTGGAGGGCCGGATGGCTCCCGGCCTGACCGACCTGACCGCCGCCGTCCGCGCCTCCTACCACCTCCTGCTCGGCCACGGCCTCGCCGCCCGCGCCGTCCGCGCGGCCGCCCCGGGCGCCCGGATCGGCATCGTCAACAACCTCTCCACCATCGAGCCCGCGACACCCCGCGAGGCCGACCTCGAAGCGGCCCGCCGGATGGACGGGCACGTCAACCGCTGGTGGCTCGACCCGGTGCACGGCCGGGGCTTCCCCGCCGACATGCGCGAGGTCTACCGGGTCGAACTCCCCGAGCGCGCGGGCGACCTCGGCGCCATCGCCGCCCCCCTCGACTGGATCGGGCTCAACTACTACTTCCCGCAGGTCGTCGCGGCCGACCCGGAGGGCCCCGCTCCGTACGCCCGCCAGATCTCCCGTCCCGGCGTCCGGCGCACCGGCATGGACTGGGAGGTCGACGCCGGCGGTCTGGAGACCCTGATCATGCGTCTGCACCTCGAGTACGGCGCCGGGCCCGTCCACATCACGGAGAACGGCTCCGCCTACCCCGACACCGTCGGCCCGGACGGCACCGTCCACGACCCGGAACGGGCCGCCTACCTGACCGCCCACCTCGCCGCCTGCGCCCGCGCCGCCCGCAGGGGCGCGCCCGTGGCCGGGTACTACGCCTGGTCCCTTCTGGACAACTTCGAATGGGCCTACGGCTACGGCCAGCGCTTCGGCCTGGTCCACGTCGACTACGCCACCCAGCGGCGCACCGTGAAGTCCAGCGGCCGCCACTACGCCGCCGTCATCGCCGCCCACCGGACGGCGTGACGCCGGCAGGCCCGGCAGCCGTGTGCTGCGGGGCGGCTCCTGCCGCCCCGCAGCACACGGGCCGAATCCCGAAGGTCAGGGGAAGGAGACGATCGTGGAGGGGACGGTCGAGGTGCCCGAGGTGGGGGCGCCGGTGCTGTTGATCACGTGCTCGTACTGGCCGTTGCCGCCGAGTGAGACCACCAGCAGGTCGTGGAACCTCACCCCGGGCTTGACCGGGGCCTGGAAGCCGTGCTCCTGGCGGATCGTCGGGTCGACGTTGTAGTAGCAGTAGCTTCCCAGGCCCCATCCCTCGTGGACGGTGACCGAGTCCGCCACCCGGTAGGCCGCGTAGCCCTTGATGGAACCGTTCTGGATCGCCGCCTGGTTGGGGGCGTCGTACGCCTTCTCGTTCTGGAAGAAGATCGTCCGGCCGCGTTCGCCGTTCCACTGCACGTCGTATTTGTTGAAGTGCTCCACGAACAGCCCGGTGGCGAGCACGTCGTCGCCGTTGACGCGGAAGCCGTAGTCGGAGCGGTTGGTCTCCCAGCCCACCCCGTCACCGTGGTCGGCCCGCCAGATCCAGGTGTGGTCGACGATGGTGTCGTGGTTGTTGACGACCATGCCGACAGTGGCCTTGCCCGGGCCGGCGCCGCCGACGCGGATGAAGACGTCCTGCACGCTGGTGGGGTCGGCGGCGTGGTCGGTGGTGGTGCCGGCCGGGCCGATCTCCAGCAGAGTGGGCGAGTTGACCGGGCCCGCGTCGATCAGGAAACCGGCCAGCCGCACCCCGTCGACATCGCCCACCTTCATGGCGGTCACCCCGTTGTCCGGGATGATGGTGGCGAGGCCGAGGCCGAGGATCACGGTGCCGGGCCGGTCGACGTGAATCGTCCGGTCGACGTGGTAGACGCCGGGGGTGAACAGCAGGTGCAGGCCCTGGGCCAGCGCCTGGTTGATCGTCGCGGCGCTCGCGCCCGGCTTGACCACGTAGAACTGGCTGAGCGGGATGGAGCTGCCCTGCGGGGCGGTCCCGTTGCCCCACGAGGTGCCGCGCGCGTTCACCCGCTTGGCGGGCACGAACACCTTGTAGTCGTCGCCGTCGAGGTACAGGAAGGGCTTCTCCCGGGAGATCGGGGTGGTGTCCAGGGTGGTGTACGGCGGGTTCGGGAAGCCCTGTGCCGGTGCGCCCTGGGTCCCGGAGAAGACCTGGTTCCACACACCGTTGGACCAGCCGCCGATCGAGCTGTCGCGGGTGTACCACTGCTGCTGCGAGTAGTTGCCGACCTGCCCGTCGATCTTGGAGTCGGCGATGTAGCCGCCGGAGGCCCAGCCGTAGCCGTCCGGGGAGAGGTTGAGTCCGCCCTTGACGTGCATCCGGCGGAACGGCGCGGCCTGGGAGACGGCCCAGCGGTCGGTTCCGTTGACCGGGTTGAGGGCCAGGTTCTCGGCGGAGCGCCAGAAGTTCTGCGTGGCGTTGCCGTTGAACCAGCCCGCGTCGACCGTCACGTCACCGTTGATGGTGGTGTCGTCGGGGCTCAGTCCCAGCCCGGAGATGGAGGTGTAGAAGCCGATCTGGGCGTTCAGGCCGTTGTAGGTGCCGGGCTTGAACAGGAACTGGTAGCGGCCGGATCCGAACTGCGCGGACTCCTGCTGCCGGAAGACCTGGTCGAGCCTGGCCTGGATGCCGGGGGTGGAGGGGTCGAAGACGATCACGTTCGGGCCCAGGTCGCCGCCGCCGGGGAGGGTGGGCCCGGTCTCGGTGGTCCCGTAGACCTGGAACTCCCAGAGCGAGTAGCCCCACTCGGTGGCGCGCTGGGTTCCGTACACGCGCACGTGCCGGGCGGTGCCGGTGATGTCGAGCGTCTGGACGCCCCCGGGGCCGGCGGTGGTGGAGTAGGCGGTCGTCCAGTCGGTGCCGTTCGTGGACAGCTCGATCCGGTACGCCCGCGCGTGAGCGGTCTCCCAGCGCAACGCCACCTGGCTCAGCCGGGCCGGGGCTCCGAGGTCGACCTGTATCCACTGGGGGTCGGCGAACCGGCTGGACCAGCGGGTGCCGTTGTCGCCGTCGACGGCGGCCGCGGCGGGGGTGCCGGCGCCTTCGGTGCTGGAGGCGGTGGCGGGCTTGCCCTGCGAGAGCAGGACGGGCGCCGCCTGGGCGGTGGTGCTGCCGGGCAGCAGCACGAGGAGGGCGGCGACCAGCGCGGCGGCGAGGGCCGCCGCGAGTGATGGCCTGGGAGCTGTGGGGGCGAGGGGCATGCGGAGTGCTCCTGACGTCATGGATCCGGGGGGATCGAAGCGTGAGTGAACTGCGCGCCGGGGAGGCCGTCAAGGGGCCGAGCGTTCATGAAACGAAGAACGGACGGGGCGTCACATGGATGGCGGGGCTGTGAACTCGGAGTTTCTTCAATCCTTGTGAAAAGTGTTGACGAAAAAATGTGCCCTCGCTCTACTGGCGTTGCCGACGAATCCACCGGAACGAACCCGCCACGGGGAGAGCCGGGGCGATCACTTCGAGGCTTCAGGAGGTGACCCAGGGAGGGAGGGAAAGGCCGCAGTGTGTTCGATGCTTGAACGTTCACGCAACGGATCGGGCGCCCTCGGCCCTGCCCTGTACGGACCCGCTCGGCCGCTCTGCGCTGCGCTCTCCGGCCCATGCGCGGGTGGTGCCGGAGTCCGCGCGGGAAGCATGACGGGTGTGCGCCGAACCCCTGCTGTCCTGGCCGTCCTCGCCCTCACCGCCGCCGCGTTGTGCGTCCTCGTACCGCCCGCACCGCGTGCCGCCGCGGCCGGGACCGTCCGGCTGACGAGCTACAACATCTGCGGCAACATGTGTGCCGCTCCCCCGTACGACCGTGCGCGCAGGATCGCGGCCGTGGTCGCCGAGGCCGATCCCGAAGGCTGGGCGGCCGACCAGCTCTTCCTCCAGGAGGTGTGCGAACACCAGTACCGCGAGCTCCTCGACCGCATGGGCCCGCTGGGCTATACGGGGTTCCACTCGGCCACCCTGCCGGGCGGGAACCCGGCGATCTGCGAGGGCCACGCGTACGGAAACGCCGTCCTGGTCCGCGGCCCGGTAGCGGACACGGCGGAACTCGGCCTGACGGTGGGCGGCGAACGCGAGCCGATCACCGTGCCCTGCGTCCTGGCCTCCCTCGCGGACCGGGCCACCTGGTCCTGCTCGGTCCACCTCTACTGGGACGACGGCACCCTCGCGGTGCCGGAGGCGGACCGGCTCGCGGCGCAGGCCCACGCATGGCTGGGCGACGGGTTCGCCGTCGTCCTCGGCGGTGACTTCAACCACTCCCCGCGCACGGACACGCTGTCGCGCTTCTACCTGCCGGAGCGGGGCGACGGCGCGCACGGTGCCTTTGTCGAGGCCGACGAGAGCGACCGGGAGTTCTTCGACCCGGCCGTCTGCCCGCCCGCGACGACCGCCGCATGCCGGTCGGGCGAGACGACCTTCGGCCCGAAGAAGCTCGACTACGTCTTCCTCAGCGCCCCGCACGTCCTGACGGCGACCGCAGACGCCCTGCCCCTCGACACGACGGTCTCGGACCACAACCCCCTCCGCGTCACGGCGACCACCTGACAAGGCCGTTGCGGGCTGCTGCCGTCTTCACACCCGGCCGTGGTCCCGCGCGCAAACCCCGAAGACGCGGGCCACCCACTGGTCGAGACCGGCGCCGAAGTCGGCGGCCGAGGCGATGTCCGACGCCGGGAGGGCGCCCGCGTCGTCGGGGCCGACGAGGAAATCCACGTCGGCCCAACCTCCCCGGAACAGCACGACGGTGAGCTCGGCCTGCTCAGGACCGTGGAGGGCCACACCGACCGAGTCGGGATCGCGCACCCGGCTACGGTCGGTCTCCAACGGCTGCGGCCACGCCGCGTCCGCGTCCCTCCAGGTCAGCCGGCCCACCGCGAGGCCGCGCGCCGTCCAGTCCGCGGTCCGCCCGGCGAGCACGCCGGCCGCTTCGTCGAGGTCGACGACGCTGTCCATGGGCGGTCATCCTCCGTACGGAGCAGGTGCTGTCACGTCCGGCCGGGTGACGGGTCGTCGGCCGGGGGCGGAGTGGGGGCGGTCGGGCCGGCCGGGGGCGGAGTGGGGGCGGTCGGGCCGGCCGGGGGCGGGGTGGGGGCGGTCGGGCCGGTGGGGGTCGGGGGCGCGGCGGCGATCAGGGTCTCTGCGAAGTTCTCCTTGCGCATCCGCAGGTCGACGTAGAGCAGGGCGCAGACCAGCGGCGGGAAGCCGAACTGGAAGAGGCCGCTGATCAGGCCGCCGACCACGATGCAGATCACGTACACGCCGAGGCCGGCGATCGCCACGCCCGGATCAGCGCCCGACTCGTCCGCGTCCATCATGGACGGCAGGAAGGCGGCCATGCCGACGAAGCTGAAGGGCATCTGGATGGCGTAGCCCGCAGCCATCGCGACGACGTAGCCGAGCGTGGTGATGCCGAACACGCGCCACCAGCCGTCCTTGACCAGGTGGGAGGAGCGGCGCAGTGCGGCGACGGTGCCGAGCCCCTCGCACACCGCGGCGGCGGGCGCGAGGCTGAGGCGCGTCGCGAGCCAGACCGAGACGGGCAGGCAGAGCAGGACGCCCAGGATCAGTACGAACAGGGCCACCGGCGGCCCGGATCCGTCGGCGGACATGACGACCAGCGGGATGCCTATCGCGTAGACCAGGAGCATCGGCGCGCCCGCGATCAGCCCGGCGAGCAGCAGGGTGCCGAGTACCGACGGCAGCCGGGACCAGCAGCGGCGCCACATCGCGCCGAACGTCGTGGGGCGCCCGAGCACGGCTTCCTGGATCACGGCCGGACCCAGCGCGCTGATCAGCGCCGCGCCCACCATCACCGTGATCAGCAGGAGCACCGCGGCCGGTACGAAGGCGAGGAGCAGGGTCATCACGTCCTCATCGGCGGCGCTCTCGCCCGGCGGGAGGTCGAAGACGGCGGCGAACCGGTCGGACACGGCCACGACGCCGATACCGACGGCCAGGGTCACGAGCAGGATTCCGATGCCCTGCACGGCGAGCATGATGCCGACCAGGGCCTTCCAGTACCGGCGGAAGGTCGCGAACGCACCCCCGAGTATGTCGCCTGCGCTGAGCGGTTGGAGGGGTATGACGCCCGGTTTCGGCGCCGCCGGCGGCACCCAGCCGCCTCCCCACTGTGGCACGGGCTGTCCCGGGTGTTGTGCCCATCCCGTGTTCTGCGACATCTATGTCTCCCCCTCGGATGAAGGGATACGGTAACCCGCCCCGGGCCGCCCCCGTGCATGGGCCCCCGCTCCGACACCGTCGTCTCCCGTGCAGGTCATCCCCCTTGGCCCGGCCGACGACGGGCCCGTGCGCTACCGTCCGGCGGGGGCCGGGTGTCCGGCCCGGATGCGGTACACCACACTCGGGCGCAGCGGCCCGGCGGGCACGGTGGGGTCGTCGAAGTCGTCGGCAGGGTCCCGGGTCATCCCGATGCGGCGCATCACCTCTCGCGAGCGGAGGTTGCCGGCCGTGGTCACCGCGAGGATCTCGGGCAGCGCGAGGGTTTCGAAGCCGAAGGACACGACGGCCAGGGCGGCCTCCGTGGCGAAGCCGTGGCCCCAGGACGAGCGGGCCAGCCGCCAGCCGGCCTCCACTCCGGTGAACGGCATGTCCTCGTCCACCGGATCCAGCCCGGTGAACCCGATGAACTCGCCGGTCTCCAGCACCTCGACCGCCCACCAGCCCCAGCCGCGCTGCTCGATGGCGGCCCGGAAGCGGGCCGCGGACGCCTCGCTCTGTTCCCGGGTGAGCACCCCGCCGAAGTGCTCGCGGACTTCGGGGTCGGCGTTCATCGCCGCCCACGGGCGCAGGTCGGACTCCCGCCACTGGCGCAGGACAAGACGTTCGGTTCGTATCCGGGGCATCACGCCAACCTAACCGAGGACCGGCGCGGCGCACCGGGCCCCTGCGACTCAGCGGAAGGGGTCGGCGTTCTCCGCGCCGACCGCCGCAAGGGACGGGGGTGCTCCGGTCACGATGACCACCGGGGTGCCTCCCGTCCGGAGGCAATCTCCCGGTCCGGGTCGCGCTCTCACCGGGCGTACCCCGGAGGGAGGCTGTGATGAACAGCGGTGGCGCGGGGCCGAGGCGCCCGCGGCAGGTCGAGGCGGCGTGGGTGCTCACCCTGGCGGAGGCTGGCCGGCCGTGGCGGCGCGGATGCGGGCCGGGCGCCGGTGGGCCCGGGCCGTACTGACCGTGGCGGCCGCCCTGCTCCTGGTCTTCCGGGTCGGCGGCCTCGGCACGGACGGGATCGACCCCGCCTGGTGGGCCGCCCTCGACGCCCTGCCCGATCTGCCGGCCGCGGCCGCCGCCGTTGCGGTGTACCTGCCCGAGGCCCGGGCCCACTTCCCGTCCAGGGCGCGGCGCGCGGTCCGGGCACGCGGTGTGCCACGGCGTTGTCGGAGGTCTCCGCCGTACCGTCCCGGGCAGCGGGACCTCCGACAACGGGTGGGTGCGTCCTAGTGCGAACGCGGCCGGGGGGCGGGGCAGGCCTGCCAGGCCAGGTGGTAGAGCGTGCTCACGCTCGCGTCGGTGGAGTCCATGGTCATGAAGCTGGTGGCGGCCTGCGGGTTGGACGTTCCCGCGTTCACCCGCAGTTCGGTGTTGATGTTGAAATTGCGTTTCTCACCGCACGGCGCCCAGACGAGATCCGCGTACTCCGTCCTGTCGGTCGCCTGCCAGTTGTCGTTGAGCGGACCGTTGAACGTATGGGTGCGCTGGGTGGTTTGCGGCATTCCCTGGAAGTAGTAGTTCGCCTTCTCCTGGCCCCAGGCGCCCGGTTGGAGGAAAGCGAATCCCCGGTAGTCCGCCTGGACAATGGCGTAGGTGAATCCCGAAGGAACGTGCACGCGGAGATTGAGCTGGCAGTTCTTGCGGAATCCGGTCGGCGGCGCTCCCGGTCCGACCTGCGCCAGGTAGTCACTGTAGGTGACGGTGAAGGCCGTGTTGTCGGGTGCGACGGCCACTTCCGCGGTGCCCTCCCGACAGCCGGACCCGTTCACCGTGGCGAGTTCGATCACGATCTTGTCGGGCGGTGCGGTGATCTGCGGTGTGGGGTCGGCGGCTCCGGCCGGGGCCGCCGTGGCGATCAGTGCCGCGGCGGCGGCGCCGGTGAACAGAGTGCGGGGCAGGGAATGGGACATCGTTGTCACTCCTGACCGTGATGTGCTGGTTCCGGGGCTCACGCCGGGTCAGACCGCGGGGCATTCCTTCCACGCGAAGTGGTAGACCGTGCTGACGCTGCCGTCCGTGGAGTCCATGCTCATGAAGCTCAGGGCCTGCGGGCTCGATGTTCCGCCGTACACGCGCAGTTCGCTGTTGACGTTGAGGTTGCGCTCCTCGCCGCACGGTGCCCAGACCAGGTCGGCGTACTCCGTCTGGTCGCTCGCCTGCCAGTTGTCGGAGTAGGGGCCGTTGAACTGGTGGGTCTTGCGGGTCGTCTGGGCCATGCCCTGGAAGTAGTAGTTGGCGCGCTCCTGGCCGTAGGCCCCGCGCTGGAGGTGGGCGAAGCCGCGGTAGTCCGCGCGGGCGATGGCGTACGTGAAGCCCTGCGGAACATGGATCTGGAGGGCGAGTTGGCAGTTCTTGCGGAAATCGGTCCCGCCGGAGCCGGCACCGGTCTGGGCGAGGTAGTCGCTGTACGTGACGGTGAACGAGGTGTTGTCGGAGGCGGCGGCGACGCTCGCCGTCCCCTGGGGACATCCCGAACCGTTCACGCCGACGACGTCGACGGTGATTCTTCCGGGCGGATACGTGGCGTTGTGGGCCTGTGCCGGCATGGCCAGGGCGGACAGCGCCACCACCGCCGCGCCGACGGTCAGTCTGCGGAGCAACATCCTTGTTTCTCCATTCATCGGGGGCCGCCGATCAATTTCGGCATGCACATGCCACCACGGGACGGTCGGTGAAGAAAGGACGGGATACGGACAACCGCCCCCGTGCGGTGCGCCCGTCCGTTCGCTGGCCGAATTCCGCCACGGCGGCGAGGTGCCGGCCTCCGCGGCCGACATGTCGGCCCGCCTCTCGGGGGGTGTTGCCCACGATGGACCGGAAAGGCCCGTTTGGGCGGGGCCGCCGCCGACCGCCCCGACCCCACCGGTCTCAGCAGCCCCTGACGCTCCATGCCCTCGGGGTCCGCGCCCGCCGCGCCGGACCCCGTCCCCACCCGGACCCGCGGCCGGCTCCCGGGCGTCGCGGCGCAGGTGGGACGGCGGGGCCGTCGGCAGGGCCGTACGGGCTCACCGAAGCGCGCCGGTGCGCAACTTGGCCGGACCGAACGTGATGACGGGCCCGAACGCCGCGCCGCGGGGCACATGTACCGGTCGGCCCGGTCCGGAAAACGGGCCCGGGGCACGCCGCCGGGGGGCCGGGCCCGTTCACTCCGGGACGGCGGTCAGAGGGCGGTCAGGCGTACGGCGGAGATGCGGCCCGCTTCGTCGAACTCGATCTCCGCCGCGCTGCCGCCGGGAAGCTCGGTGCGGATCAGGTCCCCGTCCTCATGCGACGGCAGGCCGTGGTGCTCCAGATAGCCGGCGACCACCCGTCGGGCCGAACGGCCGATCAGACCCGCGCCGGTCACGAGGTGGCGCGGCAGCGCGACCGCGTCGAGGCCGGCCCGCGGCACCTGCGCGTCGTCCGGCAGGAAGTAGACCTGGCTGTCCGGCCCCGCCGGGAGGCCCAGGTATCCGGGCGCCTCGGCTACGCCCATGCCCGCGAAGGCCAGGGTCTCCGCCGCCCGCCGGGGGTCTTCGAAACCGGACAGGTCCAAGGTTTCCTCGGTGAACTCGGCGATCCCGTGCGCCCGTCCGTAGCGCTCGATCGCGCCGGTCAGGGCCACGACCTGACTCCCGCGCAGTCCGGGGTTGGCCCAGCCCCACATCCACGACTGCTCCCGCATGTCGTACGTGCCCAGCACCGCGACCCGGAGCTGCAGACCGCCCTGCCGGTACAGGCACGCCTGGAGGTCGGCCGTCCAGGGGCCCTCCGGCATGAACCCGGTCAGGACCTCCAGTTGCGCGGCGCCCCAGGCCGCATGCCGTTCGGCCTCCAGCAGGAACGCGTCGCTGAACTCAGTCTTCATGATCATGCCATGACCCTATGCGGCGACACGGCACCGATGCCGACGGTGGAGCCGGACGCCGTCCTTCAACCCGGGCGAACATGCCGGGCGGCGCCCGGGACCGGCTCCCCCGCCCCCGACGGGGCGGGGGTGCGGACAGGGGCGGTCAGCGGCGGCGAGCCTTCCGGGCCGCCGCCCGGGCCGCCTTCGCCTCCCGTGCGGCCTCCCGGTGGCGGCGGTCGGCTTCCTCCGCGGCGGCCGCGAGGCGCTCCCGCTCGGCTCGGGCACGCGACAGCCGGTCCTCCAGTCGTCCGATCTCCTCGTCGAGTGCGCCGAGCCCGCTACGGGCCTGCGCCCGCTCGGTCTCCGCCCGGGCCAGCCCCTCCTCGGCCAGCTCGGCCTCCCGTCGCGTGCGCTCGGCCTCCCTCGCGCCCGACGCCGGATCGGGCTCCGGCTCCGGCGCCGGCTCCCGCACCGGCTTCGGCTCGTGTGGCTGCGGGCGGGGCGCCGTGCCCGGTAGGGGTGCCACTTCGGCGAAGCCCACGGCCTTGGGAGGCGCCTTCGCCAGGACCCCCCGCGCCCAGTCGTCCGCGGCGTCGGGATCGGCCAGAACACCCCGCAGGATCTGCTCGACCTCGCGCTGGGTCCCCGCGGAGAGGTCCTGCCCCGCTTCGCCGGCCAGGCGCCGGGCCTCCCCGGCCATCGCAGCGATCACCACGTGCTGCTGGTGGGAGAGCTTGCGCAGGTCCTCCCCCGACAGCGCCCGGTGCGCCTCGCGCAGCCCCTGGCCGATCTCCAGCAGGTGCCGGGCCTGTTCCGGGTCGGCGCGGGCGAGCCCGTTCGCGGCCCACACCGCGAGCGTGGGCTTGCGCAGGGCAGCGACGCGCTTCGCCTCGGCCCGCTGCCCCGCCTTGCGCGCGGCGGCCGCGTGAGCGTCCCGGGCGCCCGTGAACTCCTCCGGCCTGAGCCCGTACAGCTCGGCGGCGACCGCGTCGACATCGACCACAGCTCCACTGTCCCCCACCAGGGGCCGCGGAGCGACAGGGGCACTGACGGAGCACCCCGTGCGACGGCTCAGGCCGGGTCCTTCACCACCTGGGTGTTCTGGCAGGCGGTCAGCAACCAGGGCCCGTCGCCGTCCCGCGTCATGACGTACAGCGGTGCGCCCTCGCTGCCGCCGGGGGCGTGGTAGACCTGTCGCACTTTCACCGCCGCGACGTCCGGTCGCAGGAACTGCACGTGGACGACCTCGTAGGTGACTTCCCCGTCCCAGGTCGCCGCGGGCAGCACGGCGCGGGTGAATTCGGCTATTTCCCGAAGACCGATGAGGACCTTGCCGTGCGCCGTCGTCCACAGCGCGTCCGGGTGGAAGAGCGCCAGGAAGCCCTCGGTGTCCTTGGCCCGCTGAGTGCGTTCGACCGTGGCGACGACCTCTTCGATCGCCTTGATGTCGGCGGCCGCGGCCGCGAGTTCCGTGTCCATGGGCTCGATCTTGCTCCCTCAACCACACTTGAGGTCAAGCGATATGATCATATTGCCGCATGACCACGAAGACCCTCTATCTGCTCTGCTCCGCCGCCCCACCCGTGTTCGACGTCGCCCATGTCATCGAAGACGCCCAGGCCCGCGGGTGGAACGTCTGCCTCGGGCTCACCCCCACCGCCGCACACTGGCTCGCGGGGAGCCTCGACGGGCTCGCCGCCCTCACCGGCCACCCCGTGCTCTGGCAGTACCGGCTCCCCGGCGAACCGGAGCAGTGGCCGGCACCCGACGCACTGCTCTACGCCCCGGCCACCTTCAACACCGTCAACGCCTGGGCCCTCGGCCTCACCGACCGGCTGACCGTCGGTCTCGCCGCCGAAGCCCTCGGCAGCGGCACCCCCGTCACCGCCATCGCCTGCACCAACAGCGCTCTCGCCGCGCACCCCCGGTACGAGATCTCCCTCGCCACCCTGCGCAACGCCGGGGTCCAACTCCTCCTCCACGACAACACCCCCGCCGAGGCCGCGGCTCCCTTCCCCTGGGCCACCGCCCTGGGAGTCCTCGACACCTCCGCGGCCCTGCACTGACATCGCGGACCGAGCGGACCGCGCTCACCGCCGAAAAAGAACGAACGTACGAGCCGCGGCTTGCGCGGCGGCTGCTGCTGTCCCATAGTCCGAGGTATGGACGCGCGCGAGGCCGCGCTCCGGCGGGCGCACGAGCATGCCGTCCGGTGGCTCGCCAGCCTGTCCGACCGGCGGGTTCCCGCACGCGCCTCGGTCGACGAGATCGTGCGCGCGCTCGGTACCGAACTGCCCGATGCCCCCGGCACTCCGGCCGACGTCGTCGATCTGCTGGCGACGGCCTGCGAGCCGGGCCTGACCGCGTTCCCGAGCGGCCGCTTCTACGGTTTCGTGGTCGGCGGTACGGAGCCTGCCGCGCTGGCCGCGGACTGGCTCGTCAGCGCCTGGGACCAGAACTCCGTGATGCGGGCCGCCTCGCCCGCGTACGCGGCGGCGGAAGAGGTCGCCGGCGCGTGGCTGCTCGACCTGCTCGGCCTGCCCGACGGGAGCGCCGTCGGCTTCACCACCGGTGCCACGATGGCGAACTTCACCTGCCTCGCCGCCGCACGCGACGAACTGCTGCGGCGCACCGGCCGGAACGTCGCCCGAGACGGGCTCGCCGGCGGTCCGCCCGTACGCGCGGTCGCCGGGGAGGACCGCCACATGGCCGTCGACCTGGCGCTGCGCTACCTGGGGCTGGGCGCCCCCGTCCTGGTGAAGGCGGACGGTCAGGGGCGCATGGAGCCGGACGCCCTGCGGGAAACCCTGGGGGCGGGCGGGCAGGGGCCGACCATCGTGGTGCTTCAGGCCGGGGACATCCACTCCGGCGCTTTCGACCCCTTCGCCGAGGCCGTCCGCGCCGCCCGCGAGGCGGACGCGTGGGTGCACGTCGACGGGGCCTTCGGCCTGTGGGCGGCCGCCTCGCCGCGGCACGCGCACCTGACCGAGGGCTGCGCGTCCGCCGATTCCTGGGCGACGGACGCCCACAAGACCCTCAACGTCCCCTACGACTGCGGCCTCGCCGTCGTGCGTGACCCGTCCGCGCTGCGGGCCGCGATGGGGCAGCGCGGCGACTACCTCATCCAGCACGAGCACGGGGATCCCGTCGACAAGGTCCCCGAGCTGTCCCGGCGCGGGAGGGCCTTCACGGTGTGGGCGGCGCTCAGGTCCCTGGGCCGCTCGGGGGTGGCCGACCTCGTCGACCGGCTGTGCCGGCACGCCTGCGCGTTCGCGGACGGCATCGCCGCGATCGACGGTGCCAGGGTGCTCAACGAGGTGGTGTTCACACAGGTGTGCGCCGAGTTCGGCGACGACGAACGCACCGGCCGGGTGATCACCCGGCTGCTCGACGACGGGACGACGTGGATCAGCGGCTCCACCTGGCACGGCCGGCGCGTCATGCGCATCTCGGTGAGCAACTGGTCGACGACGGAGGACGACGTGACGCGCGCGCTGGACTCGGTCCGGCGCGCCTCCGCAGGCCTCTGACCGGCCCGCGACTCCCCGTGGGAGGCCTCTGACCGGCCCGCGACTCCCTGCGGTCCACCCGGCTTCCGCGGTCCGGATGCCCAGGACGCCGAGGAACACGGCGGCCGCGGGAATGGCGGTGGCGCTGCAGAGCGACGTGTTCCGCACGGGCCGGTTGCGTCGACGACCTCGGTGGTCACTGCGGTGGGGCGGGGTTGCCGCCCTCGGCCGCGCCGTGGGCGGCGGACCGGGGCACTCCACGACGGCGGCTTCCGCCCGGACCTGCTCGACGAGGGTGACCGACCCGCACGTGCCGTTACTGCCGACCGGGCCTCGGCTCGGTCGTTCGCGGGACAGCGGCCGGCGCCCGGCCGCTCCCCGGTCGAGAGGATGCCGTTCGCCGTTCCGCACGCCTCAGTGGACGACGCTGAAACTCCGCCAGGGGCGGGTCCTGGGGGCCGTAACGTTCGAGAGGGTCGTCGCCACATAGATCTCGTTGTTCGGCTCGTCGGACTGCTTGCAGTCGTAGTTCTGGTAAAGGATGACGTCGACGAGGGTGTTGTTCTCGACGTGGGTGGCGCCGTCGGGAATGGCGATCCGGTGGCAGCCGGTGACGAGGGTGTTGTTGTAGTTGATCTCGACCGGCGAGTCGTGGCCGCGGAAACTGAGCTGGCCGACGGTGGTCCGACCCAGACCCGAGCAAGCGGTGGCGCTGAGCAGCAGCGCTGCGGCCCCCGCGATGATGCCGATGCGTCGCCTGTGGGACATGGTGCGGTCCTCGTCTGTGCGGTGGTGTCGGTCCTTGCCCACAGCGTGGCGCGGCCTGCCGCGGGTGGCTTGCTGTGCTCGGCCGACCGGATGAACGCGGGTGCGGGAGGGCGGCGGTCTGCCGGTCGCACCCGGGGTCGACGGCGCATCGTGGACACGGCGCCCGAGTGCGGCGGCCGGGGGGCGCCGCCGGTCGCCCGGAGCGAGGATGAAGGTGATGAACGGGATGAAGCGCAGCCGCGGACCGCACCGGGCGAGCGGCCGGCGGGAGCTGCGCCGCGATCCGGGGCCGCCGCGCGGCGGAACCGGGTCCGCCCGGAAGGAGCGGGTGCGGGATGTATGAGGAGACGCCGCTCGAGGACCTGATCAGCAGCGCCGCCCAGGACGCCGGCGGGTGGCTGGGGGCCCTGCCGGTGGCGCTCATGGCCACCGGCAGGGACGGCACGATCGTGCGTTGGAACACCGGCGCGCAGGAGCTGCTCGGCTACGACCCGCCGCAGGTCCTCGGGCGGCACATCGCGGATCTCCTCCACCCCGGCGCCGACCGCAGCCTGGGCCGTTCCCTCTGGGAGACGGCGGCCACCGGCCGCGGGGTGATGGGCACCGTCACCGCCTGGCACCGCGACGGTCACCCGCTGGAGCTGGAGATCTGGGCCTGCCCCGTCCCCGACCGCCGTCACGGCGCCTCGGCCGTGCTGGTGTTCGCTTCGGACGCGCACGCGGCGCGCCGGATCCGGGGGGCCTCGGCGGTCTGGGACGGCCTGTTCGCCCGCTCGCCCGTCGGGATCGCCGTCCTCGACACGCAGCTGCGGTTCCTCCAGGTCAACGCGGCTCTCGAGGCGATGAACGGCCTGACGGAGTCCGCCCACGTGGGCCGTCGGCTCGCCGAGGTGCTGCCCGAGGTGAACGCGGGCGAGATGGAAGAGGCCATGCGCCAGGTGCTGGAGACCGGCGAACCGGTCCTCGACCGCCGCCGCAGCGGCCGCACCCCCGCCGACCCGGACCACGACCACGTGTGGGCGTGCTCGTACGTACGGGTGGAGGACCCCGGCGGCCGGCCGATCGGCGTGATCGCGTCCCTGCTCGACATCACCACGCAGCAGCGCGACCACACCGAGGCCGAGGCCGGGCGCCGCCGGCTGGCCCTGCTCACCGAGGCGAGTTCCCGGATCGGCGCCAGCCTCGACCTCGAGCGGACGGCGCAGGAGCTGGCCGACCTCGCCGTCCCGCACCTCGCCAGTGCCGTCACCGTCGACGTGCTGGACTCGCTCGCGCAGGGCAACGAGCCGGGCATGGGGCTGACCGGCGGTGTCGCGCTGCGGCGTCTGGGCAAGGCTCCGCTGACCGGCACCGCGGTCACCCAGATCCTCGCTCCGCTGGGCCGGACGCTCACCTTCCCCTCGACGGCCCCGTACACCCAGGCCCTCTCGGCCCGTCAGCCCTTCCTGGTCGCCCATCTCGACGCCACGGCCGTCGCCACCGCCGCCCGGCACACCGCCAAGCCCGCGCAACTCGTCGAGACGGGGGTGCACTCGTTCATGATGGTCCCGCTCATCGCGCGGGGTCTCGTCCTCGGTGTGGCCTCCTTCTACCGCACTCCGCCCTTCGAGCCGTTCGGATCCGACGACGTCACCCTCGCCGGCGAACTCGCCGCCCGGGCCGCCATCAGCATCGACAACGCCCGCCTCTACCACCACGAGCACGAGACGGCCGTCGTGCTGCAGCGCAGCATGCTGCCTCAGCACATCACGCCGCCGCCGGGCATCGAGATCGCCCACCGCTACCTGCCTGCGAGCGACGTCAACGAGGTCGGCGGGGACTGGTACGACGTCGTCCCCCTCGCCGGAGGCAGGGCCGGCCTGCTCATGGGGGACGTGATGGGGCACGGCATCGCGGCCGCCGCGGTGATGGGGCGCCTCTCCGCGACCGTTCGTGCCCTCGCGCGCCTCGACATGCCGCCGACGGCGCTGCTCCACCAGTTGGAGGCCGCCCTCGCCGATCTGGCGGAGCCGATGCTCGCGACGTTCCTCTACGTGGTGTGCGACCCGGCCACCGGCCATTGCACGGTCACCCGGGCCGGTCACCCGCCGCCCGCCGTGGCGGAGCCCGACGGCACCGTCTACCTGGTCAAGACCCCGCCCGGGGCCCCGCTCGGCGTCGGCGGGGTCACCTTCACCACCACCGACCTCACGCTTCCGAAGGGGAGCTTGCTGGTCCTGTACACGGACGGGCTGATCGAGGCGCGCAACCGTGACATCGACGAGCGCCTGGGCGAGCTCACCGGCCTCCTCACGGAGCCCCTCCAGCCGCTCGACCACCTGTGCGACTCGTTGATCGCCCATCTCGTCCCGGCGTCCGCCGACGACGACATCGCCCTGCTGACGGCCCGGATCGGCACGAACCACCTGGGCGGCCGGTGACCACGTCCCCGCGCGGGCCGGCGTCCGCCCCGTGCCGGTCCGCCGTCGTCACGCCGGTCGGGTACTCGGCGGCGTGCTCGCAGCATGCCCTCGACGGCCCGGTGCGCGGCGGTCGGAGGCGTCGAAAAGGGCCAGGGTGAGGGCTCCGGCCTGGAGGGAGTCCGCCAGGGCCCGCCGGGTGGCCTCGTCCAGGCCGCCCAGCGCGTCGGCGACCTCCTCGGTGGCATCGCGTGCGATCTCGCAGGCCAGGTCACCGGGCGGGGTACGGGGTCCCAGCTTGCTGACGGCCGAGGCGGCGCGTGCGGGGGTGAGCAGGCCGGTTCCGTGCGCGAGCAGCCAGCCGGGGACACCCGCGGCGCCTTCGGCGGGCGCCTGGTGGGGGCGCGCGCCGTCGAAGCGTTCGTCCTCGGCGAAGGCGGGCTGCTTGGACTTGGCCATGGGCCGGGCGGGCCCCCGCGACGCCTCCGCGGGTTTGACGACCAGGCCCTCCGCCAGGTTGTCGGGCAGCGCCGGCAGACCGAGCAGGCCGGGCAGCCGGGTCGGGAAGAGCACCGGCAGTTCCTGGAGCCGGGCGAGCGGCCCCTCGGCCAGCAGCGGCACACAGTGCAGGCCTGCCCCGCCCGCCGCGGCGCGCAGGGTGCGGTCACCGACCCAGAGCAGGCCGTCCTCGTCGGCGACGGTCGCGTCGAAGGGCAGCCAGACCAGGTCGGGGGCGTACCAGACTCCGGTCTGGACCGCCCCCGCGCCCGGCACAGCCGGCACGTCGGGGTGGGGGTAGCGGCCGCCGGCCAGTTCGCCGTACAGGGTCACGACCGCCGAGGGCCCGGCGTCGGCGGCCTCCCTCAGGTTCTGCGCGCAGCGGGTGGCCGCGACCGCCAGGGCGGGCCAGATCCGGCCCACGCCGAAGAAGTCGTCGAGTCCGCCGTCGCCGAGCAGCTCGCGCCGCTTGGCGGGGTGTGCGCCCGCCCCGTCGCACACAACGGCGAAGTTGGCTCCGTGGATCTTCTCGTGGGCGACCCAGGTCCGGCCGCGGGCCTCGCCCAGCCGGGTGTTCGCGGGGATCTTCGGGTACGGGGACCAGCCGGGTTCACGGTGCACCGGGAGATGGTAGCGATCACGGCCCGTGCCGGTCGGATCCTTTTCGCCTCACCGGCCCGCCGACGGGGCGGCTGCCGCCCGGCCCGGCCGGCGAGATGATCACGGCAGTACGGGCGGTCCCGCACCCCGGCTGGAGAACGTGGACGACATGCCGGCCGAACCGGGCGCCCCCGGGCTCCGACGGCCACTGCGCAGGGCCGCGCCGTCGGGAGGGGTTTTCCGGGGGTCCTAGAGCGGGTCGACGTCCAGGAAGGCAGTGAGGACGGCCTCGCCGCCGCCCGGGGTGCCCGGCAGGGCCAGTTCCGCCCAGATGACCTTGCCCTCGGGGGTGTAGCGGGTGCCCCAGTGCTCGCTGAGCTGCGCCACCAGGAACAGCCCGCGGCCTCCCTCGTCCGTGGTGGCGGCGTAGCGCAGGTGGGGGGCGGTGCTGCTGCCGTCCCACACCTCACAGGTCAGGTTGTGGTCGCGCAGGAGCCGCACCCGCACGGGCCCGCTCCCGTGCCGCAGGGCGTTCGTGATCAGTTCGCTGAGGATCAGTTCCGCGGCGAAGCCGAGGTCCGTCAGTTCCCATTCGTCGAGCTTCTTGGCGGCGACGCTGCGCATGGCGCCGACGGCGCTGGGCTCGAAGGGCACGTCCCACTGGGCGACCCGGTCGGGGCCGAGGGTCCGGGTCCGGGCGATGAGCAGGGCGACGTCGTCGGTCGGCCGGGCGGGGAGCATCATGTCGAGCACGGCCCGGCAGCTGTCGTGGGGATCCCGGTCGGGGTGGCTCAGCGCCGCCCGCAGCAGTTCCAGGCCCTCGCCGATGTCCCGGGTCCGCTCCTCCACCAGGCCGTCGGTGTAGAGGACGAGCTGGCTGCCTTCGGCCAGCTCCAGCTCCGCGGTCTCGAACGGCATGCCGCCCAGGCCCAGCGGGGGTCCGGCGGGCAGCTCGACGATCTGCGTGCTGCCGTCGGGGGCGACCAGGAGCGGCGGCAGGTGGCCCGCGCGGGCCATCGTGCAGCGCTGGGACACCGGGTCGTATACGGCGTACAGGCAGGTGGCGCCGAGTACGCCGCCGTCCGCGTCGTCGGAGTCGCCGTTGTGGTCGTGGTCGATGCGCTGCACGAGGTCGTCCAGGCGGGCGAGGATCTCGTCGGGCGGCAGGTCGAGGGAGGAGAAGTTGTGCACGGCGGTGCGCAGCCGGCCCATGGTGGCCGCGGCGTGCAGGCCGTGGCCGACGACGTCTCCGACGACCAGGGCGACGCGGCTGCCGGGCAGCGGGATGACGTCGAACCAGTCGCCGCCGACCCCCGACTGGGCGGGCAGGTAGAAGTGTGCGACGTCCATGGCGCTCTGTTCGGGCAGGGCGCGCGGCAGCAGGCTGCGCTGGAGGGTCACGGCGAGGGCGTGTTCGCGGGTGTAGCGGCGGGCGTTGTCCATGCTGACGGCCGCGCGGGCGACGAGTTCCTCGGCGAGGGACAGCTCGTCCTCGTCGAAGGGCTCGTGTTTCTGCGACCGCCAGAAGTTGACCACTCCGAGGACGACGCCCCGGGCCATGAGCGGGGCCGCGATGAGCGAGTGGATGCCGTAGTCGACGATGGCGCGGGCGCGCGGCGGGTCCTGGGCCTGCCAGCCGGGAGCCTTGGACAGGTCGGGCACCAGTTCCGCCCGCCCGGTGCCGTAGCCACGGGCCTGCGGGGTGGACGGCAGGAAGTCGATCAGGCGGCCGACGGGGTAGAGGGGGTGGTCGGAGCGGATGCCGCTGATCGCCGTACGGCGCATGTCGGCGCCCGGGGCGGGTTCGTCGCCGTCGATGACCTGGTCGGCGAGGTCGACGGTGACGAAGTCCGCGAAGCGGGGCACGGCGACGGCGGCGAGTTCCTCGGCCGTGCGGACCACGTCGAGGGTGGTGCCGATGTCGCCGCCCGCGTCGTACAGCAGTTTGAGGCGCCTGCGGGCCGTCTCGGCCCGGGCGGTCAGGATCTGCATCTCGGTCGAGTCGCGGATGGTGACCGCCGCGCCCTCGGGCCGGCCGCGGGGATGGGTGGGCCGCTGGTTGACGACGAGGAGGCGGTCGCCGGAGCCGATCACCTCGTCGGTGGCCTCGCGGCCGGAGAGCAGCAGGTCCGCCATCCGGCGCTCCAGGCCGGGCACGTCGCCGATGTGGCGGCCCTCGGCGTCCTCGGGCAGGCCGAGCAGGCGTTTGGCCTCGTCGTTGGCCAGTAGGAGCTGCCCGTCGCCGTCGGTGATCAGAACCCCTTCGCGTACGGCGTGGAGCACCGCGTCGTGGTGCTCGTACATGCGGGTCATCTCCTGCGTGCCGAGCCCGTGGGTCTGGCGGCGCAGGCGTCTGCTGATCAGCCAGGTGCCGACCGTGGCCAGCGCCAGTCCCGTGGCGATGGCCAGGAGAATGACCGGGAGCTGGCGGTCGAGGGCGCCGGTGACGTTCTCGACGGTCAGGCCGGCGGACACCAGGGCGACGACCTCGCCGCCGGGGCCCTTGACGGGGACCACCGCCTGGATCTCCTTGCCGAGGGGGCCCTCGACGCTCTCGGTGTGGACCTCTCCCTGCAGCGACGGCTCGATGTTGCCGACGAACCGTTTCCCGATGCGGTCCGGCTGGGGATGGCTGTAGCGGATGCCGTTGGTGTCCATCACCACGATGAAGTCGACCCCGGCGGCCTTGCGCGTCTCCTCGGCGAGGGGCTGCAGGACCGCGGAGGGGTCGGACGTCTTCAGCGCGGGCTGGAGGCCCAGCTGGTGGGCGAAGGTCTCGGCGACGGCCACCGAGCGATTGCGGGCCTCGCGGTCGATGTCGTGCCGCGACTGGAGCACCAGGGCCAGCAGCGCCCCGGCTGCGAGCAGGACCACGATCGCCACCTGGAGGACGAATACCTGGCCGGCGACGCTTCTGAATCGGTTGCCTAGAGGTGACCGCACCGACGTGCCCGGCACGGGTGGCGACGAGGAATGGTCACGCACCCAGTTGTAGCACTTCCGGGCCTCCATGGCTCCCGGCATGCACAATGCGCGCCGGAAGTGTCACACCTCGTGCCGCTGCGCCGCTCAGGACGACCGGGGGGCGCCGACGGCGCCGAGGGGGCCGGCGGGCGCGGGCGCGGCCTGCGCAGTCCGCGCGGAGCCGGGGGCCTCGGTGGCCGCCGGGGTCTCGGGGACGGTCGGCGTCGGGGCCGGGGTCGGGGATCCCTCAGGTGACTCCGGGGTGCAGACGACCTCGTCGCGCGGGGTGTAGTGGGTCTTGAACTCCTCGCTGCGGACTTCCTTCCCGCCCTGGACGAAGACCCGGCCGACGGTCACGTCGAAGCCCTCCAACGGGGTCTGGACCTCGCAGGCGGGTCCGTTCCCGGTGCGCTTCCCAGGCTCCGTGATGTTGGTACGCGGCCCCTTGGTCGCGCGTATCTCGTCGTACTTCTTGGTGCCGAGGAGGGTGATGGTCAGCGAGGTGTCGGTGGATTCCGCCTGTATGTAGACGGCATTGCCGGAGTCGTTGACCCAGCGCAGGTCGAGGGTGCCCCACGCGACCGTGGCCTCGCGGCCCTCGGGGTAGCGCTCGATGTAGAAGGAGTGGGCGCCGTGCTCGACGGGCTTGAGGCCCGCGAAGAAGACGGCGTTGTACATGGTCGTGGCGACCGCGGAGACGCCGCCGCCGGGCGACTTCACGTACTGGCCGTCGTTGATCATGATGCCGTCGACGAAGCCGTTCTCCTTGGTGCGCTCACCGACCGTGCGGTTGAAGCTCCACTCCTTGCCCGGCTGGACCACGGAGCCGTTGATGAGCTCCACGGCGCGGCCGATGTTGGTGCTGCGGTACGGGGCGGCCGGGAACTCGACGGTGAAGGAGGAGATCTTCTCCTTGATGCCGATCCGCCGCGCCTCCTCACCGGTGAGCTCCGGCTGGACGGCCACGGTGGCGATCTCGCCGCTGCGGGCGGCGCCCGTGCGGGTCAGGAGCGGCAGGACGGCCTGGCCGAGCGCCTCCTCGGTGACCTTCCGCCCCGCACGGCTCTGCTGGGCCATGACCACGGTGCCGTCGGGGCCCACGCGGGGCGCGGCGTCGAGCGGCGGACGGCTGACCTCCTCGATCGGGCGGGCCACGGCGGGTTCGGCCAGCAGCCCCTTGGAGTCGAGGGCGGGCACGAGGCGGCCCTGGGCGTCGGGCCGCATCTTCAGGTGCTCGCCGAGCACGGCGGGGGTGATCGACAAGCTCTTCCCGGCGACGGTGAGCGCGACCGGGCCCGACATGGCGGGCTGGGCGAACCGCTTCAGAGCCCGTCCGGTCTCCTCGGCACCGACGGTCGGCTCTGTGCGCTCGACCGGCAGCACGACCGGGGCGGTGTCCGGGCGAAGGTAGCCGTCACGGAGAGTGTCCAGGGCCCGGTCCTCGACGAGGGTGACGCCGGCCAGGGGGGTGACGGTCTTCGGCGCGCCCTTCTCGAAGGCGATGGCGCCGTCGCGGGGCGCTCGGGCGGTGGTCTCGGCGAGGCGGTCGACCGCGGCGCGGCCCTTCCGCTCGTCCGCGCGGATCACGGGTTCGATGTCGCGCCGGCCGGAGGCGAAGAGGCCGCCGATGACGGTGACGGGGTCGTAGCCCTTGCGTACGGCGCGGTCCACCGTCGCGGCGGTGTCGAGGGACAGGCCGAGCGCGGCGGGATCCACCTTCTCGACGCGGTCGCCGATCTTCATGACGACGGGCGCGGCGGCGGCGGGGCCGAGCTCCCGGTCCAGTGCCCGGCGGGCATGGGCGGCGGTCATACCGCCGATGTCCACGCCGCGCACGCGCGTGCCCTGGTCGACGTCGCCCCCTGCCACGAGTCCGGTGACGTAGAGGCCGCCCAGCCCGAGGACGACCGCTCCGCCCGCCACCATCGGCAGGGCCGTCCGTCGGTTGCCCGCCCAGCCGCGCTCGCGTCCCATGTCACTCCCAGTGGCGCCGACCGTCCTCGGACGACGCAGGCCGCTCACGCGGCGCATAGACGACAGATACCGCGAACCATGATTGCCCCAAAAGGGGCAATTGAAGGACGAATGTAATGGTTCTCACGATCCTGAGGGGTCCGCCCGGCGGTCCGCGCGCCCTGCACGGCCCACCGGGTCCGGCGGCCGGCGCGAGCGTCGGGGCGGCGGCTGCGCCACCGGCCGGGACCGGCCCGTGGGGGGCTCCGGCGATGGACGGAGCCGCCGGGCACGGCGTGCTTCCCGGTGTGCTGCGTCGGCCGCCGGCGAACGTCAACTCGGGCTCCCATCAGGCTCGTTGCCCATGCCGGATCATCGGGATAGATTTCTGGAGAATGTTTCCCATGCGAGCGGGGCAGGCGACGTGTTGGAGCTGACGGGGAGCGGAGCCGAGCCGCTGGAGGCGGAGGATCCGCGCCGGATCGGGCCCATCCCGCTGGCGGGCCGGCTCGGGGCCGGGGGCATGGGACGGGTGTACCTCGGCGTCCAGGAGGGCCGGTACGTCGCCGTCAAGCAGCTGCTGGCCTCCGTCGTCGGTGAGGACCAGGACTTCCTGCGCCGCTTCGGGCACGAGCTGGACAACCTCGCCCGGCTGCCCGCCGACGCCACCGCGCCGCTGCTCGCGGGGGACCGTACGGCGCGACCTCCGTGGTTCGCCACCGCGTACGTGCCCGGGATCACGCTGCGGGAGGCCGTCACCCTGCACGGCGGACCGCTGCCCGCGGACGCCCTGTGGCTGCTGCTGCGGGAGGCGGCGGCGCGCCTGGCGTCGGTGCACGCGCTGGACATGGTGCACCGCGACCTCAAGCCCTCGAACGTCATGCTGACCCTGGACGGTCTGACCCTCATCGACTTCGGGGTCGCCCGGGCCGCCGAACAGAGCCAGCTGACCAGGACCGGCATGGTCGTGGGCACTCCCGCCTACATGGCACCCGAACAGGCCTCGGGAAAACGGGAGCCGAGCGGCGCCACCGACGTGTTCGCGCTGGGTTCGGTCCTCGCGTACGCGGCATGCGGCCGACCGCCCTTCGGGGACGAGTCGGGGCACGGCGTGCTGTACCGGATCGTCCACGAGGAGCCCGACCTGGAGCCGCTGCGGGCACTGGAGCCGGAGCTCGCCGAGCTCGTCGGGGCCTGTCTCGCCAAGGACCCGGACGACCGCCCCACGGCGCCGGAACTCCTCGAACGCGCTTCCCGGCAGGGCCCGTTCACGCTGCCGCTGTGGCCGGCGGGGATCGACGAGCGCCTCACCGAGCGGGCCGCCTTCGCCGCGGACGTGCAGGACCTCGACGTGCCCACGCTCCCGCTGGTCGGCGAGAAGCCGGACCCCGCGGCAGCCGTGGAGGAGAAGCAACGAGGGGGGAGGGCGGCGGAGCCCGAGGCTCCCGGGCCCGAGGCCGCGCCCGCCGCCGGGCCCCGGACGGACGGACCCGAGGGGCCGGAGCGGCGCGAGCGGCGCGAGCGGCGCCGTCGTACGCGTGTCCTGCTCGCGGTCCTGCCCGTCGTCGTGGTCTCGGGCGGTACGACGCTCGCCATCCAGTACTTACCCCACGGGTCCGCGCCCCGGCCCGAGGCGCAGAACACCCCGAACGCTCCCGTGACGGCCCCGGCGGACCCGGCGCACGCGGCCGGCGGCAGCCCCTCCGGCACGGCCTTGCCCGCGCAACCACCGGCCCAGGACCCGGGGCAGGCACCGGGCACGACAGGCGCAGCACCGGTCACGGCGGTCGGCGGTACCGGAGCGGGCCCGGGGGCGGTTCCCGGCGGCGGCGCCCAGCCCGGCTCGAGCGGCACCGCAGCCTCGGCGAACGCGGGCGGCGGCGGATCCCGCCCGTCTGCCGGGGGAACCTCCACGGCGCCCACGACGGCCCCCGCGCAGCCCCCCTCACTCCCCGACTCCGGGACCTACCGCTACCGCAACGGCAACAACGGCAAGTGCATCACCCAGGTCTTCGGGTCCTCCGACTTCGGGGACTGCGCGAGCGGGTCCGCCCGCTGGACCGTGCAGAGCCGGTCGGACGGAAGCTTCAAGCTGGTCAACCGGCAGAGCGGAGGCTGCCTCTACTCCAACGGACTCGGCCAGGCCGTCTTCGTCGGCGACTGTGCCCAGGACCTCGGCCGGGTCTGGCGCACCGGTTCGGGCGGCAGCCTCCGCAGCGACCTCGGCGGCGGCTGCCTCGACCTCGGCATGAGCAGCGGCCTCGTGACCAAGACGTGCGGCGGGGAGGCCTCCCAGCGCTGGACGAAGCTGAGCTAGTGCGGTGGCCGGCGGGGGTCGCCCCGTCACGGCACCGGGCCGGGGCCGGCCGGAGTCCGGCGCGCCCGCGACCGCTGCCTCCCCAAGATCGACGGGATGGCAGACTGGCCGGCCGTGCAGCGAATCGAGAGGACGGGCACCATCGTGCGACGGCAACGAGGGCACACCACCCCGGCGTCCCTGGCCCTGGCTGCCTTGATGACGGCGACGGGAACGGCCTGCGGGGGCCCGTTCCAGGATCTCGGCCCGCTGCCTCCGCGCTTCTCCGGTCCGCCGCTGTCCGCGGACGCGGTGGTGTCCGAGATGACATCGGTGCTGGCGGCGGAGGGCATCACGGTGGCCCGGCAGCCTTCGGACGTAGTGGGCCGGTGCGCCGAGCGGCTGATGGGCCGCCACGCCCCCGGGACGGTCGACTCGGCCCTCGCGGCGGCCGTCGAGCGGGCCCGTTCCGAGCACGGCTGGCAGGCCGGCCCCGACCTGGGCAACGGAACGCTGACCCTCACGAAGGGCAATTGGACCGCCCTGACGGTCCTGCCGTCCCCGGAACCCGGGCAGAACCTCGACTCTGCAGTGGTCATGTCCTTGACCTGCGTGGACGGAGGCAGCCCTGATGCGACCCCGCCGCCCGCCCCCGCGCCGAAGCCCTCCTGAACGCCGCGCCGCACGGCCGTGTGCCGGAGCGGTGGTACCTCCGGCACACGCCCGGGCCACGCGTCAGAAGGCTCGCAGGAGGTACTTGGTGCGGAAGCCGCCACTGGTCGAGCAGTCGAGGGTGCTCTGCGTGCTCGTGTAGGTGAAGCCGGAGGGGACGGTGCACGCCCACAGGCCGGTCTTCGGGGTTCGCAGCAGGTACTTGGTGCGGAAGCCGCCACCGGTCGAACAGTCGAGGGTGTTCTGGGTGGAGGAGTAGGTGAACCCGTCGGACACGGTGCAGGCCCACAGGTTGTCGGCGGGCGGCTGGACGAAGTAGTAGGTGCGAAAGCCGCTGTCCCCGCAGTTCAGCGTGTTCTGGGTGGAGGAGTAGGTGTATCCGGGCGGGACGGTGCAGGACCAGAAGCCGGCGGCGGCCGCAGCCGGTGCCCCGGCCGGGGGTGAGGCGGACGCCGTGGCGGGGACGAGGGCGGTGGCCAGCATGGCGGCCGCACTGCCGCCACCGAGCAGCAGCGTACGCAGTTTCGATCGGATCACGGGATGCACTCCAGGCTCGTTGTTCACCGGACGGAACCGTGCAAAGGGAGGCACCGGTATCTGCTCTTCCCCGGGCCTCCGCGGGGCGCGCGCTGGAATGCTGGCAGCCGCATAGTCCGGGGGCAAGGGCGGCCATGCCCCTGCCCACCGACTTCCGGCCGCCTTGCACAGGGCCCTGACCTGCGTGGCGGTCGAGGGCGGGTGGACCGGTACGGCCTCAGCCCGGCCGGAAAGCTACACGGGCAGGGGCGGCAGGGGCGCCTCGTACAGCCAGGCCGAGTACAGGTCGTCCAGCGGATCGGCCGCGTAGCGGGCGGCGTGGGCGGTGAAGGCGGCGGTGCTCACGACGCCGTGGCGGTGCACGGTGGCCCAGTCGCGGAGCATGCGGAAGAAGCCCTCCTCGCCCAGGGCGCGGCGGATCGCGTGAACGGCCAGGCCTCCGCGCTGGTACAGGCGGTCGTCGAACATCAGCTTCCGGCCGGGGTCGACCAGTCGCAGGTCCTGCGGCCGGGAGGTCAGAGACCGGTGCGCGGCGGCCGCCTGCTCGTGGGCGCTGCGGCCTCCGGAGCGCTCCGACCAGAGCCATTCGGCGTACTTCGCGAAGCCCTCGTTGAGCCAGATGTGCCGCCAGTCGGCGATGGTCACGCTGTTGCCGAACCACTGGTGCGCGAGCTCATGGGCGATGAGGCGCTCCGACCCGCGGACGCCGTCCAGGTGGTTGGCCCCGAAGAGGGAGAGGCCCTGTGCCTCCACCGGTACGTCCAGTTCCTCGTCGGCGACGACCACCGCGTACTCGCCGAAGGGGTAGGGGCCGAAGAGCTCCTCGAAGAGCTGCATCATTGCGGGCTGCCGGGCGAAGTCCCGGGCGAACCGCGACAGCAGGTGGGCGGGGACGTGGGCGCTCTGGGTCACGCCGCCGAGACCGGGGTCGCCGAGGAGAACCGTCTGGTACATGCCGATGGACAGGCCGACCAGATAGCTGGACGTCGGCGCGGGCTGCTCGTACACCCAGGTGGTGGTGCTGGCTCTGGTGGTACGGGTGAGCAGCCGGCCGCCGGCCACGACGGTGTAGGCGGACGGCGTGTTGACGGAGATCTGGTACGAGGCCTTGTCGGCGGGGCGGTCGTTGCACGGGTACCAGGAGGGGGCGCCGACCGGCTGGCTGGCCACGAGCGCGCCGTCGGTCAGTTCCTCCCAGCCGAGGCCGCCCCAGGGACTGCGCACCGGCTTGGGGTTGCCCGACCAGGTCACGTCGACGGTGAATGCGGCTCCGGCGGGCAGCGGCTTGGCCGGCCGGATGCGCAGCCGGCCGCCGCGGTGGGTGTACTGCGGCGCCCGGCCGTTGACCAGGACACGGCCTGTCTTGAAGTCGGCCAGGTTCAGATGGAACTCGGTGAGCGGTGCCCGTCCGGCAATCGCGCTGAGGCGGCCGGTTCCGGCCAGCCGGTTGGGTCCGGGGCGGTAGTCCAGGCTGATCTCGTACCGGTGCACGCGGTATCGGGAGTCGCCGTTGGCCGGAAAGTACGGATCCGATACCGATGTCGTCTGGCCGCTCACTGCCGCTTCCGCTCCCTGCGCCGTGCTCGTACGACGTGCTGGTGTGCCCTGCCGTGCCTGCTGCCGTCTGTGCCCCGGCCGGCGCGACCGTCCCTCAGGACCGCCACGCCTCGATCGGGTTGCCGAGCCAGCGGGTGTCGGCCGGGACGGACTCCCCGGCCATCACGAGGGAGGCGGGGCCCAGGGTGCTGCGCGCCCCGACCGTGCTGCCGGGCAGGACGATTCCGCCAGGGCCCAGGGTGGCGCCCGCACGGAGGATCACAGTATCCGTCCTCAAGATCCGGTCGTGGAAGAGGTGTGTCTGCAACACACAGCCGCGGTTCACACTGACGCCGTCGCCCAGCGTGACCAGGTCGGTCTCGGGGAGCCAGTAGCTCTCGCACCACACGCCGCGGCCGATCCGGGCGCCGAGTCCGCGCAGCCACAGGGCCATCAGCGGCGTCCCGGGCACCGAACCGGCCGGCCAGGGCACCGCCAGGACCTCGACGAAGGTGTCGGCGAGCTCGTTGCGCCATACGAAGCCGCTCCACAGCGGGTGCTCGCCGGGCCGGTGCCGGCCCACCAGGAGCCACTTCGCGGTGACCGCCACGCAGCACGCGGCCGCTCCGGCGGCCAGCAGGACGGCCCCCGACAGCAGCGCGGCGCCCCAGACGCCCAGGCCGCTCCACACGCTCAGCGCGCACAGGGCCGCCGCGGTCAGCACGGCCAGGGCCGCTGAGCAGAACACCGGGACGAGGCGGCACAGCTCCACCAGGCCGCGCGCCCACAGCAGGTGCGCGGGCGGGTCGTAGGTCCGGCTCCGGTCGGCGGCGGCCGCGGACCGGGGCAGCTTGACCGGCGGCAGGCCCAGGTACGAGCTGCCCTTCTTGGCCTTCTTCGGGGCGGCGGACAGGACGCCGACCAGGCCGTCGTCGGGCACGGTACGGCCAGGAGCTGCCATGCCGGAATTGCCGAGGGAGGGCCGGCGGCCGATCGCGGAGTGCCCGATCCGCACCCAGCCGCCGCCCAGCTCGAAGGGTGCGGTGAGGGTGTCGTCGGCGAGGAAGGCGCCTTCGCCCACGGTGGTGAGGCTCGGCAGCGCCAGGACGGTCGAGACCTCGGCACCTCGGCCGATCTTCATGCCGAGCAGGCGCAGCCAGACCGGGGTGATCAGCCCGGCGTAGAGCGGGAAGAGGGTCTCCCTGGCCAGGTCCATCAGCTGGATGACGGTCCAGGCCTGCCAGCCGATCCGGCTGTGCGTCGGATGGTTGCCGGCGCGCAGGCCGAGGCTGAGCAGGCGTACGGCGGCCAGCAGGAGCAGCGCGTAGGCGAGGCCGAAGGCGAGTGCTGCCGGCACCACGGCGACCAGCGCCCCGCGCAGGGCCTCGGCGAGCTGGGCGTCCGCGGGTACGAACCGGCTCAGCACGAGCAGGGCGGGCACGGCGGCGAGGACGGGCAGCACCGTGAGGCAGAAGCCGGTGGCCCCGTACATGGCCCGCCAGTGGACGGCGCGCGGCGGGCGTTCGTCGGGCCAGTTGTGTTTGGCCTTGCCGAGTTTGACGGCGGGCGCGCCGGCCCAGCGCTGGCCGGTCGGGACGGTCCCGACCACGGCGGAGCCGGGGGCGACCTCGGCCCGCTTGCCGATGCGCGCGCCGGGGAAGAGCATGCTGCGGGTGCCGACCACCGCTCCTGCTCCGATCCGGACGGGTCCGATCTCGAGCTGGTCCCCGTCCAGCCAGTGCCCGGAGAGGTCGACCTCGGACTCGACGGCGCAGCCGCGGCCGAGCTTGAGCATGCCGGTGACGGGGGGCAGCGCGTGCAGGTCGACCTCGGGGCCGACCTTGGCGCCGAGGGCGCGGGCGTAGCGTTCGAGCCAGGAGCCGGTCAGGGAGGTCGCACCCGCGTATTCGGCCAGCCGCTCGGCCGTCCAGAGCCTGAGGTGCACGCTGCCGCCCCGCGGGTGCCGTCCGGGCTTCACCCCGCGCAGGAGCAGGCGGGCGCCGCCGGCGGCGATGGCGAGACGGCCAGGGGGGCTGAAGAGCAGGACGGCGCCGGCGGCGACGAGCCACCAGGAGGCGGTCGGCGCCCACGGGTAGGGCCCGAACCGGTGCAGTACGTTCCCCAGCGCCAGCAGTGCGACCGTCCAGCGCAGGCCGAGCACGGTGAGCAGCGGAAGCAGCAGGAGCGATTGGACGGCTTGGGAGCGCAGCGGCACCGGTGCGACGGAGCGGACCGCGCCCTCGTCGGGTACGCACTTCTCCAGGCGGCGGGCCAGTTTGCGCAGGGTGGGCTGCTGGTAGATGTCGAGGACGGCGGCGCTCGGGTAGCGGGTGCGCAGCCGGGTCGTGAGCTGGGCCGCGGCGAGGCTGTTGCCGCCGATGGTGAAGAAGTCGTCGAAGGCGCTGGTGACGGCCGCTCCGAGGGTCTCGCGCCACTGCTCGGCGAGCCAGGCCTCGGTGCCGTGGAGCTCTTCGGCGGGGCCGGCGGTGTCCAGGTCGGGCAGCGGCCAGGGCAGCGCGTCGCGGTCCACCTTGCCGGAGGTGCGGGTGGGCAGTTCGGCGACGGGGGCGAGGAGGGGTACGAGGGCCGCGGGGAGCTCGGCGCGCAGTCGTTCGACGGCCGCCGCACGGTCCCAGCCGTCCTGGGTGACGAGGTATCCGACGAGCAGCTGGTTGCCGCTGCGCGCGGTGCGGACCGCGGCCGCCGCGCCGGCCACGTGCGGCAGGGCCTGGAGGGCGGCGTCGACCTCGCCGAGTTCGATGCGGCGGCCGCCGAGTTTGATCTGCTCGTCGGCGCGGCCGAGGAAGACGAGTCCTTCGGGTTCGGCGCGGACGAGGTCGCCGCTGCGGTAGGCGCGCGGCCATCCGAGTGACGGGAGCGGGGCGTACTTCTCGGCGTCCTTGTCGGGGTCGAGGTAGCGGGCCAGACCGACGCCGCCGATGACGAGCTCGCCGCTGCCGCCCATGGGCACCGGGTCTCCGCACCCGTCGACGACGGCGAGTTCCCAGCCGTTCAGGGGGAGGCCGATGCGGATGGGTTCCCCGCCGGTCAGAAGGGCGGCGCAGGCGACGACGGTGGCTTCGGTGGGGCCGTAGGTGTTCCAGACCTCGCGGCCCTCGGTGACCAGGCGCTGGGCGAGTTCGGGCGGGCAGGCCTCGCCGCCGAAGATGAGCAGCCGGACCTCGCCGAGGGCCTCGGGCTCCCAGAGGGCGGCCAGGGTCGGCACCGTGGAGACCACGGTGATCTCCTGTTCCACCAGCCAGCAGCCGAGGTCGGCGCCGCTGCGGACCTGGCTGCGCGGGACGGGTACGAGGCAGGCGCCGTAGCGCCAGGCCAGCCACATCTCCTCGCAGGAGGCGTCGAAGGCGACGGACAGTCCGGCCATGACCCGGTCGCCGGGACCGATCGGATCGTCGGCGAGGAAGAGGGCGGCTTCGGCATCGACGAAGGCGGCGGCGCATCGGTGGGTGACGGCGACGCCCTTGGGTCTGCCGGTGGAGCCGGAGGTGAAGATGATCCACGCGTCGTGCTCGGGGCCGGGGCGCGTGGAGCGGTCGCCGGGGCGGGCGGGGCCGGTGCTGCCGTCGGCGCTGGCGGTGTCGGTGATGGCGATGCGCCCGCCGGCGCCCACGACGGCCCGTACCCCGGCCTCGCCGAAGACCAGGTCGGCCCGGTCGTCCGGGTCCTCGGCGTCGACGGGCACATAGGCGGCCCCCGCGGCGAGGACGGCGAGGACCGCCACGTACAGCTCGTTGGTCCCGGACGGGACGCGTACGCCGACCCGGTCGCCGGCCCCGACTCCGGCGGCGGCGAGGGCGCGGCGGCCGCGGTCGACCTGGGCGGCCAGGGCCCGGTAGCTGAGGCGGGTGGCGCCGTCGTCGAGGGCGGGTTCGTCGGGATACGCCCGTACGGAGGCCTCGAAGACGTCGAGAAGGGTGCGGGGCGGGGCGGCGGGTCCGGCGCGGAAACGTGCCGCCTTGCCGGGCTCCTCGTACGGAGCCGTACCTCCGTCCGGGGTGTCGCAGGCGCCGCGGTCGTCGAGGAGAGAGAGTTCGGTGCGTTCGGGTGTGGCTGGCATCGGCCCTCGGGTGTCGTTCCGGTAATGGGTCCGGTTCATCGGCAGAGACCTGATTAACCCTTTTTGTTCCGGTCTGTCGCCGAACAACCCACCAGCCTAGTGCGCGGTCAAGGATTTTCTCGTTGAAGCTTCGCGTGTGGCCGGTTGACGACGGTCGGCCGTTCGCCGGGGACCGGGAACTCTCACTTCTCGACCGTGTAGCGCACGCGCGCCCACAGGGGCAGGGCGAACCAGCACAGCAGGTACCAGGCCACCACTCCGGCCACCAGCCACGGCACGACGGCGTCGTGGGTGGCCACCCGCAGGACGAGGAAGAGCGCCGCCGTGCACGTCGCCAGCAGCAGGACGAGGCCGGCGAAGGTGAGGCGCGAGGCCCAGGCCACGGCCTCGGGTTTGATCCGGCGGCCCGAGACGACGCGGTGGAAGGCCACAGGGCCGATGAGCGCGCCCGTGGCCAGGGAGCCGAGGACGATGGTGACGATGTAGATCGTCTTGTCGGTCTGCGGAAGCTCGTGGAAGAGCGGGGTGAAGACGACGGTCAGGAGGAAACCGAAGAGGATCTGTACGCCCGTCTGGGCGACGCGTATCTCCTGGATCAGTTCTTGCCACTGCCGGTCGGCGCGCTCCTTCTCGCTCTCGTCCCGTCCTTGGTTCCTCTGGTCGGTGGCGTCGGACATGCCGTCTCCCTGGGTTCGTGTGCGGCGGGCCGGGTGGCCCCTGACGCACGGGCCCGAATACTGCTTCCAGCTTCCCCGGACCCGTCGGCGAAGGGACTGTCGTCGAGGCCGTCCAGGAGGTCGGCCGGATGCCGGTACACGGCGCGGGCGCCTGCTTCCTCGAGGTCCTGCCGGGGGATCCCGCCGCTGAGCAGTCCCACAGCGACGACGCCGGCCCGCGTGGCGGCCGTCATGTCCCACACGCTGTCGCCGACGAAGACCGAGTCGGCCGCGGCCGCGCCGGCGAGTCCGAGGGCGTGCACCACCGGATCGGGGGCGGGTTTGCCCTCGCTGACGTCGTCGGCGCTCGCGGTCGCGGTGATGGCGTCGTCGGCGCCGATGGCGGCCCTGAGCGCGGCGAGCTCGGCCGCGCTCGCGGACGTCACGAGGACGACCCGCCAGCCCCTGCGGTCGAGCTCGCGCAGCAGTTCGGCGGCGCGGTCGAGACCGGCCAGCCGCTCGAAGTAGGTGGCGTACAGCGTGTCGTGCGCCGCCGTGAGCCGCTCGTCCCCGCTCGTGTCGTGGTCCTCCCCCAGCAGGTGGCCGATGAGGTCCTCGCCCGGCAGGCCGATGGCGCGGTGGATGTCGTGCGTCGCCACGGTGTGGCCGCCCTGCCGCAGCGCCTCCCACCAGCATGTGACGTGCAGGTGGTTGGTGTCGGTGAGCGTCCCGTCGACGTCGAACAGCGCGGCTCGGGTCATCTTCCACCTCCTGCGGACCGGCGCCCGGATCCGTTTCGGACCCTCGACGGCTGCGCCTCGTAGGCGGCGCCTACCCCCGACGCCCCCGCCCACTCGCTCCGTGTTCACCGCCCCCGGGGGTTTCGGCGGCGGTGAACGGGTAAGGCGTATGCCGTCCGGACACGGAAACCGGCCGGGCGCCGGATCGAACGAGGGAGTCCTCCGTGAACCAGCCTGCTGCCGACGCGGCCGGCGGGACCCGTCCCGCGGAGGTCCTGAGCCTGCCCTCCAAGGCCGACGGCGCCCTCCCCGAGGACCACACCCAGGCGATCCTGGATGTCACCAAACGCGTGGCGGCTCTGCTCAAGCAGTCCGGGCAGCCGTTCGCGCTCGCCGGCAGCGTGGCCGCGTTCGCCCACGGCGTCCCGGCCCGGTTCCAGCACGACACGGACTTCTGCATGCGGCGCGAGGACGCGGAGGCGGCGATCAAGGCCTTGGAGGACGGCGGCATCGAGATGCGGGGTGCCGCCGAGGACTGGCTGGTCAAGGGCCGTGCGGGAGGAGAGGAGATCGACCTGATCTTCGAACTCGCCCGCCGGCCGGTCGGGACGGAGCTGCTGGAGCGGGCCAGCGTGAAGTCGGTGGACTCCGTATGGATGCCGGTCCTCTCCCCCACCGACCTGATGGACAGCCTGCTCGCCGCCCTGTCCGAGCACTACTGCGACTTCGGTGATCTGCTGCCGATGGCCCGGACGCTGCGCGAGCAGATCGACTGGGGCCGGCTGGACCGCGTGCACCGGGACTCCCCGCTGCCGGACGCCTTCCTCTATCTCCTCGACCGTCTCCACGTCATCGACCGGGGGAAGGGGACCTCATGACTTCCGTCGAGAACCTCGACTACCGCGTGGAGCACCTGCGCGAGCGCCTGGCACGCGAGGACATCGCCGAGCTCGGCGTGCGGGTGGAGGCGCGGGGGGCCTGGGTGATGATCTGGGGCGGCGTGGCCGACGACGCGTCCCGGGCGGACGTGCTGCGGATCGCGGCGGAGGAACTGGAGGGCGTGCCCTGGCACGAGGACCTGACCGTGCAGCGCGCGGGACCGCCCGGGACGGCGGAGGTGCTGTCGTGATCCGCATCGCCGCCGTCGGGGACATCCACCTCGGACCGGGCAGTGCCGGTACCCTGCGGCCTGCCTTCGACACGCTCGGCGACTGCGCGGACCTGCTGCTGCTGGCCGGGGACCTCACCCGGCACGGCACCCGCGAGGAGGCTCGGGTGGTGGCTGCGGAGGTCGCCGGGCTGCCCGTGCCGGTCGTCGCCGTCCTCGGCAACCACGACTACCAGAGCGACCAGTCCGACCTCGTCGCCCGCGAGCTGGCCGAGGAGGGCGTCCACGTTCTGGAGGGCGACGGCGTCACCCTCGACATCCGCGGCGTCACCGTGGGGATCGCCGGGACCAAGGGCTTCGGCGGGGGGTTCGCGGGCCGGAGCGCCACGGAGTTCGGGGAGCCTGAGATGAAGGCCTTCATCCGGTACTCCCGGGCATGCGCGGACGGGCTCGGCCGCACCCTGAGCGAACTGCGTGACCGGGGCAGCAGCCTGCGGGTGGCCCTCACCCACTTCTCGCCCGTGCCGGACACCCTGGCGGGCGAGCCCCTGGAGATCTATCCCTTCCTCGGCAGCTACCTGCTGGCGGAGGCCATCGACGGGGCCGGGGCGGACCTGGCGGTCCACGGCCACGCACACCTGGGCACCGAACACGGGATGACGGGCGGGGGGGTGCGGGTGCGCAACGTCGCCATGCCCGTCATCGACCGCGCCTTCGCCGTCTACCACCTCGCTCCGCCCTCGGGCTGAAGGCCGCGCGCACGGTGTGGGCCGCCGGAAGGGTCAGGCCCGCCGCGACCGGGTATATAACCGGACGGGAAACCCACGACGGCCCTGCTGCGTCCCGCGCAGCCCCCCAACCCGTCGGAGGACACTCATGACCCCCCTGCCCCGCGACACCCTGGACCCCGCCCATACGGGGTACCCGGTGGACACCATCGAGATTCCCGAGAACCCCCTCGCCGTCAGCACGGACGACGCCCGGAGCCTTTCCGTCGCGCTCTTCCACCGCCTGCGCTCCCTGGCCGAGGGCACCGCGGAATACTCCTACGTACGCAACACGCTGGTGGAGCTGAACCTCAGCCTGGTGAAGTACGCCGCCCGGCGCTTCCGCAACCGCAGCGAACCCTTCGAGGACATCGTCCAGGTCGGCACCATCGGCCTGATCAAGGCCATCAACCGGTACGACGTCGAGCGCGGGGTCGAGTTCGCGACCTTCGCCGTGCCCACCATCACGGGCGAGATGAAGCGCTTCTTCCGGGACACCAGCTGGTCCGTGAAGGTCCCCAGGCGCCTGCAGGAGCTGCGCCTCGACATGGCGAAGTGCTGCGACGCGATGGAACAGGACCTGGGCCGCCGGCCCACCGACCACGAACTCGCGGAGCACCTGGGCGTCAGCGACGACGCCCTGGCCGAGGGCCGACAGGCCGCGAACTGCTACGTCGCCGAATCCCTCAGCACCTCCGTCGGCCAGGACGCGGACGGCGGCGCGCTGCCGCGTTCCCTGGGCACGGAGGAGGAGGCGTACGAGCGGATCGAGGACCTGGAGACGCTGAAACCCCTCCTGTCCGCGCTCGGTGAGCGCGACCGGCTGGTTCTGCAGCTGCGCTTCGGCGAGGAGCTCACCCAGTCGCAGATCGGCGAGCGCCTCGGCATCTCCCAGATGCACGTGTCCAGGCTGCTGAGCCGGATCATGGCGAGGCTGCGCACCGGAATGCTCGAGGACCCTCTGGAGGACCCCGGCGACGCTGAGCAGGAGGACGACGGAACTCCCTGACGGACCTTGACCGGCCGAGGGCCGGCGTCACCACGACACGGGCTGCGGTCCCCGGGCATCCGGGGACCGCAGCGGCGAGTCGATCTCCGCCCACACGCACTTTCCGTCCGCGAGGGGCAGCGTGCCCCAGCGGCGGGCGATCCGTTCCACGATGAGCAGCCCGTATCCGCCCGGCCGCGCCGGATCCGGACGGGAGCGCGGCGTTGGGGCGGCGGGGTTGCCGTCCGTGACCTCGACGCGCAGCACCTCGTCCGTGCACTCCAGCATGAGGGTGCGGGGCCCGCCCGCGTGCAGGCAGGCATTGGCCACGACCTCGGAGACCAGCAGCAGGACGTCCTCCCAGTCGTCGTGGGCCCCCTGCATCCACTTCCAGTCGATCAGGGCAGCGCGGGTGAAGTCACGGCAACGGGTGACCACGTCCGTCATACCCGTCAGCAGGAGGCTCCGGCTCCGCCTCCGATCGGGGGAGCGTGACTCCATGGCGCGCTCCTCCCTCACGCGTGCCGCGGCTCGGCCAGCGCGTGTTCCACGTCGGGGTGTACGGCGAAGATCCCGTCCGCACCCGTGATGCGGAACATGCGCGCCACAGGCGGGCGCAGCCCGGCCAGCGCGATGCTGCCGCCTTCCTCCCGGAGCGCGAGCCGGCTGTGCAGAAGCACGTTCAGGCCGGTGGAGTCGCAGAACCGGACCCCGGAGAAGTCCACGAGCAGCCTGCGCGCGCCGCCGTCGACGGCGGCGGTGAGTGCGGCGCGCAGGGGTGCTGCCGTGTCGTGGTCCAGCTCACCGGTGAGCGTGAAGACCAGTACGTCGCCCTCGGTCCGCACGTCCACGGCGAATCTGTCACCGTCCGCCGGCGGGGCCATAGGGAACCACCTCTTCCCACATGCGCAGGGGTCGTGCAGTGCCGTCGTCCTGTCGACTGCCGCTCCATGCGGCCGGCCGGTCCTGCACGGCACCTACCCGGGCGCACGAAGATCATTCGACGGGGGTGGGAGGTGCTCCGGGTCGGCCGCAGGCCGGGCACAGGCCGCGGTAGGTGATCTCGACCGCCGTGACCGTGAATCCGAAGCGTTCCGCCGCCGGCAGTACCGCCAGCGGGTCGCCGTCCGGGTGGACGTCGCGGATGAGCCCGCAGCCCGAGCACACCAGGTGCTGGTGGGGGTGGTGCGTGTTGGGGTCGTAGCGCTTGGCGCGGCCGTCGGTGCTGACCTCGGCGACCTCACCGAGGGCGACCAGCTCGCCCAGGGCGTTGTAGACGGTGGCCCGGGAGATCTCCGGCAGCCGCTGCACCGCGCGGGCGTGCACCTCGTCGGCCGTCAGGTGCACATGGTCGCCGTCGAGGACCTCGGCGACCACCCGCCGCTGGGAGGTGAGCCTCCAGCCGCGCCCCCGCAGCCGTTCCAGCAGGTCACTCATCTCGGCTCCCCCATCAGGTTCGGCACGTGCCCGCGGTTCGCCGATCGGATTTCCGGAATCCGATCGGATATGGGCTTGGTACTCATCTTGACTTGGATTGCGTCCATCGTAGGATCGGTTCCGTTGATAACCAAGAGGCAGGAAGACTCCCGAGCGGCGGGAGTACGGGACGGTGACCACTCGGCGTCGAGTCGACCGGCGAGGCCGAGCCCCGTGCACAGGGACCCCGTGTCCCGCCTGTTCGACCGCATTCGGTCCTGAGCACCCGCGTTCCCCTGGTACGGAAGGATTCCCATGTCCGAGAACCACGATGCGATCGTCACGGACGACAAGGCGCAGGGCGGGGGCGGCTGTCCCGTCGCGCACGGGCGCGCCGCGCACCCCACCCAGGGCGGTGGAAACCGCCAGTGGTGGCCCGAACGGCTGAACCTGAAGATCCTGGCCAAGAACCCGGCGGTGGCCAACCCGTTGGGCGAGGAGTTCGACTACGCCGCGGCGTTCCGGAGCCTCGACCTGCCCGCGGTGAAGCAGGACATCGCGGAGGTCCTGACGACCTCCCAGGACTGGTGGCCCGCCGACTTCGGCCACTACGGCCCGTTCATGGTCCGGATGGCCTGGCACAGCGCCGGCACCTACCGCATCAGCGACGGCCGCGGCGGCGCCGGCGCCGGCCAGCAGCGTTTCGCGCCCCTCAACAGCTGGCCGGACAACGGCAACCTCGACAAGGCCCGCCGACTGCTGTGGCCTGTCAAGAAGAAGTACGGCCAGAACCTGTCGTGGGCCGACCTCATGGTCCTCGCCGGCAACGTCGCGCTGGAGCAGATGGGCTTCGAGACCTTCGGCTTCGGCGGCGGCCGCGCCGACGTCTGGGAGCCGGACGAGGACGTGTACTGGGGTCCCGAGACCACCTGGCTCGACGACCAGCGCTACACCGGCGACCGGGAGCTGGAGAGCCCGCTCGGCGCCGTCCAGATGGGCCTGATCTACGTCAACCCGGAGGGCCCGAACGGCAACCCGGACCCGATCGCCGCGGCCCGCGACATCCGCGAGACCTTCCGCCGGATGGCGATGAACGACGAGGAGACGGTGGCGCTGATCGCGGGCGGCCACACCTTCGGCAAGACCCACGGCGCCGGCCCGGCCGAGAGCGTCGGCGCCGACCCCGAGGCCGCCCCGATCGAGGCGCAGGGCCTGGGCTGGGCCAACTCCTTCGGCACCGGCAAGGGCGGGGACGCGATCACCAGCGGTCTGGAGGGCATCTGGACCAACACCCCGACCACGTGGGACAACAGCTTCTTCGAGATCCTCTTCGGCTACGAGTGGGAGCAGTTCAAGAGCCCCGCCGGCGCCCACCAGTGGCGGCCCAAGGACGGCGCCGGCGCGGGCACCGTGCCCGACGCCCACGACCCGTCGAAGACGCACGCCCCGACGATGCTGACGACCGACCTGTCGCTGCGCTTCGACCCGGCCTACGAGCAGATCTCGCGGCGCTTCCTGGCGGACCCGGCCGCGTTCGCGGACGCCTTCGCCCGCGCCTGGTTCAAGCTGACCCACCGCGACATGGGCCCCGTCGTGCGCTACCTCGGCCCCGAGGTGCCGTCCGAGGAGCTGCTGTGGCAGGACCCGCTGCCCGCGGTGGACCACGAGCTCGTCGACGCCGCCGACATCGCCTCCCTCAAGGAGCAGGTCCTCGCCTCGGACCTGTCGGTGTCGCAGCTGGTGGCCACCGCGTGGGCGTCGGCCTCCTCCTTCCGCGGCAGCGACAAGCGCGGCGGTGCCAACGGGGCCCGCGTCCGCCTTCAGCCGCAAAGCGGCTGGGAGGTCAACGAGCCGGACCAGCTGGCGGGTGTCCTGCGCGTCCTGACGGGGATCCAGGAGGCGTTCAACTCCGCCCAGGCCGGCGGCAAGCGGATCTCGCTCGCCGACCTGATCGTGCTGGCGGGCGCGGCCGCGGTCGAACAGGGCGCGAAGGACGCCGGGTTCGACCTCCAGGTGCCGTTCACACCGGGCCGTGTGGACGCCTCGCAGGAGCAGACGGACGTGGAGTCGTTCGCCGCCCTGGAGCCGGCCGCCGACGGCTTCCGCAACTACCTCGGCAAGGGCAACCGGCTCCCGGCCGAGTACCTGCTGCTGGACCGGGCCAACCTGCTGAACCTGAGCGCGCCCGAGCTGACGGTCCTCGTCGGCGGCCTGCGCGTGCTGGGCGCCAACCACCAGCAGTCGCGGCACGGCGTGTTCACCAAGACGCCCGGTTCGCTGACCAACGACTTCTTCGTCAACCTCCTCGACCTGGGGACGGCGTGGACGGCGACGTCGCAGGACGCGAACACCTTCGAGGGCCGTGACACCGCCACCGGCGAGGTCAAGTGGACCGGGACCCGCGCCGACCTGGTCTTCGGCTCCAACTCGGAGCTTCGGGCTCTGGCGGAGGTCTACGCGAGCGACGACGCGAAGGAGAAGTTCGCCAAGGACTTCGTCGCCGCGTGGGACAAGGTGATGAACCTCGACCGGTTCGACCTCGCCTGATCAGCGATCATCGAGCACGGGGCCGGGCCGGCCGGCACCACACGGTGCCGGCCGGCCCGGCCGCTGTTGGCAGGACTGCTCCTCGATCGCGCCGAACGCCCCGTGGACCGTGTCGATCAGCGAGCTGGGCCCGAGGGGACCGTCCGCCGTGACCGCCTGCCGTCGTGGGCGGTGGCGGTCCTGCCGAGCCGGGCGGCCGCGGCTCGGCGCGGCCGCCCGGCGCCGGTCACAGGCGTACGGCGCGCTCGAGGCGGCCCAGGTCGACGAACTTGAAGTCGGTGTCGGTGCGGGATTCCCCGTCCGGGCCGGCGGTCTGCGGGGTGTTGGCCCCGTCCTGCACGACGAGGAGGCCGTTCGGGAACCTGCGCCCCAGCGGGGCGCTCGTGACGGCGGCGCCGTCGCACTCCTGGGACCCGTCGGGCGCTCCGGGCCTGCCGCCGGCGGTGACGCGGAAGCCGCGGACGTAACGGTCGCCCTGCTCCCGGTCGAAGACGGCGAAGGTGTCGTCGCCCTGGCTGGAGGCGAGCAGATAGCCGGCGCGGCGCGGGTGCTCGGCGTCGCGCCAGAGGGTCAGGCCCTCCACGTCGGCGGAGAGGTGGCGGCCGCCGAAGCCGGGATCGGCGCCCGCATCGCACTCCTCGGTCTGCGGGTTCCAGGTGCCGGGCACCCCGAAGGAGCGGACCTTCTCGATCAGCCGGGCGGGCGAGCGCAGGTCGGCGTCGAGCTTCCAGATGCCGACGTCCTCCTGGCCCGCGTACAGGTCGCCCGTGTCCGGGTCGATGACCATGCCCTCGACCTGGGGCGCTTCACCCGGTTCGTTGCACGGCGTCCAGGTCTTGCCGTCGGGCAGCGGGAAGGAGGCGGGCAGCGAGGTGGTGCGGACCGTGCGGTAGCCGACCTTCCCCTGGGCGGTGGGAAGGAGTTCGGCCAGTGCGAGGGCGGTGGCGTGGCGCCGGCTGGCGACCGCGAAGGAGCGGCCGCTGCGGCGGTCGGTGTAGGTGGCCAGCCCGTAGGCGGTCCGCTGGTCGGCGACCTCGTCCGGACCTGCCGAGAAGACCAGCGGGGCGGCGGTCTCGTCGGTGACGTCGACCAGGGGGGCACCGGTCCGCCCGGCGTCGATCCGGTAGACGCGCAACCGGTCACGGCCCCGGTCGGAGACGACGGCCACGTCGTGGGGGCCGTCGGGGAAGCGGAGGCCGGAGATCAGGTCGACGTTGTTGAAGCGGCCGGGGGCGTCCCCTTCGCGCGGCGGCGGCGGGGCCGGCAGGGACTGCACCTGGCGCCCGTCCAGGTCGTACACGCGCAGGCCGCCCTCCTTGGCGGTGGCGATGACCAGGCTGCGGTCGGGGTCCTTCGCGTTGCGCCAGATGGCGGGGTCGTCCGCGTTGGCGTTGCCGCCGGCCTCGTCGTCGAAGAGGGAGGGCGTCTCGACGGAGGCGGGCACCTGGGGCAGTGGCGGCGGGGCGCCGCGGTCCCCGCGGGCGTGCGCCGGTACGGCGATCACGCCCAGGGCCACCACGGCGGCCACGCCGACGGCCGTCGTCCGCCTTCTCGAGATCACGCTCATCTTGCCTCCTGGTCACGGGGTCGGGGTGCGGCCGGCCGCGAAGTCGGGTACCACGGGTGCTCCGCGGCCTGGCAGCCCCCACCGTGGGCCACCCGCGGGTGACCACCATGGAGCGGACGTGACGTGTGCATGACCGCGCCGTGAAATCCCGTGTCGAACCGCTTCCTTAGCGGAACGTTAGATCTGCGCGGCGGAGCTTGTCCGGGTGCGGGGCGAGCCGCATGCTCTGGACACTCCCCCGCCCCCGGGGCCGTTCTCCCCTCTCCCATCAGGGACTTCCCTCTGGAGCCGCCATGTCCCCGTCCGCCGTCGCGCCCGGATCCCAGCCCGGACGCACTCCCCATCCGGCTGCCCCTCCGCCGCCCGGCGAGGAGCGCAGGAAGCGCCGCCTCGCGCTGATCGGCGGCTCGCTCGGCAACCTCGTCGAGTGGTACGACTGGTTCGTCTACGCCAGCTTCGCGATCTACTTCGCCGATTCCTTCTTCCCCAACGACAATCCGACCACCCAACTGATGAACACCGCGGGGATCTTCGCGGTCGGCTTCCTGATGCGGCCCGTCGGCGGCTGGATCCTCGGCCGCGCCGCCGACCGGCACGGACGCAAGAGCGCGCTGACGCTCACCGTCACCATGATGTCCGTCGCCGCCCTGCTCATCGCCGTCGCCCCGACCTACGGCCAGGCCGGCTACTTCGGCGCGCTGGTGCTGCTGCTGGCCCGCCTCCTCCAGGGCATGAGCATCGGCGGCGAGTACGCCGCCAGCGCCACGTACCTGACCGAAGCCTCGGCCCGCAACCGCCGCGGCCTCGGCTCCTCCTTCCAGTACGTGTCGATGACCTGCGGCCAGCTGCTGGGCCTGGGCATCCTGATCACGATGCAGCACACCCTCACCACGGGCCAGTTGGAGAGCTGGGGCTGGCGGATCCCCTTCGTCCTCGGGGCGTTGTTCGCGGTGGTCGTCTTCTGGCTGCGGCGCCGGCTCCAGGAGACCGACGCCTTCCAGGAGGAGGCGGCCGCCGGCGAGGACGCGCACGACGACAGCACGCGCGGCACGCTGCGGGCCCTGTGGCAGTACCGGCGGCAGGCCGGCCTGGTCATGGCCCTGACCCTCGGCGGCACCGTGGCCTACTACACCTACACCACCTACCTGACCAAGTACCTGGTCGGCAGCGCCGGCATGGAGAAGACCACCGCCACCCTGGTCAGCTTCACCGCCCTCACCCTCTTCGCCGTGCTCCAGCCCTTCGCCGGCATGCTGTCCGACCGGATCGGCCGGCGACCCCTGCTGATCACGTTCGCGGTGGGCTGTACCGTCGGCACGTACCCGATCATGACCGCCCTCGGGTCGGCGTCCTCGTACTGGTCCGCACTCGGACTGTCGCTGCTCGCCCTGGTGATCATCACCGGCTACACGTCCATCAACGCGGCGGTCAAGGCCGAACTGTTCCCCACCCGGGTACGCGCCCTGGGCGTGGCCCTGCCGTACGCCATCGCCAATGCGCTCTTCGGCGGTACCGCGGAGTACGTGGCGCTCTGGTTCAAGAACAGCGGTCACGAGACCATGTTCTTCTGGTACGTCTCCGCGTGCGCGCTGATCTCCCTCGTGACCTACGTCCTCATGCCGGACACGCGCGACGTGGCCCTCAGCCGGGCGGAGGCCGGTGCCGACGCCCATCCCGGCGCCGACCGGGGGGACCCGGCAGCGGCTCCCGCCGAAGTCGTCCGCTGAGCGGCGACGGTAGCCTGGGGCGGCGGCCGCGCGGGTCGCGCGCCCCGCAGCGAGGAGGCCTCCCATGCACGCTCTCCTCGTCGAGGACGACGACAGGATGGCGCAGGCGCTCGGCACCGCCCTCGCCCAGCGCGGGCACACCGTCCGCCGGGTCGCGCGGGCCCAGGACGCGCTGCGCCACACCCGGGAGGCCGAGTTCGTGCTGCTCGACCTGGGGCTGCCCGACCTGGACGGGATAGAGCTGCTGCGGCGGCTGCGGACCGTGTGCGGCGTGCCGCTGATCGTGGTCACCGCGCGCTGCGAGGAGCGCGACATCGTGCAGGGCCTGCGGGCGGGTGCCGACGACTACGTCGTCAAGCCGTTCCGGATGGCCGAGCTGATGGCCCGGATCGACACCGTCCGGCGCCGTACGGACGCGCTCGTCGACCGCGACGCCCCGGCCGCGGCGGCGGTACGCCGCGGGGACGTGGAGGTGGACCTGGCGGGCCGCACAGTCACCGTCGCGGGGGACCTAGTACGGCTGACACGGCGCGAGTTCGACGTCCTCGCCCTCCTGGCCGCCCGGCCCGACGAGGTGCACTCCCGCGAGGAGATCCTGGACCGGATCTGGGGCGACGCCTTCCTCGCGGCCTCGCGCTCGCTCGATGTCCACGTGGCCGGGATCCGCGCGAAGACCGGCCGCTCCGGGCTCGTGCGCACCGTCCGCGGGTACGGCTACCAGCTCGGCGGGGAGCGGTGAGGCGCAGGCTCCTCGTCGTACTGACCGTGCTCATGGGGGTCGCGGCGCTGTTCCTGTGCCTGCCCCTGGCCGAGGGGTACGCGCGCGGGCGGACGGAGCACCTGCTGCTGCAGCGGCGCTCGGAGGCCGTACGCTTCGCCGATCTCGCCGAGCGGATGCGCACCGAGGCCGACCGGGCCGAGCTGTCGGCCGAGATCGGCCGCTACGCCGACCTGTACGGAGCGGGCGTGGTGGTGGTCGACACGGCGGGCTCGACCGTGATGAGGGCAGGGGCCGCGCCCGGCCCCGCAGCGGAGGAGGCGCGCGGGCGCGCCCTGACAGGCCGTTCCACCGACCTGCTGCCCACCCTGCGCCCCTGGGGCCCGGCCGACGTCGTGCTCGCCGAGCCGGTGGGCCGCGACGAGCGGGTCAGCGGGGCGGTCCTGCTGGCGGTCCCCACCGATGCCGCCCGCCGGGACGTCACCGTCCGCTGGTCGCTCATCGCCGCCGGGGCGCTCGCCTCGTTCGCGGCGGCCGCCCTGGTCGCCGCGGGGATCGCCCGCTGGCTGATGCGCCCGGTCCTGGACCTGGACCGGGCGGTGGAGCGGCTGGCCGCCGGCAGCCTGCGGGCCAGGGCCGGCTCGGAGACGGGACCTCCCGAACTGCGCCGTCTGCGGCAGCACTTCAACACCATGGCCGAGGCCGTTGCCGACTCCATCGGCCGTCAGCGCGACTTCGTCGCCGACGCCTCCCATCAGCTGCGCAATCCGCTGGCCACGCTGGTGCTGCGACTGGAGAACGTCGAGCCGCACGTCACCCCGGGACCGGGCCTCGCCGAGCACGCCCGGGCCCTGGACGAGGCGGAGCGCCTGGAGGAACTGCTCGACGGTCTGCTGGCCCTGGCACGCGTCGAATCCGGCGCGGCCGAGCTGACCGGGCAGGATGTGTCGCGGGCGGTGCGGGACCGGGTTGAGGCCTGGCTCCCGGTGTTCCGCGCGGCGGGGCTGGAGCTCACGGCCGCCGGTGTCCCGGACGGGCTGCGGGCACAAGCCCTGCCCGACGCGGCCGGCCGGATCCTGGACGCGCTCCTGGACAACGCGGTCAAGTTCGTGCCGTGCGGCGGACGCGTCGAGGTGGGCGCCTCGCGCCAGGCGGACGGGAGCACGCTCGTCCGGGTCGCGGACGACGGTCCGGGCGTACCGGAGGACCAGCCGGACCTGCTGCTGCGGCGGTTCACCCGCTCGCCCACCCACCAGAACGTCCCCGGCAGCGGGCTGGGGCTGGCCATCGCCGACGAGATCGCCCGTATCAGCGGCGGCAGCCTCGACCTGGCCGCCAACAGCCCGCACGGCCTGGTCGCACGGCTCCGCCTCCCCTCGGCGGAGCCCTGATGGCACGGGTGGGTGATCTCGCCGAGCGGCAGGACGTGGATCGAGCCGTGGCGCCTCGGCGTCGACCGCCTCCACAGCCTTGCTCTACGCCGGCGAGCTGGGACCGGCAGCGGCCCGCCGCGTCCGTGAACCGCACGCCGACCACGCGGGCGACGGCTCGCCGCCCATCCGGCGGACCGCCTCGCACTGCGGCTCCCACACGTACGCCCTCAGCCGGACAAGGTCGACGACCTGCGCCGGCGGGCCGCGGGACCTCGGCCGTCGGCATCCGGGGCGGCCGTCAGCCGTAGACGGAGCGGTAGTACACGGCTGCGCCCGGGTGAAGGGGGACCCGGCCGGTCGAGATGGCGAAGCGAGGCTCCAGGCGGGCGCCCGCCGTCACCTCCCGCAGGAGGTCGCGCCACCGGTCGAAGACCACCCGCAGCAGGTCCCGCACGACGCCCTCCTCCACGTCCTTGCGGGCCAGCAGGTAGTTGCCGACGCCGATGGTGCCCACCGGTTCCGTCAGTCCGTACACCCCGGCCGGCAGGGTGACCGCCGTGTAGACGGGGGCGTGGCGCGCCCGCAGCGGGCCCACGTAGGCGTCCAGCGGCAGGAAGCGCAGGGGCAGCTCGCGCGCCAGCGCGGCCAGGGCGGGCGTGGGGACGCCGCCGGACCAGAACAGCGCGTCGACCGTGCCCTCGCGCAGCGCCGTCACCGATGCGGCGAGGCCCAGCGGCCGTTCGTCGACCGGTGCGGGGGCGCCGGCCGGTCCGGCCGCCCGCAGGACCCGCTGAGCGACCACCCGTACCCCCGATCCGGTCGCACCGGCGGCCACCGGGCGGCCGGCGAGGTCCGCCACCGCGCGCACGGGCCCGTCCGCCGGGACGACGAGGTGGGTGTAGTTGACGTAGATGCGGGCCAGTGCCGTCACCGCGGCGGGCCGGGAGAAGGAGTCGCGGCCCAGCACGGCGTCCTCGGCGGCGTCCGCCATGGCCAGGGCCAGATCTGCGGAGCTCTCGTCGAGGCTGCGCAGGTTGTTCACACTCGCCGCGGTGCTCACAGGAATGATCTCCAGCGGCAGATCGCTCGCGCCGACGGCGAGCGCCAGAGCTTTGCCGAAGGCGTTGTACGGGCCGCCCTCCGGGCCCGTCGCGAGCCGTAGCCGCCGTACGGGTCCGGAACCCCCCGAGCACCCGCCGAGCGCCGCCGCGCCGGCGGCGACCCCGGCGCCCAGCACGGCGCGGCGCGACGGTCCGTTCAACGCCGGCCTCCGGGGGTGTCGTCGGGTGAGCGGGGTGGCCCACCATGATGCGGCACGCGCCACCGCCCGTGCCAGGCGCGGCGCCGGAGGCCGGGCGCCTCGAGTCCGTGCGCCCGATCCGCGACCAGCCGGCCGAGCCCACCGGACCGTGCTCCGGTCCTCGGCGAGCCCGACTGTGAAGACCTGATGAACGCTCACGGTACGCAGCACGACGGAACACGACGGAGCCCGAGAGAGGCGGCCGGGCTGGTCCGCGGCGGACGAACGCCAGGTCGGCGCGGATGCCCAGGGGCGTCCCGGCCGAGGAAAGATGCCCAGGTCAACTGGTCTGTCCGACAGATGAGTTACTACCCAGAAGACATGGAACGTCGCTCAGAGTTCGGGTACCTTCCATGACGTCGCCGCCACACCCGGGGCACAGGGCCCCACGGGACTTGCGGCGCAAAGGACCCGACCCCTGTTGACGACAGCAACCGAAGTCTTCACAGTCCGGCCATACACCCCGCACTGCCAGGTGATCAACGATGAAGGCGATCACGCCGTCATCGGTATCTCGCCGGGCAACAGCTATTTCTCGGCCCAGCGTGTTCTCGACCTCGCCCAGTGGGGCATGCGCAACTTCGCCCAGGTCGACCTCATTTACACCGACATGCACGTAGCGGAGATGTACGAGGCCCTCGGATACGGCGAGGACGAAGCTCGCCGCAAGGCGGTGAAGAACCTGCGCGGAGTCCGCGCCAAGGTCAACAACGCTGCCGCCGAAGCCGACCCCACCGGCGTCCGCCTCCGGGCCCGTCCGATGTCGTCCCTCACCGACATCCCGGCCTACCGGACCCTCCACAACCACCTGAACAATCTGCTCGACATCGATCCGGAGTTCCGCGAGACCTGCAACTCCCTTGTCGACGCGTTCCTTTCCTCGAAGGTGCTGAACGGGAAGGCTGCCACCACCCGTCAGCGCGAGGTCTGCCTGGAGTACGTCTGCGCCGAGGCGCCGCTGTTCCTGGACACGCCCGCCATCCTGGGCGTGCCGTCCTCCCTCAACTGCTACCACCAGCTCCTGCCCATGGCGGAACTGCTCTACTCGCGCGGCTCGGGGCTTCGCGCCTCACGCAACCAGGGCCACGCCATCATCACCCCCGCCGAAGGAGACTCCGATGACCGCTGACACCCTCCTCGACTTCCCGTTCTCGGCACGAGGCGACCGACTCCCGCCCGAGGTCGAACAGTTGCGCGACGAGCCGGTCAGGCGCGTCCGCACGATAGCCGGTGACGAGGCCTGGCTCGTCTCGTCCTATTCACTCTGCAAGCAGGTCCTCGAAGACCCGCGGTTCAGCCTGAAGGACACCTCGGCCCCCGGCGTGCCCCGGCAGTACGCGCTGACGATCCCGCCCGAGGTCGTCAACAACATGGGCAACATCACCGGCGCCGGCCTGCGCAAGGCCGTGCTCAAGGCGATCAACCCGAAGACCGACAACCTCACCGGCTGGATGCGCGACCAGGCGAACACCCTCGTCGACGGCCTCCTGCGCAGCGGTGCGCCGGTCGACCTGCGCGGCCGGTTCACCAACCCGTACGCGGAGAACCTCCACTGCCGCATCCTCGGCATCCCCGAGGCCGACGCCCCGCGACTGGCCGCCAGCCTCGACATCGCGTTCATGAACTCGGCCTGCCCCGTCACGGGCGCCAAGCTCAACTGGGACCGCGACATGGCCTACATGGTGGAGCGGCTCGACGACCCGGCCACGGTCGGCCTGATGGCCGAGCTCGCCGCGCTGCGCAAGGACCCCGACTACGCGCACCTGACGGACGAGATGCTGGCGGTCGTCGGCGTCACACTGTTCGGCGCCGGCGTCATCTCGACCATGGGCTTCCTGACCATGGCGATCGTCTCGCTCCTGCAGAACCCCGACGTGTGGGAGCAGCTGCGCAAGGCCCCGGAGAAGATTCCGGCCGCCGTGGACGAGCTCCTGCGCGTCAACCTGTCGATCGCCGACGGCCTGCCGCGGCTCGCGCTGGAGGACGTCACCCTCGGCGACGTCGAGGTCAAGAAGGGCGAGCTGCTGCTCGTCCTGGTCGAGGCCGCCAACACCGACCCGGCCGTGTACCGCGACCCCCACGTCTTCGACATCGACCGCGCGAACGCCGGAACGCACCTGTCGTTCGGCGGCGGGCCGCACTACTGCCCGGCCACCGCGCTCGGCAAGCGGCACACGGAGATCGCCATCGAGGTGCTGCTGGAGAAGATGCCCGACCTCCAGCTGGCCGTCCCCTTCGACCAGCTCGTCTGGCGCACCCGTTTCATGAAGCGCCTGCCGGAGCGGCTCCCCGTCCTCTGGTAGCGGCGTCGGCGCGCGGCGGCGCGTCCGCACGCAGAAGGCGGCCCGGCCGGGGGGAATCCGGCCGGGCCGCCGCCCGTGAAGGGGACCAGGGCCGCGCGCCGGTGGGGTCGGCGGTCACCCCAGGAACGCCGCGGCTGCCGACACGAACCGGTCGGCGTCGTCCAGCCAGGGGTAGTGGCCCGCTCCCCGCTGGACGACGAGCGCGGCGCGGGGGAACAACTCCGCGCATGCGGCGACCGCCCGGGGCGGGCTGTTCAGGTCGAACTCCCCGGCGAGCAGGAGGACCGGGGCCCGGAGGGCGGCGAGCCCCGCGCGCGTGGCATCCGGGTCGAAGGCGCCCTCGGCCCCGAAGAGCGCGACGGCCTCCGGGTTGTCCGGGCTGCTTGCGGCGTGGTGGCGCCGCGCTTCGGCGTCCCAGCGACCGTAGAGGAAGGGCCCGACGGCATCGCGGTCGGCACCGCCGCCCGCGATGAGCGCCTCCAGCGCGGCGAAGGCCGCCGGGAACCACGGTTCGTCCGCCCGCAGCCGGGCGAGCTCCCGCCGGGAGTCCCCCGTGATCTCCGTGCCGACGGCCCGCATGCCAGGAGTGACCAGGGCGAGCCTGCCGATGCGCTCCGGGTACCGGGCCGCGTACTGCATCGCGGGGTTCGCCCCTGCCGAGTGGCCGAGCAGGTCGATCCGGCCGAGGCCGAGATGCTCGCGCAGGGCCTCGATGTCGTCGACGAGACGGTCGCTGCGGTAGGACGAGGTGTCCCGCGGAACGGCGGAGCGGCCGGTGCCGCGCAGGTCCAGGACGATCAGGCGGCGGTGGGCGGACAGTCCCCCCATGTCCGCGAGGTAGGCGGAGTCCGCCGGGCCGCCCGGAACGCATACGAGCGGTTCGCCGCTGCCGTGGGTGCGGTAGGCGAGGCGGGTCCCGTCGGGTGCGATGAACGCGGACGTGGAGGTGTGGGCGGGCACGGGGGTGCACGCGGATGTGGATGCGGATGTGGCCATGCGGCGGATCCTGGCATCCATAACCAGGTTGTACAACCTGGTTATGGCGCGAGGTCCGCCGGGTGTATAACCGAGTCGTGGAAGAAGACGGAGTGCGGCACGAGCCCGGGCCCGGAGCGCTGAGCGAGGCACAGGCGGCGCGGATGCTCGCCGGCATGAACGAGGTCATCCGTGCGGGCGAGGAGATGCGCAGGCTGCGCGCCGAGATGATCAGACTGTTCGCCGGCTTCGGCTGGACGCAGGACACGATCGCCCGGATCACGGAGATGAGCCAGCCCGCCGTCTCCAAGCAGATGACGCGGTTCGCGGCCGGCGATCCGCCGCCGCGGCTGGGAGTCGCACTGGAGCAGCACGACGTCCCATGGTTCGAAGGGCGCCTGTGGGCGCTGGCGGAGGAGGTCGCCGAGACCCTGGACGCGGCGCGCTGCGCACGCTTCGTCGCAGCCCTGGCCAGGGGGTGCAAGCGCTTCACCCCGGAGAGCACCGACGAGCTGCGGCGCCTCCTCGAAGCGGACCTGCGACTCGGCGCCGCCGAACTGCCCACCGCCTTCCGGACCGCTTACGACGAGATCAGCCGCGGCCTCGACACCGGTGCCCGACCGGCCGGCCCCGCGTCGACCCCCGCGTCGGTACGCCGCACCGTCGCCCGGCAGCTCCAGCGCGACCGCCTCAGGGGCGATGCCTGAGCGGGAGTCAGCACTCCGCCAGCACCTCCCGGATCACGTGCCGGGCGTTGCGCGCCATCGTCGGATTCGACGTGCGGTAGTAGGGCAGCGCGTTCACGGCCTGGGAGAGCGTCCGGCCGCGGCCGCGGGTCCAGGTCGCGTCGTCCACGCCGAGCGCCTCGCGGAAAACCTGGCGCGCACGGGCGGGCAGCAGGTTCCATGCCGGGAACAGGTCGCACGCCGGGTCCCCCAGCCCCATGCACCCGAAGTCGATGACCGAGGTCAGCCGGCCGCCGTCCACCAGCACGTTGCCCGGTGTCAGATCGCCGTGCAGCCACACCGGCGGCCCGTCCCACGCCGGGGCTCGCAACGTCTCCTCCCATACGGCCGTCAGGGCATCGCAGTCGACACCCTCCTGCGGAATCAGCCGCAGTTGCGCGATCGCCGCGCGGGTCGGCGCGTCCAGCGCGGCGACCGGCCCGCCCCTGTAGGCCTGCGGCGCCCCCGGCAGGGTGACGCTCCGCATCGCCCCGACGAAGGCGGCCAGGTCCCGGGCCAGGCCCAGGGCCGCACCCTCGCCCAGCGCGCCCGCCTCCGAGTTCGCCCCCGCCAGCCACCGGTAGACCGACCACCTCCACGGATACCCCTCCGCGGGTTCGCCGGCCCCCAGGACCTCCGGGACCGCCGTCGGCAGCCGGGGGGCGAGGCGGGGCAGCCAGTCCCGCTCCGTCGCGACGTCCTGCGCACCGCCTGCGAGCAGAGGCAGCCGTACGACCTTGTCCTCCCCCAGCCGGAACATGGCGTTGACCGTGCCGCCGGAGGGGAACCTCTCCACTCTCGTCCCCGCCCACTGCGGGAACTGGCCGGCGAGCAGCCGCCGTACGAGGGCTTCGTCGACGGGGTGCTGCCCGGGGTGCATCAGTCCTGTGCTCACGCCCGCCATCCGACCCCCGGCAACGGCCTTGGGTCAAACGGTTTACCCCGCCCGGTGCCCGACCCTGCGCTGCCCGGCGGGGGGGCCGGATCGTTCGCCGGCCGCCGGGCCGTGGCCATCGGCAGCAGGCCCCGACGAGTGAGGCGAGTGCTCGGATGCGCGCAGGACCGCCCTCCGGGCGGCGTCGATGGACGCCGCCCGGAGGGCGGTCCTGCTCGGGCGTTCTGCGGCGGGCGCCGCGGGCGGGGACCGGGTCGTCGCCGGGGTGCGTAACGTCCTGTCGTCGCTGCCCCCGAGGGGCGTACTGCGCCAGGTGCTCAGGGACGGCTGCTGCGGTGAGCGGGGGAGCGGCTCCTGGACGGCGGCGCGGTCAGGGCCGGTCGTACCAGGAGAACGCCGCGATGCGCCAGCCCTGCGGGGTGCGGACGAACTGGATGGTCTTGGTGCCGCCGCCTTCGAACGGTTCGCCGTCCAGGATCCCCGACTTGCGGTACTCGCCGAACCGCGACGCGATGTCGCCCGCGATCTCGGTCCGTTCGGACGTCTCCCACTCGGCGAACTCCACCAGCCGGCCGCCGGCCAGCAGCTCCTGGCGGGGCGTGATGAACTCGTCCACGGTGTAGGCCGTGAACCGCGGTCCGGTCATGACGATGACGGCGCCGGGCAGTGCGAGCCGGCGGATCCGGTCCACGTCGGCGGCCTTGCCGCCCCGGTTGTCGAAGGAGCCGAAGAACTCGGCGGTCACCATGTCGATCTCGGCCTTGGACATGCACGCGACATTAATTCGCCGGAACCGCCGTACGCAATCGCCACGGGCTGTCTTGTGGGTACGACGACCACCATTCGGTTCCTGAGTCGGTTGCGCCCGCGGGGGGGGTCAGGCCGCGACGGCCGTGGTGACCACCAGGGGCGGCCTGGCCCGCTCCGCCGACCACGGGCGGGCGCCGACGAGGTCCGGGTCCGCGACGGCGAGCGCCTCCTGCACCGAGGGCCGGTACTGGGCGACGGCGCGGAAGCGGGCGCGCTCCAGGAGCGCCGGGTAGAGGCCGACGGGCCACGCGTGGTTGCGCATCCGCTGCCAGGTCCCGTCGGTGCGCCGCAGCCGCACGGTCACCTCCTCGCCCGGCGCGTACACCTCGCCCGGCTCGCCGATCCTCAGCGAGGCGTACTCGGTGCCGCTGCAGGCGGGATCGGTGGTCAGCAGTACCAGCGGGGCGTCCGGCCGCAGGAGTCGGCGGATCTCGGTGAACACGCCGGGCAGGGCGTCCTCGGTGGGCAGGGACGCCAGTACGTGGTTGCACATCACCGCGTCCGCGCAGCCGTCGGGCAGGCCGGTCACGCGCCCGTTCTCCACCAGGTGGAAGCCCGCCACCGCGGTCGCCGAGGCGCGGGCCGGCTCCAGCATCTGCGGGGAGGTGTCGGCGCCCAGCACCCGGGCCCCCAGCGCGCGGGCCGCGTGGTCGGCCACCTTGCCCGGGCCGCAGCCGTAGTCCACCAGGACCTGACCGGCGCCGATACGGCCGGCCAGGGCCCGCAGGACGAACGGGTAGCCGAGGAGCCAGTCGGTGGCAGCCTCGACCGCCGCGAAGGCCCGCGCCCCTTCGGGTCCGGACCAGGCGGTGCCCTCGGGGGTTCCACCGCTCGGCCCGGGTTGCTGCGACCAGTCGCTCACAGCCCCACTATCGACCCGCGGCGGCCCTGCGGCACCCGCACGACACGGCCACGGACATCGTCAGAGGGTGATCCAGTAGCGGCGCTTGGGCCCGACCAGGGTTTCGCGTACGTCCTCCAGGACGCCGCCGCACCGCTCGATGGTGCGGACGGAGCCTTCGTTGCCGGGGTCGCAGGTGAGCAGGACCCGGTCCATCCCGAGGACGCGCGCCTCGTGGAGGACGGCGGACAGGGCCCAGCCGGCCAGACCCCGCCCGCGGGCCGAGGGCCGGATGCCGTAGCCGATGTGGCCGCCGGCGTCGAGGAGGAAGCCGTTGAGGTAGTGGCGCAGATCGATGGCGCCCAGGTAGGTGTCGCCCTCGGTGATCCACCAGTACGTCGCGTGGACGCGGCCGTGGCCGACCGGCACCGAGCGGTCCGCGTACCCGCGCAGCTTCTGCGTCCAGGCGGTGAAGCCCTCCGCGCTGTCCACGTCGTCGTCGGAGCCGAGCCCGGCGCCGTCCATGTGGGCGTCGTGCCCCCATTCCTCCTGTGCGGCGGTCCATGATCCGTGCAGGTGGGGGGTGGGGGCGATGAGCTGGGGCATGCCTCGGACCCTAACAGTCGGATCATCCGACCCGTTGCGCCCGGCGGGTGCGCGGGTCCGTCAGCCGGACTTCGGCTCGGTCGGCTTGTGGCCGGGATAGACGTTGCCGGGGCTCACGATGGCGGTGATCGCCTCGCCGAAGAGCGTGCTGGGTTCCTGGCCGTCGTGCAGGATGTCGGTGTTGAGGATGACGACCATCGTTGCCTGGGCCTGCGGGAGGTAGACGCCGAGGCTCTCGTAGCCCGGCAGCGAGCCGTTGTGGCCGATCCAGCCCTGGACGTTGAACAGGCCCAGTCCGTAGCCGGCGCCCGGAATGCCGACCGAGGTGGTCTTCAGGCGCTGGGCCTGGGTCGCGGGCGTCAGGAGCGTGCCGGTGGCGAGGGTGCGGGCCCAGCTGCGCAGGTTCTGGAGGTCGGAGATCATCGCGCCGGCCGCCCAGGCCCAGGACGGGTTCCAGTCGGTCGACACCTCGACCTTCCCCGAGGCGGTCTGGTCGGTGTAGCCCTGCGCGTGCGGTGCGGGGAACCGGGCATCCGTCGGGAAGAGGGTGCGGTTCAGTCCGGCGGCGTCCACGACGTTCTCGTTGATGACCTCTGCCAGCGGCCGACCGGTGACCTTCTCGATCACGAGTCCGAGCAGGATCAGGTTGGTGTTGGAGTACTGGAACTTCGCGTCCGGCGCGAACTGCACCGGGTGCTTGAAGGAGTAGTCGAGCAACTCCTGCGGGGTGAACGGGCGGTCGGGGTCGGTGGTGAACGCCTTGTCGAAGTCCGGGTCCTCGCTGTAGTTGAACAGCCCGCTGCGCATGCCTGCCAGTTCGCGCAGTGTGATGCGGTCGCCGTTCGGCACGCCGGAGACGTAGTCGCCGATGGGGTCGTCGAGGCCGACCTTGCCCTGGTCGACGAGCTGGAGCAGGGCGGTGACCGTGAACGTCTTGGTCTGGCTGCCGATGCGCGTGTTGAAGTCCGTCCGCATGGGTGCGCCGGTCGCCTTGTCGGCCACGCCGAAGGCCTTCACGTAGCTGCCCTTGCCGGGTGCCCACAGCCCCACGATCACGCCGGGCACCTGGGCCTCGCGCATGACCTGTCGTACGGCGGCGTCGAGTTGGAGCGCGACGGCCGGGGTGATCGGTCTGAACTCCCCGTCCGCCGGGGAGGGTGTGGCGGAAGCGGACGGTCCGGGGGTGGGCGCCCCGTACGCGGGGGCCGTGACGGCCCCGGTGAGGAGCAGGCCCGCCGCGGCGGTGGCCGCGCAGGCCCGGCGAAGCCGTATGTGCGTCGTTTTCACCAATGCCTCCTGCGGTACGGGGACCAGGGCACGGCATACACGGTCAGGCTAGGCCCGTCCGGCCGCGGCCGCGAGGCGAGTCGGCACGGCACTACTGGGCAAGGGACCGGGCGCGGGCGATGACGAGTGCCACGTCGTCGTGGTCGTCATGGCGGCGCAGGGAGTCCAGGAGGCGGTCGCACGTCTCCTCCAGAGGGCGTCCGGTGTCGGCGAGCAGGTCCAGGAGGAGGTCGAGCCGTTCGTCGATGGGCTGGTCACGCGTCTCGACCAGGCCGTCCGTGTAGAGGACCAGCTGGTCTCCGGGCCCCATGGCGACGGTGGTGGCCTCGAAGGGGATGCCGCCCACGCCCAGGGGCGCTCCGGTGGGCAGGTCGAGCAGCCGGGGTGCCTGACCTGCGCGGATGAGCACGGGAGGGAGGTGTCCGGCGACGGCGACGCGGCATTGCGCCCGGTGCGGGTCGTGGACGACGTAGACGCAGGTGGCGATGGTCTCCTCGAGGGCGGCCGTGGTGCGGTCCAGTTGCTGGAGGACCTGCGTCGGATCGAGGGCGAGTTCGGCGAGGGTGCGGGTCGCGGTGCGCAACTGCCCCATGCTGGCGGCGGCGTTGATGCCGCTGCCCATGACGTCTCCGATGACGAGGACGGTGGTGTCGTCGGGTCCCGCGATCGCGTCGAACCAGTCGCCGCCGATCTCGCTGCTGGCCGCGGCGGGCCGGTAGCGCGAAGCCACCTCCAGGCCGGGCGTGGGCGGCGGGTGGTGGGGCAGGAGGTGGTGCTGGAGCGCGAGGGCGGTGTGGTGCGCGTTGCGGTACCAGCGGGCGTTGTCGATGCACACGGCGGCGCGTGCGGCCAGTTCGCCGGCCAGCACGATGTCGTCGTCGTTGAACGGCAGCGGGTTGCGGGTGCGTTTGAGGTCGAGGGCGCCGAGGACCTCGCCGCGCGCGATCAGCGGCACTGCCAGGTAGGAGCGCAGTCCGGCGCGGGTCAGGAGGGAGGCGGCGTTGCTGTCGCGGGCGATCCGTGAGATGTCCCTGGCCTGCACGTGGGCGACGAGGACCGGGTGGCCGGTGGTCACGGACTGGGTGACCAGCCGGTCGGCGGCGTAGCGGGCGATGTCCCCCGGCGGGTCGGCAGCGCGGACGGCCTCGCTCGGGTAGGCGGCCGCGACGGCGAGGGCGCGGAACACGGCCGGCTCGTGGGCGGACGACCTGAGGGTGGGGCGGCCCTCGAGGACCGAGTCGAGGATGTCGACGGCGGCGATGTCGGCGAGCTCGGGCACGACGACGTCCGCGAGCTCGCGCGCGGTCTGGTCGAGGTCGAGGGTGGTGCCGATGCGGACGGTGGCGTCCGCGATCAGGGCGAGGCGGCGGCGGCTGCGGGCGATCTCGAGGGCCGCTTGGTGACTCTGGGTGACGTCCACCACGGAGGTGGCCAGTCCGAGGACCCGCCCGGTGGCGTCCTCCAGCCGGTAGTAGGACACCGACCAGGCGTGTTCGGCGCGGTGCCCGCCGTGGGTGCGGCCGGCCGTGAACTGCTCCAGCAGCGGCGTGCCGGTCGCCAGGACCTGGCGCATCGCCGACTCGGCGGCCTCCGTGTCGTCGAGGAAGGACAGGGCCTCCCGGACACCGCGGCCGATGTGCTCGGAGGCGGGCAGCCCGTTGATCCGCTCCAGCGTGGGGTTGACCAGGACGTAGCGCAGCTCGGTGTCCAGGACCGCGAGCCCGATCGGGGACTGGGCCACCAGTCGGGCGGACAGGGCGAGGTCCCGCTCCAGCTGCCGCAGGGTGGCGCGGTCGGTCGCGATGCCCAGGGCGTACAGGTCGCCGCGCTCGTCCTGCAGCCGCATGTTGCGGAACTCCACGAGGCGTGTGCTGCCGTCCTTGTGGCGTACCGGGAAGGCGCCGGCCCAGTCTCCGGCACCGCCCATGACCCGCGCGAACAGCTCCGACACCAGACCCACGTGCTGTGTGTCGGCCAGCAGCCGGGCGGCGGGCTGGCCCAGCGCCTCGGCCGCCGTCCAGCCGAACAGCTGCTCGGCCTGCGGGCTCCACAGGGCGACCCGGCCTTCGGCGTCGAGGACGACCGCCGCCACGTTGAGGACGTCGAGCAGACCGCTCGGCGGCGCGATCCCGGCCGCGGCAGGCGGCCTCCCACTGGCACCCGACCCGTCGATCGCACCCATCGGCGATGCTCCCTTCCGGCACCGTCGGCCCGGCGGCCGCCTGCGGCGGCCCGCCCCGGCCCTGTCCGGGCGGTCCGGGGCGCACGCTTACCTCTCATCGTCCCCCCGAAACCGCCGGGAAGCGTCCGGAGGGGTGGAGCGGCCGGTGGGTCTCCCGGCCCGCGCCCGCCGGCCGCCCGGTCCGCCGTGACCCGCCCGAGGCCTGTCGGGCCGCCTTCCCGGGCCGCCTGTCGGGCCGCCTGTCGGGCCGCGGGAACTGTCGGAGGCGGCCCCGAGGAGCGCGTAGGCTCGGCGGATGGCGAAATACTTCGACGTGCACCCCGAGAACCCCCAGCGGCGCACCATCGACAACGTGGTCGACATGATCCGCTCGGGCAGGCTCGTCGCGTACCCCACGGACTCCTGCTTCGCGCTGGGATGCCAGCTGGGCAACCGGGACGGCATCAACCGGATCCGTTCGATCCGCAACCTCGACGACCGTCACCACTTCACCCTGGTGTGCCAGAACTTCGCCCAGCTGGGGCAGTTCGTGCAGATCGACAACAACGTGTTCCGTGCCATCAAGGCGGCCACGCCCGGCAGTTACACCTTCATCCTCCCGGCGACCTCGGAGGTGCCGCGTCAGCTGCTGCACCCGAAGAAGAAGACCGTCGGCGTCCGGATCCCCGACCACGTGGTCACCCAGGCCCTGCTCGCCGAGCTGGGCGAGCCGCTGCTGTCCAGCACGCTGCTGCTGCCGGACGAGTCCGAGCCGATGACGCAGGGCTGGGAGATCAAGGAGCGGCTCGACCACGAGGTGGACGCCGTCCTGGATTCGGGTGACTGCGGCACCGAGCCGACGACGGTCATCGACTTCTCCTCCGGTGAGGCCGAGATCGTCCGCCGGGGGGCCGGGGACACCTCACGCTTCGAGTAGTCCGCCTGCTCGGCGTTTCGGGTGGCCCGCCCACCGGGCCGCTCAGGGGTCGGTCCGCACGTCCGAGTACCGGCCCAGGTACCGGAACCCGCCCGATTCGGCCCGGTAGAGGTGGGCGAGGGGGTCGCCGGTCAGGGCGCGCGTCCCGGGGTCGAATCCGACCGTCTTCGCGAGGCCCTCGTACGCCGTACGGAAGATCCTGCGGGACAGCCCCGCCCGGTCGCGGCCCTCCCCCTCCAGCCCGGTCAGGGCGGCGGCCATCAGCCCCACCGCGTCGTACGCCTCGGTGGCCCAGCGCGCGGGCGGCTCACGATAGGCCTTGCGGTGGGCCGCGACGAACTCGGCGGCGGCGGGCACGGCCAGCGGGTCGGTGTACAGGCTGCTGAACACCCAGCCTTCTGCAGCCCGGCCGGCCGAAGCGAGGAAGGCCGGTTCCATCGTGTGCTGGAGGCCCAGGCGCGGGCCCCGGAACCCGGCGTCGGCCAGTGCGCGGGCCAGCTCGGCAGCACGCTGCGCCGAGGTCCCGGCGTACACGACGCCCTCGGCGCCGTCCCCGGTCAGGGCGCGAACGGTGGCCGCGAAGTCGGAGCCGCCCTCGGGGACGCGGTGGACGCTCACGGTGCCCTGCGCCGGGGGGCTCTGCTGGAGTGCTCTGGTGACCTGCCACGCCGGTGGTCCGTCCGCGGCGTCCTCGACGACCGCCGTCCGGCGCGAGATCCGCACCTTGGACAGGTAGTGCAGGATCGGGATGCCGAGGCCCTCGTCGGGCGGGCGGGTCGCGCACGCCGTGCGCCACAGGGTCGTGGTGTTCTCCGGACTGTTCACGGACACGAGCACCAGGGCCAGGTCCGCGGCGAGGCAGGCCCCGGCGAGGTCGGGTACGGCGGCGTCCCAGGTGGGGCCGGCAACGGCGAGCACGGCCGGATCGGCGACCAGCTCCTTGACGGCCTGCGCGGCGCGCTGCCGGTCCCCGCCGTCGTCGGCGACGCGCAGGGCCAGCCGGAAGGCGGCGTCCGCCCGGGCGTTGTGCCGGTCCACGGCCAGCCGCATGCCCCGCTCGTGCGCCTGGCCGGTGGGCCTGCCGGGGCCCGTCAGGTCGGCCTGCAGGCCGAGCGTCAGGACCTGGAGGTTCCGGTCGCGGCCGGCGGTCGGGGTCCCGCGGCCGTCCGGCCCCCGCGTGGCGAACCAGGCGATCGGCGCGGCGGCGGCGACCAGGGCTCCGCCGGCCGCGAGCAGCCGTCTGCGGGTGAGCTGCCGGGCGGGTTCGGGGGCGTCGATCCGGGTGGGTTCGGGGGCGGGCAGGTCCAGGGCCCGGGTGGAGCGTTCGGCGATGATCCGGGGCAGCGGGGCGGGCAGCCAGTCCGCGGCGGCCTGCGGGCCCGCGCCGCCCGGGTCGGGTCCGAGCAGGGTGGTGAGTTCCCCGAGCGTGGGCCGGTCCGCCGGTTCCTTCAGCAGGCATCTGCCGACGGCTTCCCGCAACTCCCCCGGCAGCGAGCCGAGTTCCGGCTCCTCGTGGACGGTGCGGAAGACCACCGCGGCTGCGTGGCCGCCGCCGAACGGGCCGGACCCGGTCGCCGCGTACGCCAGGACGCAGCCGAGGGAGAACACGTCGCTCGCCGGTCCCGCGACGGGTCCTGCGGCGCGGGCCAGCTCCGGCGCCAGATAGCCGGGGGTGCCGACGACGGCGTCCGCGGCCGTGAGGGTGGTCGCCCCGGCCGCCCGCGCGATCCCGAAGTCGATCAGGCGGGGCCCGTCGGGGGCGAGCAGGACGTTTCCCGGCTTGACGTCGCGGTGGACCAGCCCGGCCGCGTGCACCTCTGCCAGTGCCTCGGCGAGGCGCGCGCCCAGGATCCGTACGGTCCCTGCCGGCAGCGGTCCGTAGCCGCCCACCGCCTCGGCGAGCGAGGGGCCGGGGACGAACGGGGTGGCCAGCCAGGGCTCGCGAGCCTCGGGGTCGGCGGCGACGACCGGCACGACCCAGCGGCCGGTCAACCCGCCGGCGGCCTGCGCCTCACGGCGGAACCGGGCCCGGAAAGCGGGGTCCGCGCCGTGGTCGGCGCGGATCACTTTGACGGCGACCAGCACGCCTTCGGGCGAACGGCCCAGGTAGACGGTGCCCATGCCGCCCGAGCCGAGGCGGCCCAGCAGTCGGTTCCCGCCGATCGCGGCCGGATCGGCGGGCAGGAGGGGTCGCATCCGGCGCTATCCGGCCGGGGCTTCGGCGACCGGCCCCACGTAGCGGATCCGGCCGCCTTCCACCTGATGGAGGAAGTAGGTGTTGCCCTTCACCGTCCGGTCCTCGCCGAAGGAGTACTCCTTGGTCAGACCGCGGAAGGAGCCCTTCGCGAGGGCCGTCAGCAGTTCGGCGCGGGCCGGGCGGCCCCCGCCGCGGGCTGCCGCGACGAGCCGGTCGATGACCAGGCCGGCCGCGTCGTAGGCCTCCGCCGTCCACGCGTCGGGCGCGGCACCGCCGTAGGCGGCCTTGTGCGCGCGGGCCAGCTCGGCTGTCTCCGGGGCCTCCGGGCCCGTGTACGGGGCGACGAACTGCCAGCCTTCGGCGGCCGGCCCCGCGGCGCCGAGGAACTCCGGCCCCATGACGGTGTAGTCGGCGGCCCGGTGTCCACGGTAGCCCGCGCCGGCCAGCAGGGTGGCGGTCCTGGCCGCTCCCCCGGGGGTGCCGGAGTAGAAGAAGGCGTCGATGCCGTGCGCGAGCATGTCGGTGACGACCGGGGACAGGTCCCGTGTGCCGCGCGGGACGACCCGCGGATGGACGGTGGCTCCCGGGATGTAGCCGGGGAGGGTGCGGGTGGCGTGGAGGACCGCCTGCCAGCCCTCCACGTCGCCGTCCCGGTCGCACAGGACGCCCAGTCTGCTCACCCCCTGCTGCCGGGCCAGTTGGCGGCCCAGGGCCGAGCCCTGGATGAAGGAGATGGGGCTGACCTGGAAGAAGCTGCGGCGGTCGGCGACGCTGAAGGCGCTCGCCAGGGCGGAGACGGTGAGCAGGGGCAGCCCCGCCTCCCCGTACAGCTCCAGGCACGGGGTGACCGAGGCGTTCGCGGTGGGGCCGATCACGGCGAGCACGTCCGGGTCGGAGATGAGGCTGGCCGCGGCGGCCGGGGAGCGGTCGGCCCCGCCCGCGTCGTCGGCGGTGGCGACGGTCAGCGTGAAGGGCTTGTCCTTGCGGGAGTTGAAGGCTGCGACGGCGAGCCGCACGCCGCGTTCCTGGGCTGTTCCGGCGGCCTTCTGCGGGCCGGACAGGTCGGCCTGTACGCCGATCACCCACGGGCGGGACGCGGCCGCGGGCGTGCCCTTCGGCTTGTCGTCGTCGCGCAGTGCCAGCCAGGCGGCCGAGCCGCCGCCGGCCGCGAGCACGGCGCCGGCCGCGAGGCCGAGGAAGCGCCTGCGGGACGGCGCCGGGCCGGTGTCGCCGGGCACGGGGGCGGCCTCCGGGTCGGCGACGGTCTCCTCGATGCCGGGCAGGGCGAGCAGGGCGGCGGCCCGTTCGGCGATGGTGGCGACGACGGGGTCGGGCAGCCAGTCGGTGCCCTCGCCCGGGGTGTCCTCGGTGAGGGCGTCGTCGAGTCCGGCCGCGGTGGGGCGGATGTCGGGGTGTTTGGCGAGGCAGGTCCGCAGCAGGGCCGTCAGTTCGGGGTCGGCGAGGAGCTCCGGGCCGAGGTCCGGCTCGTCGTGGACGGTGCGGTAGAGCACGGACTCCACGGTGCCGGTGCCGAAGGGCAGGCGGCCGGTGGCGGCGTACACCAGGAGGCAGCCGAGGGCGAAGACGTCGCCGGCCGGTTCGGCGGCGCTGCCCCCGGCCTGTTCGGGCGGGATGAAGCCGGGGGTGCCGAGCACGGCGTCGGCGGAGGTCAGGGCGGTGTGCTCGCCGCCGCGGGCGATGCCGAAGTCGATGAGCCGGGGCCGGTCCATGCCGAGCAGCACGTTGCCGGGTTTGACGTCGCGGTGGACGAGGCCCTGCGCGTGCATCACCTCAAGACCCTTGGCCAGGGCCTTGCCGAGGATCCGTACGGCACGCAGCGGGAGCGGGCCGTGGGCGGAGACGGCCTCGGCGAGGGAGGGGCCGGCGACGAAGGAGGTGGCCAGCCACGGTTCTCGGGCGTCGGGGTCGGCTGCGGTGATCCGGACGGCCCACGGGCTGTCGACCTCGGCGGCGATCGCGGCCTCGCGGCGGAACCGGGCCCGGTAGTCGGACTCTTCGGCGTACTCGGCGCGAATGACCTTGACGGCGGCGAGCGCGCCGTCGTCGGTGCGGCCGAGGTAGACGACGCCCATGCCGCCGGCGCCGAGCCGTCCCAGGAGGCGGTGGCCGCCGATCCGGGCCGGGTCCGAGGGGTGCAGCTGCTCCATCAGCCGGCCGCCTTTCCGAGGGCCTGCTTGGCCTGCGCGATCATGCGGCTGTTGCCCTGCACGACGAGCTGGGTGAGGGTCTCGTCCTTGAAGCCCTCGGCGCCCTTGCCGGTGATGGCCACGGTGACCGGCCCGAACTGCGCCTGGTACCAGAAGTACCGGTGGGGTCCGCCGTCCGCCTCGCTGACGTAGGTGCCGATCTCGCTGAAGGCGTCCTCGCTCCAGTTGTTCATCTGCTCGCCCTGGTACATCGCGTTGCCCAGCAGGCCTTTGATGTCCTCGCCCTCGCGCAGCTTCTGGTCGGGGCAGCGCAGGACCTCCTCCATGGCGCGGGCGGTCTCCCAGCCCGATTCCCCGCGGTCGCGGTGGACGGTCACCGTGGCGTTGAGCCGGACGCGTCCGTGGCCGTCCTGGGCCGGGATCCGGAAGTAGCGGGTGTTCGTGGCGAGCACGTCGGGCGGCAGCTCGGTGGTCTGCCAGACGCACCGTTCGTCGAGGACGGGCCAGCGGCCGGAGCTGCTCTCGAACGGTGTGCCGCGCACGACGGCCGGGCCGAAGGCGTCCTCGGTGATGAGGATCCGGGCGAGGAGTTCGCGGGCCTCGGCGGCCGTCTTCGGCTGCTTGGACTCGTCCAGTTCCGGTACGAGGGAGACGGCCGAGGGCGCGGTGGTGGACCTCGACGGCGCGGGTGTCGTGGCCGGGGCGCGGCTGGTCGCCTCGTCCTTCACCGTCCCGTCGGCCGTGCACCCGATCAATCCGGCCGTGAACAACAAGGCTGCCGCCGCGCAGCCGTGGGCGCGCAGCGCGCCATGGCGTCGTGTCACAGTACCCCCCAACGGCAGGGATGGTACCCCGCGACGGGGGCGCGCAACTCATCTATGCGCAACCGTTGTTGGCGTGCAGGATCACGGCTGGGCGGGGCGGTCCGTCGTCCTGGCGGATTCGTGGCGGGTGAAGCCGATGTGCGGGTAGTAGCCGACGGCGGCCGGCGCGGAGAGCAGGATCGCCTTCGCCTCGGGCGCCGCTTCCCGGGTGACCCGGACGAGGTGCGGCCCGCTCGACGTCGTGCACGGGGCGCAGCTCGGCGAGGGTGGACGCGCGGTAGACCCCGAGCACCTCTTCGACGTCGGGGTCGGCGCCGTTGACCCGCTCATACTCCACATCCCGCTGCAACTGCCCGCTCGGCTCTTCGAGTCGGAACCCGGCATGCGCGCCGCGCTCGCGGACCCACCCTCGCAAGTAATGGCCAAAAGCGCATCGGGGCTATCACAGGCCGGAACGGGCCGAATACAAACCGGTGGACCGGTATGCATTCCCCGGCGGGCGGGCATGCTGCAAGGGCTCGCGTTCTCGGGAAGGAGCGATGTGCTCACTCAGGTTCTCGACCGACTCCGACGGCTCCTCGGACGCTCCACCTCCACCGGCCCCGAACGTGACGGCGTCAGTCCGGCAAGTGCCCGGGCCCCGGTCTTCACGGCGGACTTCGGCTCGACCCGCCAGTGGGTCGCCGGCCGTTCCTGGGCCTATCCGAACGGCGGCCCCACCAACCCCGGCGACAACAAACTGGACTACCTGGTACCGGACCCCTCCTACAGCCGCACCGGAACCTTCCGTGCCGTCCGCCGCCCGGACGGCAAATGGAACGCCGGCCTGTTGACCACCGAGGGCAGCGAAGAAGGGTTCATGGTGCGGACCGGCGACATCCTGGAGTCCCGCGTCCGGCTGCCCGCCGAGCTCGGGGCCTGGCCCGCGGTCTGGACCTGGCTGGACGGCGACAACGAGATCGACGTCTTCGAGTACCACCCGGACAACCCCGACCTCCTCGAACTGTCCAACCACGTCAGGGGCGGCTCCCGTTACCACCGGGACCCGGCGGTCGGCCACGGCCGCTGGGTGGACCTCAAGGTCGAGTTCGGATCCCGCTCGGTGGTGTGGTGGGTCAACGGCAAGCAGGTCTTCGCCGACCGGCGGGGGGTGGGGCGGCGCTGGCGCGCCTACCTCATCGTCAACCTCTCGGTCTGCGCCGGCCGCTACCACCCGGCGCCCGACGCGGACGTGTCCGAAATGGCCTTCGAGGTGGCCTACCTCCGGGTGATCCGCCCGTAGGTCCTCCCTTTCGGATCGGATCTTGTCCGTTGAGCCCGCGCCGTCCGGTGCCGTGCAGTCCCGGGGCGGAGGGGCTCCCGAATACGGGACGTACCCGGGAGCCGCAGCCACGCGGCGAGGTGCGGTGCCGGGCGGCGCGGGCCCGGCACGATCCGAAAGAGACGGCCTGAGGGCGGCTTGTCGATCAGACCGGATCAGCGCCCGGCGAGCCCGGCACGCCGGCGGAACACACCCCGGACCGCCCCTACGCGGCTCCGTCGGCGGCTGCGGTCGCACAGCTCTCGTGGCCCCAGCGACTGCCGTTCTTGGCGATCATGTCGCCGACGGCGTACGGCTTCCCGCAGGGGCAACTGCCGGGGAACTTCGCCTTGATGGCCCGGCTCCCCCGGCCCGCCGCGGACCCGGCGGCCGATCGCTTCCTCGTCCCGCCGGACTTGGGGCGCACGGCCGCGGCGGGGGCCGGTACGGGCATGTCCGCGTGTCCCAGGGCCGTGCCCGCGGCCTCCTGCCGGAGCGCCGCGTCGCTGGCGGCCTGGTCGGCGATGGCGTTCAGGTGGTCGCCGTCCTCGCGGTGCGCGGGAACGTAGCGGAACGTCACATCGCGCTCGGCCAGCAGCCGGTCGATCTCCTCGACGAGTTCACGGTTCGCGACGGGGCCGCCCGAGGACGTCTTCCATCCGTTGCGCTTCCAGCCGGGCAGCCACTGCGTGACCGCCTTCATCGCGTACTGCGAATCCATCCGCACCTCGACGGATGTCCCGGGCGCCAGCGCCTCCAGGAGTCGCTGGAGCGCGGTCAGCTCCCCGATGTTGTTGGTGGCCCGCCCCAGCGGACCGGCCTCCCAGCGCTCGGGGCGCCCCTCGGCGTCGGCGATGACCCAGCCCCAGCCTGCGGGTCCGGGGTTACCCTTCGCCGCTCCGTCACAGGCGGCAATGATGCGATCAGACATCCCCCGATCATGCCTCATCCCCGGGGCGGTACGGCCCGCGGCCGGTCAGGAGCCCGGTCCATCCTCGGCGAGCAGCCCGCACGTGTCGAAGTTCATGCATCCGCAGGCGAGGCATTCGGCGACGGCGTCGCGCAGCATCTGCGTCTGCCGGATGAACAGGTCCAGCTCGGGGAGCTTGCGTTGGGCGAGGGCCCGCCACTGCCGGGTGGCCGCGCGGTCCGCGTCGGTGTCCAGCAGGGCGCGGATCTCGGCCAGGGTGAAGGCCGCCCGCTGCGCCATCTTGATCAGCGCGATCCGCCGCACGGTGGCGACCGGGTAGACGCGCCGGCCCGCCGCCCGCTCCGGGGACGGCAGCAGGCCGACGCTCTCGTAGTAGCGCAGAGCCGAGGGCCGCATTCCCACCCGCTTCCCGAGCTCCCCTATGCCGAGCTGTCGCACCGATCACTCCCCCTTGACCTCGAGCGCGCTTGAACCAGGAGTCTGTACCCGCCCGCCAGGCGGGTCCGGGTGAGGGCGAAGGCCACGCAGGTCCGCAGCACCTGGGCGGGGGGCAGGCCGGTGATCCGGCGCCCGGTCTCGCCGGGGACCCCGCCGAAGCTCCGGCCGTGGCAGCCTCTCGCCGTGGCCGGTTCCCACCACGGTCGCCGGCCCGCGCCGACCGCGCCCATGGCGCCCCGGTCGCACAGCTCGGCCTGCGGGGAGGTGGTGCGGGGTCGGTACGGCGCCCCTGCGCAGTGGGCCACGGCCTGCCGTGCGGTGGCCCGCTCCCTGCCTGCGCCCCGAATGCGGGCCGGTGGCGCCGTCGGGGCTGTCGTGGTCGATCGGATCCCGGTCGGCGAGCGCGTGCGCGAGGGTGGAGGTGGAGCCCTTGCGGGTGGAGAAGCTGTGGATCGGCGGCGCCGTGCCGGTGGCGCCCGCCCGGCCGACCGGACGGACCGGCGTGAGGGTCGAGTTCGCCATGCGGGTGGGGTGCGACGGGCAGGCCGCTCTCCCGGCGGACGTCACCCGTCCTTGGACGATGCCGTCGATTCGCGCCCGGAGGTCCGCGCCGGGCCTGCGGTCCACGCGTGCAGCGTGGCACCGTCGGGGCCGGGCGAACGGATCAGGGCCGTGCGGCGCTGCCGCACGGCCCTGATCGTCCCCTCCCCCGGTTCACCCCGGTGGAGGAAACGGTCCTCCGGAGCCCGGGCCCCAGCCCGGGCCGGCCGGGGATCAGGCGGGGGTGATGTTCTCCGCCTGCGGGCCCTTCTGGCCCTGCGTGATGTCGAAGGTCACGGCCTGACCCTCCTGGAGCTCACGGTAGCCCGTGGCGTTGATCGCCGAGTAGTGGGCGAAGACGTCCGGGCCGCCACCGTCCTGGGCGATGAAGCCGAAGCCCTTCTCAGAGTTGAACCACTTCACGGTTCCCGTAGCCATGTTCATGCCTTCCCGTTGACGTACGTCCCCCACACGGCGTGGAGGACGGAGGTGATCGCCCTGGTCCTACGGCACAACACAGCAAAACTGCCCACACCTGTTGGCGCGGGCAAGGCACTTGGAACCACGACAGCTACCGGAGAAGGTACACGCCTGCACGCACTGTCACCAGGGGGAATGATCACGCCTGCACGGCGGGAATTCACCCTTGTACGGACTTGCCGGGCGGCCCCGCGTGAAAAAACGTCGAGCACCCTCCCCTGAATGCCGTAGGGTGAGGTCCATCGACGCGGGGTGGAGCAGCTCGGTAGCTCGCTGGGCTCATAACCCAGAGGTCGCAGGTTCAAATCCTGTCCCCGCTACTGCTCGGAAGGGCCCGGATCCTTGTGGATCCGGGCCCTTCCGCCGTTCCGGGCGGACGCCGTGGCGCGGGCGGCACGTCCAGGCCCGCCTCACTCCGGGCACCGTGCCGGACTCGTGGCGCCGCCGCCCCGCTTCCGCCGACGCGACGATGGGCGGGCCGACCGCCATGTGACCGCAGTCACAGAAGTTCCCGTCGTCCCCTGTCGACCGGATGCGGCGTGCCGGGCGTATGCCCTGTGAGAGGGCCACATGGATTCGGGAGCGATTTTTGACCGTCGAGGAGTTCGAAGCGTTCTACGCACAAGCGGCGGGAAGGCTCACAGGACAGCTGTACGTGATGCTCGGTGACCACCACGAGGCGCAGGACGTGGTGCAGGAGGCTTTCGTCCGCGGCTGGGGGCGCCGGCGCCAGCTGGACCGCGACGGCCGGCCGGAGGCATGGATCCGCACCGTCGCCTGGAGGCTCGCTGTCAGCCGCTGGCGGGTGCGCCGGCGTTCCGCCGACGCCTGGCGGCGCAGCCCTCCCGCGCCGCACGTCGAAGGCCCCGGGCCCGAGGCGGTGGCTCTCGTGGAGGCGCTGCGGCAGCTGCCGCTGAAGCAGCGCCGCACGATGGCGCTGCACTACCTGTGCGACCTGACGGTCGAGCAGATCGCCCTCGAGACCTCGCTGTCCGCGAGCACGGTCAAGACGCACCTCTCCCGCGGCCGGGCCGCGCTCTCACGCCAGCTGCAGGATCCGCGCACCGAGGAGGCTCCCGATGCCTGAGTTCCACGACCCGCTGCGGTCCGCCTTCCGCGCCGCGGCCTCGGCCGGGCAGTCGGCGGCCGCGCTCCCGCCCGTCTCCGCCATCGAGCAGCAGGGCGAGCGGGTCCGGCGGCGCCGGATCGTGGGCATCGCCGCCGCCTGCTGTCTGCTGGTCGGCGGATCCGGAGCGGCGCTGGCCGCGTTCCTGCCGCAGGACTCCGGCCGCCCGACGCTTCCGGCGACCACCCCCACTCCCGTGCCGCCGTCCGATCTGCCGACCTCCCTGCCGACGTCCGCGCCTCCCTCGGCGCCGCGAACCACGTCGACGCCGGGCCCGCCCACCTCGACCGCCGGGGTGGGCGGCCCCGACGCCACCTGGACGATGAGCGCCCATCCGCCCCAGGGGTCGGCGTATCCCGGCACGCCCACCAGGACCGCGCAACCGCCCCGGTAGCGAGGTGTCCCGCGGACCGGCCCGGCCCGCGGGACACCTCCCCGCGGCGCGCGGCGCCCGCCGCGCGCACGCCCCGTACCCGCCACAACCCCACCGCCGCCTGCGGACACCGGCCCGGAAACCCGTTCCGGCGGTTCCGCACACCCTCAGACGGCCAGGAGATCCCTTATGTCCGTTTCAGCCCCGCAGTGCGAGGCCGAGGCCCCCCGCTCGCGTCCCGCCCCTGCGAGCCGTCCCGCGGCCCCCCACCCCCACCGTCCTCGAGGGCTGCGGGCCCTGCGGTGGTTCGGGCCGGCCGACCGGGAGGTGCTGTGGCTCTACCTGCTGACCCGCGTCGGCATCTGGGCCACCGCCGGCGCCGTCGGCTGGCTGTTCCCCCCGGACGGCGAGAGCCGCCGGCCCGCGGCGCTGCTCGCGCCCTGGGAGCGGTGGGACTGGGAGTTCTACTTCCGCATAGCCGAGGACGGCTACTTCCCCGACGCGGCGGGGCCCTGGACGGCCGGCTGGGACAACAGGGAGGCCTTCCTGCCCGGTTTCCCCCTCGCCCTGCGCGCCGTGCACACGGTCGTCCCGTCCTGGGCCGCGTCCGGAGCGCTTGTCTCCTTCGTCGCGGGAGGCGTCGCCGTGCTCGCCCTGGCCCGTCTCGCGCGCGGCCGGCTGGGCGACGCCGAGGCCGGCCGACGTGCCGCGGCCTTCCTCCTGGTGTCGCCCTGCGCGGTGTTCCTCGCAGCCGGCTACACCGAGTCGCTCTTCCTCTCGCTGGCCCTGCCCGCCTGGCTGGCGGCCCGGCGCCAAAGCTGGGCCACCGCGTCCGTCCTGACCTGCCTGGCCTGCTCGGTGCGGGTCACGGGGCTGTTCCTCGCGGCCGCGCTGGCCCTGCACTTCCTCCTGACCGCGCGGAGCGGCGCCGCCCGGCGGGCGGCCCCCTGGCTGCTCCTGCCGGCCCTCCCCCCGCTGCTCCACAGCTGGTACCTGCACGCGTGGACCGGGGACTGGATGGCGTGGAAGCACGCCCAGGAGCGGGGCTGGTACCGGGATTTCCACCTGCCGTGGGAGGCCTGGTCCAACACCTGGACGGCCGCCTTCGCACACACCCAGCCCACGGGCCACGCGTTCATGTGGCAGGCGGAGCTCCTGGCCATGGTGACCGGTGTCGTCCTCCTGGCCGTGCTGGTGCGGGGCCGCCGCTGGCCGGAGGCCCTCTACATCGCCCTCACCCTGTGGGCCCTGGGCACCTCCTACTGGTACACCTCCGTGCCGCGCTCGACGCTGCTGTGGTGGCCGCTGTGGATCACCCTGGCCGGATGGAGCCTGCGCCGTCCGTGGGTGCGGAGCGCCTACCTGTACGTCGCCGGACCGCTGTGCACCACGGTGGCCATCACCTTCCTCACGGGACGCTGGGCCGGTTAGGCGTGTCCCGGCGGCCGAACGGGCCCCCGGGCGGTCGCCGGACGCGCATACTCGGAGGATGGCCGACACCACCACCGTCGAGGTCGACACCGACGTGCGCGACCGGCTCGCCGCTCTCGCCGCCGACCGCGGACTGAGCCTGCGCGCGTACCTCGCCGAACTCACCGCCGCCCAGGAGAACGCGAGCGCCCTCGCACGCGCCGCCCGGGCCTTCGAGGACGCGCTGGAACGCCCCGGCTTCCGCGAAGGCTTCGCACGCGACTTCGACGGCCTCACAGCCCGCGACTGACGAGCCCGGCGCCCGGACCGTACACCCGGGTGGCCGCACCGGCGGGCCGGTCGGCCGGAACGTCCCTAGGCTCGGAGGAGGACCGCTGCGAGCGCTGGAGGACGGCTGTCATGACCGATGCGAGCGAGGCGCGGCAGGCCGACCGCTCCTTGAAGGCCAAGCACCGGGCGATGTGGGCGCTGGGCGACTACCCGTCCGTGGCCTCCCACGTCGTCTCCCGGCTGGGGCCCCTGCTGGTGAAGGAGTGCGGGATCCAGATCGGCGACCGGGTCCTCGACATCGCGGCGGGCTCCGGCAACGCCGCCATTCCGGCCGCGCTGGCCGGGGCGGACGTCGTGGCGTCCGATCTGACCCCCGAACTGCTGGAGGTCGGGCGGCACCTGGCCGCCGTGCAGGGCGCGAAGCTGGAGTGGCGGGAGGCCGACGCCGAGGACCTGCCCTTCGCGGACGGCGAGTTCGACGTCGTCATGTCCTGCATCGGCATCATGTTCGCCCCGCACCACCGCACCGCCGCCGACGAGATGCTGCGCGTGTGCCGGGCAGGCGGGACCGTCGGTCTGCTCAGCTGGACCCCCGAGGGCTTCGTCGGCCGGCTGTTCGCCACGATGAAGCCGTACGCCCCGCCGCCCCCGCCCGGTGTGCAGCCGCCGCCGCTGTGGGGGAACGAGGAGTACGTCCACGAGCTGCTCGGCGACGCGGTCACCGACGTCGTCACCCGCCGCCGGACGGTCCCCGTGACCCTCTTCAAGAACCCTTCGGACTTCCGGGAGTTCTTCAAGGCCTGCTACGGACCGACCATTGCCGTGTACCGCGCGGTGGGCGACGATCCGGAGAGGATCGCGGCCCTGGACGCGGCGCTCGACGCCCTCGCCGCCGAGCACACCACGGACGGCGTCATGGAGTGGGAGTACCTGCTGCTGACCGCCCACCGCCGGGGCTGATCCCACCGGCCACGACACGCGCCACCCGCCACCCGCCACCCGGTGCACCCTGTCCGTCGATCACGGGGTGCACTTCGGGTGCGCGTGCCACCACTCGCGGTGGAAGCGGTTGGTCGTTGCCTCGCCGTGGACACCCCCACGGTCACCGGCTCCGGGTCCGTCTGCCACACCACCGCGTACACGGTGACCGGCACGGGCGGCGGCAGTTGACGCCGCACCGACTCGTGGTCAACGGCGGCTTCGCCAACGGCTCCAGCCCGTGGAGCGCAGGTCCGGGCAGGCCCCGCGCGAGGGCCTGTCCGGGGGCTCGCGCCTCACGCCGGGCGGTCGGCCGCGAACTCGGCTTCGAGGACCTGCGTGAAGATGCCGATCGGGTCGTCCCAGTCGCCGTTGACGCTCTGGGCGACGAGGTGCTCGCCGTCGCGGGTGCCGTACGTGTAGCAGAACGAGCCGTTGATGGCGCCGCCCATGCCCCAGACCGTGGTGCCCGACGACACCGTCATCGCCGACATGCCCAGGCCGTAGGCGGCGCCGGGGATCCATTTGCCCTCGGGGGCCGGGCGGGCCGCGAACATCTCCTCCTGCTGGGCGGGCGGCAGCAGCCGGCCGCCCAGCAGCTCCGCGAAGAAGCGGTTCAGGTCCCGGGCGGTGGAGACCATCCCGCCGGCCGACCAGGCGAAGCTGGTGTTCAGCTCGGTCACGTCATGGATCTCGGCGTCGGGCGTGGTGAGGAAGTTCTTGCTGTAGAGGCGGGCGTGCGGGCCGCGCAGCCCGTGCTCGTCGCGGCCCGGAAGGTACGTTCCGGTCAGCTCCAGCGGGCGCGTGATGCGCTGCTCCAGTTGGTGGGCGAAGGTCCGCCCGGTCACCTTCTCGATGATCAGGCCGACCAGGACGTAGCCGGTGTTGCTGTACGTCCAGCCCTCGCCCGGTGCGAAGTCCGGGGCGTGGGCGGTCGCGATCTCCACGAGCTGCTCGGGGCTGAAGCGGTCGTAGCGGTGCTCCAGGAAGGCCGGGCCGTAGTGCCGGGAGAGCAGCGACTGGTCGACGGCGTAGTTGAAGAGCCCGCTGGTCATACCGAGCAGGTGCCGGATGGTGATCGCGCCGGCGTCGTATCCGTTTCCCCTGACCATGCCGGGCAGCCACCGCTCGACGGTGTCGTCCAGGGACAGCTTGCGCTCGGCGGCGAGCATGAGGGCGAGGGTGGCCGTGAAGGTCTTGGTGGTGCTCCCGATGCGGTACTGCTCCTCGGGCAGCCGCTCGCGGCCGGTCGCCGTGTCGGCCACCCCCGCAGCAGCGAACCACCGGCCCCGGCGGTCCTGGACCTCGGCGACCATGCCGGGGAGGCCGGCGCCGGTCACCGCCCGGTCCAGGACCTCCTGTACGGCGGCACGCGAACTCGTCTGCTGGGGAACGGGCTTGGTCATCCGTAGGCTCCTCGATGCGCGCCAGTCACGTTCTTCCCGATGGGAAAGACGCTACGGCGCGGCGCCCCGGCCGCGCTGGCCCGCTCCCGGCCAACATCAATACGACCGAAACGCCCCGGTTCACCCGTCGGTGCGCCCCTCCTTGCGGCGGGCGCCGCCCCGGCCCCTGCCCTCGGGGGCGATCATGGCGATCAACCCGTAGTCCAGCTCCGCGCCGTCGATGAGCAGGGCTTCGATGGTGCGGGTGGCGGGGTCGATGTCGGCCTCCACGCCCTCTCCCCGGTAGCGGGGGTAGCCGGAAGCCCCCTGCTCGCCGGTCGCCTCGACCACGGCCGACCTCAGGGCGCGGTCCGCCGGGGAGGCGCCACGAAGGTTCTCGATGTGTTCGGGCACCACCAGGATCTCGAAGCTCTGCGGCTCAGTGGTCATGGAACCGAAGCTACCGGATAGGGCGCCGCGCAGCCGGTTCACACGTCGCGGTGCCGCACCACGATCACCGTGAGGGCCACGGCGGTCAGCGGCCGGACCCGGTACACGGTCCAGGAGTCGGGGACGACGGCCGCTGGACCACGACGGAGGAACGCACGCCCCGTCGACCGTCCGGCCACCACCCCGCGCCCGGACCGATCACCGTCAAACTCACCACCGCCGAGGCCGAGAAGGCGATCCGCGCCGGCGGGTCCGTCACCGTCCACGACCCTCAGGCCGTCCCCACAGCCGAGATCCGCAATCCCGAACTCGACTGCACCGACGACCTGCCTGCCTCCCTCGACGGCGCCGGCATCGGTGGGCTGCCTGCGTACGGCGTGGGGAGCCGGCGCAGCAGGCTGGGCGAGCGGGTGGGGCCGGGGAGGCTGCCTCCGTTGTCAGTGCCGGGCAGGATGATGTCGTTCATGACCGAAAACAGTGCCCTGCTTTCCCCTGCCGCCTACGTGGAGGCCGTAACCACCGCGCTGGCGGCGTCCGCCGCGTACTACGGCGACGGGACCACCCCGCTCGGTGACGACGAGTACGACGGGCTGCTGCGCGCCATCGCCGCCTACGAGGAAGCCCACCCCGCCGAGGCGCTCGCCGAGTCGCCCACGGGGAAGGTCGCGGGCGGGGCCGTGCAGGGCGACGTGCCGCATTCGGTGCCCATGCTCTCCCTCGACAACGTCTTCGACGCCGACGAACTCGCCGAGTGGGCGGCCGGGCTGGAACGGCGTCTGGGCCGCCCTGTGGCGGGGTGGTGCGTGGAGCCGAAGCTCGACGGCCTCGCCGTGGCCGCCCGCTACCGGGCCGGCAGGCTCGTGCAGGTCCTCACCCGCGGCGACGGCTTGGCCGGGGAGGACATCACCCACGCCGCCGACGCCGTCCTCGGTCTGCCCCCGGTCCTCACCGAGCCGATCGACGTCGAGCTGCGCGGCGAGGTGCTGCTGACGACCGCGCAGTTCGAGGAGGCCAACCGGATCCGGCTCACCCACGAGGCCACACCTTTCGCGCACCCCCGCAGCGGGGCGGCCGGCACCCTGCGGGCCAAGGACCGCCCTTACAGGATCGAGTTGACGTTCTTCGCCTACAGCGCGATCGGCCTGGACGACCTCGGCCATCTCGCCCTGCTGGAGACCCTGGCCGCGCTCGGCGCGAACACCGCCGCCGGCACCGCCGCCGCCCCGACGCGATGCGAGACGCTCGAGCAGGTGCAGGAACGTATCGACGTGATCGCAGGTCTGCGCGCGGACCTGCCCTTCGGGATCGACGGCGTCGTCGTCAAGGCCGACACGGCCGAGGACCAGCGGCAGGCCGGCAACGGCTCGCGCGCCCCCAGATGGGCGGTGGCCCGGAAGCTGGCCGCCGAACACAAGGTGACGCGCCTGCTGGCGGTGGAGTGGAACGTCGGCCGGACCGGGATCGTCGCCCCGCGTGCCGTCCTGGAGCCGGTGGTCATCGACGGGGTGACGGTCACCTACGCCACGCTCCACAACCCCGCCGACATCACCCGCCGCGGGCTCATGATCGGCGACCAGGTGTTCGTCTACCGGGCCGGTGACGTGATCCCCCGGGTCGAGGCACCACTGGTCGACCAGCGCACAGGCGCCGAGAGCCCCATCGTCTTCCCCGAGGCCTGCCCCCGCTGCGGCGACGCGATCGACACCACCGAACAGCGGTGGCGGTGCGTGCGCGGCCGGAGCTGTCAGGCCGTGGCCTCGGTGGTCTACGCGGCCGGCCGCGACCAGCTCGACATCGAGGGCCTCGGAGGCACCCGAGCGATCCAGCTGGTGGAGGCCGGTCTGGTCAAGGACATCGCCGATCTGTTCACGCTGACCCGCGAGCAGCTCCTCGGTCTGGAGCGGATGGGCGAGACCAGCGCCGCCAACCTGCTTGCCGCGATCGAGACCGCCCGCGGGGCCGCGCTGAGCCGTGTGTTCTGCGCTCTCGGAGTTCGCGGCACCGGACGGACCATGTCCCGTCGGATCGCCGCGCACTTCGGGTCGATGGCCGCGATCCGGGCCGCCGACGCGGACACGCTGGCCGGTGTCGACGGCATCGGCACCGAGAAGGCCCGCGTCATTGCGGCGGAACTCGTCGAACTCGCGCCGCTCCTCGACAAGCTCCAGGCCCAGCAGGTCGGCACCCGGGTCACCGAACCGCAGAAACCCGCAACCGACGACGGCGGCGACGCAACCTCGGCGGACGGCCCGCTGGCAGGAGAAGCCGTCGTGGTGACCGGTTCCATGACCGGCTCCCTTGCCGCGCTGTCGCGGAACGAGATGAACGAGCTCATCGAGCGTGCGGGCGGAAAGGCCTCGTCGTCGGTGTCGAAGCGCACCACCCTTCTGGTCGCGGGCGAGAAGGCCGGCTCCAAGCGGGCCAAGGCCGAAGAACTGGGCATCCGCATCCTCGCCCCCGAGGAATTCGCCGCCCTCGTCTCCGACCTCCTGCCCGGCGCCTAGCCACCCCGCCGGCCGTCGTAGCGGTCGGAATGTCCGCTGAGGTGGCTGCTGCGGCCCGGGCAAGCCTCACCGCGTACCGGGCAAGCCGCCGCGCGTCACGGTCGATCCGAGCGGAGCCTGCAGGGCAGGGCCTGTTCGAACGGGTCGCCCGCTCGTGAGGGAGCCGAACGCCCGGCCTCGTGGAGGGCCGGGCGTTGCCCGTCTCGTGCCGCACCGGCCGGAGACCTCACTCGTCATCGGCGGCTGCCTGACCGGCGGCTCCGAGGAGAAGCCGGGGCCGGATATCGCGGCCGTCAACGGAGTTGCCGGGCAGGCCGCTTCGCGGGCCAGACCTGCGGCGTACGATCACATACCCGCCTGCCGAGCAGGGTTCGGGTTCGGGCACGCGGTGATGGGCGCATCCGGCCGGGCGGTGTCAGTGCCGGGCACATCGAAATCCGAGATCTTCCACCGGCGATTTGAACGCAGCCGCTCGGTTCGTCCAACCGAACCCGTCGAAGGCCCTGCCGCCCGGCCGTGGCCGCGCAGCGGCTGAGGTATCTGCGTATCGGCGTTTCAAGTGGGCTAACGTCGCAGATCAAGGTGTGGCGCTCCTCCCGTCGGCTCTGCCTTTGCTCGCCCGAGTACCGCTCGTTCGACCACGCCGACCGCCTGTACGGCATGGGCAGGAGACCCCACAACGACGACGACCTGGGGGATCAGTGCTTTCAGCGGCAGCGCGCACACCACGAGACCGAGCGGCACGAATACCGGAGGTCGACGCCCTGCGCGGCTTCGCGCTCATGGGCATCCTCGTGGTCAACGCCCTGATGATGGCCGGGCCGTACAGCCTCGGAGCCATCACCGATCCGGGTGCCTCCGCACTGGACCGGGCCGTCGAGGGCGTCGTCCAGACCTTGGCGGTCGGCAAGTTCTACCTGATGTTCTCGTTCCTCTTCGGCTACAGCTTCACCCTGCAGCTGACCTCCGCCGAACGCGCCGGCACGAGCGCCGTCCCCCGCCTGCTGCGCCGCTCAGTCGGCCTGCTCGTCCTGGGAGTCCTGCACGCCGTGCTCCTGTACACCGGCGACATCCTGACGACGTACGCGGTGCTCGGCCTGATCCTCATCGCCGCACGCAACTGGACACCCGGCGCGGCGCTGCGCGCCGCCCGGATCCTGTACGGGTGTCTCAGCACGTTCCTGCTCCTGGTCGGCTTGGGGACCGTGTTCGTGCCGGACGCCGAAACAGCCGAGGCGGACTCCGAACTCGTGCAAGAAGTGCCCGTGCTGGTCGCCGGCTACCGCGGCGATGCCTCGTCCGTCGTGCAGGCCAACATCGACCGGCTACCCGACCAGCTCCTCGCCGCGCTCCTGATGAGCGGCTTTGTCCTGGCGGCCTTCCTGGTCGGGCTGCACTGCGGCAAGCGGCGTCTGCTCGCCGACACGGGGAACCACCGCGCACGGATGCGCCGCATCCTCGTGATCGGTGCCGCCGTGGGCCTGCCCGGGAGCCTCTTCATGGCCCTGGCCGTCAGCGGCCCGCTCGGTCCCCGATGGTCACTCTTCGGCCAGATGGTGGGAATGGTCACGGCCCCCGCCCTGACCGCCGCCTACGTCTGCGGGATGCTCCTGCTCATGAAGACCGCCCGCGGCGCGCGCATCGCGGCGCTCTTCGCCCCCGCCGGCCGAATGGCCCTGACCAACTACCTGAGCCAGTCGCTGATCATGGCCCTCGTCTTCACCGGCTTCGGGCTCGCCCTGTACGACCGCCTCAGCCCGGCTGTCGTCGTACTCGGCGCACTCGCGCTGTACGCCATCCAGCTCGCCGTCAGTTCCCGGCTGATGGCCCGACACCGCTACGGCCCGGTGGAATGGCTGCTGCGCACGATCACCCTCGCACGGCTCCCGCACGACCATGAACGGCCAGCAGTCAGGCAATGACGCACACTCCCGCCGGCCGGCACCGCCCACCGGAGCGTGGCGGTCCAGCCCGTTCTCTGCCTCGTCCAGGTCGGGGATCCGGTGGGCCGGCGGCTCCGCCGTCGGGCTTGGACCGCCACCGCGGGGGATCACTGTGCCTGGGCAGCGGAACCGGGCACCGCGGCCCTCGTGGCCGGTCGCAGCGGCTTGGCCCACCGGTAGGTGCCGGGCCGCCGGCGCTCCGCGCGCAGGGATGCGATCGTGTATCGGTTGATCCACTCGTTGATCCGGGCGGCCGGCCGACCTGTGATCACCAGGCGGTGGGCCGAGTCATCGGTGCGTACCGGCTGAATGACACCGTCGTGGCGACCGAGGCTGATGGCCTGCGCCAGGTAACGGAACCTGAGCGGCTCGGGCTCGCGTCCACGGGCGAGTGCGTCGATGGCCTCGGCGGCGTGCGCACCGGTGGGCATCGCCGTCGCGCATGCCATACGGAGTTCGCCCGTGCCGGGCACGGTGACGCGGGCCGCGTCGCCGACGACGAACACCTCGGGGTGGGAGAGCGAGCGCATGGCTGTGTCGACCAGGGCCCGGCCTCGCTCGTCCACGCGGAGCCCGGCTTCGGCGGCCAGCGAGGGAACGGTGAACGCGGCGGCCCAGACGACCACGTCCGCGGTCAGCTCACCGTGATCGGTCGACAGTCCGCTGCCGTGGACGGCTCGGACCCGGGTGTGTGCGTGCAGGTGGACGCCCAGACGGTGCAGGGAGTTGCGCACATGGGTCCGGCCGGCTGGTGAAAGCGCGTTTCCGGGTTCGCTGCCGGTGACCAGGTGTACCTGCCAATCCCCGGCCGACTCGGCGAGCTCTGCGGCAAGTTCGATGCCGGTTGCTCCGCCGCCGACGACGGTGACGGTGCCGGATCCACGAGACAGTCGGTCACTGAGCTCCTGAGCCTGCTCCAGTGTGTAGGCGTGCTCGCCGATGCCGGGAACGCGGGTGGTGTCGGTGCTGCTGCCGAGGGCGTAGACGAGCCGGTCGTAGGCGAGCGTGGTCCCGTTGGCCAGCAGGACCGTACGGGCAACCGGATCGATCGACGTGGCCGTGGCCTTGACCGTCTCGATCTCCCTCCCGGCAACGAGGTCACGCAGGACGATGGGTGTGCCGGCGCGGCCGGCGGCGATTTCGTGCAACCGGATCCGCTCGGTGAAGCTTTCCTTGCGGTCGACGAGAGTCACCTGGTGGCGGCGGCTGACGCGGAGCGCCGCGGTCACTCCGGCATACCCGGCGCCCACCACCACGACGTGCTGCTTCTGTCCCATGTCGATGTTCCCGTTCCATTTTCGCGAGGCTTCGTGTGTGCCCTTTCGGTATGAGGACCGGCGAGCGGGCCCGGACGTGACAGCGTCCCGCCGCTGTGTCGTGTGAAGTAGATCTCATGCCGGCTTCCGGCACCTGACGGACGGGACGGTGGGAGGAGGCCGCGGCTCCGGCCGGGGCTGGGAGCCTTCCGCTGGAGGACCGGGCAAAGCCGCAGTGACTCCCCGCATGGCACCCACCGCGGTGGGCGACTCGCTTGCGGCGCCGCCGGGGGGCATGCCCAGGGCGCGGGACCGCCCGCTGACGGCGACCACGGCGTCACGTCGTCCAGTGAACCGGTCAGGACCGCTGCGAACGCGTTCACCTTCAGCAGCCCGGTCGACCGGTCGGTGAAGAAGGCCCCGCCGGCCGCGGGGAATCTCGAAGACGAACAGACGGTGCAGGGGCCGGTTCACCCGGCCAACCCGGCCAACCCGGCCAAGACAGGTGATCGACCCTCGGCCGGGGTGGGGCAGACCCCTGCCTCCGGCCGGGACGGGCGCGATGGCGGCCGGGGTGGTCAGATGCGGTGCAGCGGCGCGGCGTGCGTCCAGTGCCAGTTGGCCGGGCTCCACTGCTTCTTCAGGACCGTGCGCTGGCGGGCGTACTCCCGCAGAGCTTCCTCGACGGTGGCAGCGAGGGTGGTGAGGTCGTCGGGGGCGGGTACGCGCAGGATCAGGTGCTGCTTGGTGTGGGCCAGCAGCAGGTCGCCGTCGGGGGCGCAGGATCCAAGGGTGAAGTGGGTCAGGGGCTTGAACGCCTTGGTGTCGGTGTCCAGTTTGGCGCGCAGCACTCCTGCCTCGTTCCAGGCGTAGAGGCCGTAGCGGTTGAGGTGGAAGGCGTGTCCCCTGTGCGGGTCGGTGGCGACGTTGAAGCAGAGGCCGGTGAAGGGCGAGTCGCGCCACTCGTGGAGGCCGCGGAGCCGTCCGGTCATCTCGCCCCGGTCGTTGACGAGGGCGAAGACGAAGGGCTGGCCGCGGCTGCCGCCCCGGAACGTCCTGGCGTAGAAGGGGACGACGAACAGGTTCTCGGAGAGCGGGACCGGGCGGCCGAGGCGTGACTGATCCCAGCCGGAGAGGCTGTCCTCGGCGGCGACGAGCTCGGTCAGTGCCGGGCGGGGACGGTTCGCCAGGCCGACGGGGGCGTCCCGGTACGTGGCGTGCGGGCGGAGGTCGACAGCGCTTTGGTGGGCCGGTTCGGGGTCGAGCGAGGCGAGCGTGCGGATGGGCGGCTTGGAGTCGGCGGTCAAGGCTCCCTCGGCGATGCCCACCAGGTTGATGATGACGCTGCCGTACCTCCACACGCCGTACTCGGCGACGGTGCAGAGCAGTCGGCCGGAGGGAGTGACGGTGATGGAGCCGGCGAAAGGGTCGCCTTCACCGGGCGTGAACCCCCCATGGGGGCGCCCGTCCTTCGAGTCGTAGACGGCCAGGACCCGGCTCAGGTCCGGTGCGACGAGGGTGGTCCTGTCGGGTGTCCCGGTGACGGCCAGAACGCCGTCGGGCAGGACACACAGACTGATGTCGCCGCCGTCGGCGACGTCCGACTCCCCCTCGCGCGCGCCGCCCGTGCGGAACTGCGCGCTCGCCAGGACCTCGCCTTCCGCGGAGTACCGGGTGATGATCCGGTACCCGAAGTTCGCGATCTGCGGGTCCTGCTCGTCGCGGGCGACGCCGTAGGTGTGGCGGTAGACGCCGTACAGCGCGTACACCTCGCCGTTCGTGGCCCCGACGAGGTCGAAGAGGTGCACGCCCCAGCCCTTGGAGTAGAGCGCGGTCAGGTCGAGGCGGTGGTGGTCGACCAGCGTGGCCGGCAGGGCCAGGGGAAGAGTCTGGATCATGCCCCTCATCCTGCGTCACGGCGCTGACAGTCGGCTCGGAGACCGACCGGTCCGCCCCGGGGGTCTCCACCGCGTTCTCGAACGTCGTGCCGCGCCGCAACCGGCTCACGGGCCCGATGCCCGCCCGCGGCGGAAACCGGCCGGGCTCGGCCGTGGGCGGGGGCTGCTCCCGTGCCCCGGCGATGGTGACGAGGTACCGCTCCTGGCGACAGCGCTCTGCCCGGCGTGCCCCGCAAGAGCCCTGTCCGGGAGCGTATTTCGGCCGGGGCACCCCGGTGGGGCGCGCGGGCGGGTTTCGACGAGGTCCAGGCCGTGCTGATGAGCCCGTGGGGACGGCGGCGGGTGGTTGCCCGACGTCGTAGCCGACCCGGCAGGGCTGTCCTGGGACGCCCCAGCATCACCGAACTGCGGTTGACGTGCGAACAGCCCGCCGGGAACGGCGTCCTGCGGGCCCCGGACACGCTCGTCGACCCGACGCCCGCGTCGATCCCGGCCTTCACCTCCGGACCTCGATCGTGTCCTCGAACGCGTCCCCACGACGAGACGTACCGGCGCCGCTGCTGAACGGCCAGCCCCTCATCACAACGGCGGTCAACCCCCGTTGACGGTCGGCCGGCGGGAGTGGCTGTGGGTGGCGCCGACTGCCACCCACAGCCGACCCGGCCGGCTCACCGCGCGGGGCGCGCTCGACACGCACCCCGCAGCAGCGTGGCCGGCGGGGTCACCGGTCTGCGCCGCCCCGTCTTGGCGGCGCAGAACCGGGGCCTGGTGGGTGGTCGATCAGGCGTTGGCGCAGGTGTTGCCGAAGGACGGGTTCAGCAGCCCGACAAGGCTGACGGTGTTCCCGCAGGCGTTGACCGGGATGTGGATGGGGACCTGGATCAGGTTGCCCGAGCCGACACCCGGCGAGTACGCGGCCACGCCCTGCGCACCCGCGTCGGCCGATGCCGTCGACGCGCCGCCGACCACCACCGCGCCGGCTGCCAGCGCCACCGCCACCACTCGTCGCACACGGACCATGTGAACTACCTCCCTCAAGAGTGCACCGGCCGGGCGGAGGCCCCGCGGCGGCCGGTGAGGGGAGACGGGGGAACCCCTGCCGGCTCCCCTCACGCACGTGCTTCGCAGCGCCCGCACACAGGGTTTGGCCCCCGGCCCCGACTTCCCCCGAACGGGCTCATCACGGCGGGTTCGGGGGAAGGCTCCACGGGGCTGCAGCAGTGCGGTACCGGTGTCCCAGCCGGCTGGGACGGCTGTCGGGCCCGGGCGATACGCCATGCCCCGAGAGCGCTCTGCATCGTCCCGCGAACCTCTCCTTCACGGGACACAAAATTCCGTGCACGAGCCCCGGAGGAGCACGTACTGTGTGGCTCAACGCCCAGAGATGAACGGAAGGAGGCGAGTGCGGTGCAGTTCACACTTTTCCAGCGCTCCCTCTTCCTCTGTCCCGGCGTGGTTCGTCAGTTCTGACCGGGAGCGCTCCAAGCAGCCTGTATCCCGGAGGAATCCATGACCGATCTGGTCATCCGTGCGCTCTCCGCGAGCGACGCTCATCTCTTCGACGCACTCCCCGACCCACTGGGCGCCCGTGAAAGCCATCGGCGTACCCGGTTCCGCCCCGACTGGCAGCGTGTCGCCCTGCGCGACGGCGAGATCGTCGCACGCGGAGCGTGGTGGGGCGGCCCCGACGACTCGGAGCCTGTCAACATCAACTGGTTCGACGTGGCCGAGGGCGAGGAGGAGGCCGGGGCCGAACTCCTGCGCTCCGCTCCCTGGCGGGTCGAACTCGAGATCAACCTTCCCGGCGGCTGGCGGGACACCCCCGGCCTCCAGGCCGCCGCCGAGACGCGCTTCGCCGCCGCACGAGCCGCCGGGTACGAAATCCTGGTGGAACGCTTCCTGTACCGCTGGACCCCCGAGCGAGGGCTGCCCGAGCGGCCCGGACGCCTGCGCTTCAGCGCCGAACCCGACGACACCGTGTTCTTCGACGCGTTGCGCCGCATCCACTCCGTCACTCTGGACGCGCACGCGCTCAAGGCCATCGACGAGGGCGGCCTCGACCAGGCCGCCCAGGAGGAACTCGACTTCTTCCACTGGTGCCCCTCCCCACGCGAGTGGTGGCAGATCGCGCACACGCCGGAGGGCGAACTGGCCGGCATCCACATCCCGGCCCACAACCCCTCCGGCCCGACCATCGGTTTCATCGGAGTCGTCCCGGAACAGCGCGGTCACGGCTACGCCTACGACCTCCTCGCGGAGTGCACCCACCTCCTTGTCCAACAGGGTGCGGGGTACGTCGGCGGAGCGACGGACCAGGGCAACTTCCCCATGGCCGCGAACTTCGCCAAGGCCGGCTTCCCCGTCATCAGGGAACGCATCAACTTCCACCCGGTGGGCCAGGCGGCCTAGCGAGGGACAGCCCGCGGTGAGCGGTCCGGCCCGGTCCGAAGATTCGGCCCGAGGGCCGGCCCGGACCGCTTGCCGCTGCCCGGCGCCGTGCGAGAGTGTGAACGTCCGGGATCTACGGCCGTGCAGGGGCCGCAGGCCGGCGCCCAGCGCCTCAACATGGGTCTGGACAAGGCTCATTGCGGGTGTACGGACCGGCAGTCGAGCGATCCCGACCAGGGAGTACGGCCGGCCGTGACGGCCGGATAAGACTGTCGGCTTCCGAATCTGAAAGGTCGGGGAATGACCACGCTGTCCGCTCTGGCGTCGGCCGCTTTCGGCTCCACCGTGTACCTCGTGACGTTCTCGACCGCGAGATGGCTCGATCGGCTGTCCCGGCGCGTCGAGGTCGCCGGGCTGGTCGTGACCGGCCTGGCCCTGTGCGCACTCATCGGGACCATCGCGGTCGCGAGCCAGAGCGTCGCACTCGGGTTCATCGTCGGCGCCGGCCTGACGCCTCCCGTCCACCGGTGGATCGTGCAGCGACGCAGACACGCCGCAAGCTCGTGACACCCTCCGGTCCACAGCCCTGAAGGGCCTGCCGCCGACGACGGAACAGGCCTCCGGCCGAGTGGGTGCGGGTCACTTGCTGCGCTGCTCGTGGGTGTCCCGGCGGAGTCGGTCGGTGTGCCGTCTCAGGGCCTCGATTCGCTCGGCAAGGGGGGCATCCTCGGGCCGCAGGTGGGGCCGGGTGTCGGTGAGGGGCCGCACGAGGCGGGCTGCGTCGTCGTCGGCGAGGGCCGCGTTCAGGTCGTCGACGGCCGCCTGGGCGCTGGGGGGCAGGCCGGTGAGGGCGGTGATCTCGCCGGCCAGCCGGCGCAGGTCGGCCGCGTTGTCCCGGGCCCAGGCGGTGACGGTGCGGTCCGCGGCGCGCCTGTCGCGTGTGGCCTGGACGCGTTCCTCGCCGGTGGTTCCGGCGGTGCCGGGCCGCAGGCGCAGGTAGCGGCGTTCGGCGGCCTGGCGGCTGGCGACCCCGAGGGGGCCCGCCAGGTCGGCCCAGCTGGCTCCCTGGCCTCGGGCGGTTTCTATGAGGCTGCTCTCCCAGCCGGCGAGCTGCTCGCGGACCTCGCGCAGCATCAGAAGAGCGGCCAGGGCGGGGTGCGGTCCCGAGTCCTGCGCGGGCCCTGCAGAGGGGCGCTCCGCTGATCCCGCGCCCGCTTGCTGTGCGTCCCTGACGGCCCGGTCGATGGCCTCCAGCGCCGCGGCCGCGGCGAGGAAGTCGACCGGTGTCGGCGGCTCGGCGGCCTCGCTCATGACACCCTCCCGAATTGTCATCCTCCAGATGACTGCTTACTTGTCATCGTTTCGATGACATGTTACAACGGAAGCACGTTGAAGCGCATGGGCAGTCCCTGCCTGAACCGACTGGAGGTGTTTCGCGATGCTGATGCGCACCGACCCGTTCCGCGAGATGGACCGGATTTTCCAGCAGCTGTCCGGTACGACCGGTACCTGGTCGAAGCCGTCCGTGATGCCGATGGACGCCTACCGCGACGGTGACGTGTACGTGATCGCGTTCGACCTGCCCGGCGTGAGCACCGACGCGATCGACATCGACGTCGAGCGGAACATGCTGACCGTCAAGGCCGAGCGCCGGCCCGCGGGCAAGTCCGACGGCGTGCAGATGGAACTCTCCGAGCGGCCCCTCGGTGTCTTCTCCCGCCAGGTCATGCTGGCCGACACCCTGGACACCGAGCGCATCGAGGCCGATTACGACGCCGGTGTCCTGACCCTGCGGATCCCGATCGCCGAGCGCGCCAAGCCCCGCAAGATCGCCATCGGCGGCGAGTCCGACCGCAAGCAGATCTCCGGCTGACCCGCTGCCCCGGCCGCGGAGGACGGGAACCCTCCCCTCCGGCACCCGTCCTCCGCCCCCTCCCCCTGGAGGTGACGTGATGCCGATGCGCCAGGAGGCGTTCCTGGACCACGTTCAGGAACGCGGCGAGTACCGGACCAGGGAAGAGGCCGAACGCGTTGCCCGCGTCGTGCTGGCCCTGCTGGGGGCGCACCTGGTCGGCACCGTGCGGGCCGCGCTTGCCGCCCGCCTGCCCGAGACGTACGCCCTGATCCTCCTCAACCCCCTGCAGGCAGCCGAGCCGCTCTCGCCCGAGCGCTTCGTCCGCGCGACCGCGGCCTGGATCGAAGGCGCCACCGAGAAGACCGCCCTGTGGGATGTCGGGGCCGTTCTCTCCACCGTCGCCGCAGCGGCGGGAGACACCCTCCTCCACGAGGTTCTGCTCCAGCTCCCGCCCGGCTACGACCTCCTCTTCGGCCACCCCCGGCCCACCTGACAGCCCGCCCCGCCCGGCGGGCCCTCAAGAGAAAGCCGCAGCACCATGTACGACCAGCTTCGAGCGCACCCGCCCGTCACGGCCATGTCGTTCGACCAGATGCTGGAACGCGTGCGCCACGAAGGCGCCCACCCCACGCGCGAACGCGCCGAGGAAGCCGTCCGCACCGTCCTGGCCGCCCTCGGCCGACAGGTCACCGGAGACGAACGCGTCGACCTCGCCCAGGCCCTGCCCGTCGAAGCCGCCCTCGCCCTGACCGCCCACACCCCCGCCACCGACCCGCTCACCGGCTGGGGCTTCGTCAAGGACATCGCCGCCCGATCCGCCACCACCCCCGCCATCGCCCGCTGGGACACCGGAGCCGTCCTCGCCGTCGTCGCCCGCCTCGCCGGCCCCGACCTCCTCTCCCGCATCCTGCGCCAACTCCCCGCAGGCTACGCACTCCTCTTCGGCCAGGCCGAACTGCGGCAGCCCCAGCACGCCGCCTGATGCCGCGCTCCCGTGGGGAGCCGGGCCGGGAGCGCCCCAGAACCAGCCGATCACCGCGAGGTGAGACGACATGGACCTCCGCATGCCGATGAGGCGGTACGGGCCGACCGTGCACCTCGCCCCTGCCGGTGAGCTCGACCTGCACACCCGACCCTGTCTCGACGAGGCGCAGGCCGCCCTCGACGACGGCGTCGCCGTCGTGGCCTGCGACATGCGTCGTCTGAGCTTCATCGACGTCACCGGCCTGAACGGCCTTCTCGACTTCGCCCGCCGTCTCCACGAGCGCGGCATCGCGTTCTTCGCCTACAACTGGCAGCCGCAGCCCCGCCGGCTCCTGGACGTCGTCGACGGCCTGTACCCGCCCACCGAGGTGGACGGACAGACGCGCAGCGCACCCACGACGATCCTGCGCCGCGGCCCGCAGGACTTCGCCGCGGCCCGCCGCGCTGCCGGTGGGCCGCGGCGAAGAGGGGACGGCGGGCCGGACAGTCGCCGCATAGTGCCCACCGGACCGCTGTCGGCCGGCGCCGACCGTTGACCGTCCCGAGGCGTCCCCGGAGGCCGCGCCACCCGCGCGGCCGCCGGTTCGCGTACGGGTGGGAGCGATCGCACAGGAGGAATGGGCGGGGAGTACCGGCGGCAGGCCCTTGTGGCACCTTGCGCAGAGCACGACAGAGCCTCCGGCCCGGTCGGGCGGGAGGCTCTGTGCGGTGACGTCCGGTGCCCACGTCGCCGGCCGTTCGGGCCGGCGCGCGCCGTTCGAAGCGTCGAAGCGTCGGATCGGCGAATCGGGATGGAACAAGCCGGGGCCCCGTGGGCACTCGCGCAGGCGTCGGAGGCCCCGGCTCGTACGAGGGGACTGCGTCAGCTGCCGGCGGAGAGGTTGCCGGACAGGACCGGGATGTTGTCCAGGATGTGGGAGAGCGACTCGTCGCCCTTGGCCTGGGTGGAGTTCTCGGTGCACTGCTGGTTCTGCGGGTTGGACAGGACGTTGATGTCCTGGACGCCGACGTTGGCGATGAGCGCCAGCAGGGACTGGGCGTTGACCTTGGCCGGCAGACCGATGCAGGGCTTGTTCAGGGTGCCCTGGACCAGGCCGAGCTGCGGGCTCTGGTCGCCGTGGGTCTTCTGGTTGCCGTAGATCTGCTGGGCGCCGTTGCCGTTGACGGTGTTGACGCCGTTGTCGTTGCCGATGGCCATGGCCGGGGCGGCAACGGCGGCGCCCGCGCCGACGATGGAGGCGGTGGCAGCGGCGGTGGCCATAATCTTCTTGAGCATCAGGGGTCCTTATGTCACACGAGTGCATGGGGGTGAGCGCCTTGATCAACGGGTGGGGCGGCGGCGGGTTCCGGCGCTTCACCCGATTGGCGGCACCCCTGTCACCCTCCCCGGACGGCCACGTTGAGCTCGACCACGTAGTGCTCCTCCACCCATCCGTCGGGGAAGCGGTCCAAGAGGAGGGTGCGTTCGTCGGCCAGGAAGGCTTCGGTTCCCGGCTCGCCGACGAGGAAGAGGGAATGCGTGGACAGTTTGGCCAGGTGCGTGTCGACCGGGACCCGGCGCGACCACGACAGGTGCCGGGTGGTGAACCGCAGCCCGTCCTGTGAGCGGGCGCGTTCGTTGATGTACCAGCCCGGCCCGAACCGGGCCTCGATACGGGACTGCTGCTCCGCGATCCAACCGGCCGTGACGTCCGGGTCGTTGTGCCAGATCGCCAGCGCCCCGCCGGGCCGCAGCACCCGCAGCGCCTCGGGGACGGCACGGTCCGGATCGGTCCAGTGCCAGGACTGCGCGTACGTCAGCAGGTCCAGGCATCCGGAGGACAGCGGCAGCCTGTTGCCGTCCGCGCGCACCAGCGGGGTGCCGGGATTGCGGCGCCGGAACTCGGCGGCCATGCCCTCGCCTGGCTCCACCCCGACCACGCGGGCGCCGCGCGCCTCCAGCAGGGACGTGGCGATTCCCGTACCCGCGCCCACGTCGGCGACGCGGGCGCCGGCCAGGGGGAAGCCGGCCAGTTCCGCCAGCGTGTCGAAGAGCTCGGGCGGATACGAGGGGCGGTTCGCGGCGTAGCGCGCCGCCGCGGAGCTGAATGAACGAGCACGGGATTCGGTCGTCATGACGCCCATGATGCCGCTGGGCCGGCCTTCCGTGGAGTGGGCCGCCGGTGTGGTGGGGGCGGGTGCGGAGGGAGCGACCGTACGATCACCCTCGGTAGGCGAGAGGCGGATCGCACATGGTGGCCGCGCGGTATGTCACGGAGCTGGTCTCGGCGCTGGAGCGGCACGCGGGGCGGCCCGCGCTCGGGACCGGCCCGGTCGTTCTGGAGTTCCAGGAGGTGCTCGACGCTGCCGGGCGGCTGGCCGGAGTGCTGGTCGACGCGGGGATCGGACGCGGCTCGGGGCTGGCGTGCGTGGCGGGCACGAACCGGCCCGAGGTGCTGCTGGTGCGGATCGCCGCGCACCTGCTCGGTGCCCGGCTGACCCAAATCGTCGCCGGACCGGCCCTGTACGGGCTGGAGTTCATCCTCCGGGACTGCCGGCCGGACCTGGTGGTGCACGACGTGCCGGTGCCCGGGACGGGGGCGCGCCGGATGGGCCTGGACGAGGCGGTCCGGCAGGCCGGCCGGCGTGCGGCCGTGCCGGTGTCCGTACGGGCGCGGGACGACGACGTGGCGCGCGTGACCTACACGGGCGGGACGACGGGACGGCCCAAGGGGGTCGCCTCGACCTTCGGGGCGATGGCGGCCCGGAACTCCGTACGGCCGACGGGCTGGGCGAAGACGAACCACCTGTCGGTCACTTCGCTGGCGCAGCGGTCCGGGGGGCGGTGCCTGGAGCAGTTCAGGGCCGGCGGGCGGGTGGAGATCCTCGAGCCCTTCGGGCCCCGGGAGTTCGCAGCGGCCTGTCTGCGGCTGGCGCCGGTGTCCACCTACCTGACGACGTCGATGGTGTACCGGCTGCTGGACGATCCGGTGACGGCCCACGAGGTGCCGGGGCTGGAGGTGGTCTCGTACGGGGACTCCCCGGTCCATCCGGAGCGCCTGCGGGAGGCGGTGACGCGATGGGGCGGGCGGTGGCGGCAGGGCTACGGCACGAACGAGGCAGGGGTGATCTGCCGGCTGTCCCCGGCCGACCACGATGCGGGGGTGGGCGGGCGGCCGGAGCTGCTGGCGTCGGTGGGCAGGCCGGTCGACGGGGTGGAGGCCGAGGTCCGCGACGAGCGGGGCGCGGTGGTGGCGGCCGGGCGCACGGGCGAGGTGTGGACCCGGTCGGCGGCGATGATGTCCGGCTACTGGGGCAGGCCCGGGATGACGGCCGAGGTCCTGCGGGACGGATGGCTGCGGACCGGGGACCTCGGGCACTTCGACGGGGACGGCTACCTGTACCTCGACGACCGGGCCGTGGACGTGGTGATGGTCGACGGGGACAACGTGTACTGCGTGCCGGTCGAGGCGGCGCTCGCCCGGCATCCCGCCGTCGCGCAGGCCGTGGTGGTGGGCCGGCACAGCGACCTCACCGGGGAGGAGGTGTGCGCCTTCCTGGTGCCTGCGGGCGGCTGCGAGCCGGGTCCCGAGGTGGCCGGCGAGGCCTGCGACCTGGTGGAAGAGGCGCTGGCCCGGGCGCACCGGCCCACTGCCGTGTTCTGGGTGCGGGAGGTGCCGCTGACCGCGCGGGGCAAGCCGGACAAGCGGCGGCTGCGTGAACGCGCGGCGACATCGGCGACAGGCCGGGGACGGGCATAGCGCCGGCTACCGCGACCTGCGGGGTCGGGACGCGGCCGGAGGTGCACGGCCGCCGTGGCCGGCCGGCCGCGCCCGGGGCGGGAGCGGGGGCGGGCCGGGTGGTTGACTGGGGGTATGGATCTCGCGCGAAACGGGCTCGGACCCGACTCCGTGGCGCGGTGTGCGCCCCCGTTCGACCCCGAACTGGCGACGGCGCTGGAGGCCTTGGCGGGCGGAGTGGTCGGGGAGCCGTTCACTCCGGAGAACCTTGCCGTCCGGCAGGCGCGGGACGTCGCCGTGCGGCCGCGGCCGACCGTACGGGAGCTGCGGGACGGCGGCCGCTTCGAGGTCGACGAGCTGTGCGTGCCGGGGCCGCCCGGCGGCCCCGACGTGACGCTCGTCAGCGCCCGGCCCGCGGGCCTCGACGGACCGCTGCCGCTGCTCTACTACATGCACGGCGGCGGCATGATCCTGGGCAACGCCCCGGTCGTGCTTCCGCAGTTGCTCCGCGAGTGGGCCCTGCCTCTGCAGATGGCCGTCGTCTCCGTCGAGTACCGGCTGGCGCCCCGGGTGCGCCATCCCGGACCGGTGGAGGACTGCTACGCCGGTCTGGTCTGGGCGGCCGCCCATGCTGAGGAGCTGCGCATCGACCCGGAGCGCATCGTCATCGGCGGGAAGAGCGCCGGCGGCGGCCTCGCCGCGGCGCTCGCCCTGCTCACCCGCGACCGGGGCGGGCCCGTGCCCATCGGCCAACTCCTCCTGTGCCCGATGCTCGACGACCGCGACAACACCTTCTCCGGCCGCCAGATGGCCGGCGTCGACGTCTGGGACCGGACCTCCAACGCGACGGCGTGGCAGGCGCTGCTGGGCGATCTGTACGGCACTCCGGACGTGCCGCCCTACGCGGCACCCGCGCGGGCCACGGATCTGTCCGGGCTGCCCCCGGCCTACCTCGACGTCGGGTCGGCCGAGACGTTCAGGGACGAGGATGTCGCCTACGCGAACGCGATCTGGCAGGCGGGCGGCGAGGCCGAACTGCACGTGTGGCCGGGGGCCTTCCACGGCTTCGACAGCTTCGCTCCGGACGCCGCCCTCAGTCGGGAGGCCCGCGCCGCCCGCACCCGCTGGCTCCGGCGCGTCCTCAGCCGGTCCGCGAGCGCCTGAACGGAGCAGCAGTCGCACCGGCACGGCAAGGGTGAGCGCGGCGGGCGACGGGTGGCGTGCCGTCCGGGCCGCCGAGAAGGTTCGGTGGCCGCCTCCCAGCGGGTGGGGGCGGGCAGGGCGTTGCCGGCCCCGTCCGGCGGCGCCGAGGTGCCCGGGCCTGGATCCCCTGTGCGAAGCCGGCGGGTTCGCCGCCGGGTGCGGGGCCGACGCCGGCCGTGCGGCGGGAACTGCGGGGCGCAGCCCCTCGAGGGTGGCTTCGTCGGGGCGCGGAGCCGGTGTTCTCGTCACGCCGCCGTGGTCGCACGAGCCGGCCGGGACGTAGCCTGGGGCATCGCTTCAGAGGGAGGGGCCGAGGTGTTGCCCGAGGTTGTCGGACGTGACGAGTTCGCCGCGTTGATCATCAGGACCGACTATGACGACGAGCCGGCATGGCGGGCGGTGGCGGCGGCCCTGCGCCGGCAGGGGGGCGTCAACGGGGAGTTCGAGGCCGACGTCCACCTCGTCGACGACCCCGTCTGGGCGGGAGCCACGTCCGACGCGGTCGTCGCTGCGGTCGGCCGGGACGAGGACCTGAGCGTGGTGTTCATCGCCGACGGTGTCACCATGCGGTCCCCGCACCGTGCGCTGCTCGCCCTCGACCTCGGGGCCGAGGAGGAGGGCCTCGACCCCGAGTACTACCGGGAACTCGTCGACTCCCCGCCGCCCCGTGCGTTCCGGACCGTTCCGGCCGGTGTCCACGACGTCCACGCGAACCTTTCGATCGCGAACATGGACTTCGAGGAGTACGCGCTCGAGGCTCTCGCGGACCCCGAGGGGGTCTTCCGGACGTTCTGAGCCACGGCAACGAGAGAGGTGGTCAGGCGGCCGGGACGACCGAGGCACGCATGGCTGCGGCCCATTCCTGGAGCAGGGCGGCGTGGCGGATGCGCTCCGCGTCGGAAAGGCGGCCTTCGGCGCGCGCGAAGAGACAGCGGATGTCGGCGTTGATCTCGGCGAGGGTGCGTTCGGGGGCCGGGCGGTCCTCAGGGGTCGGGCTCACGTGATCAAGAGTAGGGCCGGGGTCCGACAACCGTGGCCCGTGTCCGGCATGCGGACGGCGGGTTCCGCCGTGGCGGACTCCCGAACTCCCGAACGCATTCGGCGATCCGGGCCGCCCGGGGCCGCAGGTAGCGGCGTTTCGCGGGTACCGACAGGCAAGGCCGGCGCCTTCGTGCAGGGCGCGGGCCTCCGCGCGGTCGCCGGTCACCGTCGGCAGGTGGGCCGTACGGCCTCGAGGCGGTGCCCGGCGAGTGTTTCCTGGTCCTGTTGCTGGTCGGCCGTGTCGGCGGGGGTGCCGAAAGGCGGGGGAGGTCTTGACACGCCGTTTCGCGCGGCCGGTGCACTGCGCCGTGGCACGGCCGCGCGAGATCGCCGTCGCATGGGCGCCTCTCCCGCCGTGTCACGGCCGTTACGCTGCCGCCATGAAGATCATCGACCTGGAGCCCGGTGACGCCCGGCTCACCGCCGACCTGCTTCCCGTGCTGCTCGAACTGCGTCCCCACCTCACCGAGGATCTCTTCCTCTCAGTCCTCGCGGAGGGGCGGGACCAGGGGTTGCGCTTCACCGCGGCCTACGGCGCGGACGGGGTGTGCGTGGGCGCGGCGGGCTGGCGGATCGTCGCCACCACGTCCATGGTGCGCAAGCTCTACGTCGACGATCTGGTCACCTCGGCCGCCGCCCGTTCCGGCGGTGTTGGCCATGCGCTGCTCGCGCACCTGGAGCAGCACGCACGGGCCGCCCTGTGCACCGCCCTCACCCTGGACTCCGGGACCAAGCGGACCGACGCGCACCGCTTCTACTTCCGCGAGCGGATGGCCGTGACCGCCTTCAGCTTCGAGAAGCCGCTCCTCTGATCCGAGGGCGGGTGAGGGGGCGAGCCTCCGCGACCGGACGTCGACGCTCCCCGGTCGTGTGGGGCTCGCCTTCGCCTGCCCCTCCGGCCGGGTGTCCGCTCACGTGGCGGCTACGGGCACACCCACTGCCGGGGGCTGCGACCGCAGGCCCCCGCGGCCGGCCCCCCGTACGGGGCGGCGCCGCGCAGGAGTTCGCGGTCACTTTGCGGAACGGGAACTGCGCCGGAGAGGCCTCGTCGGCGAACCGGGTGACCGGCCGGTAGCGGTGCGGGTTTCCCGGTGGGGCGCTTCGACCAGGCATCCGGCTCCTGGCTCCCGGCCGAACTGCGCGTCACGAACGAGGCCGGACCATGTCGCTGTACACGGGCGTGCCCCAAGAGGACGTGGGATGCGGGCGCCGCCCAGGCCGAGCCGTCAGGCGGCCGCGCAGACCTCTCCGACGGCGGAGGCGGCGGTGCGCCAGGCGGCGGTCACGGCCTCGCGGGCCCGGTCCGTCGCCTCCGGCACCCGGTCGGGGAGGTGCACCGGCGACCCGATGTGCACGTGGAGGCAGGGCCGGCGCAGCGGCGCCGTGAAGACCCCGGCGAGTTGCTTGGCGCCGCTGCCGGAGCACAGGCGGCGGGAGCCTGCCTGGCCGACGGGCACGACGGGGGCTCCGGTGGCGGCGGCGAGCCGGGCCAGGCCGCTGCGGAAGGGGCCCGGGGCGGACTCCCCCGCGTCGCGGCGGGTCGGCAGCCCGCCCTCACCGTAGAGCAGCACGCTGCGGCCCGAGGCGAGGGCCACTGCGGCGACGTCCAGCGAGTCCGCGGCCCGGGCGGTGCCGCGGTGGACGGCGATGTGGCCCTCGCGGCGCAACGCCGAACCGAGCAGCGGTACGCGCCACAGGCCGGCCGTGGCCAGGATGACCGGCTCGATGCCGTGCCGGCGCAACGCGGCGACCACCACGGCGGGGTCGGCGAGTGAGGTGTGGTTGGCCACGAGGATGGAACCGGTGGCGGGTCGGGCGCCGGGGTCGGCGGTGACGGTCAGCCGCCCGAAGGCGGGGACCAGGGCGGCTGCGATTCGGCTGAGCATGGACGGCCCCGTTCGGTGGTGCGGTGGTGTTGCGGTCCATCGTCGACGGGGGCCGAGGCGCGGTCATGAGTAGCCGTACTCACCGAATATGACCGAACGGTCACAAGATCGGGCTCGGGGAACGTGTGCTGCGCGGCCTGCATCTAGCAGTGTGGCGGCGCCCTCTCGGGTGCCGCCGAACGGTATCTGCACGGTGTGAGCGCAAGGCGGGGCTGGGATGAAGGCGGTAACGGTGACGGACGGTTCCTCGGACGACCCGACGAACGAGGCAACCACCGTCGCGGGGGCGGAACCCGAGAAGGCGGCGTCCGCGCCGGCGGACGCGACCGTGGAAGCGGAGGCCTCGCGGTCCGCCGCGGAGGCGGACGGCGAGGCGGAGTCCTCGACGGGAGCGGACACCGAGGCGGAGGCCGACGCGGACGCGGACGTCGGGCACCGGCCGGCCCGCGATGCCGGGGCGGACGCGACCGCCGGAGCGCAGGCCGAGGAGACCCGGGCGGACACCCCCGCCGCCGAGCCCGAGGCGACGGCCGCGCCCGAGGCGAAGGCGAAGGCCGGCGGTGACCCGCGCACGCAGCTGCTGCGTGCGCACCGCACCACCGCACCCGACGACAAGCCTGTGGAGCAGACCGCGGACGAGGCCGGGGCCCGGGCCGAAGAAGCCCGGGCGGACACGCCTGCCGAGGCCCCCGGGCGGCCCGAGGCCACGCCGGAGCCGAAGCCCGAGGCCGGCCACCGCTCCGGCTCCGGCCCCGAGGACTCCCGCACGCAGATCCTGCGCGTGCCCCCCACCGCCGCCCCGGACGACAAGCCCCCGTCCAGGGCGCAGACGGCGAACGAGAAGCATCTGGCGGACACCCCGGCAGCACCCGACACCGAGGCGGAAACGCCGGACAGCGCTCCCGCGCCCGAGGCGGCTGCCAAGCGCGAGCCCGACGACTCGCGCACCCAGGTCCTGCGGGTACCCGGCACCACCACCCCGGACCGCAAGGCCGACGACAAGCCCCGACCCAAGCCCGAGCCCGACCACTCGCGCACCCAGGTCCTGCGCGCACCCGCCACCCCGGAGGCCGACGGCAAGCTCCAGCCCAAGCCGGATGCGCCCGGGAAGAAGGGTGCCGAGAGCGCTCCGAAGGTGCCGTCCTGGGCGGCGGCACGGGAGGAGGAGTCCGAGTCGGAGTCGGAGTCGGAGTCGGAACCCGAGCGGACGAGTCGGTTCGTCGCGCTCAAGGACCTCGACTCCCCGCCGCCCGTCGCGGCGCGCCCCCGGCCCACCGCCCAGCCCCGCCCCAGGCCGGAGGCCCCGGCGCCGCTGCCCCTGCCCCCGCTGGACCTGCTGGCCGAGCTCACCAACACCCCTCCCGCGCCGGAGACCCCCCGCCGGAGCGCGCTGCGCCGCGTCAAGGTGTGGACGCCGATCCTGCTGCTGCTCGTCGGTGCCTGCATCGGCGGCCAGATGCTGCGGCCCCTGCCCGACCCCCGGCTCGTGGCCGCCGAGACCGAGCACACCGTCGACGGGCAGCTCTCGATACCGTGGCCCGCCAAGGGCCAGGGCGCCGTCCGCGTCGTGGGCTCCGGTGACATCGGGACCTTCGGGGAGCAGAAGCCCGTCCCCACGGCCAGCGTCGCCAAGATCATGACGGCTTACGTGATCCTGAAGAACCATCCGCTGCGCAGGACCGAGCCCGGTCCGGACATCAGGGTCGACGCGAAGGCCGTGGCGGACGGCAACTCCGAGCACGAGTCCCGGATCACCGGGCTCACCGCCGGCTCGAAGTTCAGCCAGCAGGACATGCTGAAGATGCTCATGATCCCCTCGGGCAACAACGTCGCCCGCCTGCTGGCGCGCTGGGACACGGGTACCGATTCCGAAGCCGCGTTCGTGGAGAAGATGAACGCCGCCGCGCGGGAACTCGGGATGAAGGACACCACGTACACCGATCCCAGCGGGCTGGATGCGGGCACCGTCAGCACCGCCACCGATCAGCTGAAGCTCGCCGAGGCGGTGATGAAGGACGAGGCGTTCCGCGCGATCGTCGCCATGCCCGAGGCCCCCATCAAGGGCCTCGGCGAGAAGCTCGTCAACAACAACGACCTGCTCACGGTGCAGGGCCTGAGCATCTACGGCATCAAGACCGGCTCCAGCACACCCGCCGGCGGCACCTTCGTGTGGGCGGCCTACAAGACGATCGGTGACCAGACCCCGCTGATCATCGGCTCGTTGATGGAGCAGCGCGCACCCGCCCCCGACAGGGACGCCCTCAACAGCCTGGCCCTGGTCAAGGCGAACAGCAGGAAGATCATCGAAGCGGTGCGGACGGCCCTCGCCTCCACTCCGCTCGTCCGCAAGGGCGACATCGTCGGCTACGTGGACGACGGCCTCGGCGGCCGTACCCCGTTGGTCGCCGTCAAGGACCTGAACGCGATCAGCGTGCCCGGCCAGCGGTTCCGGCTGTCCCTGAAGACCGGCGCCTCGCCGCTGCCGCACACCGCGAAGGACGGGACGGAGATCGCCGTACTGACGGCGGGTGAGGGCGAGGGCGCGAAGAGCGTCCCGGTGGCCGTCAAGGGGTCCCTGGCCGAGCCGTCGTTCGGCACCCGGCTCACCCGTCTCGGCTGACGGCTGAGCGGCTGGGCGGCTGGGCGGCTGGGCCGGGTCCCGTCCGCCGGTCGGGTCCCGGACCGGCGGACGGACGACGGAGGACGGGCGGCGCAGGACGGGCGGCCGCGGCCCGTCAGATGCCGTCCGTGAACAGCAGCCGGTTGGGGGTGTCGGCGCCGGTCCGGGTCAGGAGGTCCTTGGTGGACGTCTCCAGGAGCCGGCCGGCGACCTCCTCGGGGGTTGCCGCCGGGTGGGCCGCCTTGTGGAGGGCGGCGGTTCCGGTGACGTGCGGGGCGGCCATCGAGGTGCCGTTCAGGGCGACGGTGTCGCCGCCGAGCAGCACGGAATCGATCTGCTCGCCGGGGGCGTGGATCTCGACGCACCCGCCCCGGTTGGAGAAGCCGGACTGCTCGTCCCACCGGTTGCTCGCGGCCACTGTCAGCACCCCGTCCGCCGAGGCCGGGGAGACCTTGCAGGCGTCGGTCGCGGAGTTGCCCGCCGCGACGACCGGCAGCGTGCCCGCCTCGGCCACGGCGGTCGCGGCCCGGTTCACGGCGTCGGAGCGGCCGCCGCCCAGCGAGACGTTCAGGACGGCCGGCTGCGTGGCGTTCGCCGCGACCCAGTCGAGTCCGGCGACGACCGCCGAGTACTCGCCCCTGCCGTCGCAGCCGAGTACCCGCACGCTGACCAGGCGTACGGCGCGTGCGACGCCGTAGGTCCGGCCGCCGACGGTGCCGGCGACGTGGGTGCCGTGGCCCTCGCAGTCCTGGCCTCCGCCGCCGTCGCCGACGGCGTCGAAGCCGGGCTCGGCGCGGCCCTCGAACTCCGGGTGGGCGAAGTCGATCCCGGTGTCGAGGATGTAGGCGGTCACCCCGGCGCCGTCGCCGCCGGTGGTGAAGCCGCCGTCGAGCGGGAGGGTCCGCTGATCGATGCGGTCCAGGCCCCAGGTCGGTGCGGGAGCCCGGACGGCGGAGGGCGCGGCCGGTCCGGCCGGGGTCGGCGGGGCGGAGACTTCCGCGTCCGCCTCCACCGAGCGCACCCCGGGGGTGGTGCGCACGTCGTCCAGCTGCCCCGGGGTCAGCGGTACCGCGAAACCGTTCATCGCGGACCCGTAGACGAACGTGGGCTCCAGCCCGAGTCGTTCCGCGAGCGCGCCGGCGTCCACGCCTTCGTCGAGGCTGACGATGTACTTGCCGGGGACGGCGGCGGCGGACGCGAAGAGCGGAGCCCGGACGGGCTCCGGAACGTCCGCGGCCGCGGCGCCGCCGAGTGCGGGGGCCGCCGCGATCAGGGCCGCGGCGGTCAGACGTGCGAACAGGCGCATGGAGGTACTCCCGGGAGGTGTCGGTCGTCAGGAGACGGCCGCGTCCTCGCCGTGCTCGGTCGCGGCCTCCCTCTCCTTCGGAAGGGGCCCGGGAGGGCTTGAGGGGCACGTCCTCACATGGCCCAGCGCCCCCGGGGACGGCCGCGGGCAGGGCGGTCGCAGCAGGTGCCGTGACCGCCCTTCACGGCAGGCCGCCGTGACCACCCGTCGTGGGCGGGAGACCGGCCCGGGAAGCCGGGTCAGGCGCCGGGCGGCACCCGGGAGGGGCGGCCCGTGCCGCGGGTCAGGGAGTACCCGAAGATGCCCGCGAGGGCGCCGAGTACTCCGCCGGCCGCCGTCCAGAGCCAGCGGTCCGACCACCAGCCGCCCGACCAGCCGTCCTCCGGCTCGCGCAGGGAGCCGGTCACCGTGCCGGAGACCAGCGGGGTGGCGAGGGCACCGTCGACCGCGAAGGCGCCCCCCTCCTCGTGCACGTCGGCCTCGACGGCCGCGCGCACCGGCAGGCCCAGGTCCTCCTCCGGCAGGTCCACGACCGTCAGCCGGACGTAGTAGCTGCCCGGCAGCGGGTCGTTGGCCCACGGCTCCGCGCCGGCGCGGACCGTGCGCAGGGTGCAGGACAGTTCGACCGAGGCGGCCTCCTTGGCCGCCGCCCTGCTCTGCATGCCGTACGTGCAGGCCTGCCGGCGGCGCAGTCCGTCGTACACGTCGAGCCGCCAGGTGGAGGCGCCGTGCCGGGCGGCGGACTCGGGCAGGGTGATGTCGGCCTTCACGGTGACGCGCTGTTGCGCGTCGACCGGAAGCACCCAGTACAGGTAGTCGCCGCTGGAGGCGCCGGCCGTGGCCTTCTGGCCGGGCCGGAACGGCGTGGCCGAGCGGAAGCTCGTGCCCGCCTCGGTCGGGGCGGCTTCGGCGCCGGCCCCGCCCTTGCCGGCGGGGGCACTCGGCGAGGGGGTGTCCGCGGAGGCCGGACCCGCGGCCGTGCCGGCCACCGCGAGGGCGGCGGCCGCCGCGAGCAGGCCCGCGGTCAGTCTGCGTACGGTACGCATCAGTTGGTCCTCCAGACGGAGATGCGCCAGCGGGAGATCCATCCCCACACCAGTCCGGCCAGCAGTCCGGCCAGCACCAGCACGGCCAGCGTCCACCAGCCGCGCCCGAGGCCGAAGGCCGCGGCGTCGGAGGCGTCGTCGGGGCCGTCCACGAGGTCGATGGTCAGCTCGACGGGCATGCCGGGGGCGGTCTTGACCGACGCGGGAGCGGAGAAGGAGTTGCTGACCTGGAGGCAGACGGTCTCCGCCGCGGGCTTGGCGTCCGCGTCCGAGTCGTCGTCGGGCCCGGCCTTGGGGTATCGAAGGCCGGTGGAGAGGACGTCGGTACGGCCGTCGCCGGCCTCGGAGCCGCGAACGATCTCCCGCCCGTGGACGGTCGTGGCGCGCAGCATGACGCCGTAGTCGTTGTTGACGGCTCTGTCGGCGCCGATGCTCACCGAGGCACGCAGCTCCTGGCCGGGCAGGACGTCCACCCGGTACCAGCGGTGCTCGCCGAAGGTCTCGCGGTCGCTGTAGAGGCCGGCCTTGAGCTGCGGGGCGCCCTCGCACTGCTTCGCGCCCTCGGTCGCCACCGGGTTGACGACCGGGTCGGCGGCCCGGTCGACGAGTTGGCGGACCCGCCCCGAGAGTTCGGCCTTGTGCTGGACGGAGGTGTAGGTGCCGCCGGTGGCTTCGGCGATGCAGGTCAACTGGGCCCTGGTCTTGGCGTCCGGGACCAGGCCGAGGGTGTCGATGACCAGGTGGATGCCCTTGGCTGCGATGTCGCGGGCCACTTCGCACGGGTCGAGCGGGGCGCAGGTGTCCTCGCCGTCCGTGATGAGCACGATCCGTTTGGTGGCGTTGCCCCCCTCCAGGTCCTGGGCCGCGCCGAGCAGGGCAGGTCCGATGGGGGTCCAGCCGGTAGGGGCGAGGGTGGCGACGGCGGTCTTGGCCTCGGTCCGGTCGAGGGGTCCCACCTTGTAGAGCTGCTTGGTGTCCTTGCAGCCGAGCGTCCGGTCGTCACCGGCGTAGTCGGCGCCCAGGGTCCGTATGCCGAGCTGTACTTCGGCGGGTACGGCGTCGATGACCTCGTTGAAAGCCTGCTTCGCGGCGGCCATGCGGGACCCGCCGTCGATGTCGTTGGCCCGCATGGAGCCGCTGACGTCCAGGACGAGGTCGACCTTGGGGGGTTCCTTCGCCGCCGGTCCGTCGGCGGCTGTGGCGCTCGCCGGGAAGAGCCCGACGGCCAGTGCGGCGAACAGGCCGCAGGCCCTGGCTGCGAGCCGTTTTCTTGTGATCATCGCCGGATCGTATTGAGGATCGTCCGGCAATCCAAAACACGCAGGCTCCTGCGGACCGGTGAAAATCCGGATGTGCGGGGCGGGGCCCGGGCGTAGGGTGCCCGGATGAGTACCCGTACCTTCCGCATCACCGTCCGCGGCGCGTTCGACGGTCTGACCGACGACCAGCGGGCCGAGTTGCTCGCGGCCGCACCCGAGCACGACATGCTGCGTGCGGAGTTCACCGCCGAGGGGCACCTCACGTACGACCTCGCGGCCCGCCCCTTCTTCACGTTCCGCTTCCTGGACTCGGGCGAGGTGGAGGAGGACGTCCTCGACGCGGCGGCCCGAGCGGAACTGGCCGCGGAGGGCTGGTTGACGGAGCGCGGGTACGGCTTCAAGCAGCTGCGGTCCCAGGCCCAGGACCTGTCGCTGGCTCCGCTGGGCAAGCGACAGCGCCGGGAAGCCGCGCGCGCCGGGGCACACGGCTGACCGGGCCTTCCTGACCGGGACTCGGTTCTGACCGGGCCTTCCTGACCGGGACTCGGTTCTGACCGGTCAGGACCGGGTGGCCGGGGCGAACACGATCGCGAGGTGTGCGGCCAGCCGCTCGCGGTCCGGCGGGGAGAGCCGGGCGCCGAGGTATCCGTCCGGGCGGACGAGGAACGCGGTCGGCCGCTCGGCGGCGTAGAGGCGGGCGAACTCGCCGCCGGTGTCGTGGTACGCGGGCAGCACGCCGACGGCCTCCGGGGCGTCGGGCGGGATGTCGGCCGGCAGGACGACGCACGTCTCGACCCGTCCGCCGGAGGAGTCCCGCGCCGTCCGGGCGAGTTCGTCCAGGCCGGTCCCGTACAGCAGCAGGACGTGCTCGCGTTCGCGCAGCAGGTCGGCGAGGCGCAGCGGGACGGCGGCGATCGGCGAGGTGAGGCCGCCGCAGTCCGGCGCCCGGTCGCCCGGGCGGGGTCCGGGACCCTCGCGGGGCGGGTCGACGACGGGGCTTCCGCGGTAGCCGACGAGCAGTTGGGCCTCGCGCAGGATCAGGGTGTCGGCGTCCTCGGGGTCGGACTGCACCCCTTCCGCAGCGTGGCGCACCGTGCGGCCGACGACCTCCTCGCCGACGGGCCGGCGTTCGGCGTCGTAGCTGGGCAGGAGACCCGGACGGGCGGCGCCGTCGACCGCCAGGGCGAGCTTCCACGCCAGGTTCCAGGCGTCCTGGATGCCGGTGTTCATGCCCTGGGCGCCGGTCGGCGGGTGGATGTGCGCGGCGTCGCCGGCGACGAAGACCCTGCCGTGCCCGTACCGGTCCACGATCCGGTGGCTGATGCGGAAGACCGACGACCACCGCATGTTCGAGACGGTGGTGGGGGTCGGCGAGAGCCGGTCGAGGACGGTCTGGATGTGGGCCGGCTGCGGGGTCCCGCCGCCCTGGAGGCCGTGGGCGACACCGTCGGCCGCGGCCGCGGCCTGCTGCGCCGTGGACAGTTCGGGCGGCACCTTCATGGACATCCGGTAGCGGCCGCGGCCCGGCAGCGGGATGCACACGAGTACGTCGTCCACGCTGCCGGCGGCATCGAGGTGCATGGCGCGCAGGGAGTACCCGTACGGCAGGTCCCAGTCGGCGACGACGTCGGCGAGCATGTACTCCTCGGGGAAGGCGCCGCCCTCGAAGGAGAGCCCGAGCCCCTTGCGGACGGTGCTGTGGGCGCCGTCGCAGCCGACCAGGTAGCGGGTGCGCAGTTCCTCCTCGCCGCCGGTGCCGGTGCGGAGCCGGCCGGTGCAGCCGTCGGCGTCCTGGTCGAACGACACCAGTTCGGTGCCGCGTTCGACGGCGGTGCCCCAGCGGGCCAGGTGCTCCTCGAGGATGCGTTCCGTCTCGTACTGGGGCAGTGCCGCGAAGCGGTAGGGCACTTCGGGCGGCAGGACGAGGTCGATGCGGGGCTGCTCGACGCCGTTGACGTATGTCAGCTGGCCGCGCATGGGAACGGCCGCGTCCAGGACGGCGCGGACCATCCCCATGCGGTCCCAGATCTCCAGGGTGCGCGGCTGGATCCCCACGGCCTTCGCGTACGGCAGGCGGGCGGGGAGCCGGTCGACGATGCGGCAGTTGACCCCGCGCCGGCGGAGCTCGATGGCGGCGGTCAGCCCGATGGGTCCGGCGCCGACCACCAATACGTCCGTCGTGTTGTTGTGCGCCACTGGCGCCTCCCGGCGTGCGGCCCCCGTCGGAGTCGGTCTGACTCCATGGTGGCCGTCCGCCGGGCGTCCGGCATCTCCGCCGGATCTCCTGTGCAACTGCGGTGGGTCCGCTGGATCTGCCGGATCTGCGTCGATCGGCCTTCGTCACTCGATGACGAGGTCGACCTCGATGTTGCCGCGGGTGGCGCGGGAGTACGGGCAGACCTCGTGGGCCTGCTTCACCAGCAGGGCGCCCGTCTCGCCTGCCAGGGATTCCGGCAGCTCGACGCGCAGGGTGGCGCGGAGGGCGAAGCCGGCGCCCTCCTTGATGATGGACACCTCAGCCGTGACCGAGGCGTCGCTGGTGTCCACCTTGGCCTGGCGGCCGACCAGGCCGAGCGCGCTGGCGAAGCAGGCGGCGTAGCCGGCGGCGAAGAGCTGCTCGGGGTTGGTGCCCTGTCCGTTGCCGCCCAGCGCCGGGGGCATGGCCAGGGCGAGGTCGAGCTGGCCGTCGGAGCTGACGGCGCGGCCCTCGCGGCCGTTGGCGGTGGCGACAGCGGTGTAGAGCGCGTCCATGAGAGTTCCTCTCGCAGAAATGAACCGTTGCGTCGGCCGGTGGTCGACCGCGCTCCACCAGTAGAGCACGCAATTCAGTTGCGCACAATTAAATGCCTTCCCCACTTCTTCCCGGTACACTGGCCGACATGACCGAGCAGCCCACGGCGATCCCCTCCGACCAGGACTTCCTGCGCCTCGACGGGCAGATCTGCTTCGCGCTGAACGCCGCGAGCCGTGCCTTCGGCGGCCTCTACCGCGTCGTCCTCAAGGACCTGGGGCTCACGTATCCGCAGTACCTCGTGATGCTGGTGCTGTGGGAGCACGGCGAGATGCCGGTCAAGGAGATCGGTCAGCACCTGCGGCTGGACTCGGGCACCCTGTCCCCGCTGCTGAAGCGGCTGGAGGCGGCCGGACTGGTCCGACGCGAGCGCAGTACCGAGGACGAGCGCTCCGTGCGCGCCCACCTGACCGAGGAGGGCGCCGCACTGCGCGCCCGCGCGGTCGAGGTGCCCCGGCGGATCGCCGCGGCCACCGGTTTCGAGCTGGCCGAGGTGGTCGACCTCCAGGACCGTCTGAGCCGGCTCACCGCCGCACTGGACGCCGCCGTGCCCGTCGAGGAAGCACGCGAGGCGCGGGAGACCTCGCAGCCGCGGGAGGCGTAGCCGCCGTCCGCGACGGACACTGGGGCCACCCCGTGACGGAAGGAGGCGGCCGATGGATCCGGCTGCGGCGCTGGACCGCATCGCGTTCCTGCTGGAGCGCGCGCAGGCGCCCACCTACCGCGTGAGGGCCTTCCGCACCGCGTCCGCGGTCGTCGTGCGGATGGGAGCGCAGGAGGTGGCGGCGCGGGCCGCCGCCGGTTCGCTGGAGGCTGTCAAGGGCCTCGGCCCGAAGACGGCCGCGGTCGTACGGGAGGCGCTCGCCGGCAACGTGCCCGCCTATCTCCAGGCCCTGGAGGACGAGGCCGCCGCACTGCCGCAGGGTCCCCCGGCACCACCGGGCGCCGCCGCGCTGCGGGCGGCACTGCGCGGGGACTGCCACGTGCACTCGGACTGGTCGGACGGCGGCAGCCCGATCGAGGCGATGGGCCGAGCGGCAGCCGGTCTGGGCCATGAGTGGGCCGTGCTGACCGACCACTCGCCGCGGCTGACCGTCGCGCGGGGCCTCTCCCCGGACCGGCTGCGCGAGCAGCTCGAGGTGGTGGCGGACCTCAACGCCACCTGGGCGCCCTTCCGGCTGCTCACCGGGATCGAGTGCGACATCCTGGACGACGGGGCGCTCGACCAGGAGCCGGAACTGCTGGAACAGCTGGATCTCGTCGTGGGCTCGGTGCACTCGAAGCTGCGGATGGACGCGCCCGCGATGACCCGGCGGATGCTGGCGGCCGTGCACAACCCGCTGATGGACGTCCTGGGCCACTGCACGGGGCGGCTGGTCACCGGGCGGACCCGGCCGGAGTCGCAGTTCGACGCCACGGCGGTGTTCGCGGCCTGCGCCGAGACGGGCACCGCCGTGGAGATCAACAGCAGGCCCGAACGGCTGGACCCGCCACGGCGGCTGCTGCGGCTCGCCGTGGCGGCCGGCACCTTCTTCGCGATCGACACCGACGCGCACGCCCCGGGCCAGTTGGACTGGCAGGTCCTCGGCTGTGAACGGGCCGTGGACTGCGGTGTCCCGACGGAGCGCGTCATCAACACCTGGCCGGCCGACGACCTCCTGACCTGGACCCGCACCCGGCGCGCGCCCTGAGACGCGGCGGGCCGCGCCGTCGCCGGAGTGCGGCAGAGCCGCGTGGACTCCAGGAGGACGAGCCGCCGCATCCCATGGGGGCGGGCCGCCCCGGCGTCAGGAATCCACGCACGCGTGAACGGGTCCGTCCGACGGGCCATCACACCGACGCCGCCGAGCCTCGTCGGCCTCGAGGCGCACCTCGCCGGGGAGGGCGAACTTCGGGTCCCCCGGCCCGACGGCGGTCCCGGGACCCGTCCGGGCGTCGAGGCGTACGTCCCCCACCGCGGGGAGCGGGGGAATCCGCCGGGCCGCTCGGCGCCTTCGGCGCGTCGGGGTCGGCGCGGACGACGCCCTGCGGGCACGGACGGCCTGCGTCTGGCCGGAGCGGGTCTGGATGGTCCCGGAGGTGAACACGATCACCGCGTCGGCGTCGCCGTCCACGCCGGCGTGCGCGGGGACGCCCGGGCAGGTCAACGCCCCAGACGGCCTCCGCCCCTCCCGGCGAGGGCGTGCCCGGGGCGGTCCTCCTCGTGTCGCGGCCCTCCGCCGGCCGGGGCGGACGGGAGGCGGTGATCCGGTTGGGCCGCCGCAGGATCCCGCATCCGCGGTGTTGCGCGCCGGGCGGGCACCGCGCTCCGCGGGCGGCCGTGAAGACAGGGGGGCGGGGACAGCTCACCTGTTGACCGGTAAGTGCCGGTCCCCGCGCCCCGCGCGCCGGTGGCCGGTAGCGCGGTCCTCAGCGGCGGAGCCCGACGGCCAGCAGGATCACGTCGGCTCCGGCCACCGCCATCACCGTCAGGAACGGGAGCCTGCCCGCCGGCCTGCGGAACGCGACGAGCAGCGCCGTCGCCGTCGCGCCCAGCAGCGCCCAGCCGTACGCGCTCACCCGCCCCGGCGGTCCCCCGACCAGGGCCGCGGTCGAGCCCAGCACCAGCAGGCCGGCCAGGGCGGCCGAGCGCCTGGCGCCGAGCCGCTGGGGCAGGCCCACCACCCCGGTGGCCAGGTCGTCGTCGATGTCGGGCAGGACGTTGGCGAAGTGGGCGCCCGCGCCGAGCAGGGCCGCGGCCGCCATCAGCCATGGCGGGGGCCAGGGACCGCCGGGCAGTCCGAGCGTGACGAAGGCCGGCAGCAGGCCGAAGGCCAGGGCGTACGGGGCCCAGGAGAGGACCGTGCCCTTCAGCCGGAGGTTGTATCCCCACGCGGCCGCCACTCCGGCCAGGTGCGTCGCGCCCGCGAGCCCGCCGGCCGCCAGTGACAGCGGCACGCAGAGCAGGAGCGCCGCGCCCGCCGCCCGGGCCACGGCGGCGGCCGACACAGTACCGGCGACCAGGGGCTTGTCCGGTCGGCCCGTGAGCAGGTCGCGCCGCAGGTCGGCGCGGTCGTTGCACCAGCCGACCGACAGCTGGCCGACGGCCACCGCCCCCGCGACGAGGGCTGCTCCCCGCGGGCCGTGACCCGCAGCCACGGCCAGCACCGCGGTGAAGAGCGTCACGGCAGCGGTGGGCAGCGGATGACACGCGGCTCCCAGGCCGCCCAGGGCACGTCCGACACGGGCGGCAGCGCCGCCTCCGGCACTGCGGGCACTCTCGGCGATCTGCGGGGTTCGCACGGGCACGGCGACACGCTATGCGGCGCCGCGCCCGAATCAGGTGATTCACAACGAAGTGTCAGTTGTTTCCTATGGTGACTCAATGACACGTGTTCTGGCAGTGCGCAGCGTGTTCCCGCCCCATCGCCGTCCCCAGGCCGAGATCACGGAGGCGCTCGCCCGCTTCCTGCCGCCCGGCTCCGACACCGCCCTGCTGCGCCGGATCCACGCCTCGGTGGGCGTGGAGAGCCGTCACCTCGCGCTTTCGCTGGAACGCTACGGACCCGCGAACGACTTCGGCACGACGAACGCGCTCTTCGTGGAGACGGCCCTGGATCTCGGATCCCGGGTGCTCGAACTCGCCCTCGCCGACGCCGGCCTGACGGCCCCCGAGGTCGACCTGGTCATGTCGACGACCGTGACCGGGCTCGCGACCCCTTCACTGGAGGCCCGTCTCGCCTCCCGCGCCGGGCTGCGTCCCGACGTACGGCGGCTGCCGCTCTTCGGCCTCGGGTGCGCCGCCGGGGCCGCCGGGGTGGGCCATCTCCACGACCTCCTCGCGGGCCGGCCGGGCCACGCCGCCCTGCTGCTGTCCACCGAGCTCTGTTCGCTCACCCTCCAGGCCACCGACTCCTCGATGGCGAACCTGGTCGCCGGGGCCCTGTTCGGCGACGGTGCGGGCGCCCTGGTCGCGGTGGGCCGCGACCATCCCCAGCACGCGACGGGCGCCGGCCCCGAGATCGTCGCCGCCCGCAGCCGTCTCTACCCGGGCACCGAGCACCTCCTCGGCTGGGACATCGGCCATTGGGGCATGCGCATGGTGCTCGGCCGCGAACTCCCGGACCTGGCCAGGCTGCACGTGGCCGAGGAGGTGGAGAGCTTCCTCGCCGCCCACGACCTCAAACCCGCGGACGTGGACGCCTGGATCTGCCATCCCGGCGGCCCGAAGATCCTCGACGCGCTCTCGGATGCGCTGGCGCTGCCGGATTCGGCCTTCGCCGCGAGCCGGGCTTCGCTGGCCGCCGTGGGGAACCTCTCCTCCGCCTCGGTCCTCCACATCCTGGAAGGCGTCCGCCGCGCCGGACCGCGGCCCGGCTCCGTCGGGCTGATGCTCGGCTTCGGCCCCGGTTTCGCCTCCGAACTCGTCCTCCTGCGCTGGTGAACTCGGTGAACCCCATGAACTCCCTGACCTCCACCGCCTCCTTGAGCCTCTACCTGCTGCTCATCTGCCTCGTCGCCGCCGAACGGCTCGCCGAGCTGGTCACCGCCCGCCGCAACACCGCCTGGAGCCTGGCGCGCGGCGGCCGCGAGTACGGTCGCGGCCACTACCCGGCCATGGTCGCCCTGCACACCGCGCTGCTGGTGGGCTGCGTGGTCGAACCCTGGGCGGCCGGACGGCCGTTCGTCCCCCTCCTCGGCTGGCCGGCCCTGGCCGTCGCCGTCGCGGCACAGGGCCTGCGCTGGTGGTGCGTCGCCTCCCTCGGCCCGCGCTGGAACACCCGGGTGCTCGTCGTGCCCGGACTGCCGCTGGTGGAGCGCGGCCCGTACCGCCTGTTGCGCCACCCCAACTACGCCGCAGTGGTCGCGGAAGGGGTCGCGCTGCCCCTGGTGCACTCCGCCTGGGTGACCGCCCTCGGCTTCACCGTGCTCAATCTGGTGCTGCTGCGCGTGCGGATCGGCTGCGAGGACGCCGCCCTGACGGACGGCGGACGCCTGCGGGCGCCCGCCTCCGTCCCGTCGGCGGGAGCACCGTCGTGATCGACCTGCTGATCGCGGGCGGCGGTCCGGCCGGGCTGGCGACCGCCATCCACGGCGCCCTCGCCGGCCTGGAGGTCGTGGTGGCGGAACCGCGGCCCACACCCATCGACAAGGCCTGCGGGGAGGGCCTGATGCCCGCGGCGGTACGCCGCCTCGAGGAACTGGGCGTGTCCGTGGCGGGTCGGCCGTTCCGCGGCATCCGCTACGTCGACGGCGTGAGCGGCCTGCGGGCGGAGGGACTCTTCCGGTCCGGTCCGGGCATCGGCGCCCGCCGTACGGACCTCCAGGCCGCGCTCGCCGACCGGGCCGCGCAGCTCGGCGTACAGGTCCTGCCGCAGCGCGTGGACCAGGTGCTCCAGGGCGTCGACCACGTGACCGCGGCCGGGCTCACCGCCCGCTACCTCGTCGCCGCGGACGGCCTGCACTCCCCCGTCCGGCGCGGCCTCGGCCTGTCGGCCCCGGCGGCTCCCCGCCGTCCGGCCCGCTACGGGCTGCGCCGCCACTTCGCCGTCGAGCCGTGGAGCGACCTCGTCGAGGTGCACTGGTCGGCGCGGTGCGAGGCCTACATCACTCCGCTGGCGCCCGACCGGGTCGGCGTGGCGGTCCTCACCACCGACCAGGCGCCCTTCGACGAACAGCTCGCCCGCTTCCCGCACCTGGCGGACCGCCTGACCGGGTACGCCGACTCGCCGGTGCGCGGCGCGGGTCCGCTGCGCCAGGGGGCACGTGTACGGGTCGGGGGGCGGGTGCTGTTCGTGGGCGATGCGGCCGGCTACGTGGACGCCCTGACCGGCGAGGGGCTCACCCTGGCCGTGACGGCCGCGGGGGAACTGGTGCGCTGCGTACGGGCGGGACGGCCGCAGGCCTACGAGCAGGCCTGGCGGGACCTGTCGCGCAGCTACCGCGCGCTCACCGAGTCGCTGCTCTGGGCCCGGCGGCGGCCGCGCCTCGCCCCCCGGATCGTCCCGCTGGCCGCCCGGCTGCCACGCGTGTTCACGGGGGCGGTCAACCTGCTCGCGTGAGCAGCGCAGGCGGACGCGGCGGCACCCCGCACGATGCACGGGGTGCCGCCGCGGCGGTCGCGGCCGCAGGTCAGGCCGAACTCTCCTGACGCTTCCGCAGTGCCAGGCCGGCCAGGACCGCGCCGGCCGCCGCGCACAGCATGACGACGGCACCCGCCCAGGCCCGTGAGCCGCTCACGGTGCCGGCCAGCGGATCGAAGGCCAGCGAGCCGCCGATGACGTGCAGCGCGACCACGCCCAGGGCGGCTGCCGCGCCGGCCCGCCACACGGCCGTGGTGTCTCGCACCGCGACCAGCGCGCCGACGCCCAGGCACACCACGGTGACCAGGAGGGGCAAGAGGCCGAGGGGGCTCGCGGACGCCAGGGCCGTGAGGTCCTGCGGCACGTGGAGGGCGCCGCTGACCAGCAGGGCCAGCGCCACGGGCCAGCGCAGCACGTGCCCCGGCGCCGCTGCGCGAGACGGATGCCCGGCAGGGGCGGGCCGCCGGGACCCCACCTGGTGGGGCGCGCCGTGCAGCTCCGCGTACGGGGGCCGGTACGGCTTCTCGTGCGGCTGCTCGAGCGGCTGCTCGTAGTGCTCCGCAGGCGCCTCCGCGGCGGGTGCGCCGGCCTCGGCGGGCCGGGCGCGGCGCTGCTGCTCCGGCTCGCCGGACTCGTCCTTGCCGAGGATGGACACCAGCAGGGCGACGTCCTCGATGGACCGTCCGACGGCGGCGGCGCGCAGCGTGATGTCCGCCTCGCCCACCTCGTGCGGGGCCTCGCCCAACAGGGTGACCATCCGTTGCACGTCCTGCACCGGCCGGGTCACGGCGGCCGCCCGCAGGGCGTCCTGCCCGGCGTCGGGCAGCCGGCCGTCCTCCTTGAGGAGGCTGACCAGCGCGGTGACCTCCTCCACCGGACGACAGGTGGCGGCCGTTTCCAGGAGCGTCCGCATGCGCAGGGTGTTCGGCGCGTCGGAGTCGTCCAGGGCGTCCGCAGGGTCGGGGGTGGCGGGGCCGTCCGGGGCGCCGGGGGCGTCGGGGGCGGTGTTGTCGGGGGTCCCGTGGCGGTCTTCGTGTGGCGTCGCCGCGAGAGTGATGGGGTCATTCATGGAAAGCTCCGTTCGCCGACGCGCGGGTCTACGCAATCGCGCGCCGGTCATCGTGCGTCATGGTGAGCGCACGCTTTGTTACATTGAGTGGCACCTCCGCCCACTGCGCCATTCGGGGCGGGCAAACGGGGGTCCCGCCCGGGCCCCGAGGGAGGCGAAGGCCGTGCCCGACATGCGAGGGGTCCGACGTCGGTGCGCGCTGCTGCTGCCCGTAGTGCTGCTGCTGACAGGTGCCGCGGCCGGGCCGGCGGGGCCCGTCGTGGACACCGACCGCGGTCCGGTGCGGGGCCGGACGCACGGGGCGTACAGCACCTTCGAGGGCGTCCCCTTCGCGGCTCCCCCGACCGGGCCGCGCCGCTGGCGGCTGCCGGAGCCGGCGCGCCGGTGGAAAGGCGTCAGGGATGCGGGGGCGCCAGGTTCCCGCTGTGTGCAGCTGCCCGTGCTCGGGTCGGGCGGACCGGTCGGCTCCGAGGACTGCCTGTACCTCAACGTGACCGTCCCGACGGGCCCGGCGGCCACGGCGCGGCCGCGTCCGGTCATGGTCTGGTTCCACGGCGGCGGCTTCTTCAGCGGCTCCGGGGACGCCTACCGGCCGGACCGGCCGGCCGTCCGGGGCGATGCGGTGGTCGTGACGGTGAACTACCGGCTGGGGGTCTTCGGGCTGTTCGGCCATCCGAAGCTCGGCGGCGCCCCCGCCTTCGCCCTGGCGGACCAGCGGGCGGCGCTGCGCTGGGTGCGGGCGAACGCGGAACGGTTCGGCGGGGACCCGGGCAACGTCACCGTCTTCGGCGAATCGGCGGGGGCCCTGAGCGTCTGCGCGCACCTCACCTCGCCGGCATCGGCGGGCCTGTTCCACAAGGCGATCGTGCAGAGCGGGTCGTGCTCGACCACCACGCCGCCGTCGGCGCTGCTGCCGGGCCTCGGTGCGTACGAGCCGTTCGTACCCGCGGGCCGCACGGTCGGGGAGGGCGCCCGGGCCGCTGCCCGGCTCGGCTGCGACCGGCCGTCGGGCGTACTGGAGTGCCTGCGCGCACTGGACGCCCGTACCCTCGCGACCGCCGACCTGATGCAGCGCTTCTCCCTGGTCTCCTACGGGGACGGCGCCCTGCCCACGGAGCCGCGCCGGGCATTGCAGGCCGGACGGTTCCACCGGGTGCCGGTACTGCAGGGCACCACCCGGGACGAGATCCGGCTCTTCCTCGCACAGACCCTGGCGGCCCACCCCATGGGCGACGAGGACGCCTACCGGGCCCGGATGGAGAGGTCGTTCGGCATCGGGACGGCCCGTGCCGTGGAGGCCGCGTACCCGGTGTCGGCGTACCCGACCCCGGCGATCGCCTGGGCGACGCTGCTGACCGACGCGTCGTTCATCTGCCCGACGCTGCGGGACGGCGCGGCGCTGGGGCGGCACGTGCCGACGTACGGCTACCGGTTCAGCGACCGCGGCGCGCCCAACTTCACCGGACTGCCGCCGGTGCCGGGGCTGCCGTACGGGGCGGCCCACGGCTTCGAACTGCCCTACCTGTTCACGATCACTCCGCTGACGGAGCCGCAGCAGCGGCTCGCGGACCGGATGGCCGGCTACTGGACCGCCTTCGCGCGGACCGGCGTGCCGGCGGCGCCGGGCGCGCCGCAGTGGCCGCGCCTGGGGGCGTCGGCGCGGGTGCTCTCGCTGGCCCCCGGCGAGGACGGGATCCGGCCCGTGGACGGGCGGGCCGAACACCACTGCTCGCTCTGGGACGAGCGCTGGCCGGGGGTCACCCCTGCTGGGTGATGACCTCGTGGTCGGCGGTGCGCAGGGTCGGGGTCCCGTGGTCTCCGCAGACTCGCGGCGCCGTCGGGCGAACACGGCGACGACGGCCCGGGGGTCCCGGCAGGCGGCGCCGCCTGCCCGCCCGTGCCGGCCCCGCATCCCGCGAGGAGGGCGCGCAGGAGCCCCACCGCCGCCGCGCGGCCGGTCCTGGATACCGCTCTCCTCGTCATGGCCGTCCCCCTGGGGCCGGCAGGAGTCGCTCACGGGCCGGTGGTCTCCTCCGGACCCTCAGCCGAGGAGGAGGGGGTCACCCACGCTGACCGTTCCCGGGGTGAGGACCGTGGCGAGCACGTCGAGCCGGTTGTCGTGGGCGGCGGCGATCGCCTTCAGGACCGCCGGTGCGTGCGGGAGGTCCTGCTGGGCCTGATTGGTCATCACGCAGCGCTCGCTCGAGCGCCGGAACTCCAGGCACAGGGTGTCGCCCAGGCCGGCCCTGCGGCCGATCCACTCGTCCTCGACGAAGGGCGGCGTGCCGGGAGGCGTGCGCACGAGGAGGTTCGGCCGGAACCGGCGCTCGTCGACGGGCACGTCCGGTACCTCCCGGCGGATCCAGTCGAGGGTGGCGGTGGTGAGGACGCTGATCGGCAGCTGGTCGAAGTGCGACACCTCGCCCTCGCGGGCCAGTTCGACGTCGTCGCGGCCGAGGTAGGTGCGCAGGAAGGGGGTGGGGTCGCCCACCACACGCCCGTCGGCGTCGATGAGTTCGGGCGTTTCTTCCGCCCCCGCCGTCCCGACGCCGCGGGGGAACCGGGAGCTCAGGTGCAGCAGCCCGTCCATGCGCCGGAAGCGCCGGGTGTTCTTGCCCGAGCCGAATCTGCCGCCGCCGTCGCGTACGGCGTACAGCCGGTCGCCCACCAGACCCCGCAGGTCGACCTCCGCGCTGCGCAGCCGTTCACCACCGGTCGACTTGACCGGGTACCGCCACAACCGCTCCGTCACGCCCACGCTCTCCGTCACCGCTGCGACGGTAGTGCACCCGCCCCTGCCACCCGCCCGGGAGGGCTACCGTGAGGTCATGACCAGCTCGACGGCCCTTCCGCTCCTCTACCTCGACGTCGACGGCCCGCTCATCCCCTTCGGGGCGGGCCCGTACCCGCCCGGGGACGGGCTCCACCCCCTGCTGGCCCGCATCGACTCCGGGCTCGGGCCGCTGCTGGCGGGGCTGCCGTGCGAGCTGTGGTGGGCCACGACCTGGATGGCGGAGGCCAACGAGAGCGTCGCGCCCCGGCTGGGGCTGCCGGAGCTGCCCGTGGTGGCCTGGCCCGAGCCCTCCGACGAGGACGGGCGGGGCGGAGTCCATTGGAAGACGCCCGCCCTGCTCGACCACGCGGCCGGACGGCCCTTCGTGTGGATCGACGACGAGATCACCGACGCGGACCGGGTCCGGGTGGCCGATCGCCATCCGGGCCCGGCCCTGTTGCACCGCGTCGATCCCGGTCGGGGCCTGACCGCCGGGGACGTCACGGTGCTGCGGACGTGGCTCCGCTCGGTGTAGCCGCCCACGACGCCGCGACCAGCGAGCGTTCCGCCGCCGCCAGGTACGTGGCCGCTGCCAGCCAGGCCCGGGCGTAGCCGTCGGGCGAGGGATCGGCGAGCCGGCCGAAGGCGTCGCGCGGGCGCCGGTCGGCCTCGGCCGCCAGGGCGGCGGCCAGGTCCGCCGCACCGGTGAGCCCGGCCCGGCGCAACGGGGCGTACGCGGCCAGGGGCGCCGTACCTCGGGCCGCCTCGGCGACCGCTCGGCGGCCGCCGGCGACCCCCGTCTCGAGGAGCCGGCGCACCCGCCACAGCGGGGAGTCGGCCAGCGGGTCCGGGGCGTCGGGCGTCGGCGCGGGTCCGGGCTCGGAGGCCGGCGCGGCGGCGTCCGGCGGCGGGAAGTGCTCGCCCTGGAGGCGTTCGTAGCCGAGGTCGGCCCTGCCCAGCCATTCCGCGGGCAGCCGCAGCGTGTACGGATCGCCGGGCACCGGTCCGACGGCCACGGGGCGGAGGGTGGCGGCGCGGCCGAGCTCGGGGCGGCCCAGGACGCGCAGCCGGAGTCCGGGGTACGAGGCGATGCGCCGCAGGTTCTCGGTGTGCGGCAGCTCCGGGTGCGGGTGCGCGGGCAGCAGCCGCAGCAGCGGTGCGTGCGCCCGCGCCTCGCGGACGAGGACGTGGTCGCCGGCCGGTCCGACGACCACGACATCGCAGCCGATCAGGCCCGTTTCCGCGTCGGCCGCGCCGGCCGGGTCCGCCAGCAGCGCGGCGACGGCATCGGCCGCGGGCCGGGCGAACAGCCGGGCCGCGGGCCCGTCGGTCCACGGGGCGCCGGGCAGCGGGGTGGCCTTGACGCCGCGTCCGGCACCGAGCCGGCCCTCCGCGGAGACCGTCGCACCGACGATGCGCAGGCCGCCGCGGGCGAGGCCGGCGTGGTCGAGGGTGGCGCCGCCGAGGGCGACGGGGGCCCGTCCGGCCCCGCGGGCACGGGCCAGTCCTCCCGGGCGGACGTCCGAGACCGAGTAGCGGGACCCGTCCGGGGCCAGCAGGTGGGTGACGACGCCGCCGTAGCCGGTGGCCGAGAGGACGGGCTCGCGGCACAGGCCCTGCACCCGGAGGCTGCCGCCCGCCGTGTAGGCGCGCCGGGAGGTGCCGGTCAGTGCCGGGTCTGCCGCGCCGGAGGCCAGTACTCCGGCGGTGTGCAGGAGTTCGCGGAAGGAGCCGGTGAGGTCGCCCAGGCGGTGTGCCGTACGGCGTTCGCGGGCTGCGCGCAGGCCCCGGACGACCCGCAGGGCGGCCGCTTCGGCGCGGGGCAGTCCGGCGAGGCGGGCGGTGTGCGCGGCGCGCAGCAGCTCGGCCTGGACGACGGCGCCGCCGGCCGTGACGCCGGCCTCGAGTGCTTCGGCCGCGGCGTGCCAGAGCGCGGCCGCGGCGCCGAGCTGGGCCGCGGTGAGGACCGGCACCGGCTGTGCGGGGTCCGCCGGCTCGGCGGACGCAGCTCCTCCCGCGGATCCGGTTGCGGTGGGTCCGGTTCCCGTGCGTCCGGCTCCGGTGGGTCCGCCGGGCTCTGTCTCTTCGGCCGCCTTCGTCTGCCCGGATCCGGCGGTCACGTCCGGCTCGGGCTCGGGCGGAGCCGCGTCCGCGAGCGGGGCGGCGCCCAGTGCCGCGGCCCGGTGCAGGCAGCGGGGTGCCAACAGGCAGGTGCAGGTCGCCTGTCCTGCCTCGGTGACCGTCCCCGCCGCGCCGGGCCGCAGGGTGACGACGGCGTCCTCGCCGAACCGGAAGGTGACGCTTCCATCGGCCTCGCGGCCGGCGGCGGCCGCACAGCCGGCGGTGGCGTCGTCCAGCTTCTTGCGCAGCCGTGCGGTGAGGTTCTCGACCGCCTCGGCGAGCACCTCGGGTGCGACGGGCGGCAGTTCGGTGCTCAACGGGAATCTCCACGGAGGCGGTCGCCCACCCAGCGGGCGAGGGCGAGGGGACTGAGGGCGGCCACGGGCATGCCGGCCGCGACGAGTTGCCGCGCGACCGGGACGGAGTACCGGGGGTTTCCCGTGTCGTCGAGCGCGGCGCAGCCCATCAGGTGGGCGCCGGAGGCGGCCAGCGCGCGGACCTCCCCGAGCAGTCCGCCGATCGGCCCGCCCTCCTCGAAGTCGCTGACCACGACGACGAGGGTGCGGCTGGGGACGGTGATCAGGGAGCGGGCGTGGGCGAGACCGGCGGCGATGTGCGTGCCGCCGCCGACGCGCACCTCCAGCAGCAGCGAGAGCGGGTCGTCGACCCGGTCGGTGAGATCCACGACCTGGGTGGAGAAGGCGAGGAAGTGGGTGGAGAGGGTGGGGACGCCGCCCAGGACGGCCGCGGTCAGGGCCGACCAGATGACGGACGCCTCCATGGAGCCGGAAACGTCGACGACCAGGACGAGCCGCCAGTCGGCCTCGCGGCTCGCCCGGGTGCTGAAGACGGGACGCTCCGGTACGACGACCACCGTGCCGTCGGCCCGTCGGCGGGCCTGGGCGAGGTTGGCGCGCAGGGTGCGGGCGAGGTCGAGCGCACCCCCCGGGCGCCGGGTGGGGCGGGGTGTGGTCAGGCCGGACAGGGACGGGCGCAGCTTGGTGGCGAGCTCCTTGGAGAGCTCGTCCACCAGCCGCTTCACCAGGGGGCGCAGCCGGGCGAGTTGGGCCTCGGGCAGTCCGCCGGCGAGGGACAGGACGGAGCTCAGCAGTTCCACGGAGGGCCGCACGGCGGCCGGGTCGAGCTGGGCGAGGACGTCGTTGCGGCCTGCTTCGGCGGCACCGGCCAGCACCTCCTCCCGCACGTCCGCGCCGAACAGCGCCTCGAGCTCCTGCGACCATTCGCGGGCGGTCGGGAAGGAGGCCTCCTGGCCGCCGCTGCGGCCCGGTCCCTGACCGGTGCCGAGGTCGCCGGCCCCTTCGCCGTGCCCGGTGCCGTACAGCTCGTCCAAGGCGTGGGCGTAGCGACGGGCGTCGGCGGGGAGCCGGTCGCGTTCGCGGCCGAGGAGCAGCCGCCAGCGGTCGGCCGGGGCGAGTCGGCGGTCGTCCGCCGCCGGGGTCGGGCGGGCCGGGGCGCCGGGGACGTCCGGGGCCGGGGCCTGGTCCGCGGCCGGTTCCCGCTGCGAGGGCAGCGGGAGGGTCTTGACGGCGGCGAGCCCGGCGGCGTCGGCGGCGGCCCACAGGGCGAGCACGGCGGGCGGGGCGTCGAGCGCGAGGTCGATGCGGTCTCCCAGGCGTTCGGTGACGGTGTCCAGGAGCCGGTCGCGGGCGGCCGGCGCGAGGGCGTCGAAGCCGCCGCGCAGGGCGGGGAGACGGTCGAGGAAGTCCTGGTCGGAGAGGTGGTCGACGCGGTCGAGGAGTGGGGTGAGAGCGGCCGGCGAGGACTGCAGCAGCGGGCCGGCGGCGGTGAGGAGTCCGGCGAGCCGGCGGGACAGGGCGCGTCGGGCGTCGGCGGAGCCGGCGCTGTCGATCCATCCGGCGGCGCGGTCGCCGAGCGCCCCGGCCGGGTCGAGGTCGAGGAGGACCCGTACGGCCAGGGCCGCTCCCTGCATCAGCGGGGACGCGGAGGCGGCCAGGGCGGCGAGCGCGTCGTCCGTGCGCAGGCCCAGGTGGTGGGCGGCGGCGCGGTCGGCGAGGGCCACGAGGGCGGCGGCGTCGGCGGGCTCTTCGCTGCCGGCGAGGCCGGGCAGGCAGCGTACGGCGGCTTCGAGGAGGTCGCCGGTGAGCGCGGCGCAGGCGGCGCGGGATGAGGCGGAGGTGCCGGGGAGGTGGCCGCGGTGCAGGGCCTCCAGGAGGTCGAGGGCTTCGAGGAGTTCGGGCAGGGTCGCCGTCCGCGGCAGGGCGGTGGCCGCCTCGTGGAGGCGTGCGTCGACCAGTTCGGGCAGGTCGCACCGGGCGGCGGCGGCCAGCCCGGCGAGGATCTGCGCCGGGGTCGGCCCGCCGTCGGCGGCGGCGCGTCGGGCGGTTTCGCCGAGGGTCCCGGCTGCCGCCTGTGCGGCGGTGACGCCGCGCACGCCGGTGAGGTCGAGCCGGGCCGGGACGGAGGGCGTCCAGGACAGCCGCCACTTGGTCCCGAGGGCGGTGCCGTCGCCGGTGGCGGCGACGGTGAGGGGCTCACCGTAGGAGGCACCGCAGACGAGGAGCCGCTGGAGGAGGACCTCGCGGCGGCCGTCGAGGGCGGAGCGGAGCGGGTCGAGGCGGATCTCGCGGGGCGCTGGGTCCTCGGGGCACGGCAGGCGCAGCTCGGCGAGTTCGGCCTCGACGGAAGGGCCGAGGCCGGAGCGGGGGGCGCGCGGAGTGATCCGGCCGCGGGCGGTGCCGACGAGCACGGCTTCGAGGGCCTGGGCCAGGGCCCGGCCGCGGCCGAGGGGTTCGCCCTGGCCGAGGACGGTGGTGACCGCCTCCAGGAGCTCGCCGCGGCCGGGCGCGGGCAGCCCGCGCAAGGCAGCGAGGTCGCAGGCGAGCCTCAGGGTCTCGGCGGCCTCGCCGGTGCCGGCGGTGTGTCCGGCCCGGCGGAGCTCCCGGCAGAGCCCGGTGACGGCGACGGACGCGGCTTCCCGGAGCCGCTCCGGGTCGCCGCCGGCTTCGAGCACGGCCTGCTGCCAGAGGGGGTCGCGGATGCCGGCGGGGTATCCGGAGCGGGAGTCGAGCAGGTCGAAGGAGTACGGCACGAAGGAGGTGACGGCGGTGTCCACCGATCCCGTGGGGTCCGGCCCGGCAGCGGCGGCCCTGTTCCGGCCTCGACCCGGCGCGGCCGGGAGCGCATGAGCCGATATGGCACCGTCGGCGGCGGTCGCGGCGTCTCCGGCGGTCGCGGCGTCCGCGGCCGCACCCTGTCGGGCCGCGGGCGCGCCGTCCTCTCGGGCCGGTGCCTCCGGGTTCGAACCGGGCGGGCGGCCCGCGTCCCGGGCGGGCGCGGACTCCGCTGCGGCGCCCTCACCCGGGCGGGCCGAGCCGGCCGACCCGGTCGGGGCCGGACCGGTCGTCGGGCCCTCCCCGGGGGAGGCACCGCCGGCCGCGCCCTGCGCGGACACCTGGTCCGCACCGGCGCCCACGCCCAGGGGGTCCGTTTCGGCCGGGCCGGGCAGGCCCGGAACGCCGGCCCGGCCCTGCGCGAACGCCGCCGGCGCGAGGAGGGCGGGGGCGTGGAAGGAGCCGATGACGGCGGCCACGCGGTGGCCGGCCGCTGCGGCGCCGGCGACCACGGCGCGCATGTGGGCCTCGCGGGCGAGGTCCCGGTCCGGGACGGGGCCGTCCTCGCGCAGCGCCCAGCCGACGCCGAGGGCGGCCCTGCGTACGGCTTCGGGGGTGCAGCCCGGTGCGAGGACCTCGACGGCGCGGTCCCAGAGGCCGTCGCCGTCCCGGCCCGTGCCGGCGGCGGTGAGGGCATCCGCGAAGCCACCCGCGCGCCGCGGGCCGCCGCCCGCTTCCTGAGCGCTGTCCTGTCCGGTGGCCGGGCCCGCGTCGGCCGCCCCGGGCGGGGCGCCGGTGAGGTTGGGCTGGTCCGTCGGCGGGGACTGGTGCGGGATCTCGGGGCGCGGGGTCCAGCCGGGGTCGGACAGCGGCAGGTCGCAGCACAGGACGGCCGCGCCGCAACGGCGGGCCCAGCGGATGGCCGCCAGTTCCGGGGAGAAGTCCGCGAACGGGTAGAACGCCAGTCGGCCGTCCTGGCCGGTGCCCGCGAGGGCGACGGGGGCGACGGTCTCCGGGTCGGCCAGGTGCTCCAGCCACGGCTGGAAGTCCGCCGGGAGCTCGACGCAGACCACGTCGGCGCCGGAGGCGTCCAGCAGGGCCGGCACCACCGCGGCCAGCGCGGGACTGTGGTGCCGTACCCCGATCAGGTAGGGCTCGCGGGCCGCGGCGAGCGCGTCGACCGCGGCCCGCGGGTCGGTGTGCGTCAACGCAGGCTCCCGCGCAGGTCCCAGAGGCGGCGCCACATCGCCGAGCCGTCCTCGGCGCGGCGCCGGACCGGACCGTCCCAGTACCCCAGCAGCCTTGCGTGGTCGGCGGGGTCGTCCTTGCGCACGACGCCCAGCAGATGACCCGGCAGCAGGTCCAGCACGTCACCGTCCGGCAGGTAGGCGGCGGCGACGCCGAGCGAGGCCGCCACCTGCACGGCTTCGGCGGTCGACATGACCGTACCCGGCCGCTCCACGTCCCAGCCCTCGGCGGAACGGCCCGAGCGCAGGTCGCGGAAGACGGTGACGAGCGCGTCGAGCACGGCGTCGTCCACTCCGAAGGCGGCGCCGGCGCGCTGTACGGCGGCGACGGCCTGGCGGCGGATCAGCGCGGCCTCGGCGTCCGCGTCGGCGATCGGGCCGACGGTCTCGAAGTTGAAGCGCCGCTTGAGGGCCGCGGACATCTCGGAGACGCCGCGGTCGCGCAGGTTGGCGGTGGCGATGACGGTGAAGCCGGGGGCCGCGGAGACCACCGCGTCCTCGGTGGCGGTCAGTTCGGGCACGCTGACCCGCCGGTCCGACAGGATCGACACCAGCGCGTCCTGGACCTCGGGCAGGCAGCGGGTGATCTCCTCCACGCGGACCACGCGCCCGGTGCGCATGGCGGAGAGCACCGGGGAGTCCACCAGTGCGTCCGGCGTGGGGCCCTGCGCGAGCAGGAGCGCGTAGTTCCAGCCGTAGCGGAAGGCGTCCTCGGTCGTGCCCGCGGTCCCCTGGACCGTGAGGGAGCTGGTGCCGCAGACCGCGGCGGCGAGCAGCTCGGACAGCATCGACTTGGCGGTGCCGGGCTCGCCCGTGAGGAGGAGTCCACGCTCCCCGGCGAGGGTGACGACGCAGCGCTCCACCAAGGCGCGTTCGCCGACGAACTTGGGGGCGATGGCGAGCTTGGCCGGGAGGCCGGCACGGCGCTTGGGCAGGGCCAGTTCGGTGCCGCCGCTGCCGCAGACGAAGGTGACGACGGCACGGGGGGTCAGCGCCCAGCCGGGCGGGCGCGGACCGGTGTCGTGGGCGGCGAGGAAGGCGAGCTCGGCGGCGTGGCGTTCCTCGGCGGGCAGCACCTGCCGGGCGGCGGGGGCGGATGGTGCGGTGACGGTCATCGGGGTTCCTCTGCACGTGTACGAAAGGGGTGGTGGCGGGGGGGGGGGGGGGGGGGGGGGGGGGGGGGGGGGGGGGGGGGGGGGGGGGGGGGGGGGGGGGGGGGGGGGGGGGGGCGGGGGGGGGGGGGGGGGGGGGGGGGGGGGGGGGGGGGGGGGGGGGGGGGGGGGGGGGGGGGGGGGGGGGGGGGGGGGGGGGGGGGGGGGGGGGGG
>NZ_JBVJFK010000016.1:0-195899 GCF_055587885.1 Streptomyces sp. NPDC046349
GACGGCCAGTACGGGGTGTCCGTTGCGGCGGGCGTCGGAGAGCCGCTCCAGAAGCAGCACGCCCACGCCCTCGCTCCACGCGGTGCCGTCCGCCGCGTCCGCGAAGGACTTGCAGCGGCCGTCCGCCGCCAGCCCGCGCTGCCGGCTGAACTCCACGAACAGATCGGGCACCGCCATCACGGTCACACCGCCTGCGAGAGCCAGGCCGCACTCGCCCTGGCGCAGGGCTTGGGCGGCCAGGTGCAGGGCCACGAGCGAGGACGAGCAGGCCGTGTCGACCGTGATGGCCGGGCCCTGCAGGCCCAGCGTGTACGAGACCCGGCCGGACGCCACGCTGAGCGTGTTTCCGGTCGTACGGTAGGCCTCCACCGCCTCCGGTGCATTGCGCAGGTGGGAGGCGTACTCGCTGTACATCGCACCGCTGAACACACCGGTGCGGGTCCCGCGCAGGGTGGCCGGCGCGATGCCCGCGCTCTCCACCGCCTCCCAGCTGGTCTCCAGCAGCAGACGCTGCTGCGGGTCCATCGCGGCGGCCTCGCGCGGACTGATCCCGAAGAACTCGGCGTCGAAGCGGTCGGCGTCGTGGAGGAAGCCGCCGTTGCGGGCGTACGAGTGACCCGCGCGGTCGGGGTCGCCGTCGAAGAGCCGGTCCAGCGCCCAGCCGCGGTTGGTGGGGAAGGGGCCGATGGCGTCGGTGCCGTCGGCGACGAGCTGCCACAGGTCGTCGGGGGAGCGGGTGTCGCCCGGGTAGCGGCAGGCCATGCCGACGATGACGACCGGGTCCTCGTGATCGGATGTGCCGCGCACGGCGATCTGCTGCCCGGTACGGACCACCACGCCCTCGCCCGCCAGCTTGGCGAGCTCGCCCGCCAGGAACTCCGCCAGGGCCGTGGGAGTGGGGTGGTCGAAGACGGCCGTCGCCGGCAGCGTGATCCCGCTGACCTCCACGACACGCCGCCGCAGCTCAAGCCCGGTCAGCGAGTCCATGCCGAGGGTCTTGAACGCCGTGTCCTCGTCGACGGCGTCCGCTCCCGCGAGGCCGAGGACGGCGGCGACCGTGGTCCGCACGAGCTCCCCGACGGCGCGCAGCCGCTCGGCCGGGGCGAGCGCGGCGGTGCGCTCGGCCCAGGAGGCGCCGTCCGTCCCGGACGAGCCGGTGGCCGCGGCGGCGCGGCGGCGTGGCGCGCGGACCAGCGTGCGCAGCAGGGCCGGCGCGGACCGGTCGGGGGAGCGCAGGGTCGGCAGGTCCAGGTCGGCCGCGGCGAGCAGCGGCTCCGCCGAGGTGAGCGCCGCGTCGAAGATCTGCATGCCGCGCTCGGCGGACACCGGCAGGACGCCCTTGCGTGCCCACCGCGCGATGTCGAGCTCGCTCAGCCCGCTGGTCATGGCACTGGCCGTGTCCCAGAGTCCCCAGGCGAGGCTGGTGGCGGGGAGGTTGTGGTGGTGGCGGTGGTGGGCGAGGGCGTCGAGGTAGGTGTTGGCGGCGGCGTAGTTGGCTTGGCCGGGGTTTCCGATGAGTCCGGCGATGGAGGAGAAGAGGATGAAGTGGGTGAGGTTGTGGTGGGTGGTGAGTTCGTGGAGGTGGTGGGCGGCGTCGGTTTTGGGGTGGAGGACGTGGGTGACGTGGTGGGGGGTGAGGTTGTCGAGGGTGGCGTCGTTGAGGGTGCCGGCGGCGTGGATGACGGTGGTGAGGGGGTGGTCGGTGGGGATGGTGTCGAGGAGGTTTTGGAGTGCTTGGCGGTCGGCGGTGTCGCAGGCGGTGATGGTGATGTGGGCGCCGGCTGCGGTGAGTTCGTCGTGGAGTTGTCGGGCTCCGGGGGCGTCGGGTCCGGTGCGGCTGGTGAGGAGGAGGTGTTTGGCGCCGTGGTGGGTGACGAGGTGGCGGGCGAGGATGTGGCCGAGTCCGCCGGTGCCGCCGGTGATCAGGACGGTGCCTTCCGGGTCCAGGGGGGTGGCCGGGACGGTGGGGGCGGGGGCGGTTTCGAGGCGGGGGGTGTGGAGCCGGTTGTTGCGGAGGACGAGTTGGGTGTCGGGAGCGTCGGCCGCGGTGTGTGCCGCTGTGGTGAGGCTGTCGGTGTCGTCGATGTCGAGGAGGGTGATGCGGCCCGGGTACTCGTTCTGTGCGGTGCGGACGAGGCCGGTGAGGGCCGCGGCGGGCAGGTCGAGGATGTCCTCGTCGGTGGTGAGGGCGGTGGCGCCGCGGGTGAGGACGATGATCCGGGTGGAGTCGAGTGCGGCGTCGGTGAGGAGTTCCCGGAGTACGGCCAGGGTGTCCTGGACTGCTCCGTGTACATCGGTGAAGCTCTCCGACAGGGCTATGAAGGAAGGAAGTTGCGCGCCGTCGCCCAAAGCCGTCCGTAGTTCGGCGACGTCGGTGTACGTGTCGCCCGAGACGGCCGCGGCCAGTCCGTGCGGATCGGACCCCAGCACCGCCCACAGCCCCGCCGCGCTCTCCACGGACGCCTGCGGCACGGGCTTCCACACCAGCCGGTGCAGCCCGGAGCCCCGTCCCGCGACCGCGCTCTGCGCGGCACGGAGGTCACCGGCCGGCCGGAGCGTGATCGAGTCGATCGTGACGACGGGCCGGCCCTCGGGGTCCGTCGCCGTCAGAGAGGCGGTGTTCGCGTCGACGGGAACCACGTGCACGCGCAGCGCGGTCGCACCCGCGGCGTGCAGGGTGACCCCGCTGAAGGAGAACGGGATGGTCAGCTCGGTGCCGTCACCGAGCAGCATCGCGTGCAGGGCCGCGTCGAGGAGCGCCGGATGGATCGCGAAGGCCGAGGCGTCGGCGTGCTGTTCCTGCGTGAGGGAGACCTCCGCGAACCGCTCATCGCCCGACAGCCAGGCCCGGCCCAGCCCCTGGAAGACCGGCCCGTACTCGTAACCGCGGTCCGCGAGGCGCTCGTAGACGTCGTCGAGCGGGACCGGCCGCGCGCCCTGCGGCGGCCAGGCCGGCGCGGCGGCCGGGACCGGGTGCTCGCCGGCGGCCAGTACGCCCGAGGCATGCCGGGTCCACTCCGCCTCGCTCGCGCCCTCGGGACGGGAGTGGACGGTGACGGACCGGGTGCCCGACTCCCCGGCCGGGCCGAGCGCGACCTGGAGGTGGACGCCGCCTTCCTCGGGGACGAGCAGCGGCGCCTCCAGCACCAGCTCCTGGAGCCGGTCGTGACCGAAGCGGTCACCCGCGGAGACGGCCAGGTCGACGAGGGCGGTGCCGGGCAGCAGGACCGTGCCGACGACCGCGTGGTCCACCACCCACGGGTGGGTACGGCGTGACACGCGGCCCGTGAACAGCACGCCCTCGCGGTCGGCGAGGCTGGTCACCGCGCCGAGCAGCGGGTGCTCCGCCGGGGTGAGGCCCAGCCCGGACGGGTCCTCCGCCGTGACCGGGGTGTCGAGCCAGAACCGGGTCCGCTGGAAGGCGTACGTCGGCAGCTGGACCCGCCGGGCGCCCGTACCGGCGAACACGGCGGACCAGTCGACGCCGACGCCGTGGCAGTGGGCTTCGCCGAGCGCGAGCAGCAGCCGCCCGGTCTCGTCCTCGTCGCGGCGCAGGGTGCCCAGAGCGGTGCCCCGCACACCCGCCTCGTCGAGGACCGCCTGCACCCCGATGGTGAGCACCGGGTGCGGGCTGACCTCGATGAAGGTGTGGTGCCCGGCGGCGAGGAGCTCGCCGACCGCCTGCTCGAACTGCACGGTCTCGCGCAGGTTCTGGTACCAGTACCCGGCGCCCATCACGCTCGCGTCGAGCAGCAGCGCCCCCGTCAGCGACGAGTAGACCGGCACGTCTCCCGGTCCCGCCTCGATCCCGTCGAGGAGCCGCGCCAGCTCGCCCTCGAGCTCTTCGACGTGGGCCGAGTGGGAGGCGTAGTCCACGTCGACGAGACGGGCCCGCGCCCCCTGCTCCTTGGCCTGGGCGAGGAACTCGCGCAGGGCCTCCGGATCCCCGGAGACCACGGTCTGGGCCGGGCCGTTGACCGCGGCGACGGAGATCCTGCCCCGCCATGTGCCGATCCGCTCGCGAACCCATGCTGCGGGCTGGGCCACGGACATCATGCCGCCCCGGCCCGACAGCACGGTCAGCGCGCGGCTGCGCAGCGCCACCACGCGGGCCGCGTCCTCGACGCTCAGTACACCGGCCACGCACGCTGCCGCGATCTCGCCCTGCGAGTGGCCGATCACGGCGGCCGGTTCGACACCCAGCGAGCGCCACACCGCGGCCAGGGACACCATCACGGACCACAGGACGGGCTGTACGACGTCCACGCGCTCGAAGCCGGGGACCCCCTGCGCGCCCCGGACGACGTCCAGGAGCGACCAGTCCACATGCGGCTCCAGGGCCGCCGCGCACTCGGCCATCCGGTCGGCGAACACCGGTGAGGATTCCAGCAGGCCGGCCGCCATGCCCACCCACTGCGCGCCCTGGCCCGGGAAGACGAACACGGGGCGGGCCGCCGGCCGGCTCTGCCCGGTGACCAGGCCCCGTGCGGTGGCGCCGTCGAGCAGGGCCAGCAGGCCCTGCTCGAGCTCCGCGCGATCACCGGCGACCACGGCGGCACGACGGTCGAAGTGGGCTCGGCCGACGGCGAGGGAGTGGCCGATGTCCTCGAGCCGGACGCCGGGGTTGTCACGCAGGTGGTCCAGCAGCCTGCCGGCCTGCGCCCGCAGCGCCTGGTCGGTCTTCGCGGACACGAGGAAGGGGACGGGCGCGCCCGCGGCCGGCGCCTCTGCGGCGGGCTCTGTTTCCTCGGCCTGCGGCTCCGCGGCCTGCTCCAGCACGAGGTGGGCGTTGGTGCCGCTGACACCGAACGAGGAGACGCCGGCCCGGCGCGGCCGGTCGCCCTCCGGCCACGGCGTGGCCTCGGTCAGCAGCGTGACGGCGCCGCTCGACCAGTCCACGTGCGAGGTCGGGGTGTCCACGTGGAGGGTGCGCGGCAGCAGGCCGTTGCGGATCGCCATGACCATCTTGATGACACCGCCCGCGCCTGCGGCGGCCTGCGTGTGCCCGATGTTCGACTTCAGCGAGCCCAGGAACAGCGGACGGCCGGGTGCACGGTCCTGGCCGTAGGTGGCCAGGATCGCCTGGGCCTCGATGGGGTCGCCGAGCCGGGTGCCCGTACCGTGCGCCTCCACCGCGTCGACGTCCGCGGCCGACAGGCCGCAGGCGGCGAGCGCCTCACGGATGACCCGTTCCTGGGAGGGGCCGCTGGGGGCGCTCAGCCCGTTGCTGGCGCCGTCCTGGTTGACGGCCGAGCCGCGGATGACCGCGAGGACCTCGTGTCCGTTGCGCCGCGCGTCGGAGAGCCGCTCCAGCAGCAGCATGCCGACGCCCTCGCCCCAGCCCGTACCGTCGGCCGCCTCCGCGAACGACTTGCAGCGGCCGTCCACCGACAGTCCGCGCTGCCGGCTGAACTCCACGAACATGCCGGGGGTCGCCATCACCGTCACACCGCCGGCCAGGGCCAGTTCGCATTCGCCGGCCCGTAGCGCCTGGGCGGCCGTGTGCAGTGCCACGAGCGAGGCAGAGCACGCGGTGTCGACGGTGACCGCAGGGCCCTCCAGGCCGAGGGTGTAGGAGGCCCGGCCGGAGACCACGCTCGTGTACGTGCCGGTCAGCAGGTAGCCGCCGACGCCCTCGCCCGCCTCGTGCAGCCGCGGACCGTAGTCCTGTGCCATGGCGCCGACGTACACGCCGGTCCCGCTGCCGCGCAGCGCCGCCGGATCGATCCCGGCGCGCTCCACGGCCTCCCACGCGGTCTCGAGCACCATGCGCTGCTGCGGGTCCATTGCCGTGGCCTCGCGTGGGCTGATCCCGAAGAACTCGGCGTCGAACCGGTCGACGTCGTGCAGGAACCCGCCCCGGCGGGTGTACGAGGTACCCGCACGGTCGGGGTCCCCGTCGAAGAGGGTCTCCAGCGCCCAGCCGCGGTTGCCGGGGAACTCGGAGACGGCGTCGCGCTCCTCCACGAGCAGCCGCCACAGGTCCTCGGGGGACTCCACCCCGCCCGGGAAGCGGCAGGCCATGGAGACGATCGCGATGGGCTCGTCGGAGCCGTGCTCGCGGCGCGGGACGGTCCGGGAGGGGGGCAGGGGCGCGGGCGCCGTCCCGGAGAGCTCGGCGAGCCGGGCGGCCAGCTTCTCGGGGGTGGGGCGGTCGAACAGCAGGGTCGTGGGCAGGCGCAGCCCGGTGGCGGCGACGAGCCGGTTGCGCAGTTCCACCGCGGTCGCGGAGTCGAACCCGAGCTCCTGGAAGGTGCGGGCGGGGTCGATGTCCGCGCCCGAGCCGCGGCCCAGGACCAGGGCCGCTTCCGAGCGCACCAGGTCCATCAGGAACCGGGCCGTGCGCTCGGCGTCCCCGCCGGCGCCGGGGGCGCCGGCGGGGGCGGCCCCGAGCCGGAAGGGGTACGTGGGCAGGGCGACGACCGGTGCGCCCGCGGGGAAGACGGGGCTCCAGTCCACCGGGGCGCCGTGCGCGTACGCCTCGGCCGCGCAGGACAGGAAGCGGTGCGGTCCCGCCGCGCCGCGCCGCAGCGAACCGACCACGGCGGCGGTGGACCCGGCCGCGTCCAGGGTCTGCTCGAGGGGCAGCGTCAGCACCGGGTGCGGGCCGATCTCGACGAAGAGGTCGTGGTCGGCCACGCACCGGACCGAGCTTTCGAACAGCACGGTCTCGCGCAGGCTGCGGAACCAGTACGAGGCGTCCAGCGAGCGGGTGTCCAGCAGCGCGCCCGTCAGGGCCGAGTAGAAGGGGATGGCGCCCTTGCGCGGGCGGATCGGGGCCAGCGCGGTGAGCAGTTCCTCGTGGATCTCGTCGATGTGCGCGGAGTGCGCCGCGTAGTCGATGGCGACGCGCCTGACCCGCACGCCCTCGGCGGCGAGCTCCTCCTGGAGCCGCTCGACGGCCTCCAGGTCGCCGGCCACGGTGATCGAGCGCGGCCCGTTGACGCCCGCGACCGACAGCCGTCCGCCGTACGGGGCGATCCTCGGCCGCACCTCGTCGAGGGGGAGCAGGACCGAGAGCATGGAGCCGCGGCCCGCGAGCCGGGCCTGGGCCCTGCCGCAGAGCGCGCTGGTGCGGGCGCCGTCCCGCAGGGTCAGTCCGCCCGCGACGACGGCCGCGGCCATCTCGCCGATGCTGTGGCCGACGACCGCGGCCGGCTCTATGCCGAAGGAGCGCCAGAGCGCCGCCAGGCCGAGGGAGGTCGCGAACAGCACGGGCTGGACGACGTCGATGCGGTCGAGCGCGGGTGCGCCGGACGCCCCGCGCAGCACGTCCTCCAGGGACCAGTCGACGTACGGGGCGAGCGCGTCGGCGGTGGCCCGGACACTGGCGAGGAAGACGTCCGAGGCGTCGAGCAGGTCGGCGGCCATGCCGGGCCACTGCGCGCCGTGTCCGGGAAAGACGAACACGGCCCGGTCGCGCGGCACGGCGGTACCGGCGACGCGTCCGGGACCGCGGCGGCCCTCGGCGAGCGCGGCCAGCTCCTGCGTGAACTCCGCCTCGGTGGCGGCCAGCAGGACGGAGCGGTGAGCGAACGCGGTGCGCGAGACGGCCAGCGAGTGGCCGATGCCGGTGACGTCGGGGCGTTCGCCGGAGCCCTCGGCGAGCTGTGCGAGGAGCTGCCCCGCCCGGGCGCGCTCGGCCTGCGCGGTGTGCCCGGACAGCACCCACGGCAGTACGCCGGCCCGGAAGGCGGCCGGCCGGTCGGCGAGCCGGTGCCGTGCACTTCCGCGGGGCGTCCCGCCGACCTCCACGGCCCACACCACCCCGTCCCCGTCGACCGCCCGGACCACTCCGGCCCGCCCGGCCCCTGCGGAGCGCACCGCCGCGGCCAGCCGAGCCCCGGCCCGGGCCCCTGCCCCGGCGAAGCCGTGGCTCTTGTCGGCGGCTTCGGCCGGGGTGATTGCGTCGCTTCCGGTGAAGCCCTCGTGCCTGGCGTCGCCTCCGTCGCCACCGGCCCCCGGCTCGTCCGAGATGGTGCCCGCCGCTCCGGCCGTGAGGCCGTCCTCGGCTTCGCCCGGCTGTCCGGCGTCCCGGCCGGCGGCCTCCCCCGACCGGCGGACGCCGTCGCCACCATCGACCGCTTCACCGGCCGCCGCGCGCCGCCCGGCATCCCGACCTTCGGTGGGGCCCCCGCCCGTGGCATCCGCTCCGTCGGCCTCCTCGCCCTCGGCGACCATGGGGTCCATGGTGTCCATGGCGGCCGGGCCCTGGGCCGAGGTCCCGGCCTCGGCCGGGACGGCGTCGGCTCCGGGCGCGGGCCGGGCCGCGTCCGGCCCCGCCGCCGGGCCCGTGGCGCCGAGCACGGCGAGGATCCTGTCGCCGTCCGCCTCGGCCCGAGGCAGGGGCTTGAGGACGACGACGGTGCCGTCCGCGGTGCCGGCGAGGGCGATCGTGCTCTCCCCGGACCGCAGACTCTCGGCCGCGAGGTGCACCGCGGCCGGCGCGGAAGCGGCGCCCGCGCGGACGGTCCGGTGCGCACCGTCCAGGCCGAACACGGCCCCGACCTCGCCACCGAGGTCCTCGCCCTCGCCCTCGTCCCCGGCGTCCGTGCCGAGGAAGACGCCCGTACCGGCGGTCCCGCGCAGCGAGGCCGGTACGACCCCGGCGTCCTCCAGGGCCTCCCAGCACAGTTCCAGCAGGAGCCGCTGCCGTGCGTCCACCGATGCGGCCGCCTCCGGCCCGATGCCGAAGAACGCCGGGTCGAAGCCCTCGGCGGGCCCGCCCGCTCCCGGGAAGCGGCAGGACAGGCCGATGACGGCAACGGGCTCCCCGGTGGTCCCACCGGTCCCGGCGGTCCCGACGAACTCGGCATCGCGGCGGGTGGTCTCGACAGACATGCGGATCCTCACTCCAAGTCCAAAGGTGTTCCGGGGAGCAGCACTTCGAGGGGGCCGCCCGGAACACCCGGGAGGCGACCCGCCTGTACGACCGGACCGCGCGCGGCGGCTACCACTCCACGCGCAGCCGGGCCAGTCCACGCGTGCCGAGGCCGTCCTTCCACACCACGGCGTCGGGCACCGCGGCCGTCCGCAGGGTCGGGAACCGCCGCGTCAGACGCTGCAGCACGATCTGCAACTGCAGCCTGGCCAGCGGGGCGCCGAGACAGCGGTGGACGCCGTGGCCGAAGGTCAGGTGGGCGGCGTCGCGCCCCTGCGGATCCAGCAGCCCGGGCTCCGGGAACGTCTCGCCGTCCCGGTTCCCGTGCAGCAGGGAGACGATGACGCCCTCCCCGGCCTGGACGGTGACGCTGCCGAGCGGTACGGGTTCCACCGCCACCCGGGGGAAGCTGATCGGGGTGGAGGGGGTCAGCCGCAGCAGTTCCTCGACCGTGGGGGCCAGCCGGTCGGGCTGGCCGCAGAGCTCCGCGTACGCGGCGGGGTCGTGGAGCAGGGCGTGCACCGACAGGCCGAGCTGCCCGACGACGGTCTCGTAGCCGGCCATCAGCAGGGTGAGCCCCATGGTGAGCAGCTCTCCCATGGACAGGTCGCCCCGCTCGTGCGCCGCGATCATGGAGGTGAGCAGGTCGTCCTGCGGCCGGTGGCGCTTGCGGTCGATCAGGTCGGCCATGTAGTCGATGAGTTCGAGGCGGCGGCGGGCCTTTTCCTGCGGGGTGCTGGCGGAGATGTCGAACAGCACCTCGACCCAGTCGCGGAAGCGGGAGGCGTCCTCGGGGGGTACGCCGAGCAGCGAGCACAGGACGGCCAGCGGCAGCGGGGCGACGAGCGCCTCGATCAGGTCGGTGCCGGGACCCGACGCCTCCAGGGCGTCGAGGTGGCGGTCGGCGAGCTCCTCGACGGCCGGTGCCATGGCGGCGGTGCGGCCGGTGGTGAACGCCTTGGTCACGACGCGCCGCAGCCTGGAGTGGTCCGCTCCGTCCATGCTCATCATGGAATTCGGCACGGGCTGGGCGTCGTTGAGTTTCGGTGCCTGCGGCGCGACGGCTTCGGCGCGGCTGAACCTCTTGTCCGTCAGGACCCGGCGCGCCAGTGCGTAGTCGCACACCAGCCACATCTTGTCGCCGGCGGGCGTGAAGAACGGGACGACGTCGATGCCGTCCGCAACCTGTCCCTCCCCGGCCACGTACTGACCGAGGAACTCCGGAAGCGGGCCCAGCGGGCCGGCGCTGCGGTGCTTCATGCCTTTCCTCCCCGTTGTGGTCGGCGGTCAGGTGTTCAAGAGGCGGCGCTCGGCCTCGCGCAGGACCGCGGTCTGCCGGTTGAACGCGATGCGCACGTAACTCTCACCGTCGGCGGGGTCGGCGAAGAAGGGCGTTCCGGGTACGACCAGCACCCCGGTCCGGTCCAGGAGTTCGCGGACGAAGGCGAGGCTGTCCTGCCGGCCGCCGGTGAGCGGGGAGATGTCGGCGAAGAGGAAGCAACCGCCCTCCGCGGGGGTGAACTTCATGCCCGCGCGGGAGAAGACGTCCTGGGCGAGGTCGCGCCGGTCGGCCATCTCGGCCGCGGCGAGCGCCAGGTCGAGGCCGTGGGCGGTGCGTCCGGCGGCCACCTGGAGGGGGACCGCGGCGCCCAGCGTGGTGAGCTCGTGCACCTGGCGAAGGGCGCCCGTGCGCACGGGGTCGGCCCGCAGGAAGCCCAGGCGCCATCCGCTGACGGCGTGGCTCTTGGACAGGGATCCGACGACGATGCTGCGCTCGGCCAGCCCCGGTACGTCGGCCACGGAGACGTGCGGGCGGCCGTCGAAGACGAAGGCGCGGTAGACCTCGTCGGATATCACGGTGACGTCCCACCGCTCGCACAACTCGGCCATCAGGCCGAGCTCCTGGCGGGTGAGGACGCGTCCGGTCGGGTTGCCGGGGGTGTTCAGGACCACGGCCCGGGTCCGGGAGGAGAAGGCGGCGGCCAGCTCGGCGGGGTCGAAGCGCCACTCGGGGGCGTGGAGCCGTACGTAGCGGGGTACGGCCCCGGTCAGTTCGACTGCCGCGGTGAAGTGGTCGAAGCCGGGGTCGAGGAGGACGACCTCGTCGCCGGGATCGACGGTCGCCAGCAGCGCGACGAAGAGGGCCTCCGTCGCGCCCGCGGTGACGGTGATCTCGGTGTCCGGGTCGGTGGGGGTGCCGAGGAACTCCGCGATCCGCTGCCGCAGCGCCGCGTCCCCGTTGGGGTGCTCGTACTGGTTGTGGCCGGCCCGCATGGCGCGGGCCGCCTCCTCGATCATGTCTGCGGAGGTTTCGGGATGGCCGGGCGTGCCGACCGCCAGATCGACGGCGTCGCGGGTCCGCGCCAGCATGAACACCTCGGTCAGCCCGCTGCCCTTGAGCCTCGCCGCACGCGACGAGACGGGCGACCTGTGGGCCCGTGAGTGCGTCATTTCCGATCCTCCTGCTCATGCCGAATCGACTGAATGCGATGAATAGGGAGGCGCAGTGCGAGCGCGGAGAAAATGGCCGTAGCCGTTCCGCTTTACCTCTGGTGCCTCGTGGGAAAGCCGAGCCGGCGGCTGTGGGAATTCTGCCGAGCCGCTCCGGAGAAACTCTGGCCGAGAATGAACATACCTCTCGCCCGGGAGGCGGAGAACAGAACGGCGACCGACAGGCGGCGCCGGCGGGCAACGGCTGTTCAGTTGTTCGACGGTCCGGTCGTTCCCGTCCCGTCGACGGGACGGCGCGGCTGCGGCGCGGGTGGCTTTGGCGGGCCTTTAGCACGTGCTGCGAGCCTCCACACCTGTTCTGTAGACCCCTTCACGTGGAGGCACGATGGCGATTCAGGTCGGCGACATCGAGGGATCGAGAACGGGTCGGATCCGTACGGGCCCCGAGACGGCACCGAGGCCGCGCCGGGGCATGGGCGAGGATCCGCGGCGGAGCCAGGTGCTGACCACCAAAGTGGGTCTGCAGATGCCCGCGGGGATGTCCTTCGACGACTGGGAGAAGGCCGGCCGCCAACTGTCCGGAATCGTGGATTCCTCCTCGTGGTGGCTGGGTGACTGGCTGGTGTACGGGAAGGACCACTACACCGACCGCTACCAGCGCGGGATCCGCGCGGCGGGGCTCCAGTACCAGACCCTGCGCAACTACGCCTGGGTCTCCCGCCGGTTCGACTTCACCCGCCGGCGGGGCTCCCTCAGCTTCCAGCACCACGCGGAGCTGGCGTCCCTGCCGCACGACGAGCAGGAGACGTGGCTCGATCGTGCCGAGCAGCGCCGGTGGACCACCAAACAGCTGCGCAGCGCCATCCGTGCCGCGCGCGAGAGCCAGGACCGGGTTCCGGTCCCCGCGGAACCGACGCGGAGGCTGGAAGTGCCGGGCAGCCGTCTGGAGTGGTGGCACAAGGCGGCCGAGCAGGCGGGCGTCGACTTCGAGCGGTGGGTGCTCGTCACCCTGGACAGCGCGGCGAAGCAGGCCCTCGCGGAGCTCGGCAGGCTGGAGGATGCCGGGGACGGGGCGGCGGAGCTCATGGCGGCAGCCGGGCCCCGAGCGCAGCTGGAGAACCGGGGCCCCTTGGAGATCGAAGGGCCGAGGCCGCCCGCGGGGCCGGGGCAGTGCGAAGGACCGGCCCCCGATGCCTGAACGGCGTGCGCACGACGGCGGCCCGTCGGGCCCGCACTCCGCGGGGGAGTGCGGGCCCTGAGGGGTCCGGGGAGCCGAGCCCCCGGGCCCCGTCCGGCCGATCAGGGCAGCTGCCGCATGAGGTCGGCCGTGTCGCGCTGCCGCGTGCACCCGCTGTGGGTGAAGGAGTCCAGCACCCGGCCGCGCACCTCGGCGGGCTGTTCCTGGCTGAGCTTGAACATGCCCTCGGCGCCGGTCACCGTGATCCGGAAGGCGCCCACGGCCGGCAGGAGCTGGTGGAAGTAGCCGATCGAGTCGGTCATGTCCCAGCCCGATCCGAACTTCGCCTCCTCGAAGGCGCGCACGGTGGACTGCACCACGTCCATCGTCTCCTCGCTCGATTCGATCTTCTCCACCACGCCCCGCACGTGCACCGAGGTGAAATCCCACGTCGGAGCCGCCGGTGATTTCTCGTACACCGTCGGGGAGACATAGGAATGCGGGCCGGTGAAGGTCAGCAGGACGACGCCGCCGGTCTTCATGGCCGCCCAGTGGGGATTGGCCTTGTTCATGTGCCCGAGCAGCCTGGCACCCGAAAGGTCCGGCGCCCATTCCTCGTTCGCCCGCGGATCGGCGATGACCGGCAGATGGGTGGCGAACGGGCCGTCCTCGGCGGTCCCGTTGATCACCGCCAGCGCCAATGGATTGTCGCGCATCAGATCTGTCATCCATGAACGGTCCGGTTCACGGTAGTTACTCGGGACGAACATCCGGTATTCACCCTCTCAGTCGGCGCCGTGCGCGAACACATGGATATCCGGACCGACCGTACCGCCGTCCTGTCACCGGGACACGGGTCTTCGGTATTCGGTTCGCGCAAAGGTCGCTCGGATTGCTTTGTTGGTGACTTCAGGTTGGCGCCGGGACGTTCTCCGGCGCAATACTGAATAAAGGTCTCCCGGATCACCGGTCGAGATTCCAAGACGCTAGCGGGAGAATTGTCTATGGGTACAACGAGTACGCATGAACACGAGATTCACGACGTGGTGGGCATTGGCTTCGGCCCGTCCAACCTGTCGCTCGCAATCGCTCTGGAAGAGCACCGGGCCAATGTTCCGGACCGTCCGGTCAAGGCCGCGTTCTTCGAGCGTCAGGCATCGTTCGGTTGGCACCGCAATATGCTGCTGCCGTCGACGACCATGCAGATCTCGTTCCTGAAGGACCTGGCCACCTTCCGCAATCCGGTGTCCAGGTTCAGTTTCGTTTCGTATCTGCACGAGGCCGGACGGCTGGTGCAGTTCGTCAACAACCAGGACTTCTTTCCGACCCGGCAGGAATTCCACCAGTACCTGGAATGGGCGGCGGCGGGCCTCGCCGACCGCGTGTCCTACGGATCCGAGGTCACCGCGATCCGCCCCGCCGGGGACGCCGCGGCCGGATCCCCCGACCACCTCCAGCTGGAAGTGCGGGGCGCGGGTGGCGGCGTCAGGCTGGTCAGGGCGCGCAACGTGGCCATATCGACCGGCCTGGTGCCGCGCCTGCCGGCCGGGGTGACGGCCGACGAACGGGTCTGGCACAGCTCCGAGTTCCTGGAGAGGTTCCGCGGCCTGGACCCGAACGAGCTCAAGAGCGTGGCGGTGGTCGGCGCCGGCCAGAGCGCGGCCGAGATCACCCGGTTCCTGTACGACATGCTCCCGCACGCGCGCGTCAGCGCGGTCATCCCGTCCTACGGCTACTCCGTCGCGGACGACACGCCCTTCGCCAACCAGGTGTTCGACCCGGCCGCGGTCGACGAGTACTACTTCGGCACCGACCAGGCGCGGGAGGCCTTCTGGCACTACCACCGCAACACCAACTACTCCGTGGTGGACGACGAGGTGATCCGCGACCTGCACCAGCGCTCGTACGAGGAGGAGGTGCGCGGCCACAAGCGGCTCCACTTCCTCAACCTCACCCGGGTGGCCGGGGTCGCCCGGACCGGCAGCCGGACGCGGCTCACCCTCACGTCGCTGCTCGACAGCGAGCCGCAGGAGCTGGACGTCGACGCGCTCGTCTTCGCGACCGGCTACGAGGGCATGGACCCGGCCGGCCTGCTCGGCGACTTCGACCGGCACTTCCTGCGGGACGAGGCCGGCCGGCACCGGGTGGAGCGCGACTACCGCCTGGTCACGGCATCGGGGCTGTCCTGCGGGATCTACCTCCAGGGCGGCACCGAGCACACCCACGGCCTGTCGTCGTCCCTGCTGTCGAACATCGCCGTGCGCAGCGGGGAGATCGCCGACTCCATCGTCCTGCGCAGGGCGGAGCAGGAGCTGGCCGGGGAACGTGCCGTCGAGGCCGCGGGCGCGGGCGCGGCGGTCCGGGCCTGACCGGATTCCCCCCGCACGACCGAAGGGTGGGCCCCGGTGCTGTTCGTCCAGCACCGGGGCCCACCCTTCGGACTTCACCGGCCCTTCCGCGAAAGGCGCGGAACACCGGATTCACTTCATGCGGCGTCGGCGGAAACCCGGTCCGCGGACATCGCGTCGCGCAGGCTCTTCGGCCGCAGGTCGGTCCAGTTCGCCTCGACGTGCTCCAGGCACAGCTGACGGCTTTCCTCGCCGAATACGACGCGCCAGCCGGCGGGGATCTCGGCGAACGACGGCCACAGCGAGTGCTGGTCCTCGTCGTTCACCAAGACGTAGAACCGGCCGTCGGCGTCGTCGAACGGGTTGCTGCTCATGCATCCACTCCAATTCAAGCCGTTCACGGTCCGATTCCCGCACGGGAAACGGGCCGTCATCCATTAATGGGGATGGAGTTGGCGAGACCGCCGTGCCCGATCATGGCACCTTTCGGGCGCCCCGTGGAGACCGGTGTGCCGATGAGGCAGTCCACCGGTCCCGTCGATGCGCTTCGCCCGCCGTCCTGTTGACGGGACGGCTCCGGACACCCTGCCCCAATTTCTGGGCGTCCTGCCTGAGTTCCGGGAAATGGGCTTCCTTTTGCGGCTTCTCACGCGCAATGCTGGACGGGCGACCACGGCCCCGTGCCGTGGTCCTTCACGTCCCCGGGAGCCGAGTCCTCCACATAAGGAGTTGTGCCGATGAGCGTCGCCAGCGCGGCCGGCCGTTCTCTTCCCCCTGCGCACGAGGTTCTCACGATGCCCAGCCGGTGGTCCGCCCTGGAGAAGGCGCGGTCCGTCTGCGAGGCGCTGCCCTGGCTGACCCGCCACCAGAACCGCACCGTCGTCATCAAGCTGGGCGGGCACGCCATGGTCGACGAGCAGCTGACCGCCGCCTTCGCCCGCGACGTCGTCTTCCTGCGCTACGCCGGGCTGCGGCCCGTGGTCGTCCACGGCGGCGGCCCGCAGATCGGAGCGGAGCTCGAACGGCGCGGCCTGGCGAGCGAGTTCAAGGCGGGCCTGCGGGTCACCTCCGCTCCCGCGATGGACGTGGTCCGGATGGTGCTCGCCGGGCAGGTCCAGCGTGAGCTCGTCGGACTGATCAACGCGAACGGTCCGCTGGCCGTCGGAATGACCGGCGAGGACGCGGACACCCTCACCGCGGTCCGGCACGTCCCGTGGGTCGACGGCGAACCGGTCGACATCGGCCGGGTCGGCGACATCACCCGGGTGGACACCGGAGCCATTGAGGCACTGCTCGCGGACGGCCGCATTCCGGTCGTCTCCTCCGTCGCCCGCAGCGCCGAGGACGGCCACGTCTACAACGTCAACGCCGATACGGCGGCCGCCGCGTTGGCCACCGCGCTGCGCGCGCAGGCGCTCGTGATGCTCACCGACGTCGAGGGTCTGTACGCGGGATGGCCGGCCGGCGGGGAAGTCATCGCCCGGCTCACTGCCCGCGAGCTGGAGAAGCTGCTGCCGGAGCTCGCCGACGGGATGGTTCCCAAGATGACCGGCTGCCTGCACGCCGTGCGGGGCGGCGTCGGCACCGCGCGCGTGATCGACGGACGGGTCCCCCACGCGGTCCTGCTGGAGATGTTCACGGACGAGGGCGTGGGCACGGTGATCGTGCCGGACCCGGATCCGGATCCGAGGCCGGAGGCGGACCCGGGGCCGGGCAGGGCGGATCCGGGCCGGGCGGAGGTACGGCCGTGAGCGGGACGGCCGCTGGGGTCCGGTCAGCCGTCGGCCATGATGGCGCCACTGTGATGCCGTGTGGCCTCACGCGGCATCACCCCGCAGGGCATCGTCCCGCTATGGGGAGCGGCCGATATCAATTCCCCTGCGCAGCACCGGCGGTAAGCGGAATACGGTCCGTCAGCGGCCTCGACCGCCCAGGTCGGCGGTGCCGGCGCAGCGGCGCCGAGCACCCCGTGCGGCAGTCGAACAACCGACTTCTTTCGGCCGCTTCCGCCAAGTGGCTCAGATGTGGCGCGACAGTGGCGCCATGCGTGTGCCATGATGGCGTCACGGAGCTGGCGCCGATCGGTCCCGGCAACGCGTTCGATCCCGCCTTCACGGACTTCGCCTTCACCGGCCCGACCCGGGTCCGGGGCCAGGCCCGCGGCCGGCTGTGCCGGCCGCCCCGACCCGACCGGAATCACCCCGCTCGTACCACCGATTCAAACAGGAGTTCTTTTCGTTATGGCCACCTTCCTTTATAAAGTGGGACGATTCGCCTTCCGGCGACGCGGTCTGGTCGCACTGTTGTGGGTCGCCGTTCTGGTCGGGGTCGGTTTCGCCGCCTCCACCGCGCCGGCTCCGCCCGCCGATACGTTCTCGATGCCGGGTACGGAGTCCCAGAAGGCCTTCGACCTGCTGAAGGAAAAGTTCCCGGCCATGAGCGTGGACGGGGCCACCGCCCGCGTGGTGGTCCGTACGCCGGGCGGCGAGAAGCTCTCCGACCCCGCCCAGAAGGCCAAGGTCGAGACCCTCGTCGGGGCCCTCGCCAAGGCGCCGGACGTGGTCTCCGCCTCCGACCCCTTCACGACCAACGCCCTCAGCCAGGACGGCACCACGGCCTACGCCGTCGCCACCTACAAGCTGACCGCGCTCAAGCTGGGCGACGAGGCCCACGACGGCCTCGACAAGGCGCTCGCCGACGCCCGCGCCACCGGTCTCGTGGTCGAGGCCGGCGGCGACGCCGTCAAGGTCGACGGGGCACCGGGCGGCGGCGCCGAAGGCATCGGCATCCTCGTCTCCGCGATCGTCCTGGTCCTCACCTTCGGCTCGATGATCGCCGCGGGCATGCCGCTGCTCACGGCCATCCTCGGCGTGGCCATCGGCGGCGCGGCCATCACCGCGCTCGGCAGCACCCTCGGCCTGTCCAGCACGACGTCCACCCTCGCGCTGATGATCGGCCTCGCGGTCGGCATCGACTACGCCCTCTTCATCGTCTCCCGCTACCGCTCCGAGATGGCCGAAGGCCGTGAGCGCCAGGACGCCGCGGGCCGGGCCGTGGGCACGGCCGGCTCCGCCGTCGTCTTCGCCGGCCTCACCGTCATCGTCGCCCTCGCCGGCCTCACCGTGGTGAACATCCCGATGCTCACCAAGATGGGCCTCGCCGCCGCCGGCACCGTAGCCGTCGCGGTCCTCATCGCGGTCACCTTCGTCCCGGCCCTTCTCGGCTTCGCGCCGGTCAAGGTCATGCCCCGCCGGGACCGCAAGCAGTACAGCGGCAAGCCCCTGACCGAGCGCCAGCAGCGCAAGGCCGACAAGCGCGCCGCCAAGGGCCCGAAGCCGAACCTGGGCACCCGCTGGGCGCGGTTCGTCGTCCGCCGCCCGCTCGTCGTCCTCCTCTTCGGCGTCGTCGGCCTCGGCGCCGTCGCGGTGCCGGCAGCGAGCCTCCAGCTCGGCCTGCCCGGCGAGGGCACCATGGCGCCGGAGACCACCCAGCGCAAGGCCTACGACATGCTGTCCGAGTCCTTCGGGGCCGGGTTCAACGGGCCGCTGATGGTCACCGTCCAGGCCAAGGACGCGGCGACCGCCGCCGCCGGGGTGGGCAAGGAGCTCGCCAAGATCGAAGGCGTCGCCACGGTCACCCCCGCCACGCCCAACGACAAGGGCGACACCGCGGTCCTCACCGTCATCCCCAAGACCGGACCCACCGAGACCGAGACCGAGGAGCTCGTCGGCCACATCCGGGGCGCCGCGGGCACCCTGGGGGCGGGCAACGGCGGCGCCGAGATCCTGGTGACCGGCCAGACCGCCCTGTTCATCGACTTCTCCCGGACCCTCGACGACGCGATGCTGCCCTACCTGGGCCTGGTCGTCGGACTCGCCTTCCTCCTGCTCGTCCTCGTCTTCCGCTCGCTGCTCGTCCCGCTCAAGGCGGCCCTCGGCTTCCTGCTCTCCGTGAGCGCGGCCCTCGGCGCGGTCGTGGCCGTCTTCCAGTGGGGCTGGCTCGGGGACTTCTTCGGCGTCGAGCAGCCCGGCCCGATCATGAGCACGCTGCCGATCTTCATGATCGGTGTGGTGTTCGGCCTCGCGATGGACTACGAGGTCTTCCTCGTGACCCGGATGCGGGAGGCCCACGTCCACGGGGCGCAGCCCAAGGACGCGGTGGTCACCGGATTCCGCTACGGCGGCCGGGTGGTCGGCGCCGCCGCGATCATCATGGTCAGCGTCTTCTCCGGCTTCATCATGGAGGACAACGTCTTCGTCAAGATGGTCGGCTTCAGCCTCGCCATCGCCGTCCTCTTCGACGCCTTCGTGGTCCGCATGGCCCTCGTCCCCGCCCTGTTCGCCCTGCTCGGCCGGTCGGCCTGGTGGCTGCCCCGCTGGCTCGACCGGATGCTGCCCAACATGGACGTCGAGGGCGAGAAGCTGAGCCGCACCGCTCCCGCCGTGCCCGCCCAGCAGCACCGCGAGCATGAGGCCGGCGCCCTGCGCTGACCCCCGCCGCACGACTCGAACGCCCGTACCCGGCGACCGCCGGGTGCGGGCGTTCGGCGCTCCGGCGGCCCGGCCGGTCAGGTGACGGGCAGTCCGGTCGGCTCCTTGATGCGCTTCATGATGATCTGCGAGTTGACCTCGGTGATGCCGGTGAGGGCGGTCAGCTTCTCGATCCACAGCCGCTCGTACGCGCGCAGGTCGGCGACGGCGATCCGCAGCAGACAGCCGGGGCTCCCGAAGAGCCGGTAGGCCTCGATGACGTCCGGGATGTTCTGGAGGGCCGCCTCGAAGGCCTCGACCGCCTCGCGGTCGCGGCGCACCTCCACCGAGACGAGCACCTCGAAGCCGCGCTCCACGGCCTCGGGGTCGATCACGGCGCGATAGCCCTGGATCACCCCGTCCTGCTCCAGCTGACGCACCCGGCGCATGCAGGGCGACGGGGTCAGCCCCACCCGCTGGGCCAGCTCCTGGTTGCTCAGCCGCCCGTCGGCCTGGAGCTCGCGCAAGATATCGCGGTCAATGGCGTCCATGGCGCAATTATCACCCACTCCCTCTCGTCAGCACCGGCGGAAGTCGCAAGCATATTGCGCCCGGATCGCTCTATCATTGCTGCTTTGAGTACATATGTGCGAGTGAAGGGTGGCCACGCAGCATGGGACGGATCGTCGTCATCAGCACCGGCGGCACGATAGCCAGCCGCTGGCAGGGCTCCGGATTCGCGGCGGACGCCGACGGCAACGAGGTCATCGCCACGGCCCCCCTGCCCGAGGGCATGACCGTCGAGGTCGTCGACCTGTTCAGCGTGAACAGCCCCCGCCTCACCACGGCCCACCAGCTCACCCTCCTGCGCACCGTGCACGAGGTGCTCGCCGACCCCGGCGTCGACGGCATCGTCGTCACCCACGGCACCGACACCCTGGAGGAGTCGGCGTTCCTCGTCGACCTCCACCACCACGACCCGCGCCCCGTGGTCTTCACCGGCTCGCAGCGGCCCATGGGCACCGCCGACGGCGACGGACCGGGCAACCTGTACGACGCACTGCTCACCGCGGCCACCACCCGCGGGCTCGGCGTCCTGGTCGCCTTCGCCGGACGCGTGCACGCCGCCCGCGGCACCGTGAAGACGCAGGCCGTGGACCTGGACGCGTTCGCCGACCCCTCCAGGGAACTGCTCGGGAAGATCGGCTTCGGCAAGGTCACGGTCCTGCGCAACCCGCAGCGCCCGGCCGCGCTCCGGCTGCCCGCGATGCCCGAACTCCCGCCGCGCGTGGACGTGGTGATGCACCACGCCGACGCCGACCCGGTGCTGCTGAACGCCTCCGTCGAGGCCGGCGCCCGAGGCATCGTCCTCGTCGGGACCGGCGCGGGCAACGCCACCCCGGAGATCGTCGAAGCGGTCCGGGCCGCCGTCGAGCGCGGGGTGCTGGTCGCCCTGACCACCCGGGTCATGGCCGGGCCGGTCACCGAGATCTATACGCACGGCGGCGCGGTGGACCTCGTCGCCGCCGGCGCCGTCCCCGCGGGCACCCTCCGCGCCGGCCAGGCCCGCATCGCCGTCCTCGCCGCCCTCCTCGCCACCGGGGACACCGCGGAACAGGCCCGCATCCTCCGCGAGTCCCTGACCCCGCAGAGCCCGGTACTCGTCGAGGCGTAGCCGCCGCCACGGTGGCCGGGCCCCGCGCACTAGGATCCGCAGCAACGGTCGTGACGCTGCAGGGGGTTGCATGGAGCCCGGCATCATCGGTACCCGACTGGCCTCGGCGGTCATCGGGCCCCTGATCAAGAAGTTGTTCGTCGCCGAGGGCGTCGGCGCGGCCCTGGTCGACAGGCCGGTCCGGATCTCGGGCTATGTGTCCTTCAAGGGCGAGAAGCGCTCGCTGACGGACTCCGACCTCCACAACCTTGCCGCCAAGCTCGTGAAACAGGCGCTCCGTACCGGTGAGCGCCCGGTCGCCGCGGACGAGGAACCGGCGGTCGTCGACGCCCTCGCGAGCACCCTGCACGCCCTCGGCGACCTCACCATGACCGATGTGGACGCCGTCCGGCTCGGCTCCGCCGACTTCGCCCGGGAGCTGCGCAAGGCCGCCGGCCGGCCGGAGAAGCACCTGACCGCCGACGCCACGCACTTCTACGAACGGCTGCTCGAGGCCGCCTGTGTGCACGTCCTGCAGTTCTTCACGCAGCGCTCCACGTTCGTCGCGCACGCCCTGGTCCAGCAGACCCGCGGCCTCGCCGAGCTGACCGCCAAGGTCGACGAGCTGATCCGCCGCGACCCGCTGCCCGGCGCGGAGGACACCGCGTTCGAGCAGCTGTACCTGCCGTACGTGGCCAAGAAGCACGCCAAACTGACGATCTACGGGATCGACCTGGGCAACTCGCCCGCGCGGTGGCCGCTGGACGCCGCGTACCTGAGCCTGGAGGCCACCTCGCTGCCACCGGGCCGGCCGTTACGGCGGAAAACACGCGAACGGAAGACCGAAGGGCCCCCCGCAGCCCACATCCCGGCCCCCGATCCGAGCCGGGCCCCGGCCGTCGGGAACGCGCTCACGCAGTGGCTCACCGGAGCCCCGCAGTACGCGCAGCCGGCCGACCGGGCACTGGCAGGCAGCCCGCGCGTCCTCCTGCGGGGCGAAGCCGGCTCCGGCAAGACCACGCTCGTCCAGTGGCTGGCCGTCACCGCCGCCCGCCAGGACCTCACCCCGCAGATGGAATACCTCGACGACCGCGTCCCCTTCGTCCTGCCGCTGCGCACGCTCACCCGGCACGGACAACGGCTGCCGACACCCGGGGACTTCCTGACCGCAGCCGGCTGCCCGCTCGGGGACGCCCAGCCCGACGGCTGGGCCCACCGCGTCCTCGCGGCGGGGCGCGGCCTCGTCCTCGTCGACGGCATGGACGAGATCCCCGACGCGGAACGGGGGCGCACCCGCACGTGGCTGCGGGACCTCATGGACACCTACGGCGTGGACAACCGATGGCTCGTCACCTCCCGCCCCTCCGCGGTCGGCGCGGACTGGCTCGCCGAAGAGGACTTCACCGAGCTGACCCTGTCCGCGATGGGCCGGGCGGAGGTCGCCACGTTCATCAGGCGGTGGCACACCGCGGCCCGCGACGGCGGCGACGCGGACACCGACCTCCAGGAGTACGAGGCCCAGCTCCTCACCGCCGTACGGGCCAAGGCCGACCTCGGCCGCCTGGCCACCAACCCCCTGATGTGCGGACTGATCTGCGCCCTCCACCGCGACCGGCACGGCTACCTACCGCACGGCCGCAAGGACCTCTACGAGGCCGCCCTCTCGATGCTGCTGAGCCGCCGCGACCGCGAACGCGACATGCCGGTCCCGGACCTGCGGGAGGAGCCGCAGCTCGACCTGTTGCAGCGCCTCGCCTACTGGCTGATCAAGAACGGCCGTACGGAGATGGACCGTTCCCGGGCCGAAGACATCCTCGGCCGGGCCCTGCCCATGGTCCCGGAAGTCGCCGCCCTGGGCGACGCGCCCGTCGTCTTCGAGCACTTCCTCCAGCGCAGCGGACTCCTGCGCGAACCGGGTCCCGCCACGGTGGAGTTCGTCCACCGCACCTTCCAGGACTTCCTCGGCGCTCGGGCGGCGGTCGAGGAGGGCGACTTCGGCCTCCTCGTCGGCCACGCGGACGACGATCAGTGGGAGGACGTCATCCGGATGGCCGTCGCCCTCGCCCGCCCCGCCGAACGCGTCACCCTCATCCGCGCCCTCCTCGCCCGCGGCGAGAACTCCTCCGACAAGCGCATCCGCGCCCGTATCTACCTGCTCGCCGCGGCCTGCCTCGAACACGCCACGACCCTCGACCCCGACGTACGGGCGGCCGTGGAAGCACGCACCGCCACCCTCATCCCTCCGGCGAACGCCGAGGAGGCCCGAGCCCTGGCGAAGGTCGGCCCGCTCGTCCTGGGCCTGCTCCCCGGGCCGGAGAAGCTGGACGACATGGACGCCTACCACGTGGTGATCGCCGCCTCCCGGGTCGGATCGGACTCCGCAGTGTCCTGTCTCGCGCAGTTCGCCGCACACCCCTGGCCACCGGTCCGCTCCGAGCTCCTCCTGGCCTGGCCGCGCTTCGACAGCGCCGACTACGCCGACGAGGTCGTCGCGCACCTGGATCCCGCGGGCCTGCAGTACACCGTCCGGTCCGAGGAGCAGTTGGGCCAGCTGGAACGCCTCGCCGTCCGGCCGGAGGGCCTGATCGCCAGGGGCGGCGTGTCGCCGGAGGCCCTGGCGGCGTACCTCGGCCGGCACAGCCTCCGGGCGATCACGTTCGCCGGCGTCACACTGGCGGGTCTGGAATGCCTGCGCGGACAGTCCGCCCTGCACACGCTCGAGATCGACGGCTGCCCGGACCTGACGGACCTGTCAGCGATCGGCGGTCTGCCGATCCGCCGCCTGGTCATCACGACGAACCGGCCGGACCTCGACCTGCACGCCGTCGCACAGCTGGGGCAGCTGGAAGTGCTGACCGTCAACGGGCCCGCCGGCCTGAGCTGGTCCACGCGGTCGCTGCCCACGAGCGCCCCGCTCCAGGGGCTGCTGGTGCGCGGCGAGACGAGCCCCGCGCACGGACTCGACGGGCTCGGTTCGCTCCCCGCGCTCGCGAGCCTCGTGCTGAACGCCGAGTCCAGCCCCGCCTCGGCCGCCGACTGGCAGGAGATCCGGGCCCTGCACCGCCTCGACAGCCTCAGGGTGTCCGCCGCCTCGATCGGGGCCATGCCGGCGGGCATGACGCTCCCGGGGGTGACGGGTCTCACCCTCGACGGCGGTTGCGGGGAGAGGGTCCTTCGGATGGTGATCCGGCGGCTGCCCCTGGCGTTCCCCGGGCTCGGCGAATGCCGCTTCCTGGGGAAGTTCACGGCGGAGGGCGACCTCGGCATCGACATCGGGCCGATGGCCGCACTCCCCTACCTGAAGGAGATCCACGTCCTCGCGGGCCGTGGCCGGGTCCGGGGCGGCGAGCGGCTGCCGTCGTCCACGGAGGTGTTCTGCGAGTGACCGGGCGGCCCGCCGGGAGGCCGCCCGGTCCGCCGGTGTCAGCCGCCGAACGCCGACAGGATGCGGTCCGCCGCCGAGGTCGGAGTGAGCGAGCCCGCCCGGACCGCGGCCTCCAGGTCCGGCGCGAGCTCCCGTACGGCCGGGTTCGCACGGAGCCGTTCGAGCAGCTCGTCGCGGACCATCGACCAGGTCCACTCCACCTGCTGCGCCGCCCGCTTCGCCGCCAGTCGGCCGCCCGCGTCCAGCAGGGTCCGGTGCTGCTCCAGGCGGTTCCACACCTCGTCCAGGCCCGTCGACTCCCGGGCGCTGCACGTCAGGACCGGCGGCGTCCAGGCCGCGTCCACCGGGTGCATCAGCCGCAGCGCGCCCGACAGTTCCCGCGCGGCGGCCTTCGCGTCCCGCTCGTGCGGGCCGTCCGCCTTGTTCACCGCCAGGATGTCGGCCAGCTCCAGGACACCCTTCTTGATGCCCTGCAGCTGGTCGCCCGTACGGGCCAGGGACAGCAGGAGGAAGGAGTCGACCATCCCCGCCACCGTGGTCTCCGACTGGCCCACGCCGACCGTCTCGACGAGGACCACGTCGTAGCCCGCGGCCTCCATCACGATCATCGACTCGCGGGTGGCCTTGGCGACCCCGCCCAGCGTCCCCGCCGACGGCGACGGCCGAACGAACGCCGCCGGGTCCACCGACAGGCGCTCCATCCGGGTCTTGTCACCCAGGATGGAGCCACCCGTGCGCGTCGACGACGGGTCCACCGCGAGCACCGCCACCCGGTGCCCGAGCCCCGTCAGCATCGTGCCGAAGGCGTCGATGAAGGTGGACTTGCCCACCCCGGGCACACCGCTGATGCCGATCCGGCGCGCCCGGCCCGAGTGCGGCAGCAGCTCGGTCAACAGGCCCTGCGCGAGCGCCCGGTGCGCGGGCAGGGTGGACTCGACGAGGGTGATCGCACGCGCGATGAACGCGCGCTTCCCGTCGAGCACCCCCTTCGCGTACGCCTCGATGTCGATCTTCGGCACCGGCGCCCGCCTACAGCTCGTGGCCCAGGTCCGCGGCCAGCCGCGTCACCAGGTCGTGGGCCGCGTCCGGGATGACCGTTCCGGGCGGGAACACCGCGGTGGCGCCCATCTCCAGCAGCGTCGGGACATCCGCCGGCGGGATCACCCCACCCACGACGATCATGATGTCCTCGCGGCCCTCCTCCGCCAGCTGCTCGCGCAGCGCCGGTACGAGGGTCAGGTGACCGGCCGCCAGCGACGACACGCCCACCACGTGGACGTCCGCCTCGACGGCCTGACGGGCCACCTCCGCCGGGGTCTGGAACAGCGGACCGACGTCCACGTCGAAGCCCAGGTCGGCGAAGGCGGTCGCGATCACCTTCTGGCCGCGGTCGTGCCCGTCCTGGCCCATCTTCGCGACCAGGATGCGCGGACGCCGCCCCTCCGCCTCCTCGAACCGGTCCACCAGCGCACGGGTGCGCTCCACCGACGGGGACTCGCCCGCTTCGTTTCGGTACACGCCCGCGATCGTACGGATCTGGCTCGCGTGCCGCCCGTACACCTTCTCCAGCGCGTCCGAGATCTCGCCCACGGTCGCCTTGGCGCGCGCCGCGTCCACCGCGAGGGCCAGCAGGTTGCCGTCGCCGCGCTCCGCCGCGTTCGTCAGCGCCCGCAGCGTGTCCTGGGTGACCGCCTCGTCGCGCTCCTCGCGCAGCCGCCGCAGCTTGGCGATCTGCTGGGCGCGCACCGAGGAGTTGTCGACCTTCAGGACCTCGATGGCCTCGTCGCTGTCCACGCGGTACTTGTTGACGCCGATCACCGGCTGGCGGCCCGAGTCGATCCGCGCCTGCGTACGCGCCGCGGCCTCCTCCACGCGCAGCTTCGGGATGCCCGCGTCGATGGCCTGCGCCATGCCGCCGGCCGCCTCGACCTCCTCGATGTGCTGCCAGGCCCGCCGCGCCAGGTCGTACGTCAGCTTCTCGACGTACGCGCTGCCGCCCCAGGGGTCGATCGACCGGCAGGTCCCCGACTCCTGCTGGAGCAGCAGCTGGGTGTTGCGGGCGATCCGCGCCGAGAAGTCCGTGGGCAGCGCGAGGGCCTCGTCGAGGGCGTTGGTGTGCAGCGACTGGGTGTGGCCCTGGGTCGCCGCCATCGCCTCGATGCATGTGCGCGTCACATTGTTGAAGACGTCCTGCGCCGTCAGCGACCAGCCCGACGTCTGCGAATGCGTGCGCAGCGACAGCGACTTGGCGTTCTTCGGGTCGAACTGCTTGACCAGCTTCGCCCACAGCAGGCGCGCCGCGCGCAGCTTCGCGACCTCCATGAAGAAGTTCATGCCGATCGCCCAGAAGAACGACAGGCGCGGTGCGAACGCGTCCACGTCCAGCCCCACCGCCTGTCCCGCCCGCAGGTACTCCACACCGTCCGCGAGGGTGTACGCCAGCTCCAGGTCGGCCGTGGCACCGGCCTCCTGGATGTGGTAGCCGGAGATGGAGATCGAGTTGTACCGCGGCATCTTCTGCGAGGTGAACGCGAAGATGTCGGAGATGATCCGCATCGAGGGCTTGGGCGGGTAGATGTAGGTGTTGCGGACCATGAACTCCTTGAGGATGTCGTTCTGGATGGTCCCGGCGAGCTTGTCGGGGGAGACGCCCTGCTCCTCCGCCGCCACGATGTACAGCGCGAGGACGGGCAGCACCGCGCCGTTCATCGTCATCGACACCGACATCCTGTCCAGCGGGATCCCGTCGAACAGCTGCCGCATGTCGTAGATCGAGTCGATCGCCACGCCCGCCATGCCGACGTCGCCGGTCACGCGCGGGTGGTCGCTGTCGTAGCCGCGGTGCGTGGGCAGGTCGAAGGCCACCGACAGGCCCTTCTGGCCGGACGCCAGGTTGCGCCGGTAGAAGGCGTTCGACTCCTCGGCCGTGGAGAAGCCGGCGTACTGCCGGATCGTCCAGGGCTGGTTGACGTACATCGTCGGGTACGGGCCGCGCAGGTACGGCGCCACGCCCGGGTACGTCCGCAGGAAGTCCAGGCCCTCCACGTCCCGTCCGGTGTAGAGCGGCTTGACGCCGATGCCCTCGGGCGTCTCCCACAGCAGGTCGGCGGCCGCGGTGCCGGTGGACTCCTTCACCGAGGAGCGCCACTGCTCCTCGGTGACCCCGGAGGCGGCGGCGGGACCGAGCGCCAGCTCGGAGAAATCGGGGATGCTCATGCGGGCACTCCCATCCGGTCGAGTACGGAGGACAGCACGGCGACGGCGTCACAGCCGGCGAAGACGTACTCGTCCACGGAAGCCTCTGCGGTGCCCGGCCGCCCGGCGAGGAAGACGGTCGTGGCGCCCGCCGCACGCAGGGCCTCGGCCACCGCCGCGGCCTGCTCCTCGTACAGCGCGTCGCTGGAGCAGAGCACGGCCATGCCGTCGGCGCCGCTCGCGGCGTACGCCGCGGCGGCCGTCGCCGGGTCCACCGACACCGGGTCGTGCACGGACTCGATCCCGCCCGCCTGGAACAGGTTCGAGGCGAAGGTGGCGCGCGCGGTGTGCGCGGCCGCCGGGCCCAGCGCGGCGAGGAAGATCCTCGGCCGGGAACCCGTCGCCGCCAGGTGCGCGTCGCTGCGGGCCCGCAGGGCCTCGTACGCCTCGTCGCGCCGCACGCGCGGCAGCCCGCCGGTGGGAGCCGCGGGCGCGGGCTCGCGGACGACCGGCTTCTCCGAGAGCAGCGGGAACTCGCTGACGCCGGTGATCGGTTCGCGCCGCTTGGCCAGCTTCTTGGAACGCTCCGCCCAGGTGGCGGCGAGCCGTTCGGCGACCAGCCCGGAGCGCAGGGCGGCGGCCAGACCCCCGGCCTTCTCCACCTCCCGGAAGAACTCCCATGCCGCGTGGGCGAGTTCGTCGGTGAGGCGCTCGACGTAGTAGGAGCCGCCGGCCGGATCGATCACCCGGGCCAGGTGCGACTCCTCCAGCAGGATGGTGGAGGTGTTGCGGGCGATGCGGCGCGCGAACGCGTCGGGCAGGCCCAGTTCGTTGTCGAAGGGGAGCACGGTGACCGAGTCGGCGCCGCCGACACCCGCGGCCATGCAGGCCACGGTGGTGCGCAGCATGTTCACCCACGGGTCGCGGCGGGTCATCATCACCGGCGAGGTGACGGCGTGCTGCACCTGGGCACCCGCCTCCGGGGCCCCCGAGGCCTCGGCGATCCGGGCCCACAGCCGGCGCGCGGCACGCAACTTGGCGATGGTGAGGAACTGGTCCGCGGTCGCGGCGTACCGGAACTCGAGCTGCCCGAGCGCGGCGTCGACGCTCAGCCCACCTGCGGAGAGGGCGCGCAGGTAGGCGACGCCGGCGGCCAGCGACAGCCCCAGCTCCTCGGCGGCGCTGCCGCCGGCCTCGTGGTAGGGCAGGGCGTCAACGGTCAGGGCCCGCACCCCCGGCAGGCCGGCGGCGGCCTCCCGGGCCAGCTCCACGGCGGCGGCCGGGTCCAGCGCCTCGCCGGTCCGCGCCTCGTGGCCCAGCGGGTCGGCGCCCAGGCAGGCCCGCACGGCCTCCGGAGCCACCGAGCGCTCGGCGAACAGGTCCAGCAGGGCGCGGGCGGCCCCGGCGTATTCGGCACCGGCGTCCAGGGTGATCGGGGCGAGGTCCAGGTAGACGCCGTCCAGGGCCCGGGCGAGGCCGTCGACCGGGATGCCGCCGCTGCCCACGGTGAGCCAGAGGGAGGTGACCCCGTTCTCCAGGTCGGCGAGGGCCGCCTCGTTCAGGCGCTGCGGATCGTGACCCGCGAGGCGCTGGCGCACGTCCCAGCCGTTCGCGGTGGTGCCTTCCGGCCTGCCTCCGCGGACGAAGGGGGCGAAGCCGGGAAAACCGGTGTCGGGCACCGTCCCGTCGGACGGCGCGGTGTACAGCGGGCGGGTGGTGAGCCCGTCCTCGAGTGGGGTGGACAGCGCATCTTCTGCGGCCTCGCCGGATGCTTCCTTGCCCGACTTGCGCAGTACGCCTTCTACAAGGCGCTGCCACTGCTCATGCGTCGCGTCAGGGAACTCGGCGGCCAGGGAGAGCCCGTCGTCAGGCAGGACCGTCATGGCTCGAATGTAGGGGAGCGCGCTCAGGTGGCACCATACCGACGGGTGTGATCTCCCCCTCTCGGAGCTTCCCGAGAGCGTCCTGGAACACCCGGCTGAGCAGCACGGTTGCGGCGGCCTCCGCGAGCACGGCCGGACCCCCGTGCGGGACCGCGATCCGTTCGGGACCGTCGCAGACGTGCGAGAGCTCCATCGCGGCGACCCGGAGCTCCTCCCTGGCGGCCCTCGTGCAGGAGCCTCGCCGGCTCGGTCACGACCATGACCGCCGGATTGAAGACATCCGACAGAAGGGCCGCCGCACGGCCCACCGCGCGGGGCGTCACGCGGTCACCTCGGGGGCGGGGTGCGCCCCCCGGTGATGCCGGTTCTCCCGCGGCGGGCTCGACGGGCCCGGTTGCGCGGGTCGGGGCCCGAAACGGTACGTGTCCGGAGGCGGCCCGGGCCCCTGCGCCGGGGCCGAAGGCCGGCGTACGTCCGGTATGCGGGCCCTGCGGTGCGGATCCCGGCGAACGCGTGGCGGCCGCATTGCGGCACCGTGAAATCCGGCCACGGTTTTCGGCCGCCGGGGCGGGGTGGCGGATGGGGCGGCATACGAGGGAAAGAGCAGGTCGGGGCAGGTGGACGGGGTGGGCGCGGGGGCCGGCGAGGCAGCCGCCGGGTGGCCGCGGACGGGGGTTGACCCCGGTCCGGGGCGCTGACACGCTCCGGGACATGACCGCGAACGAACTCCTCGCCCCGCGGCTCCGCACCCCCGGCCCCTGCACCGCGCCGGGTCAGTGTCCGGGCCGCTGTCCGGCCCCCTGTCGCCCCTGACACCTCCGCCGCCGGGCACCACCGCCAAGGGCTGTCGTCCCCGGCGGGCGCACCGGCAGCCACGGCGCCTCGCTGCGCTGTCGGAACGCCCGGACGCGCCCGGTACGAGGACGCTCCTCCGCCGTGCGACGCACCTCATCCGACGCCGCGCGCTGATCCGGGGGATTACGGGACAGCCCTCAGCCTCGACCTGTGGCGGACGGCGGAACGCGGCCGCGATCCGGCCCGGCCGGATCGATGCCCGGTGCCTCGCACTCCCCTGATCCCCATCTGACCGCCCCGACAGTTCGCCGGCTGCGAAGGACCGGCGGGTGCCAGTGGCCGGTCCGGTGGTCCGCAGGCCGGCGGGTCACGTCCGACCGGCCCCGTCCGCCCCCGGCTGTCGGCTGTTCGAACTGCCGGTCCGGTGGTTCGTGGGCCGGTGAGCCCTGGACCCGGCGTCCAGGGCTCACCGGGCCGACGGCCCGAGATGGCCTGCGGTCCGGGACTCGCAGACCGGGCTGACCCTGCCCAAACGCTCCGCGGGCCCGGCCCACCAGCGCCGCGGGCCGGTGGCCCGGCCGTTCACGGCCGACAGGTCGGCCGGGTCACGACCCGGCGGATCTGCTCGGACGGAGGCCGGTGGGGCCGCCGGTTCGCCGGACCGAGGGCCCTCCGCGACCTCGGTCCGACGCCCGGCCCCCGGCCCGCACGCGTCACCTGCCCCACCCGCACCCTCCCCGAACCGCAACCGTCTCGAACCCGCCCCGTAGCAGCAGGGCACCCCTCCCGCATCCGCCCACACCGAAACCGGTCCCCGCGGCGAAGCCCGCACCCGTGAAGCCGTCGTCCCGCAGCCGCCGCCCCACCGAACCCGCCCCCGCGCATCCGCACGCCACCGAGGGCCCGTACCCCGTTGCACGCGCGGCATCAGCCGCACAGGACCCACCCGCACGAACCCGCCGCAGCCGCACCCGCACCGGCCGGCTCAGCGGCGCGGAACGGTTCGTCCGGTCCTTCATCGCTCCATTTCCTCCGCCGCGCAACAACTCCCGCAGCCACACTCATTCCAGGAGTCACCATGGCCACTGCCACCCACACCGACCCCCGCACCCACGCCGGCACCGCCCTCACCGTCACCAGGATCGGCGGCCGCATCGGTGCCGAGATCGGCGGCATCCGGCTCGGCGGCGACCTGCCCGAGGCCGAGGCCGCCGCCATCCGCGCCGCCCTCCTCGCCCACAAGGTCGTCTTCTTCCGCGGCCAGGGGCACCTCGACGACGCCTCCCACGAAGCCTTCGCCGCGCTGCTCGGCGCTCCGGTCGCGCACCCCACCGTCCCCTCCGCGGACGGCCGTTACGCCCTCGGCATCGACTCCCACCACGGCGCCCGCGCCAACCAGTGGCACACGGACGTCACCTTCGTCCCCGCCTACCCCGCCTTCTCCATCCTCCGCGCCGTGACCATCCCCCCGTACGGTGGCGACACCCTCTGGGCCAACACGGCCACCGCCTACACCCACCTCCCCGAGCCGCTGCGCGCTCTCGCCGACGGTCTGCGCGCCGTCCATTCCAACGAGTACGACTACGCCGCCCTGCGGCCCGACGCCCTGCCCGAGGCCCTGGCCCAGTACCGCGAGGTGTTCACCTCCACCAAGTTCCTCACCGAGCACCCGGTGGTCCGCGTCCACCCCGAGACCCGCGAACGCACCCTCCTGCTCGGCAACTTCGTCCAGCGGATCCAGGGCCTCACCGGCCGCGACTCCCGCGCGCTGCTCGACCTCTTCCAGGCCCACATCGAGAGCCCCGAGAACACCGTCCGCTGGCAGTGGCAGCCCGGCGACGTCGCGATCTGGGACAACCGCGCCACCCAGCACTACGGCGTGAACGACTCCGACGACCACGAGCGCACGCTGCGCCGCGTCACCGTCGACGGCGACGTCCCGGTCGGCCCCGACGGAGCCCCGTCCCGCCTGCTCGGCCCGCAGACCGTCCCGGCCCCGGCCTTCGGTATCGCCTCGGGCGCCTCCACCTCGGACGCCCCCGCCGCCTGATCAGGCAGAGGCCTGATCCCGCAGAGACCGTACGCCGCCCAAGGAGCCCCCGTGCCCAAGCTGCTCGCCCTCACCGGCAGCCCCTCCGCCCACTCCCGCACCGACGTCGTCGCCGACCTCGCCCTGCGCCACCTGACCGGCTCCCACCCCGGCTTCGAGACCGCCCGCCTCGCCGTGCGCGAGCTCCCCGCCGCGGACCTGCTCGCCGCCCGCCGCGGCGAGCCCGATATCCGCCGCGCCCTCGAAGCCGTCGCCGAGGCCGACGGCCTCATCATCGCGACCCCGGTCTACAAGGCCTCGTACACGGGCCTGCTCAAGGCCTTCCTCGACCTGTTGCCGCAGGACGGCCTCGCCGGCAAAACGGTTCTTCCGCTCGCCACCGGCGGCAGCCTCGCCCACGTCCTGACCATCGACTACGCGCTGCGTCCCGTGCTCGCAGCCCTCGGCGCCCGGCACGCCTCTGCCGGCCGGTTCGTCCTGGACTCCACCGTCGAGCGCGGCTCCGGTCCCGACCGGCTGCGGCCCGAGGCGGAGCTGGACCTCCTCCAGGCCGTCGACGAGTTCGCGGACGCCCTGCGCGTCGCCGGCCGCCCCCCGACCGCCGCCATTCCTCTGACCCCCGCCACCGGGCCGAAGGCGGCCGACGCGCCGAACGCGGCCGACGCGCCGAACGCGGCCGAGGCTCTCACCCCCACCGCCGCCCCGTAGGTCCTCCCCGCCCCGTGCGACCCGTACCGACAAGGATCCGTCATGCCCGCAGCCCTCACCTCTACCACCACCTCCCGTCGCCAGTTCCTGACCCTGCTCGGCATCTCGGCGGCCGCGGTGAGCTGCGGCACGGCCACCGCCGGCGGCGGACCCGGCTCCGGTGAGGCCGGCCAGGTCACCACCCTCAAGTACCAGGGCAGCGTGGGAGCCGTCACGCTCCCCGAACTCGCCGCCGACCTCGGCTACCTCGGCGACGTCAAGCTGGAGTGGATCGGCAACACCATCAGCGGCCCGCAGGACATCCAGTCCGCCGCCACCGGCCAGATCCACTTCGGCGGTGCCTTCAACGGCGCCGTGGTCAAACTGGCCGCCGGCAAGGCACCGATCACCTCCGTCATCTCCTACTACGGCTCCGACCAGCACTCCTACAGCGGTTACTACGTCCTCGAGGACAGCCCCATCCGGACCGCCCGCGACCTGATCGGCAAGAAGGTCGGCATGAACACCCTGGGCGCACACGCCCAGGCCATGCTGGAGATCTACCTGCGGCGCAACGGGGTGTCGAAGACGGACTCGGCCAAGGTCGAATCCCTGGTGGTACCCCCGGTCAACACCGAACAGGTCCTGCGGCAGAAGCAGATCGACGTCGCCGTGCTCGGCGGGGTGCTGCGCGACAAGGCCCTCGCCGCCGGCGGGATCCGCCCGCTCTTCACCGACTTCGAACTGCTCGGCCCCTTCAGCGCGGGCAGCTACGTGATGACGAAGCGCTTCATCAAGGAGAACCCCGACACCGTCCGGGCCTTCGTCACCGGAGTGGGCAAGGCCATCGAGTGGTCCCGCGCCACCCCGCACGAGCAGGTCGTCGCCCGGATGACGGAGATCGTCACCAAGCGCGGCCGCAACGAGGACACCGCCACCCTCAAGTACTGGCGCTCGTACGGCGTCGCGGAGGCCGGCGGCCGGATATCCGACAAGGAGTTCCAGGTCTGGCTGGACTGGCTCGCCGAACGCGGCGACATCGAAGAGGGCCGGCTGAAGGCGACCGACCTCTACACCAACGAGTTCAACGGAAACGGGACGGGGTGACGACGGGCATGGCGAAGATCGTGTTCGAGGGCGTCCGCAAGACCTTCGGGGACTTCACGGCCCTCGACGGCATCGATCTGGAGATCCGCAGCGGTGAGTTCCTCGTGGTCGTCGGCCCCAGCGGCTGCGGCAAGTCCACCCTCCTGGACCTCCTCGGGGGCCTGTCCACCCCGACGGCCGGCCGGATCCTGCTCGACGGCAAGCCGGTCACCGGGCCGGGCCTCGACCGGGGCATCGTCTTCCAGCAGTACGCGCTGCTGCCGTGGCGCACGGCGCTCGGCAACGTCGAGTTCGGTCTGGAGGCCACCGGCGTCCCGCGCCGCGAGCGCAAGGACCGGGCGCGGGAGTTCCTCGACCTCGTCGGCCTGACCGGCTTCGAGGACCGGCACCCGCACCAGCTCTCCGGTGGCATGCGCCAGCGCGTGGCCATCGCCCGCTCGCTGGCGTACGACCCCGACGTGCTGCTGATGGACGAGCCGTTCGCCGCCCTCGACGCCCAGACCCGCGAATCCCTCCAGGACGAGCTGCGCCGCATCTGGCAGCGCACCGGCAAGACCGTCGTCTTCATCACGCACGGCATCGAGGAGGCCGTGTACCTCGGCCAGAGGGTGGCCGTCATGACCTCCCGGCCGGGGCGGATCAAGGAGATCGTCCCCGTCGCCTTCGGTGAACGCCCGGACATCGGCACCGGAACCGAAACCGGAACCGGAAGGAGAAGCGCCACCGGAAACGGCAGCGCCACCGGCAGCGGCCCGGTGTCCGCCCACGGCCCGCAGGGCGAGGACCTGCGTTCACGTCCGGAGTTCGCCCGCTACCGCCACGAGATCTGGACCCTCCTCCACGACGAGGTGGCCCGCGCCCGGCAACTGGAGAAGGAGGAGGCATCCGTATGACCACCGGAACCGACACCACAGCCACCGCCACCGCCGTGCTGCCCGCGGCGCCGGCCCCCACCGAGGAGGAACGGGGCTCCGCGCCCCCGCCGCGTCCGGTGCCCGACGCCCGGCACGCAGCACGCCCCGCCCGGCAGCCCTTCCGGGCACTGGCACGCCGGCTGCGGGCCGCCGCCCTGCGGTCGGTGGCGATCCTCGCACTGCTCGGGCTGTGGGAGGCCGCGCCCCGGCTCGGCCTGGCCGACCCCACCTTCCTGCCGCCGGCCAGCGAGGTGGCCGCCGCCTGGTGGGAGCTTCTGGGCAACGGCCAGCTCGGCCGGCACACCTGGGCCAGCCTGGTCCGCTCCTTCGGCGGCTTCGGCATCGCCGTCGCCGTGGCCGTCCCGCTGGGGCTGCTCATCGGCTGGTACCGGCCCGTCGCCGCCCTGCTCGGCCCGCTGCTGGAGGTGTTCCGCAACACCGCCGCGCTGGCCCTGCTGCCGGTCTTCGTGCTCCTGCTCGGCATCGGCGAGACATCGAAGGTGTCCATCGTCGTCTACGCCTGCGTCTGGCCGATCCTGCTGAACACCATCAGCGCCGTCGGCAACGCCGACCCCACCCTCGTCCGGCTGGCCCGCTCCATGGACCTGTCCACCCCCAGGCTCTTCCAGAAGGTGATCCTGCCGGCGTCCGTACCGGCCGTCTTCACCGGCATCCGGCTCGCCGGCGCCGTCTCCATCCTCGTCCTCGTGGCCGCCGAGATGATCGGCGCGAAGGCGGGCCTGGGCTACCTGATCAACGCCTCGCAGTTCAACTTCGCGATACCGCAGATGTACGCGGGCATCGTCACCATCTCCGCCATCGGCGTGGCCTTCAACCAGCTGCTGATCACGATCGAACGCCGTCTGAGCACCTGGCGCGTCCCCTCCTGACGCCCCGCCCCGTCCGGGCGGCCCGGACCCCGCCCGGGCAGACCGGCACCCTCCCCGCCCCGCCCCGCTCCACGACCAGACCACGAGGACCCGCCATGACCGCTCCCCGGACCCTGCACCTCAACGCCTTCCTCATGAACGCCGGTCATCACGACGCCGCCTGGCGCCACCCCGCCAGCCGCCCCGAACGCGTCACCGACCTGAAGTACTTCCAGGAGCTGGCCCGCACCGCCGAGCGCGGCCGGCTCGACTCCATCTTCTTCGCCGACGGTCTCGCCCTCTGGGGCAAGGCCCGCTACAACGCCCTCGGCGGGTTCGAGCCGCTCACCCTGCTCTCCGCCATCGCCGCCGTCACCGAACACATCGGCCTCATCGCCACCGTGTCCACGACCTTCAACGAACCCTTCAACCTGGCGCGCAAGTTCGCCTCCCTCGACCACATCAGCGGCGGCCGGGCCGGCTGGAACATCGTCACCTCCGGCACCCTCGACGAGGCGCGCAACTTCAACCGGGACGAGCACCTGGAACACGGCCTCCGCTACGACCGGGCCCGTGAGTTCCTCGACGTCGCCACCAAGCTCTGGGACAGCTGGGAGGACGACGCGATCGTCCTCGACAAGGAAGCCGGCATCTACGCCGACACCGGCAAGCTGCACCCCGCCGCGCACCGCGGCGAGTACTTCGGCGTCGCCGGCCCGCTCAACGTCCCACGCTCCCCGCAGGGTTACCCGCTGCTCGTGCAGGCGGGCTCCTCCGAGTCCGGGAAGGAGTTCGCCGCCCAGTACGCCGAGGCCGTCTTCACCGCCCAGCAGACCCTCGCCGACGGCCAGACCTTCTACAAGGACCTCAAGTCCCGTCTGGCCAGATACGGCCGTGCCGAGGACGACCTGCTCGTGCTGCCCGGCATCGCCCCCGTCATCGGCTCCACCGAGGCCGAGGCGAAGGCCCTGGAGCAGGAACTCACCGACCTCCAGGTGCCGGAGTACGGTCTCGCCCAGCTGTCCGGCATGCTCGGCGTGGACCTCACCGGTCTGCCCCTCGACGGCCCGCTGCCCGACCTGCCCGAGGAGCAGGACATCAACGGCAACAAGAGCCGCTTCACGCTCGTCGCCGAACTCGCCCGCCGTGACGGCCTCAATCTGCGCGAGCTGATCGCCCGCCTCGGGGCCGGCCGGGGCCACCGTGTCTTCGCCGGCACCCCCGAGCAGATCGCCGACCAGCTGGAGCAGTGGTTCACACAGGGCGCCGCCGACGGCTTCAACATCATGGCGCCCGTGCTGCCCGCCGGCCTGACCGACTTCGTCGACCAGGTGGTGCCGGTCCTCCAGCGCCGCGGACTCTTCCGCACCGAGTACACCGGCCGCACCCTGCGCGAGAACTACGGCCTGCCCCGCCCCGCCAACCGGTACGCCGTGGCGGCCTCATGACGGAACCCGCCACCGCCGTCGTGGTCGTCGGCGGCGGACCAGGCGGGGGCCGCGTCATCCCGGCCGGCAGGGGCCCACTGCGGCAGGAGCCGTGCGACGGCCGAGGACGGCACCTACGCCGGTACGTCCCGCCCGTCCCGCCTGTCCCGCCCGTCCCGCCTGTCCCGCCCGTCCCGCCCGTCCCGTCCGTCCCGTCCGTCCCGGCGCCCGCGCGGCCGGCTGCCCGGTGGACGCGCTGTTCGCGGCGCAGCCGACCGGGCCCCTGCCCGGCGAGCCGGCCGTACGCGGCGAGGCGGCGGCGTCCGCAGGGGGCGCTGGGCAGCCACCGGGGAGACGTCGGCGGGGGTGAGGGGCGCACGCCCGGCGTGCTGCCGGCGATCGGCCCGCCGCCGGGACCGACGGCGGCCCCGATCGCCTCCTGAGCACGCGCGTGCCGCGCAGTTCGCTGCTCCGGCGGCACGCGGCCTGGTCAGACCGTCAGGACGATCTTGCCGCGGGTGCGTCCCGCGGCGCTCAGCTCCCAGGCCTTGGCCGCCTCGGCCAGCGGCAGCGCGTGTTCCACGTTCACCGTGAGCTTGCCCGTGTCCGCCAGCTCCGCGAGGAAGGCCAGGTCGGCGGGGTCCGGGCGCACCCACAGCTGGTGGGCGCCCTTCGCGGCGGCCTCGTTGTCGGCGATGGACACCACCCGGTCGCGCTGCCGGACCAGCGACTGGAGGGTCTCGATGACGCCGTCCCCGTAGAAGTCCGGGCCCGCGTCCACGCCGTCGGGCGCGAACTCGCGGACCCATTGCGGACGTAGCCGTACACCTCGTCGCCCACGCCGAAGTCGAAGGTGTCGGGGCCGACCGCCTCCACGACACCGGCCATGTCCCAGCCGGGTATGACGGGGTGGCGGACTTCGAGGATGGGGGTGGGGTCCAGGTAGCCGGCGGCGAGCTGCCGGTCGGCCGGGTTGACCCCCCTTCACGGTCGGCCCCAACGCGGCGCCCGCTCCCGCTATTGCGGACCGTTCAGGCGGGCAGCGTGTTGCGGTGCGAGCGCCTGCGCGCCGCGCTGAACAGCGCCTGGATCTGGGCGCCCGACTGCTCGACGTCGTCGAGGGGCGAGGGGAAGGGCAACCGCACATCGCGATGGCCGCGCCGCTCCTCGAGCCGCAGGGTGATCCCGTAGCGGTCCATGGCGAGCGGCAGAGCGCGCACGACCGCCGCGGTGGGCTGCGGCCGCACCAGGCGCAACAGGAGTGTGACGAGGTCGTGGTGGTCGTCGAGGAGGTGTGTGAGCATGCCCGCCTCGTACGCGGCGAGCGGGTCGGGGTCGGCCTCGTCCAGTTCCTCCAGGCCTGCATACGCGATGCCCTCGGCGGTCTCGAGCTCGGCCCGCTCGAACTCCATGCAGGTGGAGTCGGCGCCGGACTCGGCGGACAGTTCCGAGTAGGGGGTGAGCAGCCGCCCCAGCACGGTGACGCGGGCGCGCACCCGGTCGCGTACGGGCGTGGGTGCGACGTCGGTGAACTCCAGCCGGATCGCGGGACGGTGCTCGGCGTGGCCGCCGGGTTCGGCGGGGTGCAGGTGCAGCCGGCCCATGGGGTCGCCGCCGTCGAGGTGGCGGACTTCGGAGCGCAGCCCGTCGGTGACCACCGTCATGGAGTGGGCGGCGGCCAGGATCGACCGGATCCGCTCGGCCGCGGTGGGCAGGGCGGCCGAGGTTGCGGGGTCACCGAACAGGCGCATGCGGATCTCTCCATCGTCCGAGTGGGTTAGGTATGCCTAACCTAACTCATCCTGGTTCCGGAGAGTACCCGGCGCGGTTCGTGTCGTTGTTGGGCTGAACGGGTGAAACACGAGAGGATGGGGGGATGCACATGAAGCGCGCGGCCGAGGCGGCCCGGTGAGCAGGTACGACGTCACCGACGAACAGTGGGAGGGGCTCGCGCAGGTGGTACCCCTGCGCAGCCGCAACGAATGGCCCTCCCGGGTGGACCACCGCACGATTCCCAAGTCGCCGGGGGCGACGGCGGCGGAGCAGCGGCGCTTCGTGGTGATCAGAGTCCAGATCTTCGCGGACGCCCGGGAGGTTGCCGAGTACCTGATCGCGCAGATCCCGGTACTGCTCGACCTCACCGGTGCGGACAGCGAAGTGGCCAAGCGGATCCTCGACTTCAGCAGCGGGGTGGTGTTCGGGCTGGGCAGCGGGATGCACCGGGTGGACCGGAACGTCTTCCTGCTCGCGCCCGTGGGGACCGAGGTCGAGGGGATCGCGGCCGCGGCCGTCCCCCGATCGTAGGAAGGTCCGTACGAAGGAACGGTTCGCCGGGGCCGCGGGGGGCGCCGCGGCCCGTACCGTCCGGCGCATGGACGCCACCGCCGTCGCGTTAGGCGACGCCCCTACCGATTCCCCCCAGGCCGGACCGGCCGACGGGCCCTCCGGCGGACCGCCGGCCCGGGGGGTGCCCGCACCGCCGGGCGCACGGATCGCCTCCGCAGCTCCCGTGCCCGCCGATCCCGTGGCGGCGCTGCCCCGGGAGCCCGGCCGCCCGGCTTCGTCGCAGGCCGCGGTGGCGTCCGGGTCTCCCGCTGCGCCGAGCACACCGGTCGCCCAGACGGCCGGGGCGGGGCCTGATCCCGACGTGGCGGCGCCCGGACCCCCGGGCCCGGCGTCTCCTGTGGCGCCGTCCCTTTCCACGGGCGGCGCCCCGGCCGGCCGGGTACGGGCCGGGGGCCGGGCGGCCCCCGCATCCCTGCCCTGCGCGCAGCCGGAGTCCGCCGGGGCGGCCGTCATGGCCCCGGGGTCGCCGAAGGCTCCGGCGGAGCCGGACGTCTCCCGACGCAGGGTTTCGGACCGCCCCGCGCGGGCCGGCGCCGCGACGGTGTCCGCCGGCCCGGCTCCCGCCGCCGCTCCCTCGGTACCGGCCGCGACGGACCGTCACCCCGTCGTGCCGGCGCAGGCGTCGCACCGCGGGTCCGCCCGGCCCGTCGAGCTCGCGCCGCGACAGCCGCATGCGCGGCCCGTGATCACGGAACTGCGGCTGTCCGCCTTCGGGCGGCACCGCGGCGCAGCCTTCCCGATCGGGCCCGTCACCCTCTTCGCCGGGCCGAGCGGCAGCGGCAAGTCCCAGGTCCTGGCCGCCTACGAGGCCCTGGCCGGACTCGGCCGGGGCGCCACCCTCGAGGAGGCCTTCGCCGACCCCGGCGCCCGCATCCCCGAACGGGCCCTGCCCGACGCGCAGCGGCGGCGCGGGTTCCGCCTCGGCTGCACGGTCGACGGCCCCGCCGGACCGGTCCGGCTCGATCTCGCCGTCCAGGCCGAACCCGCCCTGCGGATCGCCGGCGAACGGCTGTCGCAGGACGGGCAGGTCCTGTTCGCCACCGCCCTGCGCGACCCCGGCCGGCGCTCTGTGCAGGCCGCCTGGCTGACCGGCGGGGCCGTCGGCGTCACCCGGGCTCCGCTGCCCGACGACCGCCTCGGCACCGCGCTGCTCCCGCTGCGGGTCGCGGGCTCCACGGCCGGCCAGCGGAAGGTGCTGACCGCCGCGGAGCAGGTGATCGTGGCCCTGCGCTCGGTGTTCTCCTGCGACCCCCGTCCGGACCGGATGCGTGCCCCCGTCCCGCAGGGCGAGGGCCGGCTGCTGGGCGACTGCGCCAACCTGGCCGACGTACTGCGCCGGACCCGCCACGAATGCGCAACCCGCCATGCGCTGCTGGCCGAGGCCGCCCGTACCGGCTGCGCGGGGCCCGTCGCCTCCCTGGACGTCAGGGCCTCGGCGGGCGGCGCCGTCACCGCGGTCCTGGACCGCGGACCCGGCCGGCCCGCCACGGAGCTGGGCCGGCTCGGCGCGGGCGAACTCCGCTTCCTGGCGCTGGCGCTGGTGCTGCTCACCGGGCCGGGGGTGCTGGACATGGACCCGGCCGCCGAACTGCTCTCCGCGCAGCAGGCGCTGACGGTGCTGGCCGACGGCCTCGATCGCGGCCTCGACGGGAGGCAGGGGGGCGAACTGCTGCGTCTGGCGCTGCTGTCCTGCGGCCGCGGCCACGTCCGGCTGCTGGCGGCCGTGGGGGAGGGGACCGCGGCCGCCGCCCGCCGCCTCGCGGGTGTGTCGGTGGTAGACCTGTCGTCATGAACGAGACGCAGGAGCCCCGGCAGCCCGAGCGGCGGCCCGAGGAGCGGCTGGACCTGCTGCAGCGCAGGCTCGCGCAGTTCGCGGCCGCGCGCGGCTGGGAGCCGTACCACACGCCCAAGAACCTGGCGGTCGCGCTGAGCGTGGAGGCGGCCGAACTGGTGGAGATCTTCCAGTGGCTGACACCGGAACAGTCGGCGAAGGTCATGGAGAAGCCTGAATCCGCCCACCGCGTGGCCGATGAGGTCGCCGACGTGCTCGCGTATCTGCTGCAGTTCTGTGAGGTTCTCGGGGTGGATGTGCTGGATGCGCTCGCCGCGAAGATCGAGAGGAATGAACTGCGCTTCCCCGTAAGGGGTGGTCCGACACCGAATCGTCACTCTTCGGAGTGATGGACTCCTCCACAATCACGATTCTGTCCACATTTTCCGAATACCCCTGGCTTTACTGACTCGTTGCCCTCACTCTGGGTAGTGGTGAGGATGGCGGGGTGTCGTGCGGACGGGGGACGGCATATGGATGCAGTACGGCTCATCGCGGCCGGCCGGCACGCTCTGGCACAGAGTGGGGCTGCGTGGGACATCGTGGGCGAGGCCTGGCAGGCCCAGGCGCTCGCGCAGGGGATCGGGAGCTGGCTGGCGGTCACCGGGCCGCCGGAGCTGAGATCGGAGGCACGGGGACTGGGGGAAGCGGGAGGCAGAGGATGCGGGGTACTGGACCGGGCGGCCCTGCGCGGCGAGGGCAGCGCGCCCGAGTACCCGCCGCGAGCCGCACAGCTGAGCGTGGTGGGGGATGTCCGTCAGGTGCTGCTCGGACTACAGGCGTTGCTGGGTGAGGTGGGGATAGCCCTGGTCGGGGTGGCCTGCGGCACGGACGACGAGGCCCTGTACTGGCAGTGCATAGAGTCGATCGACGCGGCTGACGAGTCGAGCGACCGGGTGCGGGCGATCCTGCGCCGGATGGCGGTGCGCGAGCGGGGCTCCGCCTCGGGCGTGGCCTGAGCCGGGCGCCCCGGCCCGGGCACTGGGGACCGGCCGGCACGGAGAGCTGCAACGGGCCGGGTCCCGCCGTGCGTGGCGGGACCCGCGCGGTCAGGTGGACCGGTGGGCCGGGCGCTCGCCTGCGGCGGTGCGGTCCGCGGAGGACTGGAGATCGGCGTCGAGCTGGGAGAGGTCGGCGTTCAGTGCGGCCATCAGCTCCTCCATCTGCTGCAGCAGGCCCTTCGGCGCGCCGCCGCTCCGGGCGGGCACCGCGGACTCCCGCTCTGCGGGGTCGTGTGCTGCCTGTCCGGTGCAGCCGGTCTGTCGGGGGGTCTCCGGCACGGCCTCGTGGGACATGGCGGCCTCCTCGGCCCTGGCCCTTCCAGGGGAAGGGGGCGGTGGACGCACCTGCGGGAGGCCGCCGGCGCGCGGGCCGGGCGGTCCGGCTCCGTCCGAGCAAACGATCCCCGTCCGGGCTGGTCACTGGCCGCCCCGGGCCCCGACACATCCGGTTGACGAAGATTCACCCTGGCGGGGCGGGAGGGGCAGGATGGACCCATGGATCTTCGCATTTTCACCGAGCCCCAGCAGGGCGCGAGCTACGACACCCTCCTGACCGTCGCCAAGGCCACCGAGGACCTGGGCTTCGATGCGTTCTTCCGTTCCGACCACTACCTGCGCATGGGAGCCGCCGACGGCCTGCCCGGCCCCACGGACGCCTGGATCACCCTGGCGGGGCTGGCCCGCGAGACCACGCGTATCCGTCTCGGCACCCTGATGACGGCGGGCACCTTCCGGCTGCCCGGCGTCCTCGCCATCCAGGTGGCCCAGGTCGACCAGATGTCCGGCGGCCGCATCGAGCTGGGCCTGGGCGCGGGCTGGTTCGAGGAGGAGCACAAGGCCTACGGCATCCCCTTCCCGGCGGACCGGATGGCCCGGCTGGAGGAGCAGCTGGCCATCGTCACCGGGCTGTGGGCCACCGAGCCCGGCGCCGCCTTCGACTACGCGGGCGACCACTACCGCGTGGAGAAGTCGCCCGCCCTCCCCAAGCCCGCCCAGGCCAGGATCCCCATTCTCGTCGGCGGCCACGGGGCCAGGCGCACCCCCCGGCTCGCCGCACGGTACGCGGACGAGTTCAACATGCCGTTCGCGTCGATCGCTGACAGCGAGCGGCAGTTCGGCCGGGTCCGGGAGGCCGCCGAACAGGCCGGCCGGGGGCCCGACGACCTCGTCTACTCCAACGCCCTCGTGGTGTGCGTGGGCAAGGACGACGCCGAGGTGGCCCGCCGGGCCGCCGCCATCGGCCGGGACGTCGACGAGCTCAAGGCCAACGGCCTGGCCGGCTCGCCGGCCGAGGTCGTGGAGAAGATCGGCGCCTACGGCACGGTCGGCACCTCCCGCGTCTACCTCCAGCTGCTCGACCTCGACGACCTGGACCACCTGGAGCTGATCTCCTCCCGGGTGCTGTCCCAGCTCCGCTGAAGGCCGGGGAAAGCGATGCCCCGCGCAACCGCCCCGCTCGCCGAGGCGCTGGCCCGCCGGACCGTCGTCCTCGACGGCGGGCTCAGCAACCAGCTCGCCGCCCAGGGCTGCGACCTGACCGGCGGCCTCTGGACCGGCCGTGTCCTCGACGAACGGCCGGTCCAGGTCGAGGCCGCCCACACCGCGTACGCGCAGGCCGGCGCCGAGGTGCTGATCACCGCCGGCTACCAGGTCGGCTACGAGGCCTTCGCCGCCCGGGGCCGCGACCGCGACGCCACCACCGCGCTGCTGCACCGCAGTGTCGTACTCGCCGCGCGCGCGGCCGAGGCCGCCGACCACGACGTGTGGGTCGCCGCCTCCGTCGGCCCGTACGGAGCGGTGCTCGCGGACGGCTCCGAGTACCGCGGCCGGTACGGGCTGAGCGTGCGTGAGCTCGCAGCGTTCCACCGCCCCCGTATCGAGGCCCTCCTCGCCGCGGGCCCCGACGTACTGGCCGTGGAGACCCTCCCCGACCCGGACGAGGCCGAGGCGGTGCTCACCGTCCTCGCGGAGACGGGCGCCCCGGCCTGGCTGAGCTACACCGTGGCCGCAGGCCGCACCCGGTCCGGACACCCGCTGCCCGCGGCCTTCACGCTCGCCGCGCAGGCCCCCCAGGTCATCGCGGTCGGCGTCAACTGCTGCGACCCTGCGGACGTCCTCCCGGCCCTGGAAGCGGCGGCCTCCGTCACGGCCAAGCCGCTGCTGGCCTACCCCAACGACGGCTCCGTCTGGGAGCCGGCCACCGGCACCTGGCGGGCACCCGGGCGCATGCCCCCCTGGCCCACGGACGCCTGGCGCCGCACCGGAACCCGGCTCATCGGCGGCTGCTGCCGCATCGGCCCCGACCGGATCGCGGAACTGGCCCGGGAGACCGTCCCGCCCGGCGGATCGATCAGGTGACGAAGCGTCAATTGGCGTTATTTTACGTGCAGTTCGGGCCAACGCGGCTTCCCTCCAGGTGCGGGAGCTGACAGGTGCCACCAGGGCGGGCACGATGCTCCGACATTGAACGGGGGTCGTGATGAGCGCTACCGCCCCGGCCTGCACCGGCCGATGCACTTCCTCGTCGGCGGCGCGCCCTTTTTCCCGCCCGCCGGGCAGCAGCCGCGCACCGCCCCGCAACGCCCGCTGAGCTACCCGCCCGGTGCCACCGCACGGGACGTCCCGCCCGGCGAGGCCGCCGCACTGCTGGAGGGGATGGAGTACTGGCTGACCTGCCTCGGCTCCCACGACGCGCTGCGCATGGGCGACGACGAGCGCGCCCTCCCGACGGAACGCCGGGGGTCGTTCGACGACGCCGTGGCCCACCTGCCGGGGACGCCTTCGCCTGGCTGGTCCTGGCCGAGCCCGTCCCGTACGAGCGACTGGAACAGGAGCGCGCCGCACTGGCCGTACAGCTCCCGCGGCTGCGCCAGCGGGAGAACTCCGCGGCGGACCGGGTGGCCGCCGAACGGGCCGAGGCCCGCTACCGCGAACTGACGCACAATGGAGGCCGGAGCTGGTGCTGCTTGTCCCGGGCCGCTCACGACAGCTGCTGAATCCCTCCCGGGGTTCAATTCAGCTGGTCGCGCACGAGATCAAGGAATGCCTGTCGGCTCGGATGTATGTGCGCCCAGACCTTCTCGTCCTGCGGATCTTCCGGGTCTTCGGGGCCCTTTCTGACCACCTCCTGTACTGCCCAGGCGAGGCTGCGTGCCGCTTCGCTGACCTCGGACGCGCACAGTACGTGGATCGTCTTCTGCGTCACCCACACCCTGTCAAGGACCTGCCGTGCCCGGGCCTGCCACTGTTCGTCAGCCAGGTTGTGGTGATGCCGGTCCACCGCGACTCGTTCTGCTTCCTGCACCGCAGACAGAAATTCGATGAGGTGAGTGAGACGCTCGTTACGGCGCGCCTCGGCAAGTTCACGAGCGCTGCGGCGCGCCTCGCCGCGTTCCAAGGCGTGTCCTGCCGAGCGCTGGGTCAGTATCGACATGAGCCCGCCGAGCAGGACGCCGATGAGCGGCGCAAGCGTTGTCCACACAACGTCAGACTATGACATCGATGGCATGGACATGGGGCGGGGGCCGGGCAATTTCGGGCCGGACAGGGGCACGCGGTCGTCGCCGCCTTCGACAGCGGCGGGCAGCAGACGGCGGAAATCACGGACACCCGCTCCGTGACCATCATCTGGATCATCACGGGCCCCTGGGCGTCAGGGAAGGTGGGCGCCCGAGACGGCGGCGGCCGCAAAGCAAGTGCCGAACAAGCGGGTCCCGTCGGGAGGGTGCCAAGCGGTTGGGCGTCGCTGCCTCCGTAGGCCTCCTCCATGATCGCTCCCGGGGGCGGTGTGCGGTTGTACGAGGCACGCGCGCCCGTGTCGTCCGTCGCGAGGGCGACGACCGCGGCCGGGAGGCAGGCCGGGTATCCGGACGTCTCCGCCGAACCCCAGTTCCCTGCGGCGGCTACCAGCACGGGCGGTGCCACCTCAGCGGAGCAGTAGCTCAGCAGGTAGTCGACGCTTCTGCCGGGGTGCTGATGGGCAAGGACGCGTTCACGGGCCTGAGCGGGTGGGCCCGCCTCGTCGGCGGCGTGTTCACCGCGGCCGCGGTCGGCGGGGCGGCGTTCGCCGTCGTCTCGGCTTACAGGGCGGCATACGGGTGGCCCGTAGAAGTCGATCTCGGCAACGACCACCTGCTGACCACTGGTTCCACAACCGGCGGCAGCGCCTGAAGCAGGCAGCGAGCCGGCTCGGCCGCGCGGTGGTACCGGCCCTGTGCTCCCTAGGTGCGCTCACGGTGGCCATCGGGTGCATCTGGTTCTGGCCGCGGTCGGGCCCGAAGGAGGCTCTCGTCGAGGTGACGCGCGGCAGACGCCAAGGTCTGCGGCACGCTCCTCAGCTCCAAGACCGACCGCGAGCTGCGGATCAGGCGGCCGAACGGCGACGTCGAGACCTTCGGCGCGGCCGACCTGACGTCGGTCAAGACCGTAGGCAACTGCCCCTCCTGAGCCCTGCGCCTCCCCGGTCGCCCGCTGGACGAGTGGGCCAGCACCAGGAGGGCCTGACGGCCGGCCGGCAGTCGTCGCCACCGCGTCCCGATCTGCCTCTGCCGCCCGGAGAGCTGCCTGGCCAGGAACCGCAGGGTGCGGTTGGGGAGATCAATCGAGGACGGGTGGGCAAGCACGCGAAGCTCCTGGCGGACACGGGTGATCTTGGTCTGGAACACGCCTACCAGGAGCTTCGTCGTTCCGTACACCCGCCAGCACCCCAGCACCGCCGTCAGGTCGGAAAAGGCTCACTGATCACTTCGGAACGACTCGTCTAGCGTTCGCAGGCGACGCCGTCACCGTCGCGGTCCAGGTGTCGGCCGTACCCCGGGTCCCCCCGGCGGATCGGGTCCGCGCCCGCCGCCCGCACGGCTGTGCAGTTCGCGTAAGAGACGTTCCCGCCCCCGCTCCCGCCCGTCGCGTCGTCGTCGGGTGCCGGGGCGGTCGTGCGGGCGGTCGTGGGCGGCGCGGGCGCCGGGGCGGGCGGCTTCGGGCGCAGGTCGGTGCCGGGCGTCGCGGGGCAGGCGGTGCCGGGCGCCACCAGGTGCACGACCGGAGCCGCGCTCTGCGGCACGAGTCCGGTGCCGGCCGCGACGTCCTGGAAGCAGACGAGCCACGTCCCGTGGTCGGCGGGGAGGGTGACGTCGGCGTAGGCGCTCGACGCACTGAGTTCGCCGTCGATCAGTTCCTCCACCGCCTTCTCCGCCTGGGCATAGGGCCACCCGACGGCCGACGGCATCTGCGGTGCGGCGCTCGGCGCGGGCGCCGCCGTCGGCGGAGTCGGAGTCGGAGTCGGGCTCGCGCTCGGGGTGGGCGAGGCGGAGGACGCCGCGGCCGCCTGCGGCTTGGCCTCGGCCCCGGTCTTCTCCGGCGGGTCCGACATCAGCGGTATCAGGAACCAGACGCCGGACAGCACGGTCGCGAGGATCTTCTGCGTCCGCTCCCACCGGCTCGTCCAGGCGAGCGCGATCCCCGCGGGCGGAAGGACCACGAGTGCCGTGATGATCAGGGCGGGGTGCTGCCACCAGCGCCGCGGCGGCGTGGGCGCGGGTGCTGGGGCATAGGCGTGCGGGGGCGGGTACATGGCGCTCCTGAGGCTGAACACGGAACACGGTGCGGAGCGCGCGAGCCTATCCAGAAGGTTGAAGATCGTACTTGTTTTCGCTCTAAATCCGTTGGCCCGAGGATGATCCGGCAGTCATGCTGAACCGCATGTTCCTTACGATCACCACCACCGGGACCGCCGACAATCCGGCGACTGACCTGGGCTTTCTCCTGCACAAGCACCCGGACCGGGTCCGCGTGGAGAACCAGTCCCACGGCACCGCCCACGTGTTCTACCCCGAGGCCACGGCCCAGCGGTGCACGGCGGCCCTGCTGTTGGAGGTCGACCCCGTCGCGCTCGTCCGCCGCGGGAAGGGCAAGGGCCGGGGCGGGGCGCCCGACGCCGCGCTCGCGCAGTACGTCAACGACCGGCCGTACGCGGCCTCCTCGCTGCTCGCCGTCGCGCTCGCCGGGGTGTTCCGCACCGCCCTCAAGGGCCGGTGCGTCCTGCGCCCGGAGCTGCCGGAACAGGCCCGCCCGCTGCGCGTCGAGATCCCCGTACTGCCCGCGCGCGGCGGCGCCGCGATGGTGCACCGGCTGTTCGACCCGCTCGGCTGGGACCTCGTACAGGCCGAGCCCGTACCGCTCGACGAGCAGTTCCCCGAGTGGGGGGACTCCCGCTACGTACGGCTCGTGCTGGAGGGCGAGCTGCGCCTCGCGGACGCCCTGCGCCAGCTCTACGTGCTCCTGCCGGTCCTCGACGACGCCAAGCACTACTGGATCGCCGCCGACGAGGTCGACAAGCTGCTGCGCGCCGGCGACGGCTGGCTCGCCGCGCACCCCGAGAACGCGCTGATCAGCTCCCGCTACCTGGCCCGCCACAAGCGGCTGACCCAGGACGCCGTCGAGCGGCTGGAACTGCTCCGCCTCGCCGAGTCCGACGGCAGCGAGGTCGAGGAGATCGACAACGCGGTCGACGAGACGCGCGACACGCAGGAGAGGCCCGTGCCGCTCGCGGTGCGTCGGCGCGAGGCCGTCCTCGCCGCCCTGCGCGCCGCCGGAGCCCAGCGCGTGCTGGACCTCGGCTGCGGCCAGGGCCAGTTGGTCCAGGCGCTGCTGGGGGACCCCGCGTACACCGAGATCGTCGGCATGGACGTCTCCGTGCGCGCCCTGACCGTCGCCGCCCGGCGGCTGCGACTGGACCGCATGGGCGAGCGGCAGAGGTCGCGCGTCACGCTGCTCCAGGGCTCGCTCGCCTACACCGACAAGCGGCTGGCCGGCTACGACGCGGCCGTGCTGAGCGAGGTCATCGAGCACCTGGACCTGGAGCGGCTGCCCGCGCTGGAGTACGCGGTGTTCGGCTCGGCCCGCCCCCGCACGGTCCTCGTCACCACCCCGAACGTCGAGTACAACGTCCGCTGGGAGACCCTGCCGGCCGGGCACGTCAGGCACGGCGACCACCGCTTCGAGTGGACCCGTGGGGAGTTCCGCGCCTGGGCCGGCCGGGTCGCCGAGCGGTTCGGCTACACGGTCGCCCACGTCCCCGTGGGGGACGACGACCCCGAGGTCGGGCCGCCGACGCAGATGGCCGTCTTCACCCAGGCGGCCGTCGGCCGACCCGACGCCACCACCGACACGACCGAGACCACCACCACCGACTCCCCGAAGGAGGGCGAGGCAGCATGACCACCGAGACCAAGCGCAGACTTCCCGTCACCGACCTGTCCCTCGTCGTCCTGATCGGGGCCACCGGATCGGGCAAGTCCACCTTCGCCCGCAAGCACTTCAAGCCCACCGAGGTCATCTCCTCCGACCACTGCCGGGGCCTGGTCTGCGACGACGAGAACGACCAGAGCGTGAGCCGGGACGCCTTCGACGTCCTGCACTACATCGCCGGCAAGCGCCTCGCCGCCGGCCGCCTGACCGTCGTCGACGCGACCAGCGTGCAGGCCGACGCCCGCCGGCAGCTCGTCGCGCTCGCCCGCGAGCACGACGTGCTGCCCATCGCCATCGTCCTGGACATGCCCGAACAGGTCTGCGCCGAGCGCAACGCGGCCCGCCCCGACCGGGCCGGCCTGCCCCGCGCGGTCATCCAGCGGCACCGCCGCGACCTGCGCCGTTCCCTGCGCGGCCTGGAGCGCGAGGGCTTCCGCAAGGTGCACGTGCTGCGCTCCGTCGAGGAGGCCGAGGCCGCCGAGGTCGTCCTGGAGAAGCGCTTCAACGACCTCACCCACCTCACCGGCCCCTTCGACATCGTCGGCGACATCCACGGCTGCTCCTCCGAGCTGGAGACCCTCCTCGCCAAGCTCGGTTACGAGGACGGCGTCCACCCCGGGGGCCGCACGGCCGTCTTCGTCGGCGACCTCGTCGACCGCGGACCCGACAGCCCGGGCGTCCTGCGCCGCGTGATGGGCATGGTCAAGTCCGGCAACGCCCTGTGCGTGCCCGGCAACCACGAGAACAAGCTCGGCCGCCACCTCAAGGGCTCCAAGGTCCAGCGGACCCACGGCCTCGCCGAGACGATCGAGCAGCTCTCCCACGAGCCGCCGGAGTTCGTCGAGGAGGTGCGGGAGTTCATCCGCGGCCTCGTCAGCCACTACGTCCTCGACGGCGGGAAGCTGGTGGTCTGCCACGCCGGCCTGCCCGAGAAGTACCACGGACGCACCTCCGGCCGGGTCCGCTCGCACGCCCTGTACGGGGAGACCACCGGTGAGACGGACGAGTTCGGCCTGCCCGTGCGCTACCCGTGGGCCGAGGACTACCGCGGCAGGGCCGTCGTCGTCTACGGCCACACCCCCGTCCCGAACACCGCCTGGATCAACAACACCATCTGCCTCGACACCGGCGCCGTCTTCGGCGGCCGGATGACCGCCCTGCGCTGGCCCGAGCGCGAACTGGTCGACGTACCCGCAGAGAAGGTCTGGTACGAGCCGGTCAGACCGCTCGTCACCGAGGTGCCCAGCGGGCACGACGGCCGTCCCCTGGACCTGGCCGACGTCCACGGCCGCCGCGTCGTCGAGACCCGGCACCTGGGCAACGTGGGCGTCCGCGAGGAGAACGCGGCCGCGGCCCTGGAGGTCATGAGCCGCTTCGCGGTGGACCCGCGGCTGGTCCCGTACCTGCCGCCGACCATGGCGCCGACCGCGACCTCCCGCGAGGACGGCTACCTGGAGCACCCGGCCGAGGCCTTCGCCCAGTACCGCAAGGACGGCATCGCCCAGGTGGTGTGCGAGGAGAAGCACATGGGCTCCCGAGCCACCGTCCTGGTCTGCAAGGACGCCGACGCCGCCCGCGAGCGGTTCGGTGTGGACGGCCCGACCGGCTCCGTGTACACGCGCACCGGGCGGCCCTTCTTCCACGACCCCGAGGTCACCGAGGAGGTCCTGGCGCGGCTGCGCGCGGCGGTCACCGGCGCCGGGCTGTGGGAGGAGCTGGGCACCGACTGGCTGCTCCTCGACGGGGAGCTCCTGCCCTGGTCGCTGAAGTCGGGCGGCCTGCTGCGCAGCCAGTACGCCGCCGTGGGCGCCGCCTCGCGCGCCGTCTTCCCGGATGCGGTCGGCGCCCTGGAGGCGGCGACCGCCCGCGGCGTCGACACCGGCGCACTGCTGGAGCGCCAGCGCGGCCGGGCCGCCGACGCGGCGGCCTTCACCGAGGCCTACCGCCGCTACTGCTGGAGCACCGACGGGCTGGAGGGCGTACGGTTCGCGCCGTTCCAGATGCTGGCCGCCGCCGGGCGGTCGCTGGCCGCCGTACCCCACGACCGGCAGCTGGCCTGGCTGGACCGGCTGGTCGAGGCCGACGACCCGGCCACTCCGGGCGGCACCGGACTCCTGCGCCGCACCGGCCGGATCGTGGTCGACACCGGGGACGAGGACTCCGTAAGGGCCGGCACCGACTGGTGGCTGGAGCTGACGGCGGCCGGCGGCGAGGGCATGGTCGTCAAGCCGCTCCAGGCCTACGCCCGCGACGGCAAGGGCCGGCTGGTCCAGCCCGGGGTGAAGGTCCGCGGACGGGAGTACCTGCGGATCATCTACGGCCCGGAGTACACCCGTCCGCAGCAGCTGGAGCGACTGCGGGAGCGGTTCCTGGGGCACAAGCGCTCGCTCGCCCTGCGGGAGTACGCGCTCGGGCTGGAGGCGCTGGACCGGCTGGCGGCCGACGAGCCGCTGTGGCGGGTCCACGAGCCGGTCTTCGCGGTCCTCGCACTGGAGTCGGAGCCCGTCGACCCGCGGTTGTGAGGGTCGTGGCGACGGCCGCGGCGTAAAGGCGGAGCCCCCGTACGGCCCCGAATTAGGTCGTATGGGGGAACTTTCGCGGAGAACTCCGGGAAAACCGCCGGCGGGATCGTTCATCCAGGGCAGCGGAACGACCGTGACCCTGGAAGGACGGAACACCACCTATGAAGATGACCGCGCGCGGAAGCATTGCGGCGCTCCTGACCTGTATGGCCGCGGCCGGTGTGGCCACCCCGGCCGCGGCCGACGGGGTGCCGGTGGGTGTGCCGCTCGAAGGTGTGGAGACGACGACGGGCCTGGACGTGCCGCGGATCGCCACCGCGGTGCCGCTGCCGGTCGTCGGAGCGCCCGAGGCTCCCCGCATGCACAAGGGGGACATGCTTCCCACGCCGCTGCTCCCGGCGGTCCCGATCGCCACCGAGCTCGGCGAGACCCTGGTCACCTCCCCGCTGCCGAACCTGGCGGGCCGGCCCGAGACGGACGGCGAGGGCTCCCTGGAGTCGCCCGCCACCACCGTGCGCACCCGCACCCCGGGCGCGGTCCTGGGCTCCCCGCTCACGATGCCGGACGGCTCCAACTTCGGGCTGCCGAACCTGACCACGCCCAAGCTGGGAGTCCTCACGCCGGAGATCGCGGGAGCGCCGGAAGCACTTCTCGGTGTCGCGCTGCCCCGCTGAGCCGACGCCACCTCAAAAGGCCGCCCGGTCTGCGAACGTGTACGGCATGGGATTCCATGTCGATTCCGAGACCGGGCGGCTTCGCCGCGTCATCCTCCACCGGCCCGACCTGGAGCTGAAGCGGCTCACACCGAGCAACAAGGACGCGCTCCTCTTCGACGACGTGCTGTGGGTGCGCAGGGCCCGCCAGGAGCACGACGGTTTCGCGGACGTGCTGCGGGACCGGGGCGTGGCGGTCCACCTCTTCGGAGACCTGCTGTGCGAGGTGCTGGGGGTCCCGGAGGCCAGGCGCCTGGTCCTGGACCGGGTGTTCGACGAGAAGGAGTACGGTCCGCTCGCCACCGACCACCTGCGGTCGGCCTTCGACGGGCTGGCCTCGGCGGAGCTGGCGGAGGCGCTGGTCGGCGGGATGACCAAGCGGGAGTTCCTGGAACGGCACACCGAGCCGGTATCCGTACGCTTCCACGCCCTGGACCTGGACGGCTTCCTGCTGGGGCCGTTGCCCAACCACCTCTTCACCCGGGACACGTCCGCCTGGATCTACGACGGTGTGTCGATCAACGCGATGCGGTGGCCCGCCCGGCAGCGCGAGACCGTCCACTTCGAGGCGATCTACCGGCACCATCCGCTCTTCACCACGTCCGGCGCCTTCCACTACTGGTCGCAGGGGCAGGCGGACTACCCCTCGACGATCGAGGGCGGCGACGTCCTGGTCATCGGCAACGGCGCGGTGCTGATCGGGATGAGCGAGCGGACCACGCCGCAGGCGGTGGAGATGCTGGCGCGGGGCCTGTTCGCCGCCGGGTCGGCGACGTCCATCGTGGCCCTCGACATGCCGAAGCACCGGGCCTTCATGCACCTGGACACGGTGATGACCATGGTCGACGGAGATACGTTCACTCAGTACGCGGGGCTCGGCATGCTCCCGTCCTACACGATCGAACCGGGCGACGGGGGCAGCGAGCTGAAGGTGACCGACCACCCCGCGGAGCACATGCACCGGGCCATCGCGGCGGCGCTCTCGCTCGACTCGATCCGGGTGCTGACCGCGACCCAGGACGTGCACTCGGCGCAGCGCGAGCAGTGGGACGACGGGTGCAATGTGCTGGCCGTCGAGCCGGGGGTGGTCGTCGCCTACGAGCGGAACGTGACCACCAACACGCACCTGCGCAAGCAGGGCATCGAGGTGATCGAGATCCCGGGAAGCGAGCTGGGGCGGGGCCGGGGCGGACCGCGCTGCATGAGCTGTCCGGTGGAGCGGGACGCCGTCTGAGCAGGCGGGCCCTGCGGCCGGTCCGGCAGACGTCACACCCCCACGCTCTGTATATCAATACGGAGCGTCGTATAGACTTCCAGCATCCCCTGTCACCGTGACGCTGGAGCGACCCCATGGCCCCCGACCTCAAAGGCCGCAGTTTTCTCAAGGAGCTGGACTTCACGGCCGCCGAGTTCCGCGGCCTGGTCGAGCTCGCCGCCGACCTGAAGGCGGCCAAGAAGGCCGGGGTCGAGCAGCGCCTGCTCCGGGGCCGGAACATCGCGCTGATCTTCGAGAAGACCTCGACGCGCACCCGCTGCGCCTTCGAGGTCGCCGCCGCGGACCAGGGCGCCCGCACCGTCTACCTCGACCCGGCCGGCTCCCAGATGGGGCACAAGGAGTCGGTCCGGGACACCGCCCGGGTACTGGGCCGCATGTTCGACGGGATCGAGTACCGGGGTGACAGCCAGGAGGCCGTCGAGGAACTCGCCGCGCACTCGGGCGTGCCGGTCTTCAACGGCCTGACCGACGACTGGCACCCCACCCAGATGCTGGCCGACGTCCTCACGATGACCGAGCACAGCGCCGAGCCGCTGCACCGGATCGCCTTCGCCTACCTCGGCGACGCCCGTTTCAACATGGGCAACTCCTACCTCGTCACCGGCGCCCTGCTGGGCATGGACGTACGGATCGTCGCGCCCAGGAACTACTGGCCCGCCGAGCATGTGGTGGCCGAGGCGCGCAGGCTGGCGGCGGACAGCGGCGCGCGGATCACGCTGACCGAGGAGGTCGCCGAGGGCGTCGCCCAGGCCGACTTCGTCGTCACCGACGTCTGGGTGTCCATGGGGGAGCCCAAGGACGTCTGGGACGAGCGGATCGAGGCGCTGTCCCCGTACGCCGTCACCATGGACGTGCTGCGGGCCACCGGGAACCCGGACGTGAAGTTCATGCACTGCCTGCCTGCCTTCCACGACCTGGGCACCAAGGTGGCCCGGGAGATCCACGAGCGGCACGGGCTCGACTCGCTGGAGGTGACGGACGAGGTATTCGAGTCGGAGCACTCCGTCGTCTTCGACGAGGCCGAGAACCGGCTGCACACCATCAAGGCCGTGCTCGTCGCCACGCTCGGCCGCCCGGGCCCGGGTGACGCATAGTCATACGCGCGGCTTCACGCGTCGGCCGGCAGGAGCCGCCGTGAGGGCAGGGTGAACCAGACCGCCGTGCCGCCCGCCGTGCGGCGGTGGCCGCAGGTGGAGCTCAGCGTCCGGACGAACAGGAGTCCGCGGCCGTGCTCCTGCCAGAGGTCGGGGTGGGCGTCCCGCGGGCCGGCCGACAGCTCGCGGAGCAGATGCGGGTCGCCGTCGTGGACCTCGACCCGGCAGCCGTCCGCCAGGATCTAGACGACGAGCTCGATCGGGCCGGGGGCCGGCGTGTGCCCGACGGCGTCGGCGACCGGTTCCGCGGTCAGCAGCTCGGCCGTGTCGCTGTCGGCGGGCGCGTCGGCGTCCGCCGGCGCCGTGCGGACGAGGGCGCGGGCGAGGGTTACGGCGGCCGCGTGGGGCAGGGTGATCCGCCAGCCGGGGCTTCGGGGCACCGCGGGATCCTCCGCAGGGGGAGTCCGCGGACCGCCCCCGGTGTATGGCGCTTCCCTGACGACGGTCACGAACAGGTGATACCGTCGGGCGTGTGAGCCCCTTCACCGGTTCCACACCAGCGACCGAACGGTGGCACCACCTCCGGGTCACCCGGCAGGACGGCGTCGCCACCGTCACCTTCGACCGCCCCGAGAAGATCAACGCGCTCACCTTCGGCGCCTACGCCGACCTGCGCGATCTGCTCGCCGAACTGTCCCGCGAACGTTCCGTGCGCGCCCTCGTCCTGGGCGGCGAGGGCCGCGGCTTCTGCTCCGGCGGAGACGTCGACGAGATCATCGGCGCCACCCTCGCCATGGACACCGCCCAGCTCCTCGACTTCAACCGGATGACCGGCCAGGTCGTCCGCGCGATCCGCGAATGCCCCTTCCCGGTGATCGCCGCCGTGCACGGGGTGGCCGCCGGAGCCGGAGCCGTCCTCGCACTCGCGGCCGACTTCCGGATCGCCGACCCCACCGCACGCTTCGCCTTCCTCTTCACCCGCGTCGGCCTCTCCGGCGGCGACATGGGCGCCGCCTACCTGCTGCCCCGTGTCGTCGGCCTCGGCCACGCCACCCGGCTGCTGATGCTCGGCGAACCCGTCCACGCACCGGAGGCCGAGCGGATCGGGCTGCTCAGCGAGCTCACCGAGGAGGGCAAGGCCCACGTACGGGCAGCCGAACTCGCCGCCCGCCTCGCCGCCGGCCCCTCCCTCGCCCACGCGCAGACCAAAGCCCTGCTCACCGCCGAGCTCGACATGCCGCTGGCCGCGTCCGTCGAGCTCGACGCGGCCACCCAGGCCCTGCTCATGAACGGCCAGGACTACGCGGAGTTCCACGCGGCCTTCAGCGGGAAGCGGCCGCCGGAGTGGAAGGGCAGGTAGCGCCATGCCCCTCGGCAGCGCATTGCGGGTCGCCGTCGTCGGCGGCGGACCGGGAGGGCTGTACGCGGCCGCACTGCTGGCCCGCCGGGGCCACACCGTGGAGGTGTGGGAACGCAACGCCCCGGACGACACCTTCGGCTTCGGCGTCGTGCTCTCCGACGAGACCCTCGGCGGCATCGAACGCGCCGACACCGCCGTCCACGCCGCCCTCAGCGCGGAGTTCGTGCGCTGGGACGACGTCGACGTCGTGCACCGGGGACGGCTGCTGACCTCCGGCGGCCACGGCTTCGCCGCCATCGGACGGCGCCGGCTGCTGGAGATCCTGCACGAGCGCTGCGCCGGGCTCGGCGTCCGCCTCCGCTTCCGCACCGCGGCCCCCGAGATCACCGAGCTGCGCGCCACCCACGACCTGGTGGTCGCGGCCGACGGTGTGCACAGCGCGATCCGCGAGGCCGACGCCGCGCACTACGGTCCCACCCTCACCGCGGGCCGCTGCCGCTACATCTGGCTCGCCGCCGACTTCGCCTTCGAGGCCTTCCGCTTCGAGATCGCGGAGACCGAGCACGGAGTCATGCAACTGCACGCCTACCCGTACGCCGCCGACGCCTCCACCGTCATCGTGGAAATGCGCGAGGAGGTCTGGCGGGCGGCAGGCCTCGACCTCTGCGACGAGGACGAATCGGCCGCCCGCTGCGCCAAGGTCTTCAGCGAGGCCCTGCGCGGCCGGCCCCTGCGCGGCAACCGCTCCGCCTGGACGCGATTTCGCACCGTCGTCAACGAGCACTGGTCCCACGGCAACGTGGCACTCGTCGGCGACGCCGCGCACACCGCCCACTTCTCCATCGGCTCCGGCACCAAACTCGCGGTCGAGGACGCCCTCGCCCTCGCCGAAGCGGTGGACGCCTGCGAAGGGGACGTACCGGCCGCCCTCGCCGCCTACGAGCAGGCCCGCCGCCCGGCCGTCGCCAGCACCCAGCGGGCCGCGGCCGCCAGCAGCCGCTGGTTCGAGGAGCTCGCCGGATACGTCGACCAGCCCGCCCGGCAGTTCGCCTTCAACCTCCTCACCCGCAGCCGCCGCGTCACGCACGACAACCTGCGGCTGCGCGACGAACGGTTCACCCGCGCCGTGGAACGCGACTTCGGCTGCCCCGACGAGACCACCCCGCCCATGTTCACCCCGCTCACCCTGCGCGGCCTGACCCTGCGCAACCGGGTCGTCGTCTCGCCCATGGACATGTACTCGGCCGAAGACGGGGTGCCCGGCGACTTCCACCTCGTCCACCTCGGCGCCCGCGCCCTCGGCGGGGCCGGCCTGGTGATGACCGAGATGGTCTGCGTCAGCGAAGAGGGCCGCATCACCCCCGGCTGCGCCGGCCTCTACACCCGGGAACAGGCCGCCGCCTGGCGGCGCATCGCCGACTTCGTCCACACCTCGGCACCAGGCACCGCACTCGGCGTCCAGCTCGGGCACGCCGGCCGCAAGGGCTCGACCCGGGTCATGTGGGAGGGCATGGACGACCCCCTCCCGGAGGGCAACTGGCCGCTGGTGGCCGCCTCGGCCCTGCCCTACCGGCAAGGCGTCTCCGCCCTCCCGCGCGCCCTGGAGCGGGCTGACCTGACCGCCCTGCGCTCCGACTTCGCGGCCGCCGCCGTCCGCGCCGCCGACTGCGGCTTCGACCTGCTCGAACTGCACTGCGCCCACGGCTACCTGCTCTCCGGCTTCCTCTCGCCGCTGACCAACCGGCGGGACGACGCCTACGGAGGCTCCCTGGAGAACCGCCTGCGCTTCCCGCTGGAGGTCTTCGACGCCGTCCGCGCGGTCTGGCCCGAGGAACGCCCCATGACCGTGCGCCTGTCGGCCACCGACTGGGCGCCCGGCGGCACCTCGCCCGACGAGGCGGTGGAGATCGCCTCCGCGTTCGCCGCCCACGGCGCAGACGCCATCGACGTCTCCACCGGCCAGGTCGTCGCGGACGAGGCCCCCGAGTACGGACGCTCGTACCAGACCCCGTACGCGGACCGGATCCGCAACGCGCTCGGCGTCCCCGTCATCGCCGTCGGAGCCATCTCCTCCTGGGACGACGTCAACTCCCTGCTGCTGGCCGGCCGGGCGGACCTGTGCGCCCTCGGCCGCCCCCACCTCTACGACCCCCACTGGACCCTGCACGCCGCCGCCGACCAGTCCTACGAAGGCCCGGCCGCCCCCTGGCCCGTCCCCTACCGCGCAGGCAGCCGCAAACCGCCCACCGGCCGCGGCTGACGCCGGTCAGATCGCCGCGATCCGGGCCCGGTCCTCCACCGGCACATAACCCAGCCGCAGGTAGACGCCGTTGCTCGTCGGATTGGCGAGGTCGGTGAAGAGGACGACCTCCGAGGCGCCTGCCGCGTACGCCGCGCCGCTCACCGCGTGCGTGACACCGGCGGCGTAGCCGCGTCCCCGAAGGCCGGGAGGGGTGTAGACGGGGCCGACACGGGAGGCGGAGCCGATCGGACGGGAGAACGCGGCCAGCGAGACGGGGACACCGCCGTCCTCCCACAACAGGAAGCCCCCGTACGCGAGCCGGTCGCGCACCTGTGCCTCGGCGGGGCCGGCCGGGATCTCCACCTCGGTGTGGAACGCCTCCAGCCACCCCATCAGCAGCGGCAGGTCGGCCTCCGTGGCGACCCGCGCCCGGCCGGCGGGGGAGGGCTGCGGGGCGAGCAGTCCGGCCAGCCGGTACAGCCGGTGCTCCTCGGCGACGACCGTGGGCCGGCCCCACGCCAGGGCCAGCGCCTCCGCGTCCGGGCGGCGGGCGTTGATCCCCCGGAGCCCGGCCAGCAGCGGCTCCGTGGTGAGCGCGTCGGCCAGCGCACGGACCGCCTCCCCGGGCAGCGCCCCGAGCTGCAGCGGGTGCGGCGGGGTGCACACCAGCGCGCCGGAGACGGCACCGTCGGGTCCGGTCCACCAGCCGAAGACCGGGGTCTCGGGGCCGAAGGCGTGCAGTCCGCGCCGTTCCAGCGCGTCGGCGACGCTCAGGAGCAGAGTGTTGGGAACGGGCCGCGCGGCCACGGCCGGGCCCGCCGCGGCCCGATAGGCCGCCAGGTCGGAAGTGAAGGTCCAGGTCATGGCTCATCCTGCCGCGTCGGCCGGCCCGCCCGCACCGTCATTTCACGCGGGCTCCCACAGCTCCACGAACTCAGCCCCGATGTCCCTCAGGCGGGAGTGGAGTTCGGCGAAGACGGCCGCGGACCGGTCGCCCGGCCAGCCCGCCGGGAGCAGCTCGCGCGGCAGGCCGGGGTCGGCGTACGGCAGGCGGCGCCAGCTGTCCAGCGCGAGGAGGTAGCGGCGGTAGGCCTCCTCCGGTGTCGGCCGGGGGCCCGACTGCAGGGCGCGCAGGCCCGGCTCGTGCAGATCGAGGAATTCCTCGTGCTGTTTGGCCAGCGAGGCAAGGTCCCACCAGCGGGCCACCGCCTCGGCGGTCGGCGCGAAGCCGAGATGGCTGCCGCGGAACAGTTCCACGTACGGCGTCAGGTGCAGCCGCTCCAGTGTGTGCGCGGTCTCCTCCGTCAGCCGGGCCGGGGCGATCCACACCCCCGGCGCCACCGCGCCGAAGCCGAGCCCGGCCAGCCGGGAGCGCAGCAGGTGCCGCTTGGCCCGCTCCTGCTCGGGCACGGAGAACACCGCCACCAGCCACTCGTCCGACGCCTGCGGGCCGCCGTAGATGCGGCGGTCGCCGTCCTCGAGAAGGCTGCGCGCCTCGCCGGAGAGCTCGTACGCCGCCGCGCCGTCCGCGGCGCGCGCGGGCAGCAGGAAGCCGCGCCGCTTCAGCCGGGACACCGACGAGCGGACCGACGGGGCATCGACCCCGGCCGCGCCCAGCAGGCGGACCAGCGCGGACACCGGGACCGGGCCCTCGAAGGCCCGCCCGTAGGCTCCGTAGAACGTGACGATCAGGGATCGCGGAGTGTGCTGCTCGACCACGGCTTCACTCTAGGCCGTCGGACCGGCCGGGCCCCGCTCCTTGATCGCGCAGTCGGAAGCGCTGGAGCTTGCCCGTGGCGGTCCGCGGGAGCGCCGGCAGGAAGACGAAGGAGCGCGGACACTTGTGCGGGGCCAGCTCCGCCCGCATGAAGGTGCGCAGGGCCTCCTCCGTCAGGACCGCCCCCTCGCGGGGGACGGTGTACGCCACCACGATCTGCCCGCGTCGCTCGTCCGGGCGGCCCACCACCGCCGCCTCCACCACGTCCGGGTGGCGCAGCAGGGCCTCCTCCACCTCCGGGCCCGCGATGTTGTAGCCCGCGGAGACGATCATGTCGTCGGCCCGGGCGACGTAGCGGAAGTAGCCGTCCGGGTCGCGCACGTAGGTGTCGCCGGTCAGGTTCCAGCCGTCCCGCACGTACTCCGCCTGCCGCGGGTCGGCCAGGTAGCGGCAGCCCACCGGGCCGCGGACGGCCAGCAGCCCCGGCTCGCCGTCCGCGACCTGCCGGCCCGCCCGGTCCACGACGCGGGCCTCCCAGCCCGGCACCACCCGGCCGGTCGTACCGGGGCGGATGTCCTCGTCGGCGGCGGAGATGAAGATGTGCAGCAGCTCGGTCGCCCCGATGCCGTTGATGACGCGCAGGCCGGTGCGCTCGTACCAGGCCCGCCAGGTGGCGGCGGGCAGGTTCTCCCCGGCCGAGACGCACCGGCGCAGCGCGGACAGGTCGTACATGCCCACGTCGTACGGGCCGAGGGCGTCCAGCATCGTCCGGTAGGCGGTGGGCGCGGTGAACAGCACCGTCACCCGGTGCTCCGCGAGCGCGGGCAGCAGTCGGCGCGGCACCGCGTCCTCCAGCAGCAGCGCGCAGGCGCCGGCCCGCAGCGGGAAGACGACGAGCCCGCCCAGGCCGAAGGTGAAGCCGAGGGGCGGGCTGCCCGCGAACACGTCGTCGGGCCGGGGCCGCAACACGTGGCGGGAGAAGGTGTCGGCGACGGCCAGCAGGTCGCGGTGGAAGTGCATGCAGCCCTTGGGCCGTCCGGTGGTGCCGGAGGTGAAGGCGATCAGGGCGACGTCGTCGGCGGAGGTCGGGGCGGCGGGAAAGGTCTTCCCTCCGTGCGCTTGCGCCAGTCGGAGCAGGTCGTCCCCGGTGCTGCCGCCGTAGGCGGTGATCCGCAGCCCCGGCACCTCGGCCTTCACGAGGTCGTCCAGCACGTCCGCGTGGCACAGGGCGTGCCGCACCCGGGCCATCTCGCACACCGTCGCCAGCTCCTGCGCGCGCTGTTGCGGCAGTACGGTGACGGCCACCGCGCCCGCCTTCATCACCGCGAGCCAGCAGGCGGCGAGCCAGGGGCCGGTGGGCCCGCGCAGGAGCACCCGGTTGCCGGGGACGACGCCGAGGTCCGCGGTGAGCACGTGGGCGAGGCTGTCCACGCGGTCGCGCAGCCCGCCGTACGTCCACACCTCGCCGGCGCCGTCGCGGAAGGCCGGGCGGTCGGCCCCCTCGGGGCCGAACCGGGCGATGGTGGCGTCGAGCAGCTCGGCGCCGCAGTTCAGCCGGTCCGGATAGGCCAGTTCGGGCAGATCGAAGAGGAGCTCCGGCCAGGCGTCCGCGGGTGGCAGATGGTCGCGGGCGAAGGTGTCGATGTGAGCGGAAGGCTTGAGATCCAAGGCGGGTTCGCCCCCCTTGCAGCGGTCCGGATCGGGGTGGGGCCGGCCGTGCGGTCGTTTCTCCCGGCGACCGCCGGGAGGTACACCCTGGAGCGTATCGTGATGCTGACGGCAGTCAACAGGACGCGATAGAGGCGGGGACCTTCGGATGACCGGATTCGCGCTCGGGGTGGACCAGGAGGAGTGGTGCGGGCGGTTGCGCGCACTGTCGGCCGAACGGCTGAGGCCGCTGGCGGAGAAGGGGGAACCGGGCCGGGTCAACCGGCCGCTGCTGGCGGCGCTGGGCGAGCTGGGCCTGCTGGAGCGGGTGTTCGCCTCGGGCGCCCTCGAACTGTGCCTGTTGCGGGAGTCCCTCGCCTACGGGTGCACGGAGGCCGAGACCGCGCTGGCCCTCCAGGGGCTGGGGGCGTACCCGGTCCTGCGGGCGGGCAGTGAGGCGCAGAAGGAGCACTGGCTGCCCCAGGTTCGGGCGGGGCGGGCCGTGGCCGCCTTCGCGCTGAGCGAGCCGGGGGCGGGCTCGGACGCGGCGGCGCTGGCGCTGGCCGCGGTCCGCGACCCGGCCGCCGGCGGCGGGGGCGGCTGGCGGCTCAGCGGGGAGAAGTGCTGGATCTCCAACGCCCCCGAGGCGGACTTCTACACCGTGTTCGCCCGGACGGGTGAAGGTCCGGGCGCGAAGGGGGTGTCGGCCTTCCTGGTCCCGGCGGACCGCGAGGGCCTCGCCGGCGAGCCGCTCGACATGCTGTCGCCGCACCCCATCGGGTCCCTCCGCTTCGACGGGGTCCGGGTCGGACCGCGCGACCTGCTCGGCGAGCCGGGGCGGGGCTTCCGCGTCGCCATGGACACCCTGAACCTCTTCCGGCCCAGCGTCGGCGCGTTCGCGGTGGGCATGGCCCGGGCCGCGCTGGACGCCACGCTCGCGCACACGGCGGGGCGTACCGCGTTCGGCGGAACGCTGAGCGATCTCCAGGCGGTGGCGCACCGGGTGGCCGAGATGGCCACCCGCACCGAGGCGGCCCGGCTGCTCGTGTACGCGGCGGCCGGGGCCTACGACCGGGGTGCGGCGGACGTCCCGCGGCGTGCGGCGATGGCGAAGCTGCTGGCCACGGAGACGGCCCAGTACGTGGTGGACCACGCGGTCCAACTGCACGGAGCGGTCGCCCTGCGGCGGGGCCACCTGCTGGAGCACCTCTACCGGGAGGTGCGGGCGCCGCGGATCTACGAGGGGGCGAGCGAGGTGCAGCGCACGATCATTGCGAAGGAGCTGTACGGGGCGCTGGGCGGGGAGGTGACCGGCCGATGAGCCTGGACCGGATCAACCCGGCGGAGCTGTCGCCCGCGAGGGGCTTCTCGCACGCGGTGGTGGCCACGGGGTCGCGGCTGGTGTTCCTGGCGGGACAGACGGCGCTGGACGGTGCGGGCAAGGTGGTGGGGGAGACCCTGCCGGAGCAGTTCGAGACGGCCCTCGCCAACCTGCTGTCGGCGCTGGCCGCGGCGGGCGGCGCCCCGGCGGACCTGGCCCGGGTGACGGTGTACGCGGTCGACGTGGCCGCATACCGGTTGCATGCGGCCGAACTGGGCCGCATCTGGCGGCGGGCGGCGGGCCGCGACTACCCGGCGATGGCCGTCGTCGGCGCCGTCCGTCTCTGGGACGAGGAGGCGCTGGTGGAACTCGACGGCCTGGCGGTCCTCCCGTAGCGCGCCCCTTCGACCTCCGCCGGCTTGCCCTGCCGCCGGGCCGTCCCGGATCCCGCGCGGGCTTCGGGACGGCCCCGGACCCCGGATTCCGAGGAAGAGGAAGGGACGAGATGCGGGGCGGGCGGGGCCGGTGTGGACTCGGAGGGCCGAGCGGTGTCCGCGGAACGGGCCCGCGCTTCGAGTGGAGGAACGTTTCGATGGCGCCGAGCAAGCCGAGCATCGTCTTCGCCCACGGCCTGTGGGCCGACGGGTCCTGCTACAGCAAGCTGATCCCCGCCCTCCAGAGCGAGGGCCACGAGGTGGTGTCCGCGCAGAACCCCCTCGACTCCCTCGCGGGGGACGTCGAAGCGGTCCACCACGCCCTCGGGCGGGTGGGCGGCCCCGCCCTCCTCGTCGGGCACTCCTGGGGCGGCTACGTCATCACCGCGGCCGGCACCGACGAGCGCGTCGCCGGTCTCGTCTACATCGCCGCCCTCGCCCCGGATGCCGGGGAGACCCCCCAGGACCTGATCGGCAAGTTCGAGGCGCCCCCGCTGTTCTCCCACCTGGACAACGAGGAGGGCCGTATCTGGATCTCCCGGGACGGTATCTCCGACTTCGTCGGCGACCTGCCCGAGGCGGAGCAGCGGGTGGTCTGGGCGACGCAGGGCGCTCCGCGCGCCGAGGTGCTGGGCGCCACCGTCGACGAGCCGGCCTGGAGGACGAAGCCGAGCTGGTTCCTCGTCACCACGCAGGACAGGGCGGTCAACCCCGAGCTCCAGCGGTTCGCCGCGCAGCGCATGGGCGCCACGTGCGCGGAGGTCGCCTCGGCGCACGTCCCCATGCTGTCCCGGCCGGAAGCCGTCCTGGACCTGATCCGCAAGGCCGCCGCGTCGCTCTGAGGGCTGTCCCGTCATCCCCGGCGGATCGGCGCTCGGCGTCGGATGCGGTGCATCGCACGGCGGAGGAGCGTCCACGTACGGCGGAGGAGCGTCCTCGTACCGGGCGTGTCCGGGCGTTCCGGCAACGCAGCGAGGCGCCGTGGCTGCCGTCGTGCGCCCGCCGGGGGATCGCGGGGCAGCCCGTCGGCTCGCCCGGCGGAACCGGAACGCTCCTGCCGCCCTCGCGGTACGGCGAAACGTGTCCTTCGGCGCGCCCGCCGAACGAAGCCCCGGCCTCGACGGGCGCCGCCGTCGGCGGGTCGGCGGAAGGCCTCTGCCCCGCCCGGAGGCGGGCGGGCCGCGGCCGGCCGTGGCCCAGGGCCGGCAGGAGACCGGCGTCCTCGGAGGCGGCCAATGCGGCCGGCAGGCGCAGGCCCTCTTCGGAGGGCGAGCCGGATCCCGGTGCTCGGCCTCCCGCGCAACCTGCCCCGGGCCGGCCCGGAGGGCGCCGGGGCGCCCCACCGGCTCAGGTGCGCCCGTCCTCCAGGAGGCCGGCCATCCAGTCCTCGATGCCCGCGACCGTGCGCGGCAGCGCGCCCGACATCAGGCGGGCACCGTCCGCTGTGATCACGAGGTCGTCCTCGATGCGGACGCCGATGCCGCGCAGTTCGGCCGGGAGGGTCTCGTCGTCGGGCTGGAGGTACAGGCCCGGCTCCACCGTCAGGACCTGGCCCTCCTCCAGGACTCCGTCCAGGTAGGTCTCCGCCCGCGCCTTCGCGCAGTCGTGCACGTCGAGGCCGAGCATGTGGCCGCTGCTGCACAGCGTGTACCGCCGGTGCAGGTCGCCCTCCGCGTTCTTCAGGACGCCCCACTCGGCCAGCCCCTCGGCGATCACCCGCATGCCGGCCCGGTGGAAGTCGCCGAAGCTCGCTCCCGGGCGCAGCGCCGCCATGCCCGCCTCCTGGGCGGCCAGCACCAGTTCGTAGACCTGCCGCTGCACGGGTGAGAAGCGGCCCGACAGCGGGAGGGTGCGGGTGATGTCCGCGGTGTAGAGGGTGTCCGTCTCCACGCCCGCGTCGAGGAGGAGCAGTTCGTTCCCTGCCAGCCGGCCGTCGTTGCGGATCCAGTGCAGGGTGCACGCGTGGGCGCCCGACGCGGCGATCGTCTCGTAGCCGGTGCCGTTGCCCTCGGCCCGGGCGCGCAGCCCGAAGACCCCCTCGATCCAGCGCTCCCCGCGCGGGTGTGCCAGCGCGCGCGGCAGGGCCCGTACGACGTCCTCGAAGCCCGCGGTCGTGTGGTCGACGGCCAGCTGGAGCTGCTCGACCTCCCAGGCGTCCTTGACGAGGCGCAACTCCGCCAGTGCGGAGGCGAGTTCAGCGTCGTCGGCCGCGTGGCGGCCCTCCGGTGCGCCGAGGGAGTCCAGGTGCGCGCAGCGGATGCCGGTGAGGCGCTCCGCCTCCGCCAGGTCCGGGCGGCGGCCCACCCAGAACTCGCCGTACCGGCGGTCCCGGTAGAACTCCCCGTCGCCGTCCGCCCGCGGCGAGCGCGGCCGCAGGTGGAGCACGGCCTCGTGGGCGTGCGGGCCCGACGGCTCCATGACCAGGACGTGGCCGGCCTGGTCCTCGCCGGTGAGGCCGGTCAGCCAGGCGTACGCGCTGTGCGGGCGGAACCGGTGGTCGCAGTCGTTGGAGCGGACCTTCAGCTCGCCGGCCGGGATGATCAGCCGCTCACCCGGGAAGCGGGCCGAGAGCCGTGCCCGGCGGGCCGGGGTGACGTCGTGGGCCGGGACCCGTGCGGAGAGGGGCAGTGGGGAGGCGGCCCAGCCGCCCGCCATGAACCGGGACAACTCCGGTGACACCGGACGGTCGTGGCTGCCCGTGTTGAGGCGGGCGGGGGAGTCGGTCACGGAGGCTCCTTCACGGAAGACGCGAACTGGTGGGCGCACAGGTCTTGTCAGTGCAATTTCACATTACTATGTTACAGCTCACACCGCGGCACGTTAATCCCCGTCAAACGCCGCGTGACGCAGGGCAGTTCACGCACCACCCCCCACCTCACCCTCTCCGAACAGGAGTTCTCGGTGCTCAAGCACAGAGCTGTGCGCTCTTCCCTTCTCGCCTCCGCCATAGCGGTGACCCTCGTCGCCACCGCGGCGCAGGGCACCACGCAGGCCGCCGAGTCCGCGGCCCCCGCCGCGTCCGCCGGCGCCCAGGCCGCCCCGTCCGCCGGCGCGGCCCACGGCCCCACGGGGAATCCGTTCGACGAGGTCGACCGCTTCGCCGACGCGAAGGACAACGCCCCGGCTCCGGCCCCCGCCCCGGGCGGGCTGAACCTCTCCGGCCAGGTCCCCGGCGCGGCCCCCGCCAGCGCGCCCGCCCAGGAACTGGAGAAGCGGGGCCGGGCGGCCAAGTCGGCTCCGACCGCGAAGAGCGTCGCCGCGGGCGTCCCCTGCACCCTCGACGGGATCACCAACCTCACGCCCGAGCAGTTCGCCGACTTCCTCGCCGACCAGGCCGTGCTGGCCGACGGCTGCCTGCGCGGCCTGATCTGGACCTGGGACGCCCGCCTGGCCCCCGTGATGTCGGACGCGCACGTCCAGGCGGTGTCCCGCCGGATATCCGCCCTGGCCGCCGCACACGACGGCCGCAATTCCTCCCACCTGGAGGAGATGTTCACCTACCTGCACGCCGTCGCCTACCACGACTTCTCGCGCGACGAGATCGACGTCACCGACGCCCCGACCACCGCCGCGATACGCAAGGCCATCGACGACTACGGCAACGCCGCCCGGACCTTCGACGTCACCCCCACCAACGCCCGCACCCTGCGCGAGGCCCTCTACGCCGCCGGTCCCGGCCTGCGCCAGCACCAGCTCGGTCTGGTGAAGAAGGTCCTGGCCACGATGGACCCGGCCCACCCGGCCACCCACCTCGACCCCGGCTGGGCCGGCGCCGTGCTCGCCGCGCTCTCCACCAACTACCTCGGCGTCTACCCGGGCAACCAGGACACGGCCTTCCACGCCGCCGTGGCCGCGGACCCCGCCTACCGCGCAGCCTTCAAGGCCTTCTCCGGCTACACGCACCTCAAGGGCACCGGCAACGCCTGGGTGGTGCGCGACGCGCTCAGCGAGTACGCCCGCTTCGGCCAGGTCGAGGGCCTGCGCGACCCTGTCGTCGCCGACCTCGGCGCGATGCTCGGGCCCCTGAAGGCCGGCTTCGGCGACGGCAGCGAGCCGTGGGCCAAGGTCGTGTCCTGGCTCAACTTCTACGAGGCCTGCAAGCCGCACGGGGTGTGCAAGGAGGACATCGAGAAGCAGATCTTCCCTTACACCTACACCTACGACAACGGCGCCATCAAGGTCCGCACCGGCCTGGACCGGGCCACCGTCGACCAGCTCTACTACGCCAGCAAGCAGGTCAAGGCCCAATACCACCGCGTCCTCGGCACCGACCAGCCGCTCGCGGGCGACCCCAACGCCACCCTGAACATCGTGCTCTACGGCTCCCGCGCCGACTACGTGAACTACCACCCGATCCTGACCGGCTACGACACCAACAACGGCGGCATCTACATCGAGAACGGCGCCACCTTCTACACCTACCAGCGCCGCGTCCCGCAGGACTCCTCCCTCACCCTCGAGGAGCTCTTCCGCCACGAGTACACGCACTACCTCAACGGCCGCTTCGCCGTCCCCGGCTTCTTCGGCCAGGGCCCCTGGTACGAGGGCGACCGCACGACAGCCATGGACGAGGGCACAGCCGAGTTCTTCGACGGCGCCACCCGCGACAACGGCATAGCCGTCCGCAAGTCCCTCGTGAAGAGCATCATCGCCGACACGGCCGGCGGCGGCCCGCGCATGAGCGTCGAGCAACTGCTGAACGCCACCTACGACGGCGACGGCTTCCGCTTCTACAGCTACGCCGGCACCTTCTTCGAATTCCTGTGGACCGAGAAGCCCTCGCTGCTGCGCGAGATGTACACCCACCTGCGCGCCGACGACGTGGCGGCCTACGACGCCTGGCGCCACCGGCTGGGAGCGGACACCTACCTCCAGCGCGACTACGACCGGTTCCTGGACGCGCAGATCGCCAAGGTCGACCAGCTCTTCGTGCCGAACACCGCCTTCACCCCCAACGACCAGCTGCGCGACTCCGCGCTCGCCTCGGTGAAGTCCGCCTTCGCCACCGCCACCTACAACACCCCCGACTGCGTGGAGAACGGCGACCCCGGCAAGCGCCGCTTCACCTGTACCGGCCGGATCACGGCGAACCTGAAGAACTGGCGCAGCGACGACCAGAACTTCAAGGACATGTCGGAGACGGTCGACTACTTCATCCTCGACCGGGCGGGCGCCGCCTCGAACAACCTCGCCGACATGAACTGCTCCTTCGGCCCGCCGGAGATCTGGAGCAACAAGGTCGCAGCGACCTCGGGTTACAGCTGCGAGGGGCCCCTGCGCAGCTGACGGACACCCGGACCGGTCCTGCACCTGAGGAGGGTGCGGGACCGGTCTGGGCAGGCGCTAAAGAATGTGACATATTACTGCCGTGCTCAAGAGACACTCCCTGGACGCCGTGATCATCGGCGCCGGCGTCGTCGGAGCGGCCTGCGCCTACTACGCGGCCCGCGCCGGACTCTCCGTGGCCGTGGTCGACCGCGGAGCCGTCGCGGGCGGCACCACCGGCGCCGGCGAAGGCAACCTGCTCGTCTCCGACAAGGAGGCGGGCCCCGAGCTCGACCTCGCCCTGCTCTCCGCGCGACTGTGGACCGAACTCGCCGAGATCCTCCCGCCGGAGGTGGAGTACGAGCCCAAGGGCGGGCTCGTCGTCGCCCCGGACGGAACCGCCGTGAAGGCCCTGCGAGCCTTCGCCGAGCGGCAGCGCGCGGCCGGGGTCGACGCGGTCGAGGTGCCCGCGCACGCCCTGCACGACCTGGAACCCCACCTGGCGCCGGGCCTCGCGGGCGGATTCCACTACCCTCAGGACGCGCAGGTCCAGCCGGCGCAGGCCGCCGCCCGGCTGCTGGCCGCCTCGGGCGCCGAGACCCACCTCGGCGAGGAGGTGACGGAGGTCCTGCTGGACCGGGGCGGCGCCGTACGGGGGGTCCGCACCCCCCGCCGGGAACTCCGGGCCCCCGCCGTGGTGAACGCGGCCGGCACCTGGGGCGGGCACATCGCCTCGCTCGCCGGCACGGACCTGCCCGTCCTGCCGCGCCGCGGCTTCGTCCTGGTGACCGAACCGCTGCCCCGGGTGGTCCGGCACAAGGTCTACGCCGCCGACTACATCGCGGACGTCGCCAGCGGCTCGGCCGCCCTGCAGTCCTCGGCCGTGGTCGAGGGCACCCCCTCGGGGCCGGTCCTGATCGGCGCGACCCGCGAGCGGGTCGGCTTCGACCGGAGCCTGTCGACCGAGGCGCTGCGACGGCTGGCCTCCCAGGCGGCGGCGCTCTTCCCCGTACTGGCCGACGTGCGGGTCCTGCGCACCTACCACGGCTTCCGCCCCTACCTGCCCGACCACCTCCCGGCGATCGGCCCCGACCCCCGCCGCCCGGGGCTGCTGCACGCCTGCGGCCACGAGGGCGCCGGAATCGGCCTGGCCCCGGCCACCGGGCTGATGATCGCCGCCGCCCTGACGGGGGCGGAGCCGGCACTCCCGCCGCAGCCCTTCCGCCCCGATCGCTTCGGCGGGGACGGGGCGGGCCCGGCGGGCCTCGAGGGCGGGTCGGCGTGAGGCCGGGGCCGCCGCCCCGGCGGACCGGCCCGCCCCGTGCGCACCGCAGCCGCGTGTGCACCGCGCGGCCCGTGCGGTGCTCCGTCCCGCCTTCGCACCCCCGTCCGCCGTACGGCGCAATCCGACCGAGGAGGGTCTTCTGATGCGCAGTCCCCGCTCCCTGGTGGGCGGCAGCCCCCGGTCCCGCTTCACGGTCGACTTCGACGGCCGTGAACTGCCCGCGCAGGACGGCCAGAGCGTCGCCGCGGTGCTCTGGGCCGCCGGGATCCTCGCCTGGCGGACCACCCGTGAGGGCGGCGCGCCGCGCGGGGCCTTCTGCGGGATCGGCAGCTGCTACGACTGCCTCGTCACCGTCAACGGCCTGCCGAACCAGCGCGCCTGCCTGGTCCCCGCCCGGCCGGGCGACGCCGTCACCACCCAGGAGGGAACCGGCCATGCCGATCTCGCCGTCTGACCCCGCCGAGCCGCCCCGCTCCGCGGGACAACCCCGATCCACGCAGCCGCCGGCCGCCGCCGGCGCGGATCCGGTCGACCTGGCCGTCGTCGGGGCCGGGCCGGCCGGGCTGGCCGCCGCCGTCACCGCCGCCGGGCTCGGGCTCCGGGTGGCAGTCCTCGACGCGGGCGACCGCCCCGGCGGGCAGTACTACCGCCACCCCGCGCCCGGTCTGGGCGCGGCCCGCCCCGAGGCCCTGCACCACGGCTGGGCCGACTTCGCGACCCGCGAGGCCGCCCTGCGCGCCCACGAGGCGGCGGGCCGGATCACGTACCTGCCGCTCCACCACGTGTGGACGGTCGTCCCGGGCGGGGCGGCCGGGGCGCCCGGCGGACATGCCGCGCCCGGGCGGGCGGGTGGCGCCGCGGCGGCCACGGAGTGGACCCTGCACGCCGTCGCCGGCCACGCCCCCGACGGGCGGGCCGCGGCCGTCACGGCCCGGGCCGTCCTCATCGCCACCGGCGCCTACGAGCGCCAACTGCCCTTCCCCGGCTGGACCCTGCCAGGAGTGGTCGGAGCCGGCGGGGCGCAGGCCATGCTCAAGGGCGGACTGGTGCTGCCCGGCCGGCGCGTGGTCGTCGCCGGGAGCGGCCCACTGCTGCTCGCGGTGGCCGGGTCGCTGGCCGCCGCCGGAGCGGCCGTGCCCGCCGTGGTGGAGGCCGCCGCCTACACCGCGTACGCCGGGCAGGTACCCGCCCTGCTGCGCAACCCCGGCAAGCTGGTCGAAGCCGCGTCCTACGGCGGGGCCCTGGCCCGCCACCACGTCCGGCTGCTCACCCGGCACGCCGTCACGGAGGCCCACGGCACCGGCCGGCTCGAGGCCGTCACCGTGGCCCGCCTCGACCGCGACTGGCGCCCCCTGCCCGGCACCGCCCGCCGGATCCCCTGCGACGCGCTCGCCGTCGGCCACGGGCTGGTACCGCAGCTCGAACTCGCCACCGGACTCGGCTGCGCCACCCGGCCCGGCCCCGACGGCACCGTCGCCCTGGCGGTGGACGCCGTGCAGCGCACCTCCGTCCCCGGCGTCTGGTCCGCGGGGGAGACCGGCGGTATCGGCGGAGCCCAACTGGCCCTGACCGAGGGAGAGCTGGCCGCGTACTCCGTCGCCGCGGCGCTGCACCCGCGGCGGTCGGACCCGGGCGCCGACCGCCGCGTCACCCGCCTCACCCGCCGGCGTGCCCGGCTGCGCGCCTTCGCCGACGCGATGGCCGCCGCCCACCGGCCCGGCGAGGGCTGGACCGGCTGGCTCCGGGACGACGCCGTCGTGTGCCGCTGCGAGGAGGTCCCGGCCGGCCGGATCCGCGAGGCGGCCGGGGACCTCGGGGCGCGGGACGCCCGTACGGTCAAACTCCTCACGCGGGCCGGCATGGGCTGGTGCCAGGGCCGCATGTGCGGACCCGCCGTCGCCGCCCTCGCCGGACAGGAGCCCGCGGCTGACCGGCGCCCCTTCTCCTGCCCGGTCCCGCTGCGCGACCTCGCCGAACTTCCCACCACCGACCGCTGATCAGGGTGTCCCGGCCCTTGTGGCCGCGCCACACCCACTAGTAAAATGTCACACACCACACTAGGGAGCTCTCATGACCAACGCGCACACCCCCGCGCCCCGCACCCGGCCCTGGCACGGAATCATGGTCGCCACCGCGCTCCCCCTGCGCGAGGACCTCACCGTCGACTACGACGCCTATGCCGAGCACGTGGCCTGGCTGGTCGACAGCGGCTGCGACGGCGTGGTCCCCAACGGCTCCCTCGGGGAGTACCAGACCCTCACCGACGAGGAGCGGGCGCGCGTCGTGCGCACCGCCGTCGAGGCCGCCGGCGACGGCGACCGCGTGATGCCCGGCGTCGCCGCCTACGGCAGCGCCGAAGCCCGCCGCTGGGCCGAGCAGGCCGCCGAGGCCGGGGCCGGCTCCGTGCTCCTGCTGCCGCCCAACGCCTTCCGCGCGGACGAGGAGACCGTACGCGCCCACTACGCCGAGGTCGCCCGCGCCGGGCTGCCCGTCGTCGCGTACAACAACCCCATCGACACCAAGGTGGACCTCGTCCCGTCCCTGCTCGCGCGGTTGCACGCCGACGGATCCATCGTCGCCGTGAAGGAGTTCAGCGGGGACGTGCGCCGCGCCTACGAGATCGCCGAGCTCGCCCCTGGCCTCGACCTGCTCATCGGCGCCGACGACGTCCTCCTCGAACTCGCCCTCGCTGGCGCCGTCGGCTGGATCGCCGGCTACCCCAACGCGCTCCCGAACGCCTGCGCGACCCTCTACCGGGCCGCCGTCGCCGGCGACCTGGACACCGCCCTGCCGCTCTACAAGTCCTTGCACTCCCTGCTGCGCTGGGACTCCAAGACCGAGTTCGTCCAGGCCATCAAGCTCTCCATGGACCTGGCCGGCCGCCCCGGCGGCGCCACCCGCCCGCCGCGCTTCCCGCTCACCAGCGACACCGAGGCCGCCGTCCGCGCCGCCACCGAGAAGGCCCTGGCCGAGGGCCTCAACTGACCAGCTGAAGGGGACGCCTGATGCGCACGCGCCACGTCTACCACGCGGTGGACTCGCACACCGAGGGCATGCCGACCCGGGTCGTCACCGGGGGAGTCGGGGTGATCCCCGGCGCCACCATGGCCGAGAAGCGGCTCCACTTCATCGAGCACATGGACCACGTACGGACCCTGCTGATGTACGAGCCGCGCGGGCACTCCGCGATGAGCGGCGCCGTCCTGCAGCCCCCGACCCGCCCCGACGCCGACTACGGCGTCCTCTACATCGAGGTCTCGGGTCTGCTGCCGATGTGCGGGCACGGCACCATCGGTGTGGCCACCGTCCTCGTCGAGACGGGCATGGTGCCCGTCGTCGAGCCGGTCACCACCGTCCGGCTCGACACGCCGGCCGGGCTGGTGAGCGTCGACGTGAGGGTGGAGGACGGGGCGGCCACGGCCGTCACCCTCACCAACGTCCCCTCCTTCAGCGTCGGCCTCGACCTCAAGGCCGACGTGCCCGGCCACGGCACGGTCACCTACGACCTCGCCTACGGAGGCAACTTCTACGCCTTCGTCGAACTCGACTCCCTGGGGCTGCCCTTCGACCGGGCCCGCAAGGACGACCTGCTCGCCGCCGGGCTGGCCGTGATGGACGCGGTCAACGCAGGGCCCGACCGGCCCGTCCACCCCGAGAACCCCTCCATCGCCGGCGTCAAGCACGTCTACCTCGCCGCGCCCGGCTCCGACGCCCGCCGCTCCCGGCACGCCATGGCCATCCACCCCGGCTGGTTCGACCGCTCGCCCTGCGGTACGGGCACCAGCGCGCGGATGGCCCAGTTGCACGCTCGCGGCCTCCTCGAACTCGGCGCGGACTTCGTCAACGAGTCCTTCATCGGGACCGAGTTCACCGGCCGGCTGGTCGAGCGGACCACCGTCGGCGGCCTGCCCGCCGTGGTGCCCACCGTCACCGGCCGGGCCTGGATCACCGGCACCGCCCAGTACTTCCTCGACCCGTCCGACCCCTTCCCCGGAGGCTTCCTCCTGTGATCACCGTCCGAACGGTGGACTACCACACCGCCGGCGAGCCCTTCCGGATCGTCGACACCGCCGGCGCGGGCATGCCGCCCGTCCCGGGGGACACCGTCGCCGAGCGCTGCGCCACCGCCATCGGTCCGGGCGGATCGGGGACCGCGCCGCGCCGGGGCGCGCTGGACGACGTACGGCGGATGCTCGTGCAGGAGCCGCGCGGGCACGCCGGGATGTACGGCGGCTTCGTGGTCCCCGCCGACGACGACGGGGCCCACTTCGGCGTCCTGTTCTGGCACAAGGACGGCTACTCCACGGCGTGCGGCCACGGCACCATGGCGCTCGGGGCCTGGGCCGTGGACAGCGGCCGGGTTCCCGCCCCGGACGACGGGGACGCCCCGGTGCGGATCGACGTACCGTCCGGGCGGGTCACCGCCACCGTCCACCGCGGCGGGGGCCGCACCACCGGGATCACCTTCCGCAACGTGCCGGCCCGGGTGAGCGCCCGCAAGGTGCCCGTCGCCACCTCGCTCGGACTGGCCGAGGCGGACATCGCGCACGCGGGCGCCTGTTACGCCTCCGTCCGCGCCCGCGACCTCGGCCTGGAGGTCTCGCGCGCCGCACTGCCCGCGCTGGTGCGCGCCGGGCAAGAGATCCGGGCCGCCCTCGCCACCCATCCCGCCACCTGGCACCCCGGCGGCCCGCTCCTGTCCGGTGTCTACGGGGTGATCCTCCACGAGGAGCTGCCCGACACCCCGTTCGGACCGCACCAGCGCAACGTGACCGTCTTCGCCGACGGGCAGGTCGACCGCTCGCCCTGCGGCTCGGGCACCTCGACACGGCTCGCGCTGCTCGCCGAGGACGGACGGCTCGGCCCGGGCGAGGACCTGCTGAGCGAGTCCGTCACCGGCACCGTGTTCACCGGCCGGATGCTGGACGGCGGGGTCACCGAGGTGACCGGCAGCGCCTACCGCACCGGTGAACACTCCTTCGCCGTGGACCCGTACGACGCCCTCGGCACCGGGTTCCTGCTGTGACGCCCGCCGCGACGTCGATACCCCAGCTCGGCGCCGCGGCCATGGCCGCGCTGCTCGGCCCGGCCGCGGCCGCCGACGCCCTGGCCGCCGCCCTGCGCGGCGGCCTCGACCCGGAGAGCTGCCCCCCGCGCTCCGCGATCGGGGTGCCCGGCGACGGCGAACTGCTGCTGATGCCGGCCGCGTCCGCCTCGTACGCCGGGGTGAAGATCGCCGGGGTCGCGCCCGGCAACCCGGCGCGCGGGCTGCCCCGGATCACCGGCTCCTACCTGCTGCTGGACGGGCCCACCCTGTGCCCGCTCGCCCTGCTCGACGGCGCGGCCCTGACCGCCCTGCGCACCCCGGCGGTCTCGGCCCTCGCGCTGCGCCACCTGGCGCCGGCCGGGCGGCCGTTGCGGATGGTGCTCTTCGGCTCCGGACCGCAGGCGTACGGGCATCTCGAAGCGGTCGTCGCCGAGGGGGAGCCGGAGCTGGTGGTGGTGGTCGCCCGCAACCGGGAGGGTGCCGAACGCCTCGCCGCGCACGCCCGCAGCCTGGGACCGGCCGCCCGGACCGGCACCCCCGAGGACGTGGCCGACGCCGATCTGGTCGTCTGCTGCACCACGGCCCGCGAACCGCTCTTCGACGGGCGGCTGGTGCGGCCGGACGCGGTGGTCGTGGCCGTCGGATCGCACGAGCCGACCGCCCGGGAGACGGACACCGCCCTCGTGCGACGCGCGGCGGTGTACGTGGAGTCGCGGGCGGCGGCGCTGCGGGAGGCCGGTGATCTGCTCGTCCCGGAGGCGGAGGGGGCCGTCGGGGCGGGGCACATCACGGGCACGCTCGCGGACCTGGTCGCCGGACGGCTGCCGGCGGGAGGCGAGCGGGGTTGTCCACAGCTCTTCAAGAGTGTGGGCATGGCCTGGGAGGATCTTGCCGTGGCGGTCGCGCTGTACGAGGCCGCTCAGGTATGAGCAGCGCAACGTGACATTGTACGCTGTTCGTCTGCTCGTCGGCAGGTGAAAAGGGTCTCGGAGGAAACGCAATGGGTGACCTGAAGCAGCACAGCCTCATCAAGGCCCAGGAACGACTCCGCGACCAGGTCGGGCACGCCCTCCGAGCCGCTCTGATAGCGGGTGAGCTGCGCCCCGGCAGCGTCTACTCCGCCCCCGGCCTCGCGGCCGAACTGGGCGTGTCGGCCACCCCGGTGCGCGAGGCCATGCTCGACCTGGCGCGGGAGGGCCTGGTCGAGCCGGTCCGCAACAAGGGCTTCCGGATCACCGAGGTCAGCGAGCGCGACCTCGACCAGTACACCGAGCTCCGCACCATGATCGAGGTGCCGACCATCGGCCGGATCACGAAGACGGCCACGGCCGAACAGCTGGAGGAACTGCGCCCCATCGCGCAGGAGATCGTCACCAGTGCCCGCGAGCACAACCTCATCGGCTACCTGGAGGCCGACCGCCGCTTCCATCTCACACTGCTCGGCCTCGCGGGAAACGAACGCCTCGTGGAGACCGTCGGCGACCTGCGCAAGCGCTCCCGCCTGTACGGCCTGACCGGCCTGGACGAGGCGGGCAAGCTGGTCTCCTCCGCCGAGGAGCACCTGGAGCTGCTGGACCTGATGATCAGCGGCGACGCGAAGGCGGCGGAGGCCTGCATGCAGCGCCACCTGGGCCACGTCCGCTCCCTGTGGGCCCAGGGCCGCGACGAACCGGTCGGCCGCACCCCGGGCGGCCTGGGCCCGGTCCGCTAGGCCGTTTCCCCGTGCCGTGCCGTGCCGTGCGGGCCGGCACGGCACGGCGGCCCGCGGCGGTGCACCCCGGATCCGCCCGCCGGCTTGACCCGGAGGCGGGTCGAGGGAGGAGGCTGGGATCATGAACATCCGGCCAGCCGACACCGGGCGCGCCCCGAGCGCCGCCCCTGCCACCGACCTCCCGACCCCCGGGGCCCGACCCGAGGGACGCCCCGCGGACTTCCCTCCCGTGCCAGACCCCAGCCCGACCGACCACCGGCCCGACCGGTGGTCCGGCGAACTGCTCGACCTCGACGCCTATTTGGTCCGGATCGGGTACGACGGCCCCCGCGAGCCGACCCTCGCAGTCCTGCGCGGGCTCCAGCGCGCCCACACCACCGGCATCCCCTTCGAGAACGTCCACGCCGTCCTGGGCCGGGACCTGCCGCTCGATCTGCCCTCCGTCGAGGCCCGCCTGGTCCGCGACGGCCGCGGCGGCTACTGCTTCGAGCACGTCCTCCTCTTCGCCGCCGCCGTCGAGCGCCTCGGGTTCCACGTCACCGGCATGATCGGACGGGTCAGCCTCGGCGCGCCCAAGGTCCTTCCCGCCACCCACGGCCTGCTCGCCGTGACCGCCCGCGACGACGACCGCGAGTGGCTGTGCGACGTCGGCTTCGGGGCCGGCCCGCTCGGACCGATCGAACTCGCCGACGGCGCGCACGCCGCGTACGACGGCTGGCGGCACCTGCTGGAACGGCGGCCCGGCGGCCACGGCATCGACCAGTGGTGGCTGTACCAGACCTCACCCGGCCCGGCCGGGCCGGACAAAGACCCCGGGCGGGCCCCGACCCCGTGGATCGACCGGCACACCTTCACCCTCACCCCCCAGTACCCGATCGACTACGTCGTGGGCAGCCACTTCGTGGGCACCCACGCCCGCTCCCCGTTCGTCCGCCGGCTCTTCGCGCAGCGGATGACCCCGGCCGCCCACCACAGCCTGGACGACCTGACGCTCGTCACCACCCTCCCCGACGGGACGAGCACCACCGAGCAGATAGCCCCGGAGGCCCTGGACGGGACCCTGCGCGAGGTGTTCGGCATCGCCCTCACCGAGGAGGAACTCCACGAGATCGCCGCCCGCCGACCGGCCGGAACGGCGTAGAGGCCGCCGGCCGTCCCACCGCCCGGGCCCGCCGCCGCGCCGGGAGGCGCAGCGGTGCGCCGCTCCCGCCAACGGGGCCCGGCGCCAGGGGATTTGGACACGGCTGGATAACGGGGAACCCAACCCCTTGTCAGTGCAATTTCACATTACTATGTTACCGGTCACATCGTAGAGCCGCTGAGCGTGCCCTTCCCTGGAGTGACCATGACCAAGCGCACCCAACTCGCCCTCGCCACCGCCCTGGTGGCCGCACTCGCACTCGGCGCCGCGGGCTGCACCGGCACCAAGAAGGGCCAGGCCGGCGCCGGCGCGGAGAACCCGGCCGCCGCCAACGACGGCAAGATCCTCGGCGGCACCCCGGTCAAGGGCGGCACCCTCACCGTTTTGTCCAACCAGGACTTCGCGCACCTCGACCCCGCCCGCAACTGGGTCATGCCGACCATGGACTTCGGCACCCGCCTGCTCTACCGCACGCTCGTCACCTTCAAGGCCGAGCCCGGCAAGGCCGGAAGCGAGCTGGTCCCCGACCTCGCCACCGACCTCGGCACCCCCTCCAACGGCGGCCGCACCTGGACCTTCACCCTCAAGGAGGGCGTCAAGTACGAGGACGGCACCCCGGTCAGGGCCCAGGACATCAAGTACAACGTCGAGCGCTCCTTCGCCCCCGACCTCACCGGCGGGCCCGACTACGCCGCCCAGTACCTGGCCGGCACCGAGGGCTACAAGGGGCCCCTCCAGGGTCAGCACCTCGACTCCGTCAAGACCCCGGACGACCGCACGATCGTCTTCGAACTGAAGCGCCCTGTCGCCGAGTTCTCCGCCACCGCCACCCTGCCGACCTTCGCCCCCGTGCCCCAGTCCCAGGAGAAGGGCACCCAGTACGACGCCCGCCCGTTCTCCTCCGGCCCCTACAAGATCGAGTCGTACGACCGCGACAAGAAGCTCGTCCTCGTCCGCAACGAGCACTGGGACCCGGGCACCGACACCGTCCGCAAGGCCTACCCGGACAAGTTCGTGGTCGTCATGGGCCTCAAGGGCGGCCAGATCGACGACCGGATCATCGCCGGCGAGGGCGCCGACGCCTCCACGGTGCAGTACGCCGACATGCGCCCCGAGAGCGCCCCCAAGGTGCTGCCCAAGCCCGACGTCAAGTCCCGGCTGCTCGCCGAGTCCCAGGGCTGCACCGAGATGCTCCACCTGAACAACTCGCGCGCCCCCTTCGACGACCCCAAGGTCCGCGAGGCCATGCAGTACGCCGTCGACAAGGAGGCCGTCGTCACCGCGGGCGGCGGACCCGCCCTCAACGAGATCGCCACCGCCTACCTGCCCCCGGCCCTCTCCGGCGGCAAGCAGGCCGACACCCTGAAGATCCCCCCGGCGGGCGACCCGGCCAAGGCCAAGGAACTCCTCAAGGCCGCCGGCAAGGACACCCTGAAGGTCTCCCTCTCCGTCTCCACCGGCGACAAGGGCAAGGCCGAGGCCATCCAGCAGGGCCTGTCCCGCGCGGGCATCGAGGTCGTCATCGACACCGTCGACCCCGGCGCCTACTACGACGTCATCGGCGACCTGTCCACCACCCCCGACATGACCCTCACCGGCTGGTGCCCCGACTACCCCTCCGGCTCCACCTGGATCCCCTTCGTCTTCGACGGACGCACCATCAAGCCGAAGGGGAACCAGGGCAACTACAGCCAGTTCCGCGACGAGGAGGTCATGAAGCGCATCGACGAGATCAACGCCATGGCCGACGCCAAGCAGGCCAACCAGGCCTGGATCGACCTCGACGCGACCCTGATGGCCAAGTCGCCCAACGTTCCGATCCTGCTGGAGCGCAAGCCGCTCCTCGTCGGCACGAACATCGCGGGCGCCTTCGGGCACCCCGTGTGGACCGGCACCATCGACTACGCCACCGTCGGGCTCAAGGACCCCTCGAAGAGCCAGGGCTGAAGGAACCCGGAGCCCCCGACACCATGACCACCACAGCACCGGCCGACGCCGACGCCGACACCGCCGTCCGGCCCGCGGCGGCGCCCGGCAGCAGCCCCTGGCAGCTCGCCCGGCGGGAACTGCGCCGCCGCCCCGCCGTCCGCGTCAGCCTCGCCATCGTCGTCCTCTTCGCCCTGATGGCCGTCACCGCCCCCTGGCTGGGCGCGCTCGGCGGCTGGTCCCCGCACGAGTTCGACAAGAGCGCCGTCGACCCGTACCTCGGCGGCCAGCCGATCGGCGCCCTCGGCGGGATCAGCCCCGAGCACTGGCTCGGCGTGGAACCCGTCACCGGGCGCGACCTGTTCGCCCGCGTCGTCCACGGCGCGCAGGTCTCCCTCCTGATCGCCTTCGCCGCCACCGCCATCGTGGTCCTGGCCGGCACCGCCGCCGGGATCGCCGCCGGCTACTTCGGCGGCCGCACCGACACCGTCCTGTCCCGGCTCATGGACCTGACCATGTCCTTCCCCTCCCTGATCTTCATGATCGCCATGCTGTCCGTGGCCAAGGACGTCAACCGGCTCGTCCTCATGACCGTCGTCATCGGCGTCTTCGGCTGGCCCGGCATCGCCCGCGTGGTCCGCGGCCAGACCCTCTCCCTCAAGCACCGCGAGTACGTCGACGCCGCCCGCGTCGGCGGCGCCGGACCCTGGCGGATCCTCACCCGCGAGATCCTGCCGGGCGTGGCGGGCCCCGTCATCGCCTACACCACCCTGCTCATCCCCGGAATGATCAGCACCGAGGCCGCCCTCAGCTACCTCGGCGTCGGCGTCCGCCCGCCCACCCCCTCCTGGGGCCAGATGATCGCCGAGTCCGTCGCCTACTACGAGACCGACCCCATGTACTTCGTCATCCCCAGCGTGTTCCTGTTCCTCGCCGTGCTCGCCTTCACCCTCCTGGGCGACGCCCTGCGCGACATCCTCGACCCGAGGGGCGGCCGCACGTGATCGTCTACCTGGCCCGCCGGCTCCTCGCCCTCGCCGGCGTGCTCCTCGCCATCGCGGCCGTCACCTTCCTCATCTTCTACGTCCTGCCCGCCGACCCGGCCGCCGCCGCATGCGGCAAGACCTGCAGCGCCGAACGCCTGGCCGACGTCCGCGTCCACCTGGGCCTCGACCAGCCCCTGTGGAAGCAGTTCGCCGACTTCCTGACCGGCATCTTCACCGGCCGCACCCTCGGCACCGGCCAGTACGCCGTCGCCTGCGACTTCCCCTGCCTGGGCTACTCGTACGAGAGCTCCCTGCCCGTGTGGGACCTGCTCATGGACCGCCTCCCGGTCTCCGCCTCCCTCGCCCTCGGCGCCGCCGTGCTGTGGCTGCTCCTCGGCCTCGGCGCCGGGGTCACCGCCGCCCTGCGCAAGGACACCGCCACCGACAAGGCCCTGATGGTCGGCGCCGTCGCCGCCGCCTCGCTGCCCGTGTACTTCACCTCGGTGATGCTCATCTACGGCGTCATCCGCATCGCCGGCCTGCTGCCCTACCCCACTTACCAGGCGTTCACCGACAACCCGCTCGGCTGGGCCTCGAACCTGCTCCTGCCCTGGACCGCGCTCGCGCTGCTCTATGCCGCCATGTACGCCCGCCAGAGCCGCGGTTCGATGATCGAGGCGATGGCCGAGCCCTACATCCGCACCGCCCGCGCCAAAGGCATGCCCGAGCGGACGGTCGTCGTCAAACACGGCCTGCGCTCCGGGATGACGCCGATCCTGACCATCTTCGGCATCGACCTCGGCGGGCTGCTCGCCGGCGCCGTCATCACCGAGTCCATCTTCGGACTCCCGGGCATCGGAAGGCTCTTCTACGGCGCCCTCGTCAACTCCGACCAGCCCGTCGTCCTCGGCGTCACCCTCCTCGCGGCCTTCTTCATCGTCGTCGCCAACCTGGTCGTGGACCTCCTGTACGCCGTCATCGACCCGAGAGTGAGGTACTGATGGCCGATCCGCTCCTCGAAGTACGTGACCTGCGCGTCACCTTCACCACCCCTCGGGGGACCGTCCGCGCCGTCGACTCCATAGGCTTCACCGTCGAGGCCGGCCGCACCCTCGGCATCGTCGGAGAATCCGGCTCCGGCAAGTCCGTCACCTCGCTCGCCGTCATGGGCCTGCACCGCGGCGCCGTCGAGGTCGGGGGCTCCGTCGCGCTCGCCGGACGACCGCTCATCGGCCTGAGCGAGCGCGAGCTCGGCAAGGTCCGCGGCCGCCGGATGGCCATGATCTTCCAGGATCCGCTCTCCAGCCTGCACCCCTACTACACCGTCGGCGAGCAGATAGCCGAGCACTTCCGAGTGCACTTCAAGGCCGGCCGGGCCGCCGCGCGCAGACGCGCCGTCGACATGCTGGGCGAGGTCGGCATCCCGGAACCGGCCCGCCGGGCGGGGGAGTACCCGCACCAGTTCTCCGGAGGCATGCGCCAGCGCGCGATGATCGCCATGGCCCTGGCCTGCGAACCCGACCTGCTGATCGCCGACGAACCGACCACCGCCCTCGACGTCACCGTGCAGGCGCAGATCCTCGAACTGATCGCGAAACTCCAGCAGGAGCGCGGTCTCGGGGTCGTGATGATCACCCACGACCTGGGTGTCGTCGCCCGCGTCGCCCACGACGTCCTGGTCATGTACGGCGGCCGCGCAGCCGAACAGGCGCCGGTCGACGACTTGTTCGCCGACCCCGCCCACCCCTACACCCGCGGGCTGCTCGACTCGCTGCCCCGCCTCGACACCGCCGACGACGAACCGCTCCCCTCCATCCCCGGCTCCCCGCCGTCCCTCCTCGCACCCGCCCCCGGCTGCGCCTTCGCACCGCGCTGTCCCCGCGCGGCCGAGCGCTGCACCGGCGAGCGGCCGGAGCCTGCCGCGTACGGGGACGGCCCCGGGAGGACCGTCGCCTGCCACTTCGCCGGGGCCCGCGCCGTCGAGGAGGCGGCCCGATGAGCGATCCCACGACCCACCGGGACAAGCGCACCACCGCACCGCTGCTCTCCGTGAAGGACCTCGCCATGACCTTCCCCGGCCGGCGCACCGCGACCGGGCGCCGGGGGGCGCCCGTGCGCGCCGTCGACGGGGTCACCTTCGACCTGGCGGCCGGCCGGACCCTCGGCCTCGTCGGGGAGTCGGGCTGCGGGAAGTCCACCACGGGACGGATGCTCGTACGGCTGCTGGAGCCCACCTCGGGCCGGATCGCCTTCGAGAGCGAGGACATCAGCCGTCTGTCACAGGGAGCCCTGCGCCCGCTACGCAAGAACATCCAGATGGTCTTCCAGGACCCGCACTCCTCGCTCAACCCCCGCCAGACCGTGGCCAGGATCATCTCCGAACCGCTGCTGGTACAGGGGCGCAGCGCGGGGGACGCCCGTCGCCGCGCGGCCGACCTGATGGAGCTCGTGGGGCTGATCCCCGAACACATCGACCGCTACCCGCACGAGTTCTCCGGAGGCCAGGCCCAGCGCATCGGCATCGCACGCTCGCTGGCCACCGAACCGCGGCTGATCGTCGCCGACGAACCGGTCTCCGCGCTCGACGTCTCCGTCCAGGCGCAGATCGTCAACCTGATGGAGCGGCTGCGCGCGGAACTGGGCCTCGCGTACGTGTTCATCGCGCACGACCTGTCGGTGGTCAAACGGGTCAGCGACCGGGTCGCCGTCATGTACCTCGGCCGGATCGTCGAGATCGGGGACAAGGCGTCCCTCTACGAGAACCCCCAGCACCCTTACACCAGGGCGCTGTTGTCCGCCGTACCGCTGCCCGACCCGGCGGCGGAGCGGCGGCGGGAGCGGATCGTCCTGCTCGGCGACCCGCCGAGCCCGGCCGCTCCGCCGCCGGGCTGCACCTTCCACCCGCGCTGCCCCAAGGCCCAGGAAATCTGCCGAACGGAACGCCCGCTGCTGCGACTTGCCGCCTCGCGCGAGGTGGCGTGCCACTTCCCGGGTGACTGACGGGGATCACGGGAAGAGGGGGGACCCGGGGCCGACACGATCGCCCCCGGGTCCCTCCGCTACCCGGTATCCCCCCTGGTCCCGCGTAACATCACCCCCCGGAAAAGACCTAGGGGTGGACATGACATCGAGTAGCGGTGGCTTCACGGCGAACGCCGCTTCCATCAACGGAAGTTCTCATCTTCTCGTCGAACTCGCGGGCCTGCTGTACGCGGGACGGCCCGACGGCGAGACGGCGGTCATGGCCCGGGTGCCCCGTTCGCACCAGGACGTGTCCACGGCCCTGGACTCCTTCGCGCGGTTCGCCGACGACCAATACCTGGACACGGTGTCGCTGCTGGCCGCGCTCGCCACCAAACTCAAGGTGGCGGGGGGCGACTACGCGCAGACCGACCTCGCCACTGAGGGCGCCTTCCGTGCCGTGCTCGAAAAGGGTCGGTTCATACCGGCCGAGGACAGGTGACCGGCATGACCTACCGCACCGAGGTCGAGTTCCTCGAACTGTGCAGTCCTCCCCTCATCGAGCGCACCGCCCAGGAGTACCGCAGGCTCCACCTGCTCCTGGACTCGGCGGACTCCGCTTTCCTGAAGGCGACGCGGACCCAGTGGGTGAGCGAGGCCGAGGAGCTCTACGTCAAGCGCCTGGGCGAGGCGGAGAAGCTGGCCACCGCCCTGTCGGGCGCCTTCCGCAGCGTCCACGCGGCGCTCGTCGACTACGCCGAGGCGGTGGGCCGGGCGAAGGGGCGCTTCGAGAGCGGTCTGTCGAGCGAGCGGGCCCTCTCCGCGGTCATGGCGCGGGTGGCGAGCCCGGTGACGGAGACCGCGCAGCGGGCCGAGCCGATGAGGCAGTGGGAGGACCTCCGCAAGCGCACCGGAGTCCTGGACTGGCTGGCGGAGATCACCGTCGACGTCGATGAGATCCGCGAGGACGCGGACCGGCACTACAGCAGTGCGAAGCACGCCTTCGGGGACGCCGAACGCATCGAACACGAGGCGCGCACCCTGTGCGTTGCCGAACTGGGCAAGGCCCGCAAGAACCTGCCCGACTTCCGCGGCGACCTGCCCCACCCGTCGGTGCTCCTCGCCGGCATGCCCGCCCTGAGGCAGGAGGTGGGAGAGGCCGCGCACGATCCCCACGCCGTGCTGCCCGGAGGCGGCCCGCGCGTCGACGGTATCGCCGCGAACGTCGGCGACGAGACCGTGTCCCCCAAGCTGCGGGAGATCCGGTCCCGGCTGGCCGGACTCCCGGACGCCATGGACCAGAACAAGTGGCTGCCGTCGGATTCGGACGAGGACCGGCGCGAGTGGATCCGCGCCAACCGCGCGCACATCAGGGACGCGGCCGCGTACACGGGCCTGCCGGCCGACATGATCGCGGGAATCGCCTGGAAGGAGGTCCAGGGCGACCCGAAGTGGGCCGACAACATCGCGGTGAACTACCGGCGGAGCCAGTACGAGGTCTGGCCGGAGTTCCAGTGGGTGGCGGACAAGGCCGGCCTGTCGGGCGAGGCGGACCAGACCTCCATGGGACCGATCGCCATCCAGCTCCGCCGCTCCGCGGAAGTGCTCGGCTACGACCCGGAGAACCTCACGCGCGACCAGCGGGACGAGATCCAGAAGGCGACGCAGAACCCTTCGACGAACATCTACATCGCTTCCGAGTACCTCGCCCAGCTCAAGGCGGAGAGCTCGTTCGCGGACGTACCCGCCGAGGAGATGACCCCTGCCCACTACCGGGAACTGGCCGCCAGGTACAACGGCGGACCGGGCTGGCGCACGGACGAGGCGCAGGCCTACGGTCGTGGCTTCGGAGCGAACATCGAGAACGCGAGGCGGGCCCTGAATGACTGAGTGGCGGACGGCGGGGGCCATGCGCGCCCACGTGGCCACGGCCGCGTGGGCGGCCGTGCTGGTGGGACTGCACGCCGTGGCCGGGTTCTTCGTGCTGGGCGCGCTGCTCACCGCGTCGGAAGGGCCCTGGGACCGTACGGTGACGGGAACAGCGCGGCTGATGGCGGGGCTCGGGCTGGCGGTGGAGCTGATGGCCCTCGCGGGGACGGCGGCCGGCGTGAACACCGGCCGGCTGCGGCGTTGGTGGTACGCGCCGGCGGCGGTGCTGGTCGCCATCGCCCTGGTGCGCATGGTGTTCGCCCCACAGCCCTGACCGCCCGCCGGCGGACGGGGCGGTCACGGCGGCCGGCGGCCGGGCCCTCTCTTTCGGATCTTGCCGGCCCGCGCCGCCCGGCACCGCACGTCGCGTCACGCAGCGAGGCGCCGTGGCTGTCGCCGTGCGTCCGCCGGGGATTGCGGGACAGCCCTCATGCGGCACAGCCGTCAGGCGAGTTCGCGACGGAAGAAGTCGAGTTCCAGCGCCATGATCTTCTCGCGGGTGCCGCCCGGGGTCATGTGGGTCACGCCCGGGAGGGCCAGCAGTTGGTGGGGGCGGCCCGCTTCGGTCAGGGCCTGGGACAGGCGCAGGGTGTGCGAGGGGTGGACGTTGTCGTCGGCCAGTCCGGTGACCAGCAGCAGCGGCCGGGACAGCTTCGGGGCGTCGGGCAGCAGCGAGTCCCGTTCGTAGACGTCCGGGTGCTCCTGCGGCAGGCCGAGGTAGCGCTCGGTGTATGCGGTGTCGTAATGCCGGAAGTCGGTCGGCGCTGCCCCGGCGGCCGCGGCGTGGAAGACGTCGGGGCGGCGCAGGACGGCCATCGCCGACAGGTAGCCGCCGTAGGACCAGCCGCGGATGCCGACCCGGCCGAGGTCGAGGTCGCCGTGGCGCGAGGCCAGCGCGTGCAGTGCGGCGACCTGGTCGTCCAGGGTGACTTCGGAGAAGCCGCGGTACATGGCGTGGGTGTGGGCGGGCGAGACGTACGCGGTGCCGCGGTTGTCGACGGTCACCACCGCGAAGCCCTGGTCGGCCCACCACTGGCGGTGCTGCCAGCGGCGCGGGTCGGCGGTGATGTCCTGCGCCCCGGGGCCGCCGTAGCTGTCCATCAGGACGGGCAGCTTCCGCCCGGGGACGTGGCCGCGGGGCAGTACGAGCGCGGTGGGAACGCCGTGCTCGGTGACCCGCTCCAGGACCGGGGCCACCCGGTACGGCAGCGGCTGCGACAGGTCGGCGGGGGTCAGGTCCCGTCCGTCGGGGGTGCGCACGACGCGCCGCACCCCGTCGGCGTCGGCGGAGGTCAGCAGCAGGAATCCGGCCGAGGCGGTCACGCTGTGGACGCCGGGCCCGTCGGCGAGCGGGATCGCCTCCCCGGTGGCGGTGTCCAGCAGCAGCACCTGCTGTTCGGCCGGGTCGCGCAGTCCGGCCTCGATCAGCAGCCGGCCTTCGTGGACCCCGGCCACGCCGCGGACCTGGACGCCGTCCCCGGTGAGGAGGACCCCGTCCACGGCGAGGGCCCGGGCGGCTCCGCCGGGGGTGTCGGCCGAGGTCAGCATCCGGCCGTCCGGCAGACGGGCCGGGGTGCCGGGGACCAGGGGGTCCACCCACCGGGGGTGCGTGGTGCGGGACAGCTCCCGGGTGCGGCCGGTGGCCGGGTCGGCGGAGAGCAGCAGCACGGTGCGCTGGAGCCGGTCCTGGACCGTCAGCAGGATCTCCTCGGCCGACTCCCAGCCCGCGTCGGAGACGTAGGGGTGGGTCTCGGCGTCCCATTCGATCCGTGTGCGGGTCCCGTCCGGGCCGAGCACCCACAGCTGCACCTCGGCGTTGGGCCCGCCCGCCTCCGGATAGGCGAAGTCCTCGGCCGGCAGCTCGGGGTGCGCGGGGTCGGCGAACCACCGCCGCTGGAGGGCGGACTCGTCGACGCGGGCGGCGAGCAGCGTGAGCCCGTCGGGGGACCACCAGTGGCCCCGGGAGCGGCCGAGCTCCTCGGCGGCGGCGAACTCGGCCAGACCCCAACGGGCTCCGTCGTCGGGGCTGACCCGGCCGCCCGGGGCGACGTACAGGGCGTCGTCGGCGACGTAGGCGGTGCGCGAGCCGTCGGAGTTGGGCCGCGGGTCCAGCGCGGGGCCTGCGGCGGGGATCTCCCTGAGGGTTCCGGCGCCGTCGGCGGTGACCCCGTAGAGCCGCCCGTAGAGCGCGAAGGCGGCGAGGCGCCCGTCGCCGGAGAGCGCGTAGGAGCCGATCCCGGCGGCGACGAGCCGGGTCCGCTCGCGCAGTCGGCGCTCGGCGGTGGGCAGGGGGCCGGGCTCGGGGCACAGCTCGCGGGGATCGGCAAGCCGGATCTCTGCGCCGGTGGTGGTATCGAGCACCCAGAGGCTGTCGAAGGCGTCGGCGGGGCCGGTCGACCGGAGGAACCACAGCAGTCGGCCTTCGTCCCCGAAGGACAGCGCCCGCGGGGCGCCGTAGGTGAATCGGGCCGTGCTCGCGGAGAGCCTGAGGAAGTCATCCATGATCGTAGTGTGACATGTGAAATGTCACCGGCACTAGGCCGTTCGAGTGGTGACCCCGGGGGTGCGGGCTTAGCGTCGGGAGGGTGGACCCGAACACAACGCCGAGCAGCAGGCGGACCGACGGCAAGGACGGCACGGTCCGGGGGAACGGCAACGGACTCGCCCTGTTCGTCATCGCGTCCTGCCAGCTCATGGTGGTTCTCGACATCACGATCGTGAACATCGCCCTGCCGCACATCCAGACCGCTCTGGACTTCTCGACCGAGAGCCTCTCCTGGGTCGTCAACGCCTACACCCTGGCCTTCGGCGGCCTGCTGCTCCTCGGCGGCCGCATCGGTGACATCCTCGGCCGCAAACGCGTCTTCATCTTCGGCGTCCTGCTCTTCGGCCTCGCCTCGCTCCTCGGCGGACTCGCCCAGAACGAGGGCCAGTTGCTGGCCGCGCGAGCCCTCCAGGGCGTCGGCGGCGCCATCGCCTCGCCGACCGCCCTCGCGCTGATCACCACGACCTTCCGCGAAGGCCCGGCCCGCAACCGGGCGTTCGGCGTGTTCGCCGGGGTCTCGGCGGCCGGCGGTGCGATCGGACTCCTCGCGGGCGGCATCCTCGTCGAGTGGCTCGACTGGCGCTGGGTCCTCTTCGTCAACGTCCCCATCGCGCTGGTGATCGCCGTCCTGGCCTCGAAGGTCCTGCGCGAGTCCGAACGCCACCCGGGACACTTCGACTTCGCGGGCGCACTGCTGTCCACCGTGGGTATGGTCGCGCTCGTCTACGGCTTCATCCGGGCCTCCCAGGAGGGCTGGCGCGACCCGGTGACGCTCGCCTCCTTCGGCGCCGCCGTGGTCCTGCTGACGCTGTTCATCCTCAACGAGCGGCGATCGCCGCAGCCGATCACCCCGCTGCACATGTTCGCCGACCGCAACCGGGCCGGGACCTACGGGATCATGCTCATGCTCGCCTGCGCGATCTTCGGCATGTTCTTCTTCCTCACCCTCTTCGTGCAGATCGTGCTCGGCTTCAGCCCGATCCAGGCCGGCCTCGCCTTCCTGCCCGTCAGCGCGGTGATAGCGGTGGGAGCGGGCCTCACCGCGAAACTCCTGCCCAAGTTCGGGCCCAAACCGTTCATGGTCTGCGGCGCCCTGTCGTCGGCGGCCGGACTGGCCTGGCTGACCCGGATCGACGTCGACTCCACCTATCTCGGCAGCATCCTCGGCCCGATGCTGCTCTTCGCCCTCGGCATGGGCCTGCAGTTCGTCTCGCTGACGCTGATGGCCCTGTCCAACGTCCCCGACCGGGAGTCCGGGGCGGCGTCCGGACTGCTGAACACGATGCAGCAGGTGGGCGGTTCGCTCGGCCTGTCGATCCTGGTGACCGTCTACGGCACCGCGAGCCGCAACGAGGCCCAGGAGCAGGTCCCGAACTTCCTCGCCACGGCCGGCCCCGTGCAGAAGGCCCTCTTCGAACGCACCGGACAGCTCCCCGAGCCGTGGGGCGACCAGGTGCTGGCCTCGGGCATCAGCGCGGCCTTCGTCGTGGCGGCCCTGTTCACCCTGGTCGGAGCGGCGATCGCGCTCTTCGTCATCCAGGTCCGCCCCTCCGACCTCGAACGGCTCCAGGGCAACCACAAACCGGCGGCCGACCGCATCTGAGCCGTCGACCGCCGTGCAGGGGTGCGGGCGGTTCAGGCGACCGTGACCCCGGTGACACGGGACACGAAGCCGTTCAGGTTGGCCTCCATGCGCGCGAGGCGCTCGTCCACGGTCAGCGACTCCTCCTGCCGGCCGGCACGCAGCTTCGGCTGCCGCCTGCCGCGTACGTACAGGGAGCAGGCCAGGTCCGCGCAGATGTACGTACCGACCGTGTTGCCCTCGCGGCCGCGGGCGCCCGACAGCGGCGCGGCGAGCAGGGTGACCCCGGAGGAGGCGTGACCCGTCAGGCAGATCTGGCACAGGCTGGACTTCACCGCGCTGGTGCGGCCCACGGACGGCACGCGCAGGGAGATCCCCAGCGGCCCCTCGGCCCGGGGCACCACGAGATGGGCCCGCAGCGGGGCACCCGGGTCCACCCAGCCCAGGAAGTCCAGGTCCTCCCAGGGCGCGTCGGCGAAGTCGAGCGGCAGCCGCATGCGGGCCGCCTCGCCCTTGGTGCAGTTCACGAAGGACGCACGGATCTGTTTCTCACTGAGTGGTTCCACGGGCATCGACCCTACGGCGTGCCCCCGCCGGCCCGCACCCCGATATCGGGCTCGGGCGCCAATGCAGCCGCCGGTGATGGTGATGGTGACGTCGCCGTGCCGGGTACGGCCGTACTCCGCGTCGGCCCGAGCGCGGTACGCAGCCGGGCCGCGTCGGCCCGGCTGCCCATCCGCAGGGCGAGCCACGAGCCGTCGGCGAAGGCCAGGTCCACCCGGGCCGGCCTGTGCCGCAGCCGGCGTACGCGCCGCAGGGAGCAGGCGGCGGTGTGCGCCACGCGGGCCGGGTCGCCGCGGCCCCACGGCGGCCGGGCGGTGACGGTGGCCGCGGCCCCCGGACCGTCGCCGAGCCGTGCGGTGAACACGCCCTCGGGCCCCCGGGTCTCGGCCTGCCAGCGCGTCCAGTGGAAGCCGTGCAGTGCCAGGGCGAAGCGGCCGGCGCCGCTTGTCCAGCCGCCGCGCAGGGCCGGCCCGTGGAGGAGCCGCCCGGCCAGGCGGGCGGCCCGTTCGAAGGGGTCGAGCAGCGCGGCCACGGCCTCGGCGAGATCGTCGGGCAGCGCGGACAGGAACCGGAAGACGAAGAAGCCGCCGATTCGGCGCCGCAGCGTCAGCGGGGCGGGCGAGCCGGGCAGCGACGCGCGCTTCGGCCTGCGTGCGTACGGCGACAGGCGCCCCGGAATCTCCTCGTCCATCCGGCCATGATGGCCGGGCGGCCGCTACCGGTCCACGCGACGTACCCGGCAGCGCGCCGGACCCTCCGTCCGCAGGGTGATTCCCGCGCCGACCGGGATCTCCGCGTCCACCGCCTCGAACGAGTAGGCCCGCAGGATCATCGCCAGCGCGACCACCGACTCCAGCATCGAGAAGTGCTGCCCGATGCAGGCACGCGGGCCGCCGCCGAAGGGGAACCACGCGTAGCGCGGCCGTCCGGCCTCCGCCTCCGGGGCGAAGCGCTCCGGGTCGAAGCGGTCCGGGTCGGGCCAGTGCTCCGGGTGGCGGTGCGTCACCCAGGGAGCCAGGATCACGTCCGCTCCCGCGGGGATGGCGTGCTCCCCGATCCGGGTGGCTGCGACGGCCTTGCGGCCGATGACCGGGGCCGCCGGGTACAGCCGCATGGCCTCCTTGAGCACCTGCGAGAGGTACGGGAGCCGGTCCAGGTCGGCGGCCTGCGGCGTCCGGTCGCCCAGGACGCGGGTGATCTCCTCGCGGGCCCGGTCCTGCTGCTCGGGGTGGCGGGACAGCAGGTGCAGGGCGAAGCACAGGGAGGTGGCGGTCGTCTCGTGCCCGGCGAGCAGGAAGATCAGCACCTGGTCGCGGAGCTCGTCGGCGTCGAACTCCGCGTCGTCCGCGCTCCGGGCGGCGGCCAGCAGCGTCAGCAGGTCCTCGCCGGCGGCGTGTTCGCCGCCGGTGCCCGCAGCGGCCGCGTCTTCGCCCGGCGTGTCCCCGCCCGGGCCCGCGGCGCCCGCACCGGCCTGCCGCCGCCGGCCGATGATCTGGTCGCAGACCCCGTACAGCTCGTCCAGCGCGGCGGCCGCCCGCCGGTTGCCCGGGGTCGGCCAGTGGCGTGGGATGTTGGCGGGGGAGTAGCCGCGGCGCAGCACGTAGTCCGTGATCACGGGGAAGCAGCGGGCCACGACGTCCGCTGTGGCCTCGACGTCGGTACCGAAGAGGATCCGGGCGACCGCGCGCAGCGCGAGGTGCATCATCTCGTCGGAGACGTCGACGACGCCGTCCAGGGCCTCCTCCCAGGCGGCGACGACCGACGCGGTCTCGGCGGCGACGGCCCCGGCGTACCCGTCCACCCGGCGCCGCGTGAACAGCGGCTGCACGAGCCGGCGCTGGCGCAGGTAGTCCTCGTCCTGGCTGGTCAGCAGACCGTTGCCGAAGGAGTCCCGGACCTCCTGGTAGAAGGCGTTGTCCTTGCGGAAGTTGGCCGCCTGGGAGGCGAGCACCTGCTGGACCCCCTCGGGGGAGAACACGCAGTACAGGTCGGCCCGCATCCCGGGCGGCCCGGCCGAGACCCGTACGACGTCACCGCGCCGCTGCTGCGCCCGCAGGTAGGTGCCGAGTGAGTCCGACTTCAGGTCGTGGAGCGATCCGAGCAGCGGTGTCCCGGGGAGCACGGGAACCTCCGTACCCACGTCGACGCCGCCTGTGTTCCTGCCGAATGCCATGCCGATGCCCGTCCCCTCGTCCCCTGCCGGAGCCCGATTCTGCCGTTCCGCGACGCTCCTTGGCGAGACCTCGTGCCCGCCGGGCCGAATCGGGCGGGCGGGGGCGGGGCGAGACGGGCGGCAGGCAGCGCCCCGCATCCCGCGCCTGCGCGCGGCGGACCCGCCCGAGTCCCTGACGAACATGCGGTCACAGGCGGCCGCGCCCGCCCGGCCCCGCCCGCCGGGCCCAGCCTCGCCCGCCCGGCCGAGCCCTCGCCCGCCCGGCCCCGGGCGGGCGAGAGTCGCGAACGCGGAGTGGCCGTTGTCCGATACGGGCCGGGCCCGTCATACCGGGCAGGGGTCCTCCAGTACGGGGATACACGGCGACAGCGCCGTCTCGAGGCCCTCGTGCACCCGCCCCCGCACCATCCGCAGGACGCGGACCTCGTTCTCGCGACCGGGGTCCTCGTCATCGCGCACGTGCATCACCCCGTACGAACCGGGTGCCAGGCGGCCGACCTCGCCGAAGAACTCCAGCACCTGCGGGTCGCGGTGGTTGCGGAGCCCGCCCAGGTGGAGGAACAGCTCGCCGTTCATCCACCGCAGGTCGAGCAGACCAGGACTGCCGACCTCCGCGATCCGGGCCGCGAGGGTCTCGGCGATCCGGCCGAGAAGGACGTCCCCGTCGCCGCTGTCGTCGGCGTCGGCGCTCTCCTGGACGCTGATCCAGCCGTGGTATTCGAACATGTCGTCAGAGCGCCCGCCGGTAGCGGAACTCTCGGAGGGTGACCTCGTCGTAGACGCCGTCCTGTGTCGCGCCGTCGGCCCGGTAGCCGGCCCGTTCGTAGAAGCGCCGGGCCCGATGGTTGTCCTTGAGGACCCACAAGGCCGACGTCCCGAAGCCCCCGTCCTTCATCGCGGCGTGGGCCTCGCCCAGGAGCCGGCGGCCGATGCCCGTGCCGATCCGGTCCGGCGCCACGTACAGGGCGTAGACCTCGCCCACCGGCCCCGTCACGCCGGACACCTCACTGCGGGAGGGCCCGAAGCAGACCCATCCCACCACCGGACCGCTGTCGGCGACCGCCACGAGGTCCCAGGACACGCGCCCCGGGTCCCGCAGCCGCTGCCGCCGCCGGTCGGCATCGTCCTCGACCGACATAGCGTCCAGATAGCCCTGGGGAACGACGCCGGCGTACGCCGCCTGCCAGCCCCGGACCCTGACCGCGGAAACGGCCCCGATGTCCGCCTCGTTCATCTCACGCACGCGCACCATCGCGCCAAGGTAGGCCATACCCTGCGCACCGGACCACCGATTACCGCTGAGCACCGGCGCCGAGCGCTCGGCGCCCGTGCTCAGAGATGGGCGCGGACCTGCCTCACGGGATGACCTTCCAGACGGCGATCTCGAACCGGGCGAATCCGCACGGCCATGCGTACCCAGTGCGTCGAGGGTCGTGGCCCTCCGCAGCACGGGACCTCGGCGGCGAGCGAGCTGAAACCCTCGTCGCAATGGGCTTCGAGGAGATCTGCCGGCCACCGCGTGTCGATCGACGCCCCGCACAGCGGGCAGCCGATCCTCTCCGGATCGGCCCCGCAGTCCACGGCGGTCACCGCGTCGTGCCACGTCACGTCGATCTCCACGTCCACGCCGTCGATGACGCCGGGAGTCGGCCTTTCGAGCGCATCGCCATGCCATCGATGGTCCACTACGCGGCTACGCGGCTACGCGGCTACGCGGGTTCGACGGGCAGCCACAGCTCGCAGGTTGCGGTGCTGAAGTCGGCCGCCCGCTCCAGGGTGGCGACGATCGAGGGGCCCGGACGCAGGCGCCACGGGTTCGAGGGGAACCAGTCGGTCGCGGTCGCCGCCCAGCCCGTCTGCAGGGCCTGCGGATGCGGTCCGCTGGTACGGAAGACCGCCCACATCCCGCCCGGCACCTCGATGGCGTCGAGGCCGTCCGGGGCCGGCGTGTCCCGGTCGAGGGCGACCCCGTGCAGGTAGGTCAGTTCGCTGCCCTCCCTGCCGTCGGGATCCACGTCGTCGGAGACCTGCAGCAGGCCGCCCGGTTCGGTGTCGCCCAGGGTCTTCAGCCGCAGGTGCTCCTCCTGCGGCAGCGCCGCGATGTGCCGCTGGATGTGCGGGTTGACGCCCTGGTGGATGAGCGGGACCCGGGTGGCGTGTCCGACGAGCCGGAACGCGGGTCGGCTGACGAGGCGGGTGTCCATGGGGATGCTCCCTTCGACGGTCAGGCGGAACCTGAGCTGCGGTTGTGTACGCAAGGGGCCGCCGGTACGCCGCACTTCACCGGGGCCGGCGCCGTGGACCGCGCGGAACGCGCGTCCGAACGCTTCGCTCGATCCGTATCCGTGCATGACCGCGATGCTCAGCAGATCCGCCTCGCCACGGACGACGTCGGCGGCGGCAACGGTCATACGGCGGCGCCGCACGTACTCCGACAGCGGCATGCCGGCCAAGGACGAGAACATCCGGCGCAGGTGGTACTCGGTCGTGCCGAGCGCCGCCGCCAGCCCTTGGACGTCGGGCTCCTCGGCGAGATGCTCCTCGACGAGGTCGACCAGCTGGTTGAGTGCAGAGATCACGAGGCCTCCTTTCGACTCCAACCCTGACAGCGGACCCCCTGCCGCACCCGACCGCTGCGAACCGATCCGATCAGGGACCGATCCACGCACCGCCGGCCCGCTACCGGGCCAGTGCGAACGTGGTGGCCGCGACGGCCCAGCCCACCGCGGCGCCCGCGAGGACCTGTGCGAGGGTGTGGTCGCGCAGCTCCACCCGGGACCAGCCGACGACGGCGACCACGGGGCAGGCCAGAAGCACCCAGGCCCCGAACGTCATGGCGAGCATGGCCACGCTCCCGCAGGACACGCCCGCATGCACGCTGATCTTCCATGCGGGGGTCACGGCGAGGAGGGCCGCCAGGGTGACCAGCATCGCCGCGATCAGCGCGATCATCGTCGGGGGAGCGCCGAAGGCCCACATCAGCAGAGTGCCGGTGGCGACCGAGGCGCCGGCGAAGGCCATCACGAGGATGCGCTGCGGCCGCGCCCCGACGTGCCGGTCGGCCCAATGGCCCCGGCGGATTCCGTACTTGATGAAGGTCAGCGGGATGCCCGCGGCGAACAGGCAGCCGAGCAGCCCCCATCCGACGCCCGGGAGACGGCCGGTGTGCCAGCCGATCAGCACGCTGTCGGCGATGATCCAGGTCTTCGGATCGAGCCCGTCGGTGACCAGCCGCGCGGCCCGAGAGGCGCCGGACGGGGTGATCGTGATCGTCACGCCGTGTCCTCCGGGCGGTCCGCGCCGAGCCGGCCACCCGAACGCCGGGGCGGGCGACCTCGATCTTCCGATCCTAGTGCTCCCACCTCCATGGCCGACGGGAGACCATCCTGCGGCGGCAGGTGCAGCGGCTGAGGACGGGGCCCGGGAAACCGCCACCTGGAGCCCGGTACCCGCTCGGCCGTTCGTGCCGACCCGTTCGCCCGCCCCGGCTACGTCGCGAGGGGCATCAGGCGCTGTCGAGGATGCTGCCGATCGTTTCCGTGATTCGGTGTCTCCACTTGTGCCGGCGGTTGCAGTACTGGCGTGGGAACCAGCGCCGTTCCTGTGGAATCTGCCGGTTGCACCATTTGCACAGGACCGTGCGTCCCCTGCTCGCGAAATCCCCCATGGGGCGAGTCTAGCGGCTGTGACCTGCGCTTTCCCTGTGCGGGGCCGAGCAGTTCGCCGGGCCCCGCACGCGGGCGGCTCAGATGTCGCGGAAGATCTCGATCTGGGCGCCCACCGAGTTGAGGCGTTCGGCCAGTTCCTCGTAGCCGCGGTTGATGACGTAGACGTTGCGCAGCACCGACGTGCCCTCGGCCGCCATCATCGCCAGGAGGACGACCACCGCCGGGCGGAGGGCCGGCGGGCACATCATCTCCGCGGCGCGCCAGCGGGTGGGGCCCTCGACCAGGACGCGGTGGGGGTCCAGCAGCTGGAGGCGGCCGCCCAGGCGGTTCAGGTCCGTCAGGTAGATGGCGCGGTTGTCGTACACCCAGTCGTGGATGAGGGTCTGGCCCTGGGCGACGGCCGCGATGGCCGCGAAGAAGGGGACGTTGTCGATGTTCAGCCCGGGGAAGGGCATCGGGTGGATCTTGTCGATCGGCGCTTCGAGCTTCGAAGGGCGGACCGTGAGGTCCACGAGCCGCGTGCGGCCGTTGTCCGCCGGGTACTCCACCGAGCGGTCGTGGTCGAGGCCCATCTCCTCCAGCACCGCGAGCTCGATCTCCATGAACTCGATCGGCACCCGGCGGATCGTCAGCTCCGACTCCGTGACGACCGCCGCCGCCAACAGGCTCATCGCCTCGACCGGGTCCTCGGAGGGGGAGTAGTCCACGTCCACGTCGATGTTCGGGACGCCGTGGACGGTGAGCGTGGTGGTGCCGACGCCCTCGACCTTGACGCCCAGTGCCTCCAGGAAGAAGCACAGGTCCTGGACCATGTAGTTGGAGGAGGCGTTGCGGATGACGGTGACGCCGTCGTGGCGGGCGGCCGCCAGCAGGGCGTTCTCGGTGACCGTGTCCCCGCGTTCGGTCAGTACGATCGGGCGGTCGGGGGAGACCCCGGCCGCGACCTTCGCGTGGTAGATGCCCTCGGTCGCGGTGATGTCCAGACCGAAGCGGCGCAGCGCGATCATGTGCGGCTCGATGGTGCGGGTGCCGAGGTCGCAGCCGCCCGCGTAGGGCAGGCGGAAAGTCTCCATGCGGTGCAGGAGGGGGCCCAGGAACATGATGATGCTCCGGGTCCGGCGGGCCGCGTCCGCGTCCATGGCCTCCATGTCGAGGCGGGCCGGCGGGACCAGCTCCAGGTCCACGCCGTCGTTGATCCAGCGGCTGCGGACGCCGATGGAGTTCAGGACCTCCAGGAGGCGGTAGACCTCCTCGATGCGGGCCACGCGACGCAGGACCGTGCGCCCCTTGTTGAGCAGCGAGGCGCAGAGCAGGGCGACGCACGCGTTCTTGCTCGTCTTGACGTCGATGGCGCCTGACAGCCGTCGGCCGCCGACCACGCGCAGGTGCATCGGGCCGGCGTAGCCCAGGGAGACGATCTCGCTGTCGAGAGCTTCACCGATTCGGGCGATCATCTCAAGGCTGATGTTCTGGTTGCCGCGCTCGATCCGGTTCACTGCGCTCTGGCTGGTGCCGAGGGCTTCGGCGAGCTGACTCTGTGTCCAGCCCCGGTGCTGCCGGGCGTCACGGATGAGCTTGCCGATGCGTACGAGGTAGTCGTCTGCCATGGGGGCACCGTATCTCACATATGAGATGACTCCTGCGCCGGGTGGGGCAGACGGGTGTGTCGACCGGCGTGTCGGGCATGTGTCGGCCGCGCCCTCTTGCGCGTTACTGACCGTCAGGTCCCATGGCGGAGGCGCCGTACGCATGGTGCTCGACGATCCGGCTCAGCAGGCGGGTGAGCTGTGCACGCTCCGCCGCCGACAGCGGGGCCAGGAGTTCGTCCTGGGCCGTGTCGAGGAGCTGCTCCAGCCGCCGAAGCCGCCGTCGGCCGAGCGGGGTGAGGGTGATGACGTTGCGCCTGCGGTCCCCGGGATCGGGTGCCCGCTCGACCAGTTCGCGCTCGGCGAGTTCGTTGATGACGGCGACCAGGTCGCTGCGGTGGATGCCGGTGCGGTCGCTGAGCGCGGCCTGGCTCGCCGGTCCGGACTCCTCCAGGGCGACCATGGCCGCATAGTGCCATTTGCGGGCATCTGCCCGGCCGAGAGTCTCGGTCACCAGGCGCTGGGCGTGGGTGGAGGCCTGTCCCAGCAGTCGGCTGGGCAGTTCGCGCAGTCGCGCGGGGACGGCCGCGCCCCCGTTCTCTCCCGTGGTCATGGGGTGATGCTATCGATTGCGTTAGTGCCACCAACGATATAGTTTCGTTGGTGTCACGAACGTTAGTCGCGCGAACGATTGCGGAAGAGGCCTCCGATGCCCACGATCGACGTACTGGACTCGACGATGTACTACGAGGACCGCGGCACGGGCGTGCCCTTCGTCTTCCTGCACGGCAACCCCACCTCCTCCCACCTCTGGCGCGGCGTGCTGCCCCGGGTCCGGGGCCCGGTCCGTACCCTGGCCCCCGACCTCATCGGCATGGGCCGCTCCGGAAAGCCGGGCGGGGAGTACCGCTTCGCCGACCACGCGCGCTACCTGGACGCGTGGTTCGACGCCCTCGGCCTCGACGAGGTGGTCCTGGTCGGTCAGGACTGGGGCGGTGCGCTCGCCTTCGACCGGGCCGCCCGCCACCCCGGGCAGGTCCGCGGGATCGCCTTCATGGAGACGATCGTGCGCCCGATGGGGTGGGAGGAGTATCCGCCCGCCGCGCGTGCCCGGTTCGAGGCGATTCGCACCCCGGGAGTGGGGGAGGAGATGGTCCTCGAGCGGAACATCTTCATCGAGGACAGCATCCTGAAGACCGTCCTCGAACCGATGGCCGAGGCGGACCGCGCCGTCTACGGCGCCCCCTACCCGACCCGCGAGAGCAGGCTGCCCATGCTGCAGTGGGCCCGCTCGCTGCCGATCGGCGGGGAACCGGCCGACGTCGTCGCAGTCGTCGCGCGGTACGGCGCCTGGCTGGCCGACAGCCCCGAAGTGCCCAAGCTCCTGCTCACCTTCGACGGCTCGCCCGCCCTGATGGTCGGCGCCGAGGCGGCCGCCTGGTGCGAGCGGAACATCTCGGCGCTGGAGAGCGAGTACTGCGGACCCGCGGCCCACCTCTGCCCGGAGGACCGGCCCGAGGAGATCGCCGAGGCCGTCAACGCCTGGGCGGCCCGCCACGCCCTCACCGGGTGACCCGGCCTGACCGGTGAGGGGCCCCTATGCCGCGCCCCGGCGGCCCAGGACCGGTTCCGCCACCAGCCGGGCCAGGCCGCACAGGGTCTGGCCGTGTCGCGCGAAGAGCTCGTCGCGCGAGTCGAAGTGGCCGAGGTCGGCCAGGACGTACGCCGACAGGTCGCACGCGGCGCCCGCGCCTCGGCCCGCGCCTGCGCCCGAGCCCGGTCCCGGGCAGGCGGCCGGCGCCGCGTCCCAGTCGATCGCCGTCCGCGACAGCGCTTCGAACAGGGTCTCCGACCCGGCGTTCGTGAAGCCCCCGCCCTGCGTTCCGTCCTGCTCCCCGCCGCCGGCGCGCATTCCCTCGAGGAGTTGCGAAACCGTCAGCCAGGGAGCGGGTGCCCCGTCGGCCCCGGCCCGTGCCGCGAGCCGGAACTCCGGCCAGGCCAGCAGCACCTGGTCCGGGACGATCCGCCGCAGTCGGGGAAAACGCGGATACCAGAACGCGCCGTCCACCAGCAGGCCGCGCACCCGCGTGGGCACCCCGTACGCCCGCGCCACCGCCTCCAGCACCGACAACCGCTGACTGCACGAGCCCCGCCCCCGGCGCAGCACCTCCGACACGGGCCGCTCGTCCTGGACGGAGTAGACCGGCCGGACGGCCGCGGCGATCCATGCGTGGGCCCGGTGCAGGGCCTCGATCTGCCGAGCCGGGTCCACGGGGTCCGCGGGTCCCACCGGATCAACGGCCCCCGGCCCCCCTTTGGCCGCGCCCAGCTCGCGTACCAGTGCGGCGACCAGGGGGTCCCGCCAGTCCAGGATCCGGGTCGGGGCGGTGCTCCCCTCCGGCGCCGCTCCGCCGGACGCCGTGCGGGTCCGGCCCCGAGGCCTGAACAGCGAGCTCGTCATGGACGCGTCCTCTCGTCGGGCCCTCCCCCCGAGGGCTGGACGCATCCTGACAGAAAATCTGAACACGTTCAACAGTGGCCCCGGCCCCGCCCCCCCATCCTTCCGCGAGCCGGATCGGGGCATGCGGAAGCGGCCTCCCCGCCCTTTCGTCGGTCCGGGTGCGGGTGCGTGCCTCGTCGTCGCGCCCGGACATGTACTAGAGTTATCTCGACATCGAGATATCTGCCGAAGGCGTACCGCAGCCGCCCCCGCTGGTAAGGGTTACCTAACTTAGCCTTACCTTAGCGGATTGGCCAAGGGGCGTGGCGGCAGGATGCGGTAAACGCGCGAATTCATGCATGAAGGAGACTGTCGTGTCGGCGAACAGCTTCGACGCCCGCAGCACGCTGCAGGTGGGCGACGAGTCGTACGAGATCTTCCGGCTGGACAAGGTCGAGGGCTCCGCCCGCCTGCCCTACAGCCTGAAGGTGCTGCTGGAGAACCTGCTCCGCACCGAGGACGGCGCGAACATCACCGCCGACCACATCCGGGCGCTCGGCGGCTGGGACTCCCAGGCCCAGCCCAGCCAGGAGATCCAGTTCACGCCGGCCCGCGTGATCATGCAGGACTTCACCGGCGTCCCCTGCGTCGTGGACCTCGCCACCATGCGTGAGGCCGTGAAGGCCCTCGGCGGCGACCCGGCGAAGATCAACCCGCTCTCGCCCGCCGAGATGGTCATCGACCACTCGGTCATCGCCGACAAGTTCGGCACGAAGGACGCCTTCGCGCAGAACGTCGAGCTGGAGTACGGCCGCAACAAGGAGCGCTACCAGTTCCTGCGCTGGGGCCAGACCGCCTTCGACGACTTCAAGGTCGTCCCCCCGGGCACCGGCATCGTCCACCAGGTCAACATCGAGCACCTGGCCCGTACGGTCATGGTCCGCAACGGCCAGGCCTACCCCGACACCCTCGTCGGCACCGACTCGCACACCACCATGGTCAACGGCCTCGGCGTGCTGGGCTGGGGCGTCGGCGGCATCGAGGCCGAGGCCGCGATGCTCGGCCAGCCGGTCTCCATGCTGATCCCGCGCGTCGTCGGCTTCAAGCTGACCGGCGAGCTGCCCACCGGCACCACCGCCACCGACCTGGTGCTGACCATCACCGAGATGCTGCGCAAGCACGGCGTCGTCGGCAAGTTCGTCGAGTTCTACGGCGAGGGCGTCGCCGCCACCTCCCTCGCGAACCGCGCCACCATCGGCAACATGTCGCCGGAGTTCGGCTCCACCGCCGCGATCTTCCCGATCGACGGCGAGACCCTGAAGTACCTGCGCCTGACCGGCCGCTCCGAGCAGCAGGTCGCGCTCGTCGAGGCGTACGCCAAGGAGCAGGGCCTGTGGCTGGACCCGGCCGCCGAGCCGGACTTCTCCGAGAAGCTGGAGCTCGACCTCTCCACGGTCGTCCCCTCCATCGCCGGTCCGAAGCGCCCGCAGGACCGCATCGTCCTCGCCAACGCCGCCGAGCAGTTCGCCCAGGACGTGCGCAACTACGTCGATGACGTGGACGAGGCGGGCAAGGAGTCCTTCCCGGCCTCCGACGCCCCGGCGATCCGCCCCGACGGCGCCCCGTCGAAGCCTACTCTGGTCACCCTCGCGGACGGCTCCTCCTTCGAGATCGACCACGGCGCCGTCACCGTCGCCGCGATCACCTCCTGCACCAACACCTCGAACCCCTACGTCATGGTCGCCGCGGCGCTCGTGGCCAAGAAGGCGGTCGAGAAGGGCCTGACCCGCAAGCCGTGGGTCAAGACCACCCTGGCCCCCGGTTCGAAGGTCGTCACCGACTACTTCGACAAGGCCGGCCTGACCCCGTACCTCGACAAGATGGGCTTCAACCTCGTCGGGTACGGCTGCACCACCTGCATCGGCAACTCCGGTCCGCTGGACGAGGAGATCTCGAAGGCGATCAACGAGCACGACCTCGCGGTCACCTCGGTGCTCTCCGGCAACCGCAACTTCGAGGGCCGGATCAACCCCGACGTCAAGATGAACTACCTGGCCTCCCCGCCGCTGGTCGTCGCGTACGCCATCGCGGGCTCCATGAAGGTGGACATCACCACCGAGGCCATCGGCATCGACACCGAGGGCAACCCGGTCTACCTCAAGGACATCTGGCCCTCCGAGGCCGAGGTGAACGACGTCGTGGCGAACGCCATCGGCGAGGACATGTTCAGCAAGTCCTACAGCGACGTCTTCGCGGGCGACGCCCAGTGGCAGGCGCTGTCCATCCCGACCGGCAACACCTTCGAGTGGGACCCGCAGTCCACCTACGTCCGCAAGCCCCCCTACTTCGAGGGCATGACGATGGAGACCACCCCGGTCTCCGACATCGCCGGCGCCCGCGTGCTGGCGAAGCTGGGCGACTCGGTCACCACCGACCACATCTCCCCGGCCGGTGCGATCAAGGCCGACACCCCGGCCGGCAAGTACCTCACCGAGCACGGCGTCGAGCGCCGCGACTTCAACTCGTACGGTTCCCGCCGCGGCAACCACGAGGTCATGATCCGCGGCACCTTCGCCAACATCCGCCTGCGCAACCAGATCGCGCCGGGCACCGAGGGCGGCTACACCCGCGACTTCACCGTCGAGGGCGGCCCGGTCTCCTTCATCTACGACGCCTCGCAGAACTACCAGGCCGCCGGCATCCCGCTGGTCATCCTGGCCGGCAAGGAGTACGGCTCCGGCTCGTCCCGCGACTGGGCGGCCAAGGGCACCGCGCTGCTCGGCGTCAAGGCCGTCATCGCCGAGTCCTACGAGCGCATCCACCGCTCCAACCTGATCGGCATGGGCGTCCTGCCCCTGCAGTTCCCCGAGGGTGCCACCGCCGCCTCGCTGGGCCTCACCGGCGAGGAGACCTTCTCCTTCACCGGTGTGGAGGAGCTGAACAACGGCACCACCCCGCGCACGGTCAAGGTCACCACCGACACCGGTGTGGAGTTCGACGCGGTCGTCCGCATCGACACGCCGGGTGAGGCCGACTACTACCGCAACGGCGGCATCATGCAGTACGTCCTGCGGAACCTCATCCGCGGCTAAGGGCGCGCCAGGCGGAGTGATCCGCCGTCTGTCGGCACCATAGGGCCGTACCCCCGACGAGGGGGTGCGGCCCTTGTCGCTTCGTGCGGCGGCGGTCCCAGGTGACGGACAGGTCTCAACTCGGAAAAGCCGGGGACGATCCTTGTGCACGATCTTGCTCAGCCGAGCGGAAGTGGACTATACCTGTGCCCGTCCGGGCCGCTGCGTGAACGAGCGGCCCCGGGCCGGGGGATGCCGGGGGGACCTGCGGTCATGCCCGCGTGCACGGCAACTGCCGCGATTTCCGGCCTCCTTCACACTCCTGACGAAGGCGAGGACATGAGCATGGGATCCACCGGTGAGGGCCTCGGCCGCCGTGATCTGATCAAGCGTTCCGCAGCGCTCGGACTGATCAGCGTGCCGACGATGAGCTTCCTGTCCGCCTGCGCCTCCGGCGGTGGGGACACGACGAAGGGCCCCGACAAGGCCGCCGTCTCCAAGGAGAACCCCTTCGGCGTCTCGAAGGGCGGCAAGATGGACGTCGTCGTCTTCAAGGGCGGCTTCGGCGACGACTACGCTAAGGCCTGGGAGGCCGCCTTCGACAAGAAGTGGGGCACGACCAGCTCCCACCTGGGCACCCAGGAGATCACCGGCAAGCTCCAGACCCGGTTCAACGGCGGCAACCCGCCGGACGTCGTCGACAACTCCGGCGCCCAGAGGATCAAGCTGGACGTGCTCTTCAAGAGCAACCAGCTCGCCGACCTCACCCCCGTGCTCGACGCCCCCTCCCTCGACGACCCGAGCAAGAAGGTCCGCGACACGCTCATCGCGGGCACCATCGAACAGGGCACGCAGGGAGGCAAGTTCGTGTCGCTGAACTACGTCTACACCGTCTACGGCTTCTGGTATTCCGGGAAGCTCTTCAAGGAGAAGGGCTGGACGCCGCCCAAGACCTGGGACGAGTTCCTCGCGACCTGCGCCAAGGCCAAGGAGGCCGGCCTCGGCGGCCTCGCCCACCAGGGCAAGTACCCGTACTACATCAACGTCGTCATCATGGACCTGATCGCCAAGAAGGGCGGTCTGGAGGCCATGAAGGCCATCGACAACCTGGAGCCGAACGCCTTCGAGGGCAGCGCGGCCGCCCTCGCCGCCGTCGAGGCGGTCTACGAGGTGGTCGAGAAGGACCTGCTCCTGCCGGGCACGAACGGCCTGACCCACACCGAGTCCCAGACCGCCTGGAACCAGTACAAGGCGGCCTTCATCCCGTCCGGCTCCTGGCTGGAGAACGAGCAGCTCAAGCAGACGCCCGACGACTTCGACATGCAGTTCCTGCCGGTCCCGGTGCTCGCGGACAGCAAGCTGCCCTTCGAGGCCATCCGGGCCGGCGCCGGCGAGCCCTTCATCGTCCCGGAGAAGGCCGCCAACAAGCCGGGCGGCCTGGAGTTCATCCGTTCGATGCTGTCCCGCGAATGGTCGACCATCTTCGCCCAGCAGGCCAACTCGCTCACCGTGGTCAAGGACGGCGTGGACCCGGGCGTGCAACTGCGTCCCGGCACCCAGTCGGCGGTGACCGCCCTCAAGGCGGCGGGAACGAACACCTTCAATTACCTTTACCCCGACTGGTACAGCGAGATGGACACGGCGATCCAGGACGCGTCCAACGAGCTGATGGCCAAGCGGATTCAGCCGAAGGAGTGGATCAAGCGGGCCCAGGCGGCGGTCAACAAGGCGGCGCAGGACCCCAACGCCAAGAACAACCGTCGCAGCTGAAGCACGCCCCACCGGTCACCGGCACACCAGGGACGGACACCATGAGCCAAGTAGTCCAGGGCAGGGGACGGGCCGGCTTCATCGCCGGCTTCCTCCTCGCACCCCTCGCGCTGTACCTGACCTTCGTCATCTGGCCGTACGTACAGACGTTCGGCTACTCCTTCACCAACTGGTCGGGTCAGTCGCCCACGTTCGACTTCGTCGGCATGGACAACTACTCCGCCCTGCTGAAGGACGAGGTCTTCCGCGGAGCCCTCTGGAACAACCTGCTGCTCCTGGTGTTCGTCCCGGTGGTCACCATCCTGCTCGCCCTCTTCTTCGCCTTCATGGTGAACGCGGGCGGGCGGGGCGGGGCAGGCGGCGTACAGGGCGTGGCGGGCTCACGCTTCTACAAGATCGTCTACTTCTTCCCGCAGGTGCTCTCCCTCGCCATCCTCGCGGTGCTCTTCGGCGCCGTGTACCGCACCGACGAGGGCGGCCTGCTCAACGGCGTCCTCATCCGGCTCGGCATCGTAGACCGGATGCACCCCGTCGAATGGCTGAACGAGCCGAACCTCGTCCTGTGGTGCCTGCTCCTCGTGGTGGTCTGGCACGGTGTGGGCTTCTACCTCGTCCTGTTCTCCGCGGCCATGCAGTCCGTCCCCAAGGACATCTACGAGGCGGCCCTCCTCGACGGGGCGGGCCGCGCCCAGACCTTCTTCCGGGTCACCCTGCCCCTGCTGTGGGACTCCGTACAGACCTCCGCGGTCTACCTGGGCATCGCCGCGATGGACATGTTCGTCCTGGTGTCGACCATGACCTCCGGCCAGTTCGGCGGGGGCCCCGACCACCACAGCGAGGTCATGGCCACGGTGCTGATGAGGAACTTCCTCTACTTCGGCAAGAGCGGCTACGCCTGCGCCATGGGCGTGGTCATGCTCGTCCTCACCATGATCCTTTCCGTCATCACGCTGCGCGCCACCCGCCGCGAGCGCATCGAGTTCTGAGCCGGAGACCGTCATGACCACAGTGATCAAGGCTCCGGGCGAATCCGCCGCGGAGCGGTCCGGCGGAGCCGGCACCGGCGGGGAACGGGGCGCGGGACGCTCCGAGGGCATGGTCCTCAACGTCTTCTCCCACGGCTTCCTCGTCCTCTGGGCGGTGCTGATCGTGTTGCCGCTGATCTGGCTGGCGCTCGGCTCCTTCAAGACCGACGCCCAGATCGGCGGCTCGGCCCTCAGCTGGCCCACGAACTGGAACCTCGATGCCTTCGGGCGGGCCTGGGACAAGGGCATCGGCGACTACTTCGCCAACACCCTCATCGTGATGGTGTTCTCGGTCCCGCTGACGATGCTGCTCGGCTCGATGGCGGCGTACGTCCTGGCCCGCTACCCCTTCCCGGGCAACCGGTTCATCTACTACTTCTTCGTCAGCGGGGCGATGTTCCCCGTCTTCCTCGCGCTCGTCCCGCTGTTCTTCATGGTCAAGCGGTTCGACATGCTGAACACCTACCAGGGTCTGATCCTGGTGTACGTGGCGTACTCGATGCCGTTCACCGTCTTCTTCATGCACTCGTTCTTCCGCACGCTGCCCACGGCGGTGCACGAGGCCGCGGTGATCGACGGTGCCTCCGACACCCGGATCTTCTTCCAGGTGATGGTCCCGATGGCCAAGCCCGGCCTGATCAGCGTCGGGATCTTCAACGTCCTGGGCCAGTGGAACCAGTACATCCTGCCCTCCGTGCTGATGCAGCCCCAGACCGGTTCGGACCCCGAGCGCTACCTCCTCACCCAGGGCCTGATCCAGCTCCAGCAGCAGCAGGGCTACGAGACCGACCTGCCCGTGCTCTTCGCGGGCGTGACCATCGCGATGATCCCGATGCTGGTGGTCTACCTGTCCTTCCAGCGCCAGATCCAGGCAGGCCTGACCTCGGCGACGCTGAAGTAGCGGCCCCGGGGGCAGGCGCGGTCCTCAAACCTTCCGCAGCTTGTACAGCCGCCCGGTGCCGGGGCCGCCGATCTCCTGCCGGATCCGGGGCTCCCCGGCGGTGCCGTCGACGCCCCAGGCCTGCCAGTGGCACTCGGGGATCTCCACGCGGACCTCCTGCGACCACACGTCCCGCCCCGGCTCGTACGACCAGGTGCCGGAGCCCGAGCACCGCCGTGAGGGGTCGTCCGGGTGATCGCCGGGCCGGTGCACGCCGACGCCGGAGGCGGTGACCCGGCCGTCCGGGGTGAAGACCAGGGTGTTGCCCGTGTGGTCCAACCAGCTGCCGGTCATGGTCTCGGGCCCGATCCGCGGCGGCTCGTACGCGGGCAGCAGGCCGACGGCGAGCCCGAGCGCGCCGAACACGCCCGTCCCCGCCACCACCGCCGTGCCCCACAGCGCCACCCGCCGCAGCAGCCCCTCGCCCCGGGGGAGGGCGGCCACCACGCCCAGGGAGAGGGAGGCCGTGGCGGACGCCCAGAAGACGAGCGTGTCCCCCGTCTCCGCGTCGTTGTACGTCGCGAAGATCAGGACGGGCGCCGCCAGCAGGGCCGCCACCGCCGGCGGCCCCGCCCACCAGGCCGTACGCCCGCCGAGCCCCCGGGAGAGGAGGTCGACCAGCGCGACCGCCGGCAGCACGAAGACCAGCGTCAGCAGGAACGAGACGAAGGCGACGAGCGGCGTGAGGGCGATCAGGCTCCCCCCGATGCCGGCCCAGTCGGAGGGCGTGTCCGGCGGCGGCTGCGTCCGCACGTACACCAGGACCACCACCGCCGTCAGCGCGACCTCCAGGCATCCCACCAGCGTCGAGACCACCAGCACGCGGCCGTACGACCGTTTCTGACGCATGCTCACCCCCCCTTGACGGCCGGGCGGACGGGCGCGTCCGCCCGGCCGGCGATGTCACGGATCCATAGTGCCAGCCGGGCTGAACGTGTTCAATTCATTCGGCCTCCGGCTACAGCCACGTACCGAAGCGGCGGATGTACCAGGTCTTCACGAGCTGGGTCAGCGTGCAGTACGCGAGCAGCACGCCGATCAGCCACGGGAAGTAGCCCGTCGGCAGGGCGACGAAGCCCAGCGAGGAGGCCAGCGGTGAGAAGGGCAGCCAGAGCCCGGTCAGCACCGCGAGGACGGTCATCACCATCACCGGCCAGGAGGCGCGGGACTGGACGAAAGGGATCTTCCGGGTGCGGATCATGTGGACGATCAGGGTCTGCGAGAGCAGGCCCTCGACGAACCAGCCGGACTGGAAGAGGGCCTGGTTCCCCGCGCTGTCGGCCGCGAACACGTGCCACATGATCAGGAACATCGCGATGTCGAAGATCGAGCTGATCGGGCCGATGGTGACCATGAAGCGGCCGATGCCCTTGGCGTCCCAGTTCCGGGGCTTGCGCAGGTACTCCTCGTCCATCCGGTCCCACGGGGTCGCCAGCTGCGCGATGTCGTAGACCAGGTTCTGGACCAGCAGCATGATCGCGAGCATCGGCTGGAAGGGGATGAAGGCGCTCGCGACCAGCACCGAGAAGACGTTGCCGAAGTTCGAGGACGCCGTCATCTTGATGTACTTGATCGTGTTGCCGAAGGTGGTCCGGCCCTGGAGGACGCCCTGCTCCAGGACGGTGAGGTCCTTCTCCAGCAGGATGATGTCCGCCGACTCCTTGGCGATGTCGACGGCGGTGTCCACGGAGATGCCGACGTCGGCGTCGCGCAGCGCGGCCGCGTCGTTGATGCCGTCGCCGAGGAAGCCGACGGTGTGCCCGTCCGCCTGGTGGGCCCGGACGATCCTGGCCTTCTGGACCGGGTTGACCTTGGCGAAGACCGTCGTACGGGCGGCCAGCGCGCGCAGTTCGGTGTCGTCGAGGGAGTCGGTCTCGGGGCCGAGGACCACGGTTCCCACGTCGAGGCCGACGTCCGCGCAGACGCGGGCGGCGACGAGGTCGTTGTCGCCGGTGACGACCTTCACCGCGATGCCCTTGTCGGCGAGGCCCTCCAGGGCCCGGGCGGCGTCGGCCTTCGGCGGGTCGAGGAAGGCGAGGAAGCCGACCAGGGTCAGCCGGTCCTCGTCGGCGACGGAGTAGGTGTCGCGCGGGGTGTCGAGCGTGCGGGTGGCGACCGCGAGGACTCGCAGGCCCCGCCGGTTGTTGTCCTCGGCGATCCGGGTCGCGTGCCACCGGAGCTGCTCGGTCAGCTCGACGGTCCGGCCGCGGTCGGTCATGTGCGTGCAGAGGTCCAGGACCTCTTCGACCGCCCCCTTGGTGATCATGACGTGTTCGACCGGTCCGGAGGTGCCCACGAGGGCGTTGCGGGCCAGGACCACGGACATCCGGCGCCGGGCGAAGTCGAAGGGGATCTCGTCGACCATCGAGAACCGTGCGTCGACGACAACCTCCTCGGCCTCGCCCACGCGGTCGATGACCGCCTGGTCCATCAGGTTGCGCAGGCCGGTCTGGAAGTGCGCGTTGAGGTAGCCGTACTCCAGGACCTCGCCGTCCTCGTCGCCGTGCACGTCCAGGTAGCGGTCCAGGACGATCCGGTCCTCGGTGAGGGTGCCGGTCTTGTCGGTGCACAGCACGTCCATCGCGCCCAGGTTCTGGATCGCGTCCAGCCGCTTGACGACCACCTTGCGGCGGGACATCGCGACCGCGCCGCGCGCCAGGTTGGCGGAGACCACCATCGGGAGCATCTCGGGGGTCAGGCCGACGGCGACGGCGATGCCGAAGAGGAAGGCCTCGTCCCAGTCGCCCTTCGTCAGGCCATTGATCATGAAGACGACCGGGACCATGACCAACATGAAGCGGATCAGCAGGAGGCTGACCCTGCGCACACCGGTGTCGAAGCTGGTCTGCGGGCGCTCGCCGGCCAGGGAGCCGGCCATCGAGCCGAAGTAGCTGTCGGAGCCGGTGGCGACGACGACCCCGGTGGCGGTTCCGGAGGTGACCGAGGTCCCCATCAGGGCCAGGTTGTCGGCCTCGACCGGGTCGGTGGTGGCCTGCTGCCCGGAATCCTGCGTGCGGGTGTCGGCCTTGGCCACCGGCAGGGACTCGCCGGAGAGCGCGGCCTGGCTGATCATCAGGTCCTTGGCGGTGAGCAGCCGCAGGTCGGCCGGGATCAGGTCGCCGGCGGCCAGCTCGACCACGTCGCCGGGGACCACCTGCTCCATGGGCACCTCGAAGGTGGTGGGGGCGCAGCCGCTGCCAGCCCGGCGCCGGACGGCGCAGGTGGTGGTGACCAGCTGACCGAGGGCGTCGGCGGCGCGGCCGGAGCGATACTCCTGCCAGAACCGCAGCAGCCCGCTGATCCCCACCATCACGGACAGGATGACGACACCCGGGTCGGCGGGGTCCTGCCAGTACATGACGGCGGCGAGGAAGGCCAGAACGGCGATGAAGGGGTTCCGGAAGGCTTTCGCCAGCTGGACGTACCAGCGGGGGGCGCGCTCCTGGGCGACGGCGTTGGCACCGTGGCGCTCCAGGCGCAGCGCGGCCTCGGCCTGGGTGAGGCCGCTCGGGGACGCGTCCACGGACTGCAGGGCCCGCACGCCGGGGGCGGCGCTGATGCCTGCGAGGCGCTCGCCGGCGAGCCGGGTGCGGGACGCGAGCTCGGCGGCCCTGCGCTCGCGGCGGGACCGGCCCGGCGGCGCGAGCGTGGCCGGGGTGCGAGGGGTGAGCATGGTCATGGCACATACCTCCTTCCGCGTTTTCCGGGCAGCACGAAGCCGAACGGTCACGCGGAGTGATGGGGAGTCGGCGTGCGGCGGCCACGCGGGCCGACGCCGATGCCGACGGACAGGGAAGGCGCGCACCGGACGGAGCCGACCGGTGCTGCCGGAGGAGTGGACGTGCGAGATGTACGCAGCGGCGCAGGGGACAGCGGTACACCGCTGCCGTGCGCATTCAAAGAGCACTCGGCAGATCAGCCGTTCGGCGGGTCAGCCGGAGACAGCGCTGCGAGGACTTCGATCGGGACTCATCCCGAACACCTCCTCGCGTCGCGCTTGACATGGCGGGCGCCCGGTCCGGCCGGAAAGGCCGCAGATTACCGGCGCCTCAGCGACCGTAACACGATCCGGTGGGCCACTCCCTCCCTCTTTCGGCCGTTAGGCCCGTTTCGTGTCGTGTCAGCCTCTTGACGTGCGGATGCGCAAAGGCTCGACTTAAGGTTCACAAGTTGGAGAGACGCCGGGGTCTCGGAGCGCGAAGCCGCGATGGGTCCCGGCCGGGGGGCGACGGCTGGCCGTCGCTAATGGGCAGGAGTGGATGAGTCGTGCAGACTCCCGGATCGCAGTCGTCGCTGCACCGCGCGAATCTCGAACGGGTCGTACGGGCGGTGCGGCTCGCGGGGTCGCTGACCCAGGCGGAGATCGCCCGCACCACCGGACTGTCGGCGGCCACGGTCTCCAACATCGTCCGGGAGCTGAAGGACGGCGGGACGGTCGAGGTCACCGACACCTCGGCCGGCGGCCGGCGGGCACGGAGCGTGTCGCTCAGCGGTGACGCGGGGATCGTGATCGGCGTCGACTTCGGCCACACCCACCTGCGGGTGGCCGTCGGCAACCTCGCCCACCAGGTCCTCGCCGAGGAGACCGAACCGCTGGACGTCGACGCCTCCTGGGCGGACGGCTTCGACCGTGCGGAAGCGCTGGTCGGACGCCTGATCGAGGGCATAGGAGTCGCCCTGGACAAGGTCATCGGCGTAGGTCTCGGCGTCCCCGGTCCGATCGACGTGGAGTCCGGGACCCTGGGCTCGACCGCGATCCTGCCGGGCTGGGCGGGGATCAATCCGCGCCAGGAGCTCTCGCAGCGCCTCGGCGTGCCCGTCTACGTGGACAACGACGCGAACCTCGGCGCCCTCGGTGAACTCGTTTGGGGGAGCGGGCGCGGGGTGAAGGACCTGGCCTACATCAAGGTGGCCAGCGGCGTCGGCGCCGGCCTGGTGATCAACGGCCAGATCTACCGGGGCCCGGGCGGCACGGCGGGCGAGATCGGGCACATCACCCTGGACGAATCGGGCCCGGTCTGTCGCTGCGGCAACCGCGGCTGCCTGGAGACCTTCGCCGCGGCCCGCTACGTACTGCCGCTGCTCCAGGGCACGCACGGGCCGGAGTTGACGATGGAGCGGGTGGTGGAGCTGGCCCGCGACGGGGATCCCGGCTGCCGCCGGGTGATCACCGACGTCGGCCGCCACATCGGCAGCGGGGTGGCCAGCCTGTGCAATCTCCTGAACCCCAGCCGGGTGGTGCTGGGCGGCTCATTGGCGGAGGCGGGTGAACTCGTCCTGGCCCCCATCCGTGAATCAGTGGGGAGGTACGCGATCCCCAGCGCGGCCCGGCAGTTGTCGGTGCTGACAGGGTCCCTGGGCGGCCGGGCCGAGGTGCTGGGCGCACTGGCTCTCGTGCTGAGTGAGATGGGCGATTCGACACTTTTGTCAGATCATGGAAGTGGAGTGCGAGCTCCAGCCGTCTTGCCTTCAGGTAGATAACGAATGGCACCGTTGTCATCTCGTTAAGTATTCACTCCTTGACGGCAAAACGCGGCCGGGGTTGACTCACATCCACCTCGGCCGCGGCGTAGCGGCCTCGTCAGGGAGGTTCAAGTAATGAACACGCGTATGCGCAGAGCCGCCGTAGCCGTAGCCGCCGGCGCCATGGCCGTTTCCCTCGCCGCTTGTGGCAGCGCCAAGGAGGCCGGCGACAAGACGAAGGAGTCCTCCGGCGCGGCGAAGGGCGACGCGATCAAGGTCGGTCTGCTCCTGCCGGAGAACCAGACCGCGCGTTACGAGAAGTTCGACAAGCCGCTCATCGAGAAGAAGGTCGCCGAGCTCACCGGCGGCAAGGGCGAGGTCGTCTACGCCAACGCCAAGCAGGACGCGACCACGCAGAACTCCCAGGTCGACACGATGATCACCAACAAGGTGGACGTCCTGATCATCGACGCGGTGGACTCCAAGGCCATCGCCGGCTCGGTCAAGAAGGCCAAGGACGCCGGCATCCCGGTCGTCTCCTACGACCGTCTGGCCGAGGGCCCGATCGACGCCTACACCTCCTTCGACAACGAAGAGGTCGGCAAGGTCCAGGGCAAGGCCCTGCTCGAGGCGCTGGGCGACAAGGCCAAGGACGGCCAGATCGTCATGATGAACGGTTCGGTCACCGACCCGAACGCCAAGCTCTTCAAGTCCGGCGCGCACTCCGAGCTCGACGGCAAGGTGAACGTCGGCAAGGAGTACGACACCGTCGAGTGGAAGCCGGAGAACGCCAACACCAACATGGCGGCCGCGCTCTCCGCGCTCGGCAAGGACAAGGTCATCGGCGTCTACTCCGCCAACGACGGCATGGCCGGCGGCATCATCACCGCCCTCAAGGCCGCCGGCGTCTCCCCGCTGCCCCCGGTCACCGGCCAGGACGCCGAACTCGCCGGCGTCCAGCGCATCGTCGCGGGCGAGCAGTTCATGAGCGTCTACAAGCCGTACGCCCCCGAGGCCGAGGCCGCCGCGAAGATGGCCGTCGCCCTCGCCAAGGGCGGCAAGCCCGAAGGCACCACCTCCACGGTCGACAGCCCCACCACCAAGGGCGTCCCCTCCGTGCTGATCCCGGTCATCTCGCTGACCAAGGCCAACATCAAGGACACCGTCGTCAAGGACGGCGTCTACACGGTCGACGAGATCTGCACCGACAAGTACGCGGCCGCCTGCGCCGCCATCGGCCTGAAGTAGCGGCCCCCGCCGCCTCTCCGTGAGGCGGCCCCCCGTGCCTGACCGGCGCCCCTCCCCCTCAATCCCCGCCACCGGGCGGGGCGCCGGGCAGAAACGTTCCTCCCCCATTCGTCCCGCTCCTGCTCTTTTGCACGACATCCCCGCCGGTCAGGCGGCGAAGGAGATGGTTCATGTGTCCGCTGCGCCCGTGCTGGCGTTGCGAGGGGTCTCGAAGCGGTTCGGCGCCGTTCAGGCCCTCACCGACGTAGAACTCGAGATCCACTCCGGTGAAGTGGTCGCCCTCGTGGGCGACAACGGTGCCGGTAAGTCCACGCTGGTCAAGACGATCGCCGGCGTGCACCCCATCGATGAAGGAGTCATCGAGTGGGAGGGGCGCCCGGTCGCCATCGGCAAGCCCCACGACGCCCAGAACCTGGGCATCGCGACGGTCTACCAGGACCTGGCGCTGTGCGACAACATCGATGTCGTCGGCAACCTCTTCCTCGGCCGCGAGCTCAAGAAGTTCGGTGTCCTCGACGAGGTGGAGATGGAGCGGCGCGCCCGCGAGCTCCTGACCACCCTGTCCATCCGGATCCCCAGCGTCCGGATCCCCATCGCCTCGCTGTCGGGCGGTCAGCGCCAGACCGTGGCGATCGCCCGTTCCATGCTGGGCGAGCCCAAGCTCGTCATCCTCGACGAGCCCACCGCGGCCCTCGGTGTCGAGCAGACCGCACAGGTGCTCGACCTGGTGGAGCGGCTGCGCGAGCGAGGCCACGCCGTCATCCTCATCAGCCACAACATGGCCGATGTGAAGGCCGTCGCCGACAAGGTGGCGGTCCTGCGGCTGGGCCGCAACAACGGTGTCTTCAACGTCGCCGACACCTCGCAGGAAGAGATCATCTCCGCCATCACCGGTGCCACGGACAACGCCGTGACCCGCCGGGCGGCCCGCACCTCGGAGGCCGGCAAGTGAGCACCCAGAACCCTGCCACCGATCCACTGGACAAGGGCCCCGCCGCGCAGGAGCACATCGACCCTGTCAACCCGGCGGCCGCGCACGACGCCATCCCGGCCGTGGACCCCCGCCTGCTCGTCAGGGAAGAGGGCCTGGCCGGCTACTGGGGCGAGTTCAAGCGCAAGATGAAGGCCGGCGACCTGGGCTCCCTCCCGGTCGTCATCGGTCTCATCGTCATCTGGTCCATCTTCCAGGGGCTGAACTCGAACTTCCTCTCCCCGGAGAACCTCAGCAACATCGCGATCACGATGACCGGCACCGGCATGATCGCCATCGGCATCATCTTCGTGCTGCTCCTCGGTGAGATCGACCTCTCGGTCGGCTCGGTCAGCGGTGTCTCGGGCGCCATCGTCGCCGTTCTCGCCGTCACCCACGGCGTGAACGAATGGGTGGCCATCATCGCGGCCATCGTCGGCGGAGCCCTGATCGGCTCGATCCACGGCTTCTTCTTCGCCAAGGTCGGGGCCCCGGCCTTCGCGGTCACCCTGTCGGGCCTGCTCTTCTGGCTGGGCGCGATGCTGCAGATCCTCGGCAGCAACGGCACGATCAACATCGACTCCGACGGCGTGGTCGGCCAGCTGACCACGTACTTCTTCTCGGACGTGGCCGTCGCCTACGGGCTGGCCGCGCTCGCGGTGGCCGGCTACTTCCTCGCGGCCTTCCTCGACGCGAGGCGCCGCGAGGCCGCCGGGATGCCCTCCCGGCCGCTCGCCGAGATCCTGCTGCGCACCGGCCTGCTCGCGCTGTGCACTTTCGGCCCCGCCGTGCTGTTCAACCAGTACAAGGGCCTGCCCCTCGCGGTGGTGCTCTTCCTGCTGGCCCTGGTCGTCACGGACTTCCTGCTGCGCCGCACGACCTTCGGACGAAACGTTTTCGCACTGGGTGGCAGCGTCGAGGCCTCCCGCCGTTCGGGCATCAACGTCACCCGGATCCGGATCACGGTCTTCGCGATCTCCAGCACCTTCGCCGCCATCGGCGGCCTGTTCTGGGCCTCCAAGATCGCGGCGGCCAACCAGAGCGCCGGTGCAGGCGACCTGCTGATGAACGTCATCGCGGCGGCCGTGATCGGCGGCACCAGCCTCTTCGGCGGCCGCGGCCGGACCTGGAACGCCCTCCTGGGTGTCATGGTCATCGTCTCGATCCAGTACGGTCTGGCCCTGGAGGGCATCGCGACGCCGATCCAGTACATGATCACCGGCGCGGTCCTGCTGGCCACCGTGGTGATCGACTCGGTCACCCGCAAGACCCAGAAGACGGCCGGACGCGCCTGACCGCGCGTCCGACTGCCCGCCGGAGCGCATCGCGGCGGTAAGAACGGTCACAGTGCCCGGCGCCACTTCGTGTGGCGCCGGGCATCCGTGCGTACAAACGCGGGTACTCCTGTGCGGGTATACGCCCGTATGCGATGTGTGGCCGCACGGTGGCGTGCACATGTATGACAAAGCTGTGACTCCGCCGGGACGGCCCGATGACCGCGCCCGCGAGCGGAACATTAGACTCGACAGACCAGCAAGCAACTGCAAGGAGGCACGGGTGCTGCTGACCCGCATCAAGGGACCGCGCGATCTGGACCGGCTCAGCCAGGAGGAGCTGATCCAGCTCGCCGCAGAGATCAGGTCCTTCCTCGTCGACGCCGTCTCCAAGACCGGCGGGCACCTCGGCCCCAACCTCGGCGTGGTCGAACTGACGATCGCCCTGCACCGGGTCTTCGAATCGCCCAAGGACAAGGTCCTCTTCGACACCGGCCACCAGGCCTACGTCCACAAGCTGCTCACGGGCCGCCAGGACTTCGCCGGCCTGCGCACCAAGAACGGCCTGTCCGGCTACCCCTCGCGCGCCGAGTCCGAGCACGACGTGATCGAGAACTCGCACGCCTCCACCGTGCTCGGCTGGGCCGACGGCCTGGCCAAGGCCAACGAGGTGCTGGGCCGCGAGGACCACCACGTCGCCGCCGTCATCGGCGACGGCGCGCTGACCGGCGGCATGGCCTGGGAGGCGCTCAACAACATCGCCGCCGCCAAGGACCGCCCGCTCGTCATCGTCGTCAACGACAACGAGCGCTCCTACGGCCCCACCATCGGCGGCCTCGCCAACCACCTGGCGACCCTGCGCACCACGGACGGCTACGAGCGCTTCCTGGCCCGCGGCAAGGAGCTCCTGGAGCGCACCCCGGTCGTCGGCAAGCCGCTCTTCGAGACCCTGCACGGCGCCAAGAAGGGCCTCAAGGACTTCATCGCCCCGCAGGGCATGTTCGAGGACCTCGGCCTGAAGTACATCGGCCCCATCGACGGTCACGACATCGAGGCCCTGGAGTCCGCCCTGCAGCGCGCCAAGCGCTTCAGCGGCCCCGTCATCGTCCACTGCCTCACCCAGAAGGGCCGCGGCTACACCCCTGCCCTCGAGCACGAGGCGGACCGCTTCCACGCGGTCGGCGTGATCCATCCGGACACCGGCCTGCCGGTCAAGACCGCGGCTGCCAGCTGGACCTCCGTCTTCGCCGACGAGATGGTCAAGATCGGCCACGATCGCGAGGACGTCGTCGGCATCACCGCCGCCATGCTGCACCCGGTGGGCCTGAACAAGTTCGCCGAGGCCTTCCCGGACCGCATCTACGACGTCGGCATCGCCGAGCAGCACGGCGCCACCTCGGCGGCGGGCCTCGCCACCGGCGGCGTCCACCCGGTGTTCGCGGTGTACGCCACCTTCCTCAACCGCGCCTTCGACCAGGTCCTGATGGACGTCGCCCTGCACAAGTGCGGCGTCACCTTCGTCCTGGACCGGGCCGGCGTGACCGGCGACGACGGCGCCTCCCACAACGGCATGTGGGACATGTCCATCCTGCAGGTCGTCCCCGGCCTGCGCCTCGCCGCGCCGCGCGACGCCGAGCAGCTGCGCGCCCAGCTCCGCGAGGCCGTCGAGGTCAAGGACGCCCCGACCGTCGTCCGGTTCTCCAAGGGCGTCGTCGGCCCGGCCGTACCGGCCGTCGGCCGCATCGGCGGCATGGACCTGCTGCGCACCCCGGCCCCCGAGGTCACCCGTCCGGACGTACTGCTCGTATCGGTCGGCGCACTCGCCCCCATGTGCCTCGAGATCGCCGACCTCCTCGACAAGCAGGGCATCTCCACCACCGTCGTCGACCCCCGCTGGGTCAAGCCCGTGGACGAGGCCCTGGCCCCGCTCGCGGAGCGGCACCGCGTGGTCGTCACCGTCGAGGACAACGGCCGCACCGGCGGTGTGGGCGCCGCTGTCTCGCAGGCCCTGCGGGACGCGGGCGTCGACGTACCGCTGCGCGACTTCGGCATCCCGCAGCGCTTCCTCGACCACGCCCTCCGCAAGGAGATCATGGCCGAGATCGGCCTGACCGCCCCGGACATCGCCCGGCAGGTCACGGGCCTGGTGGCCAAGCTCGACGGCCGCTACGACAGCGAGCCGGCCGCCACCGTCGACTAGGGGCGGCCACGCCCCCTAGATCGCCGCGCGGTTGCACGTCACGGGCCGGGAGATCACTCTTGAGGAGTGGGCCTCCCGGCCCGTTCGCGTGCGTCGACACCTGTTCGGAGGTGCGTCGGTGAGTAGGGATACGAACAGCCCCTTCCGCACCAAGACGGTGGAGCAGTCCATCCGCGACACGGAGGAGCCGGAACACGCGCTCCGCAAGTCGCTCTCCGCCTGGGACCTGACGGTGTTCGGTGTGGGTGTCATCATCGGCACCGGCATCTTCGTCCTGACGGGCATCGCGGCCCGGAACAACGCCGGACCCGCAACCGCCCTCGCCTTCGTGGCAGCGGGCATCGTCTGCGCCCTCGCGGCGCTCTGCTACGCCGAGTTCGCGTCCACCGTGCCGGTGGCCGGATCGGCGTACACCTTCAGCTACGCCTCCATCGGCGAACTGCCCGCGTGGATCATCGGCTGGGATCTGGTGCTCGAGTTCGCGCTCGGTACGGCGGTGGTCGCGGTCGGCTGGTCCGGTTACGTGCGCCACCTCATGGACACCAACCTGGGCTGGACCCTGCCGACCTCCCTGTCCGGCCCCGACGCCGGCGGCCACTTCGACCTGCTGGCCTTCCTGCTGGTCCTGGTGTTGACGTGGATCCTGGTCGTCGGTACGAAGCTGTCGGCCCGCATCACGGCGGTCGTCGTCGCCATCAAGGTCACGGTCGTGCTGCTGGTCATCATCGCGGGCCTGTTCTTCGTCAAGGCCGACAACTACTCGCCGTTCATCCCGCCGGCCCAGCCACAGGCCGAGGGCAGCAGCGGCTGGCACTCGCCGCTGGTGCAGTTGCTCTTCGGCTACGAGCCCACCAACTTCGGCGTCATGGGCATCTTCACGGCGGCCTCGCTCATCTTCTTCGCCTTCATCGGCTTCGACGTCGTGGCGACGGCGGCCGAGGAGACCAAGAACCCCCAGCGGGACATGCCGCGCGGCATCCTCGGCTCGCTGCTCATCTGCACGGTGCTCTACGTCGCTGTGACCCTCGTGGTGACGGGCATGCAGAAGTACTCGGAGATGTCCGCGACCGCCCCGCTCGCCGAGGCCTTCAAATCGGTGAACCAGCCATTCTTCTCGGGTGCCATCAGTCTCGGCGCGTCCGTCGGCCTGATCACCGTGTGCATGATCCTGCTGCTCGGCCAGACCCGTGTGTTCTTCGCCATGAGCCGCGACGGACTGCTGCCCCGGGTCTTCTCCGTGACGCACCCGAAGTACCGCACCCCCTACCGGGCGACCGTCCTGCTCGGCGGGGTCATCGCGATCGTCGCGGGCTTCACCAGCCTGGAGAGCCTGGCGGAACTGGTCAACATCGGCACCCTGTTCGCCTTCGTGGTGGTCGCGCTCGGTGTCATCGTCCTCCGCAAGACCCGCCCCGACCTGCACCGGGCCTTCCGCACCCCGTGGGTGCCGTTCATCCCGATCCTGTCGATCGCGGCCTCGCTCTGGCTGATGCTCAACCTTCCGGCCGAGACCTGGCTGCGCTTCGGCATCTGGATGGTCATCGGCGTCATCGTCTACTTCGCCTACGGACGCCGGAACAGCCGTCTGGGCCAGGTCGGCGCGGACGCCAAGTACTGAAAGGCACAGGCGCGCGAACGCCGGAGCCGGCCGTACGGGTGACCCGTACGGCCGGCTCCGGCGTTCGCGGGGACCGTCAGCCCTTGGCGGGGGAGTCCTTCGCGGAGGCGGGGACCTTCTCGTCCTTGCGCAGGGCGTCCCACAGCTGGGTGGCCTGCGGCTCGGCCACGACCACGCGGTTGGGGTCCACCTTGTCGTAGGCGACCGGAAGCATGATGGTCTCCATCGTCTCCGGGTTCACACCCTTCATGCTCTGCGCGAAGTCGGACAGCGCGGTCAGCGAGGCCAGATCGGAGTCGGTGGTCAGCGACTTGGTGCCGGCGTCCGCGAGCTTGTAGAGCCGCGCCGGGTTGCCGAGCGCGTCCTGCTTCTTGATCTCGGCCAGCATCGCCAGCATGAACTGCTGCTGCAGGCCTATGCGTCCGAGGTCGCTGCCGTCGCCGTAGCCGTACCGGGTACGGACGAACTTCAGCGAGTCGGCGCCGTTCAGCCGGTGCGTGCCCGCGTCGAGCTTCAGACCGCCCTTGGCGCCGCTCATCGGCTTGTCCAGGGTGACGGTGACCCCGCCCAGGGCGTCCACCAGGCCCTTGAAGCCGGCGAAGTCCACCTCGACGAAGTGGTCCACGCGCACACCGGACATCTGCTCGACGGTGTTGACCACGCAGGCCGGGCCGGCCAGCGAGTACACGGAGTTGAACATGACCCGCTTCGCGGACGGCACGGACTTGCCGTCGCGGTCCTTGCACTCGGGCCGGGTGATCAGGGTGTCGCGGGGGATGCTCACCGCGGTGGCCTTGGCCCGGCCCTCGGGTATGTGCACCAGCATCGCGGTGTCCGAGCGGGCCCCGCTGACGGAGCCCTGGTCGAGGTCCCCGTTGGCCCCGGCCCGCGAATCGGAGCCGAGCACCAGGATGTTCTGCGCGTTCGCGACCACCTTGGCGGGCCGGTTGTCCCCGATCGCCTGGTCGAGGTCGACGCTGTCGATGTTGTCGTTGAGGTGGCTGTACGTCCACCAGCCCGCTCCGGCCGCGCCCAGGATCAGCACGGCGACCAGCAGCAGGGTGATCCGCAGAATGCGGCGTCGGCGGCGCCTGGGCCGCGCGTGCGTTTCCGTCATGGGGGTGAATCTTAGACAGGTATTCGAACAGCCGGAGCCCGCCCCCCGGAGGGAGCGGGCCCGGCCGTCGAACAGCGGCCTGCGACCCGGACTAGGCCGGGACGCTCGCGACACCGGGGGCGAGGAACTTCTTGCCGTTCACTCGCTCCGAGACGCCCTCACGGTCCAGGTACGGCGTGATGCCGCCCAGGTGGAAGGGCCAGCCGGCACCGGTGATGAGGCAGAGGTCGATGTCCTGGGCCTCGGCCACGACACCCTCCTCCAGCATCAGGCCGATCTCCTGCGCGACCGCGTCCAGGACGCGCATCCGGACCTGCTCCTCCGTCAGGACGGAGTCGCCCTGCACCAGGAGCGCGGCGACCTCGGGGTCCAGCTCCGGCTTGCCGGAGTCGTAGACGTAGAAGCCGCGCTTGCCCGCCTCGACCACGCGCTTGAGGTTCGGGGAGACGGTGAAGCGCTCCGGGAAGGAGCGGTTCAGGGTCTCGGAGACGTGCAGGCCGATCGCCGGGCCCACGAGCTCCAGCAGCACCAGCGGGGACATCGGCAGGCCGAGCGGCTCGATGGCCTTCTCCGCGGTGGCGACCGGGGTGCCCTCGTCGATGACGTTCTGGATCTCGCCCATGAAGCGGGTCAGGATGCGGTTCACGACGAACGCCGGGGCGTCCTTGGTGAGGACCGCGGTCTTCTTCAGCTTCTTGGCGACACCGAAGGCCGTGGCCAGCGAGGCGTCGTCGGTCTGCTCACCGCGGACGATCTCCAGCAGCGGCAGGATCGCGACCGGGTTGAAGAAGTGGAAGCCGACCACGCGCTCCGGGTGCCGGAGCTTGGAGGCCATCTCCGACACCGACAGCGAGGAGGTGTTGGTGGCGAGGATCGCGTGCGCCGGGGCGACCGCCTCGACCTCCGCGAACACCTTCTGCTTGACGGACATCTCCTCGAACACGGCCTCGATGATGAAGTCCGCGTCCGCGAAGCCCTCGGCCTTGTCCAGGACACCGCTTACCAGGGCGGTCAGGCGGTTGGCCTTGTCCTGGTTGATGCGGCCCTTGCCGAGCAGCTTCTGGATCTCGGCGTGGACGTAGCCCACACCCTTGTCCACGCGCTCCTGGTCGATGTCGGTGAGGACCACCGGCACCTCCAGGCGGCGCAGGAACAGCAGCGCCAGCTGCGAGGCCATCAGGCCCGCGCCGACGACACCGACCTTGGTGACCGGACGGGCCAGGGACTTGTCCGGGGCACCGGCCGGGCGCTTGGCGCGCTTCTGGACCAGGTTGAAGGCGTAGATGCCCGAGCGCAGTTCGCCGCCCATGATGAGGTCGGCCAGGGCCGTGTCCTCGGCGTCGAAGCCGGCCTGGAGGTCGCCGTCCTTGGCCGCGGCGATGATGTCCAGCGCGCGGTAGGCGGCCGGAGCGGCGCCGTGCACCTTGGAGTCCGCGATGAAGCGGCCCTTGGCGACGGCCGCGTCCCAGGCCTCGCCGCGGTCGATCTCCGCGCGGACGACCTCGGTGGTGCCGTTCAGGACGTTGGCGGTCCACAGGAGCGACTGCTCCAGGAAGTCCGCGCCCTCGAAGATCGCGTCGGCGATGCCGAGCTCGAAGACCTGCTTGCCCTTCAGCTGCCGGTTCTGGTTCAGCGAGTTCTCGATGATGACCGAGACCGCGCGCTCGGCGCCGATCAGGTTCGGCAGGATGGCGCAGCCGCCCCAGCCGGGAACCAGGCCGAGGAAGACCTCGGGCAGCGAGAAGGCCGGGATGGCCTTCGAGACGGTGCGGTAGCTGCAGTGCAGACCGACCTCGACGCCGCCGCCCATCGCCGCGCCGTTGTAGTACGCGAAGGTCGGGACGGCCAGCGCCGAGAGGCGCTTGAAGACGTCGTGGCCGCCCTTGCCGATGGCGAGCGCCTCGTCGTGCTTCTTCAGCAGCTCGACGCCCTTGAGGTCGGCGCCGACCGCGAAGATGAACGGCTTGCCGGTCAGCCCTGCGCCGACGATGGTGCCGGCGGCGGCCTCCTGCTCGACCTGGTCGATCGCCGCGTTCAGGTTGGCGAGGGACTGCGGACCGAAGGTGGTCGGCTTGGTGTGGTCGAAGCCGTTGTCCAGCGTGATGAGCGCGAAGCGCCCGGCGCCGAACGGCAGGTCCAGGTGGCGGACGTGCGCGGACGTGACGACCTCGTCGGGGAACAGCTCGGCCGCGCCCTTCAGGAGCTCAGCGGTGGTGCTCACTTGGAGTCTCCCTCGGCGTTGAAGTTCGGGTTCTCCCAGATGACCGTCGCGCCCATGCCGAAGCCGACGCACATGGTGGTCAGGCCGTAGCGGACGTGCGGCTGCTCCTCGAACTGGCGGGCCAGCTGCGTCATCAGGCGCACGCCGGAGGAGGCCAGCGGGTGGCCGAAGGCGATGGCGCCGCCGTACTGGTTCACGCGGGCGTCGTCGTCGGCGATGCCGTAGTGCTCCAGGAAGGCCAGCACCTGCACCGCGAAGGCCTCGTTGATCTCGAAGAGACCGATGTCGTCGATCGTCAGACCGGCCTGGGCCAGGGCCTTCTCGGTGGCCGGGATCGGGCCGTAGCCCATGACCTCCGGCTCGACACCCGCGAAGGAGTACGAGACGAGGCGCATCTTGACCGGGAGGTTGTTCTCGCGGGCGAAGTCCTCGGACGCGATGATCGCGGCGGTGGCACCGTCGTTGAGACCGGCGGCGTTGCCCGCGGTGACCCGGCCGTGCGTACGGAACGGGGTCTTCAGGTTCGCCAGGTTCTCCAGCGTGGTGCCCGGGCGCATCGGCTCGTCGGTGGTGACCAGGCCCCAGCCCGTCTCGCCCGCGGCCTCGTTGGTGTTGCGCACCGAGATCGGGACCAGGTCCTGCTGGATCTTGCCGTCGGCGTACGCCTTGGCGGCCTTCTCCTGCGAGCGCACGGCGTACTCGTCGGCGCGGAGCTTGGTGATCGTCGGGTACCGGTCGTGCAGGTTCTCGGCGGTCATGCCCATGAACAGGGCCGACTCGTCGACCAGCTTCTCCGAGACGAAACGCGGGTTCGGGTCCACGCCCTCGCCCATGGGGTGGCGGCCCATGTGCTCGACACCGCCGGCGAGGGCGACGTCGTAGGCACCGAAGGCCACACCGCCCGCGACGGCGGTCACGGCGGTCAGCGCGCCGGCGCACATGCGGTCGATGGAGTAGCCGGGGACGGACTGCGGGAGGCCCGCGAGGATGCCGGCCGTACGGCCCAGCGTCAGGCCCTGGTCGCCGATCTGCGTGGTCGCGGCGATGGCGACCTCGTCGATCTTCTTGGGGTCCAGGTCCGGGTTGCGGCGCAGCAGCTCCCGGATCGCCTTCACGACGAGATCGTCGGCGCGGGTCTCGTTGTAGATGCCCTTCGGGCCCGCCTTGCCGAACGGGGTGCGGACGCCGTCGACGAAGACGACGTCCCTGACGGTACGAGGCACGTTGGCTCTCCTCCAGGTGCGGGATGGCACTGCTGCGCGGGGGCGCGTTCGGCATAGGTTGCTGAGCGCCCGCTCACCCGACCATGCTACTTGCGGGTAACCAATGTGCACACCCCCTCCCCGAGGAGCGGCGAAGGTCACACTCGGCTCCCCGTCCCCCGCCGGTGCGCACGCCCTCCCCGAGGCGTCCGATCGGAGCGCCGGGGCCACCCGCCGGGGCGGGGCCGCAAGGTCGTAGCGGTCAGGTCGTCGCTCATCGGACCATGAACCTCCAGGCCGCGGCCGCTCGCCGCGCCCGGCGGTCGTGAACGAGCCGTGCAGCACCGGTGCCGTCCGCAGCGGACCCCTGCACGGCGGCCACCCGCCGGCGGCCACACGCCGACCGGCCCCTGCCCCGCCCGGGCCCGACATCCGGGCGGGATGGGGCGATCGGGCCGCGGCCTCTCGGTCACCGAGCCCCACCCGGCCGTCCCGGCCCGAAGGAGACCCACTTCGAGGCCACCTGCGCGGGCCCTGCCCGGGTACGGGTGATCGAGCGCGTCCACCACCTCTCCCGGACGTGGCTCAAGCGCACCCGGATCGACGGCCGCACGACGGGCACGTCCGTCATGGAGACGGACGGCGACCCCGCCGAGCGGCCGCTCCGGGCACGGCTGCGTCCCGGTCCGCGCATGGCGGACCGGGACGCGGCGGAACTCTCCTACGCCGTGGCGGCCAAGGCCGTGACCAGGACCGGCGTCACCTGCTCGATCTGCCACGGCCGAGCGCCGTGCAGCGCCAGGGCCTGGGCCACCGCGTCGGCCTCCAGTCGCTGCGGGGGCTCCCAGCACAGGCGGCGGACCGTGTCCGGCGTGACCAGGTTCTCCTGGGGCAGGTTCAGCTGCTCCGCCAGCGCCGAGACGGCGGTGCGGGCCGCGGCCAGCCGGGCCGCGGCGGCCGGGTCCTTGTCGGCCCAGGAGCGCGGCGGGGGCGGGCCGGCGGGGGTCGCACCCGGCTGCGGCAGCTCGTTCTCGGGCAGCGCCTTCGCCCGGTCCACGGCGGCCATCCACTGGTCGAGCTGACGGCGGCCCATCCGCTGTCCGTAGCCGGGCAGGGCCGACAGGGTGTGCACGTTCGCGGGCAGGGCGAGCGCGGCCTCGACGATCGCGGCGTCGCCCAGTACCTTGCCCGGCGACACGTCGCGCCGTTGCGCGATCCGGTCGCGGGACTCCCACAGCTCCCGTACGACGGCCATCTGCCGGCGGCGGCGCACCTTGTGCATGCCGGACGTACGGCGCCACGGGTCCTTGCGCGGCGGAGCCGGGGGAGCGGAGGCGATGGCGTCGAACTCCTGCCGGGCCCACTCCAGCTTGCCCTGCCGGTCCAGCTCCTCCTCCAGGGCGTCCCGCAGGTCCACCAGCAGCTCCACGTCCAGGGCGGCGTAGCGCAGCCACGGCTCGGGCAGCGGGCGGGTGGACCAGTCGACGGCGGAGTGGCCCTTCTCCAGCGCGTAGCCGAGAACGCTCTCGACCATCGCGCCGAGGCCTACGCGCGGGAAGCCCGCGAGGCGGCCCGCCAGCTCGGTGTCGAACAGCGAGGTGGGAACCATGCCTATTTCACGCAGGCACGGCAGGTCCTGGGTGGCGGCGTGCAGGATCCACTCGGTGCCGGAGAGGGCCTCGCCCAGCGCGGACAGGTCGGGGCAGCCCACCGGGTCGATCAGAGCGGACCCGGCACCCTCGCGGCGCAACTGTACGAGGTAGGCGCGTTGGCCGTAGCGGTATCCGGAGGCGCGTTCGGCGTCGACCGCCACAGGGCCGGTGCCCGCGGCGAACGCCGCGACCACATCGGCGAGGGCGTCCGCGTCGGCGACCACCGGCGGAATCCCCTCGCGGGGCTCCAGCAAAGGAATCGGCACCCCACCGGGCGGAACAACGACGTCGTCCGGGGGGCCGCCCCCGGTGGTGGTGCGCAGGTCTGCTGCGGTCTCTTGGGCGTCGGTCACCGGTCAAGGGTATCCGTGTATACGACGCGCCCGTCGCCGGAACGTTCCGTCGACGGGCGCGATCAGTACGCGGGATGTTTTCCGGGGGTATTGCCGGACGTGTATTCGGGCGCTCCGGCTATTCGAGCGCTCCGGCCCGTGTTCAGTGGATGATCCCGGTCCGCAGGGCCACGGCGACCATTCCCGCGCGGTCACCGGTGCCCAGCTTGCGGGCGATGCGGGCGAGGTGGGACTTGACGGTCAGGGCGGACAGGCCCATCGAGACGCCGATGGCCTTGTTGGACTGGCCCTCCGCGACGAGGCGCAGGACCTCGACCTCGCGGCCGGAGAGCTCCCGGTAGCCGCCCGGGTGGCTCGGGGTACCCGGGGGGCGGCGGTGCATACGGGCGGCGGCAGCGCCGATGGGGGCGGCGCCGGGCCGGGTGGGGAGCCCGATGTTGGTGCGCGTACCGGTGACGACGTAGCCCTTGACGCCGCCCGCGAGGGCGTTGCGCACGGCGCCGATGTCGTCGGCGGCGGACAGGGCCAAACCGTTCGGCCAGCCTGCGGCACGGGTCTCGGAGAGCAGGGTGAGACCGGAACCGTCGGGCAGGTGTACGTCGGCCACGCAGATGTCGCGCGGGCTGCCGACGCGGGGGCGGGCCTCCGCGATGGACGACGCCTCGATCACATCACGGACTCCGAGGGCCCACAGATGGCGGGTCACGGTGGAACGGACGCGCGGGTCGGCCACGACGACCATGGCCGTCGGCTTGTTCGGGCGGTAGGCGACCAGGCTTGCGGGCTGCTCGAGAAGAACGGACACCTAGGCCTCCTGGGGGAGTGGCGGGACGGCCGGCTCGGGGAAGGAAGCCGGTGCGAACCGTGCGGATGGTCACTGACTCCTTCGGCACGTCACCCGCCCGGCTTTAGAGAATGATCACGATTTGGTGAGTAACAATTCGGGCAATTCGGACGCACGATCGATCATCGGGTGATCAGAAGCCCACAACGGAGGCCGGACCGGGACACTCGGTTGCGGGCTTCGGCCGCACGTTCCCCGTCGCGTGGCGGCCGTACGGCCCCGTGCCTACGGGTGGTGCGGACCGCGGCGCTGTGGCAGGGAGACCACACCCGTCGCCGTGTCCGTCGGACCCACCGGCGGCAGCCCCGCGATCTGGCAGACCAGTTCGCACCACGCCGCCAGGTGCGCCGAGGTGTCCGGAACCCCGCCCACCCCTTCGCGCGGCGTCCAGGAAGCCCTGATCTCGATCTGCGTCGCGGGCCGCCGCTCCGCGAGCCCGCCGAAGTAGTGCGAGCTCGCCATGGTCACCGTCCCGCTCGCCTCTCCGTAGGCCAGTCCGCGCGCCTCCAGGGCACCCGTCAGCCAGGACCAGCACACCTCCGGCAGCAGCGGGTCCGCGGCCATCTCGGGCTCGAGCTCCGCCCGCACGAGGGTCACCAGCCGGAAGGTCCCGTGCCAGGCGTCGTGCCCGGCCGGATCGTGGAGCAGGATGAGCCGGCCGTCGGCGAGGTCGTCCTCCCCGTCCACCACCGCGGCCTCCAGCGCGTAGGCGTACGGGGCCAGCCGCTGGGGCGGCTTCGTCGGGTCGATCTCGACCCCCGGGCGCAGCCGGGCCTTCTTCAAGCCTTCGACCGCCCGGCGGAACGGGAGTGGGACGGAGCTCTCCTTCGCACTGTCCGTACCGTCGGCGCCATCTGAAAATCGTCCCTGAGCCGCAGCCATGCGGGGAAGACTAGGCGGTATGTGCGGCCGTACGGCGCAGGGACACCCGCGCCGGGACGGGCACTTCTTCATACGTGCGAAGATTTGGGTCGTGAGCGCCAACGACCGCCCCAAGGGCCAGCCGAGCCAGACGTACGATTCCGCCTTCCTGAAGGCGTGCCGGCGCGAGCCGGTGCCGCACACGCCGGTGTGGTTCATGCGGCAGGCCGGGCGCTCCCTCCCCGAGTACCGCAAGGTCCGCGAAGGCACCGCGATGCTCGAGTCCTGCATGCGGCCCGACCTGGTCACCGAGATCACCATGCAGCCGGTGCGGCGCCACAACGTCGACGCGGCGATCTTCTTCTCCGACATCGTGGTCCCGCTCAAGGCCATCGGTGTCGACCTGGACATCAAGCCCGGCGTCGGCCCCGTCGTCGCCCAGCCGATCCGCTGCCGCGAGGACCTCGCACAGCTGCGCGACCTCACCCCTGAGGACGTTTCGTACGTCACCGAGGCGATCGGCATGCTCACGAGTGAACTGGGCTCCACGCCGTTGATCGGTTTCGCGGGCGCGCCCTTCACCCTCGCGAGCTACCTGGTCGAGGGCGGCCCCTCGAAGAACCACGAGCACACCAAGGCCCTCATGTACGGGGACCCGCAGCTCTGGGCCGACCTGCTCGACCGCCTCGCGGAGATCACCTCCGCCTTCCTGCAGGTCCAGATCGAGGCCGGCGCCTCCGCCGTCCAGCTCTTCGACTCCTGGGTCGGCGCGCTCGCCCCGGCGGACTATCGCCGCTCCGTCATGCCCGCCTCGGCGAAGGTCCTGCAGTCCGTCGCCTCCTACGGGGTCCCGCGGATCCACTTCGGCGTCGGCACGGGCGAGCTCCTCGGCCTGATGGGCGAAGCCGGCGCGGACGTGGTGGGCGTCGACTACCGGGTCGCGCTCGACGAGGCGGCCCGCCGGGTCGGCCCGGGCAAGGCCCTCCAGGGCAACCTGGACCCGGCCGTGCTCTTCTCCACCACGGAGGCGGTCGAGGCCAAGACCGACGAAGTCCTCGCGGCGGCCGCCGGCCTGGAGGGCCACGTCTTCAACCTCGGCCACGGCGTCCTCCCGACGACCGACCCCGAGGCGCTGACCCGCCTGGTGGACTACGTCCACACCAAGACGGCCCGCTGAGCACAGCCGCACCCCGGCAAGATCGTAACGTCGGTACCGTGCCGTGCATGACATGGCACGGACCGACGTTTCGCATATCCGACGGAGAACACGTCGACGGGGCCTGGTGCATCGTCTGGCGCAGGCACGACCTGCTGGACGAGTACTTCGTCGAGAACCTCTTCGTCTACGCGGACGGCGTGATCACCAGCGACCGGCACGATCCGACCGACCTCGCCGGGCTGGAGCGGCTGCTCGCCACGGGGAAGCTCGCCCTGGACCCGCCGCACGCGAGCGGGCGGCGCGACGAGCCGCCGAAGCGGTCCAAGTGGGAGACCCGGTATCCCGAGCCGCGGACCGACGAGAGCTTCGTCCTGGAGGTCGCCGACCAAATCCGCCGGCTGGCGGGGCGGCAGACCACGGCCGACCGCTGCCAGGACGCCGTCCTGGCCTACACGGCACAGCCGACGCAGGAGCGGCGCCTGCTGCTCCGGGACGCCTACCTGGCGGTCCCCGCCCACCTGCGCGTCTACGTCCTCGGCGACATGGACCGCCAGGACCGGCCGCTGCGGATGCTGCTCACCGACCTCGGCGAGGCGGTGGACGGCGACGGGCCGGTGGCGACCGAGGACATGCACCGTCACGCCCTCGCATACCTCACCGAGCTCGCCGGGGGCATCGGGCGGATGCGGCGGAGCCGGGCCGTCCCGTACGCGGACGACCCGGCCCGGACCCCGGTACCCCCGGTCGTCGTCGACGAGGCCGTGTACCCCAGCGGCCGGCCCACCGAGCCCGGCCTGTTCACCCTGCGCAACGACTACGACGCCCCCTTCGCGTACGCGGGCCGGACCTATCCCACCGTGGTGCACGCCTACTGGGCCCTGTCGGCCGCCCACCGGGCCGACCACGATCGGATCCTCGCGGCCGCCACACCCGGCCGCGCACGGGAGCTGGCCGGCGGGGCGGCGCGGCGGGCCGACTGGTCCGCGACACGGCTCGCCGTCATGGCCGGGCTGCTGCGTGCCAAGTTCGACCGGCACCCCCGCCTCGCCGAGGTCCTGCTCGCCACGGGGGAGGCTCCCATCGTCTGCACCGGCACCTCCGAGTCGCCGTTCTGGCGCGACGAGGGCCCCCACGGCGGCCGCAACTGGACGGGCCGCCTCCTGGAGCTGGTCCGCTCGGAACTGCGCGCCGCGCAGAGCGGTCAGATCCCCGCCGCTCGGACCGCGGAGACCGCCTTGCGCGCCGCCACCAGCACCGGGTCCCAGACCGGGGAGAACGGCGGAGCGTAGCCGAGGTCGAGCGAGACCATCCGGTCCACCGTCATGCCCGCCGTGAGGGCCACCGCCGCGACATCCACCCGCTTCGCGGAACCGGCACCGCCGACGATCTGTACGCCCAGGAGGCGGCCCGTTCGGCGTTCCGCCAGCATCTTCACCGTCATCTCCGCCGCCTGCGGGTAGTAGCCGGCCGTGTTGGTGGAGGTGATGGTGGCCGTCACGAAGCGCAGGCCCGCCTCCAGCGCGTCCCGCTCACGCAGCCCGGTGCGGGCGATCTCCAGGTCGCAGACCTTGCTGACCGCCGTGCCGACCACGCCGGGGAAGGTCGCGTAACCGCCGCCCACGCCCGAGCCGATGACCTGGCCGTGCTTGTTGGCGTGGGTGCCGAGCGGGATGTGCCGGGTACGCCCCGCGACCAGGTCGAGGACCTCCACACAGTCGCCGCCCGCCCAGACGTTGCCGTGACCCCGCACCCGCATCGACAGGTCCGTGAGGATCCCGCCCGAGGGGCCGAGCGGGAGGCCGGCGGCGCGGGCCAGCGCCGTCCGCGGCTCCACGCCGATGCCGAGCACGACCACGTCCGCCGGGTACTCCTCGCCGGCCGCCGTGACCACCGCGCGGGCCCGGCCCTCCTCGTCCGTGAGGATCTCGGCGGCCTCGGCGCGCGCCACCGTGACGATCCCCATGCGGTTCATCGCGGTGTGCACCAGCCCGCCCATGTCCGGGTCCAGCGTGGCCATCGGCTGCTCGCCCCGGTGCAGGACGGTCACCTCGTAGCCGCGCAGCACCAGCGCCTCGGCCATCTCCACGCCGATGTAGCCCGCCCCGACCACGACCGCCCTCCGGCCCCGCGTGCGCTCCAGCGAGTCCATGAGCCGCTGGCCGTCGTCCAGGGTCTGGATGCCGTGCACCCCGTGCGCGCCGATGCCGGGCAGGCGGGGACGCACGGGCCGGGCCCCGGTGGCCAGGACGAGATGGTCGTAGTGCGTCCACGACTCGGATCCGCCGTCCAGATCGCGGGCGCGCACCCGGGATTTCTCCAGATCGAGCTCCACCACCTCCGTGCGGGTGCGCAGGTCGATGTCGCGGGCCCGGTGCTCCTGGGGGGTACGGGCGATCAGGTCGTCGCGCTCGGCGACCAGACCGCCGACCCAGTACGGGATGCCGCACGCGGAGTAGGAGGTGAAACGGCCGCGCTCGAAGGCGACGATCTCCAGCTCCCCGGCGCCCCTGAGCCTGCGCGCCTGCGACGCGGCGGACATCCCCGCCGCGTCGCCCCCGACCACCACCAGTCGTTCCGTCGCCATCGCCCCTACCGCCCCTTCACCGCCGTCGAATGGTGAACACGCTACGGGCGAACGCGCGTTCAGTCGCGCACGTCGGCCCCGGTGTCCGGAGCAGGAGCCGGGGCAGGAGCCGCACTCGGAGCCTCGGACGAATGCGCCTGCCGGGCCGCCGGCACCGCCACCCGCTTCGGAGCCAGGCCCGTCCTGGGACGCGCCGGCCGCCACCGCCGGTACACCCGTACCAGCGCCGCCACCACCGCGGCCGTCAGCAGGAACGGCAGGAGCGCCCCCAACGCCACCAGCAGGTAGCGCAGGATCTTCGTGAAGACCTCCCAGCCGCCGCCCAGCGCACCGAGGAAGGTGGGCTCCTTCTCCTTCTCCTCCACCGCCGCGGGGGCGGGTCCGGAGACCTCCAGTGTGATCGTGCCCATCGAGGTCCGGTCCTTCAGCGCCGTCTGCTGCGCCAGCAGCGACTCCAGGTCCGACTGGCGCCGGCTCAGCTCGCTCTCCAGCATCACCACCTCGCTCAGCGCCGAGGCCTTGCCCATCATCTCCCGCACCCGTGCCACGCTCGCCTGCTGCGAGGAGACACGGCTGTCGATGTCGGCGACCTTCTCCGTGACGTCCTGCGCGTCGACCTTGCGGTGCAGCAGTTTCCCGCTGCCCTCCATGGCGCCGAGCACGGCGTCGTAGCGCTCCCCGGGCACCCGCAGGGTCACGGTGGAGGTCATCCGGCCGTCCTCGCCGCGCTTGGTCGACTCGCTGCCGACGTAGCCGCCCGCGCCGTCGGCCGCGGAGCGCGCGGCCGCGAGAGCCTTCTGGACGTCGGCCGTCTCAATGCCGAGCGTTGCCGTGCGGATGACGTTCGGGCGGACCGCGGCCGGCGCCCCGTCGTTCTTCGCGGCAGATCCCGCAGACCCCGCCGGAGCCGGGGCCGCCGCGGCGCCCGCCGCCCCCTCACGGGCCTTCCCGTCCGCCGCGGGCGGTGCGACCGCCGCCTTGTCGCTCGCCGAGCCCTGGCCGTCCGCGCCGCAGCCGGTGAGCGCGAGGACCCCGGTGAGACAGAGGGCGGCCAGGGCCGCCGCGGAACGGTGTCCGCTGATGCTGTGCATTGCTGTAAACCCCCGATGATCGGCTGGTGTTGCCGTTTCGACGTACAGGGTCCTGCCGCCGGTTTCGCACACGCGGTTCCGGGCCGGTCCCGATGCGGTCACGGTCCGGCCTCGGTGATCGGTCTGAGACGATGTGTCCATGCACGAAGCGGACATGCGTACGGATCGGCCGGGGAGCCCCACCCGGCCCGCCGGCTCACCGGGCCACGTCGTCGTCATCGGCGGCGGGATCGCGGGCCTCGCGGCGGCCCACCGGCTACTCGCCGCAGGCGCCCGGGTCACGCTGCTGGAGGCCGGAGCGAGGCTCGGCGGAAAGCTGTACTCCGGCGAGCTCGCGGGGGCCCCCGTCGACCTCGGCGCGGAGTCCGTGCTCGCCCGCCGCCCCGAGGCCGTCGCCCTCGCCGAGGCCGTGGGCCTGGCCGACGCCGTGCAGCCGCCCGCCACCGCCACCGCCCACCTGTGGACCCGGGGCGCGCTGCGGCCGATGCCGCGCGGCCACGTCATGGGCGTCCCCGGCGACCTCGGACCGCTCGCCGCCTCCGGGGTCCTCTCCGCCGAGGGCCTGGCCCGGATCGAGGCCGAGCGGACGCTGCCGCCCACCGAGATCGGCGAGGACGTCGCCGTCGGCGCATACGTGGCCGCCCGCCTCGGCCGCGAGGTCGTCGACCGGCTGGTGGAACCGCTGCTGGGCGGGGTCTACGCGGGCGACGCCTACCGCATTTCCATGCGGGCCGCCGTCCCCCAGCTCTTCGAGGCCGCCCGCACGCACGCCCTGCTCGGTGACGGCGTACGGGACCTGCAACGCAGGGCGCAGAGCGGGTCCCAGCAGGCCGGCCCGGTCTTCGCCGGCATCGACGGCGGCATCGGACGCCTCCCGCTCGCCGTGGCCGACGCCTGCCGCAGGGCCGGTGCGCGGATCGTCACCGGCGCCCCCGTGCGCGAGGTCCTTCGTACGGCTGAAGGCTGGCGGGTCGTGTCCGCCGCGGAGACCCTCGAAGCGGACGGCGTCGTCCTCGCCGTCCCGGCCGGCCCCGCCGCACGGCTGCTGGACACCCTCGCGCCGGCCGCCGCGGCCGAGCTGCACCAGGTCGAATACGCCTCCATGGCGCTGGTCACCATGGCCTTCCGGCGCGCAGACCTGCCGGCGGCCGTCTCCGGCGGCGGCGCCAGCGGCTTCCTCGTACCGCCCGTCGACGGCCGGACCATCAAGGCGTCCACCTTCTCCAGCAACAAGTGGGCCTGGGCCGGCCGGGACCCCGACCTCTTCCTGCTGCGCACCTCCGTCGGCCGGTACGCCGACGAGCGCGACCTCGAGCGCGAGGACGGCGAACTCGTCGAGGTGTCCCTCACCGACCTCGGCGAGGCCGTGGGCCTGACCGCCCGGCCGGTCGCCTCCACGGTCACCCGCTGGGAGGGAGGACTGCCCCAGTACCCCGTCGGCCACCTCGGCCGGGTCGCCCGGATCCGCGGCGCCGTCGAGGCCCTGCCCGGCCTCGCGGTGTGCGGCGCGCTCTACGACGGGGTCGGGATCCCGGCCTGCGTCGCGAGCGCCGGCCGGGCCGCGGACACGGTGATCGCCTCGCTCGGTGCGCGTACGGCACCCCTGGCTCCGACCACTGATCGGCGCACGGGACAATAGGCACATGACTGCACCAGAGAAGATTCCCAACGCGGGGAAGAAGGCGAAGGACCTCAACGAGGTCATCCGCTACACCCTGTGGTCCGTCTTCAGGCTGAAGGACGTCCTGCCGGAGGACCGCGCCGGTTTCGCCGACGAGGTCCAGGAGCTGTTCGACCAGCTGGCCGCCAAGGACATCACCGTCCGCGGCACCTATGACGTCTCCGGCCTGCGCGCCGACGCCGACATCATGATCTGGTGGCACGCGGAGACCGCGGACGAGCTGCAGACCGCGTACAACCTGTTCCGCCGCACCAAGCTGGGCCGTGCGATGGAGCCGGTGTGGTCGAACATGGCCCTGCACCGCCCGGCCGAGTTCAACAAGTCGCACATCCCGGCCTTCCTGGCCGACGAGGTCGCCCGCGACTACGTCAGCGTCTACCCCTTCGTGCGCAGCTACGACTGGTACCTGCTCCCCGACGAGGACCGCCGCCGCATGCTCGCCGACCACGGCAAGATGGCCCGCGGCTACCCGGACGTGCGCGCCAACACCGTCGCCTCCTTCTCCCTGGGCGACTACGAGTGGCTGCTGGCCTTCGAGGCGGACGAGCTGTACCGCATCGTCGACCTCATGCGTCACCTGCGGGCCTCCGAGGCCCGTATGCACGTCCGTGAAGAGGTGCCCTTCTACACCGGGCGCCGCAAGTCCGTCGCCGACCTGGTGGCCGGGCTCGCCTGATACCTCCCCTGGGGGGAAGGACCGGAGGACGACCACACCGTCAGGTGAGTGCCTCCGGTGGATCGGGAGGCACAGCCCCCGAAACGACGCAGCCGGAGATCCCGCCCGGAAGTTCAGACGACCGGCGGCAGCAGCGCCCTGCGGGCGCCCGCCGCCCCGTCGTCCAGCGACACCGGTGCGGGCTCCGGATGCGGCGCGCAACGGACGCGCCACCCCGGGGTGGCGCCCGTCAGCAGATACCGCTCCACGTGTCGGTCCACGCAGGTGTTGCGTCCGCCGACCACTCCGTGGGAGCCCGCGCCCGTCTCGGTCACCAGTGACGATCCGGCGCCGAGCCGACGCTGCAGTTCCAGTGCGCCCGGGTACGGGGTCGCGCCGTCCCGTTCCGCAGCGACCACGAGAGTCCGCGGCAGCCGCTCGGGCTGGGCCCCCACCGCCACCGGCGACTGCCGTCCGCGCACCGGCCAGGACGCGCACGGCAGGTTGAGGAAGGCGTTGGCCCAGGTCTCGAAGGGGGCCGTACGGGCCAGCGCGGTGTTGTCGCGGTCCCAGGTCTCCCAGTCGGCGGGCCAGGGGGCGTCGTTGCACAGCACCGCCGTGTAGACGGCCGTCGCGTTCTCGGCGTCGGCCGCCGTGGCCGGGTCGGGCGATGCCTGGGCGGTCAGCAGCGAGGGATCGCCGCGCAGGAACGCGGCCAGGGCAGCCGCCCGGTCCGGCCAGACGTCGTCGTAGTACGCGGCCTGGAGGAAGGCGGCCCGCAGCTCCCCGGTCCCGACGGTCCCGCCGGCCGGATCACGGGCCACCGCGTCCCGGACCCGCTCGTAGCCGGCCTGCACGGCCGCCGGGGTGGTGCCGAGCCCGTACGTGCCGTGGTGGCGTGCCACCCAGGCGCGGAAGTCGTGCCAGCGGCCCTCGAACCCGCGTGCCTGGTCGAGGTTGTTGCGGTACCAGACGCGGCGCGGGTCGGGGTCGACCGCCGAGTCGAGGACCATCCGGCGGACGTGGCCCGGGTACAGGGTGGCGTAGACGGCGCCGAGGTAGGTGCCGTACGAGGCGCCCATGAAGGTCAGTTTCTCCTCGCCGAGCGCGGCGCGCAGGACGTGCAGGTCTCGGGCGTTGTTCAGGGTGGTGTAGTACGGCAGGGCCGCGCCCGCCCGGCGCGCGCAGCCGTTCGCGTACTCCCGGGCCTGCGCGCGCCGTTCCTCCTTGTCCGCGGCTGAGGGCCGGACAGGCTCCTGGACGGGGCCCTGGGCCCTGGCCCGCGGGTCCGTGCAGGACAGCGGGGCCGAACGCCCGACCCCGCGCGGGGCGTAGCCGACGAGGTCGTAGGCGGCGGCGATCGGCCCCCAGCCGGGGAGGTCGGCGACGAGCGGGAAGGACATCCCGGAGGCCCCGGGGCCGCCGGGGTTCTGGACGAGCGCGCCCTGGCGGGCGGCGCCGCCGGCCCCGGTGGCGGAGGCCCGGCTGACGGTCAGGGAGATCTGCGGGCCGTCGGGGCGGGCGTAGTCGAGCGGGACGCGCAGGGTGGCGCACCGGACGCGCGACGGCAGGTCCTCGGTGGCGGGGCAGGAGCGGAAGTCGAGCCCGGCGGCACCGCCGCCCCGGGAGGCGGCTGCCAGGGCCGCCCGGCGGGCGACGAGCGCGGCTCCGGCGCTCTCGGCGGCGGTGTCGGCGGAGCCCGGATCCTGCGGGACGGGTGCGGCCACGGCGGTGGGCGCGCACAGGGCCAGCACCAGTGCGGCCACGACGGATCCGTGGCGTGCGGTTCTCGTCAGCATGGGCGCCCCTGCCTCTCATCCGATGAACCGATGAGAGGCCTGGGCGCCGCACTTGTAAAGGATCACCGGCCGGTGTCGCCGACCGTGGCCCCGGTTGCCGTATCAGCAACTGCTCGAACTCGAACAGCTGGAACTGCTCGAGCTCGAACAGCTGGAACTGCTCGAGCTCGAACAGCTGGAACTGCTTGAACTCGAACAGCTGGAGCTGCTCGAACCGGAACAGCCGGAGCCGGAGGAGCCCCCGCAGCTCGAACCGCTGCCGCCCGAGCAGCCGCCCCCGCCGCTGCCGCCCGAGCAGCCGCCCCCACCGCCCCCGCAGCCCGAACCGCCCGCCCCGCTCGTCGCGCACCACAGGACCGGCAGCAGCTCGGCCGAGGAGTCGGAGGAGGACGTGTGCGGGCGGTGGGAGCGCGCGCCCGCCTGGGCCGCCGCGAGCCGGGTGCCGCGCGCGGCGGGCACCAGCTGCTGGCGCAGGAACGGGTCGCGCAGGTCGCGCAGGCCGAAGAGCGCGGTCTGCACGTGCGGGGTGCGGTCGTTCACGTACGCGGAGCGCAGCGCGAGCAGCGAGCGCAGCCCGGCCCGGGTGACCCGGTTCCCGGCACGGGCCATGCAGAACAGGCCCAGGACGATGCCCGCCAGCAGTACGGGCGCCACCATCGCGACGAACGGCACACCGGGGTCGGGATCGAGGGCGAAGCCGACGACGGTCAGCGGGATCGACGCCACCAGCCAGACCGCGCAGGCGACGGCCTGGACGAGCCCCCAGCGGCGCCAGCGCCGGCCGCTGCCGGGCGGGGCGATCAGCCCGCGGGCGGCCAGGGCGTCCCCGATCTCCTGGACGGCCGGGTCGCGCATGGCGGCGTAGCGCACCTGGTAGAGCCAGCCCGAGGGGGCTCCGGCGTGGGCGTGGAGCACGGCGCGTTCGGCGGGGTCGGCGGCCCGCGCCCCGGGGCGTACCTGGACGATGCCGGGTCCGCCGACGAGGAGCCGGCCGTCGCCGAGCATCGAGACGAGCGCGGTGTCCACAACGGTGCCGGGTCCGCCCACCACGAACGCGGCCTCGGACAGGTCGTGGAGGGCGGCCGACAGGACCGCGGCTCCGGGCCGGGCGCGGCGCAGCCCGCGCACGAGGAGGACGCAGGAGACGATGACGGCGATCCAGATCGCGAGGGCGAGGATGTTCACGCGGCCCTCCCCGCCAGCGCCCGGGCCCAGCGCACGATCCGGCCCGGCGGCCTGGCCCCCGCCCGCTCCCGCCACCACGCGGTGAGCCGGCGCCGGGAGGCCGGGTCGGCCGGCAGGTCCTGGATCAGCAGGTGCTCGGCGAAGTCCAGGGCGTCCCTGCGGTATCCGGCGGTCATGGGGCGGCCCTTCGCGTAGGCGAGGAAGGCTTTGCGGTACGGTTCGCGGCCGCCGAGGATCCCGGGCAGCTCCGGAGCCACCTTGGCGACCACGTCGGCCCGCTTGGCGGCCAGCGCCCGCACCTGTACCCGGATGCGCGCACGGTCGAAGCCCTCGGGCACGGGGGTCCCGGCAACGAGCGCGGACAGCAGGGCGGCCTGCCCGAGCGCCACGCGGGTCCGGGCGGCCTCGCCCGCGCCGGCCTCGGGTTGCGCCCCGCCTTCGTGCCGTGCCGAGGCCTGCGGCTCCGCTCCGGCTTCGTACTGTGTCCAGGCTTGGTGCTCCGCCCCGGCCTGCGGCTGCGCCCCGGCCTCGCCCACGGCCTGCGCCCCGGCCCCGGGCTCGCTCAGCGGATCCGTCGTCGCCGCTGCGCGGGCAGCGTGCCGGTCGGCCGCTGCCGGCAGGGCTCGGGGCGTGGTCGTCAGCACCTCGCGGATCGCGGCCAGTTCGCCCGCGAGCTCCGACTCGGGCGGGAAGTCGTCGTCCCGCTCCAGCAGGACACCCGCCGGTGCCACCCGGGACCGGAGTTCGGCCAGCAGGTCGAGCACCACCGGCGGCACGGGGTGCGCGTGGGTGTCGTGCCAGACGCCGCCGCGTTCGACGCCGCCTGCGACGTGCACGTACGCCAGCGCCTCCAGCGGGATCGCGTCCAGGACGGCGGCGGGGTCCTCGCCCCGGTTGACCCGGTTGGTGTGCAGGTTGGCGACGTCGATGAGGAGCCGGACCCCGGTCCGCTCGACCAGTTCCGTGAGGAACTCCCCCTCCGTCATCTCCTCGCCGGGCCACGAGAACAGCGCGGCGATGTTCTCCAGCGCCAGCGGCACGGGCAGCGCGTCCTGCGCGATCCGCACGTTCTCGCACAGCACGTCCAGCGCGTCGCGGGTGCGCGGCACGGGCAGCAGGTGCCCGGCCTCAAGCAGCGGCGAGGACGTCCGTACGAAGGCGATGTGCTCGGTGACGAGTGGCGCCCCCAGCGCCACCGCCCGTTCCCCGAGCGCCGCCAGCTTCTCCGGATCCGGGCGGTCGGCGCCGCCGAGGCCGAGCGAGACCCCGTGCGGCACGATGCGCGTGCCGCGCTCGCGCAGCCGCCCCAGTGCCTCGGGCAGGTGGCCCGGGCAGATGTTCTCGGCCACCACCTCGACCCAGTCCAGGCCGTCCAGCCGGTCGACCGCGTCCGCGATCTCCGGCCGCCAGCCGATGCCCACCCCCAGGTGTGCCATGGGCTTCATGTCCCCTCGCCCCCTCTCAACGCACGTGTGCCGATGTCATGGCCCCGACGCGGTCGCGCCAATCCCAGGAGGGTGACGTTCAGAGCAACATTTGAGGTTCCCGGCGGCGGTGCGGGCCCGCCCGGCCAACAGGAGACCGTCAGAGCCGGGCCCGCAGCGCCGGATGGTCGGCGACGACCGTCGCGCTGCCCGGGGCGATCTCGGTAAACCCGGCGTCGCGGACCAACGGCAGCCCGCTCCCGCTCAGCTCCGCCCACCGCTCGCGCGCCGCGGTCCGTACGGCCAGGCGGAAGCCCGACTCCTGCCAGGTGGCCCGCTCCGCAGGCGTCAGCTCCCACCACGCCAGTTGCGCCGCGTGCCCGGCCTGGGCCATCGCCTTGCCGGCCGACATCTCCAGGGCGGGGTTGAGCCACAGCACCGGCAGGGCGGAGCCGTCGGCCGCGGCGACCGGCTCCGGGTCGTCGAGGTCCGTGCCCGACACCTGGAGCTTGGCCAGCTCCTTGGGCCAGCCGTCGAGGGGCACCGGAGGGAAGACCCGGACCTGGGCGGCGTCGCCGTGCACCGTGATGCCGGGCAGGGTCTGCGCCTTGCGCCACTCCGCCCCGCGCGCCCGCCGGACCACCTTGCGGATCCGCGCGTCCTGCCAGTCCCGGACGGCCTGCGCCCATGCGCCACCGCCGTGCGCCCGCTCGTCGGTGAGCAGCACCAGCACGGCCCGGGCCGCGGTCTCCAGGGCGTCGGTCCGGGCGGGCGGCTCCGCCTTCTCGATGCGGACGACCAGCGGCAGGACGAACTGCGGTGCCTCGTCGCGCAGTGCGTGCTCCCGCCGGAAGGCGCTGTCGGCCCCGACCGCGGGTACGCCGGAGGTGTCGTTCGCGTGCTGGCTGCTCATCCCGCCAAGGATGCCAGGCTCCACCTTGAGGAGGATGTCCCGGGTGGCGGACCCGGGTGAGGATCGAGGCCATGAAGAGTGATCTTTTCGCGTCCGAGAACCTCGCCCAGGCCGCCGTCGCCCCGGGCATGAGCCTGCAGAACGCCAAGTCCGTGAAGTACAACGTCAACGGCGAGATGCTGGCCCGTCAGGGATCGATGGTCGCCTTCCGCGGCAACCTGCAGTTCGAGCGCAAGGGGCAGGGTATAGGCGGCATGCTCAAGCGCGCCGTCACGGGTGAGGGCCTGGCGCTGATGTCCGTACGCGGCCAGGGCGAGGCCTGGTTCGCCCACCAGGCGGGCAACTGCTTCATCATCGACCTCGAGCACGGAGACGCCCTCACCGTCAACGGGCGCAACGTGCTGTGCTTCGACCCCACGCTGTCCTACGAGATCAAGATGGTCAAGGGTGCCGGCATGACCGGCGGCGGCCTCTTCAACAGCGTCTTCACCGGCACCGGCAAGCTCGCCGTCGTCTGCGACGGACACCCGATCATCATTCCGGTCACCCCGCAGGCCCCCGTCCACGTCGACACCGACGCGGTCGTGGGCTGGAGCGCCCAGCTGGAGACCGGCCTGCACCGCTCCCAGTCGGTCGGCTCGATGATCCGCGGCGGCTCCGGCGAGGCGGTCCAGCTGAAGCTGAGCGGCGAGGGCTTCGTCATCGTCCGCCCGAGCGAGCTCACCGAGACGGCGGCCGCGCACTGAACCTGACCGGGGTGGGCCGCCGCCACGGCCGCCGACCCCGGGTGCTGAGCGGGATCTCCCGCGCCCTGCCCGGCCCGCGGCGCACCGGCCGCCGTGGTCACGGCGGAGCGCCCGGGTTCGGCGCCGCTGCCGCTGGCGGCCCTGACGGCCCTGACGGTCGCGCTCGCGCCGGCCGCCGCCGCGGGCGCGGTGGCCTGCCGGGCCGCGGCCCGGCAGGGTTGAGGGCGCGCGACCGACCGCTACGTACCGATCAGCTCGGACACCTTCACGAACCGGTAGCCGCGCTTGCGCAGTTCCGGGACGATCTTCCGGATCGCCTCCTCGGTCACCGGGGCGGCGCTGCGCGTGCAGTGCATCACGACCACAGAGCCGGGCTTCACCCCGGCGAGGACCTGCTCGGCCACCGCGTCCGGGTCGTTCGCGAAGGCGTCCCCGCTGACCACGTCCCACTGCACCGCCGTGACCTCGGCCGTGGACAGGGCGCGCAGCGCCGGGTCGTCGTAGCAGCCGCCGGGGAAGCGGAAGTACGGGACGGTGTTGACGGCGCCTGCCCGGCGGAAGGCGGCGAAGGCCCGGTCCACGTCGGCCCGGGCGGCGGCTCCGTCGAGCGCGGGCAGTCCGTAGCAGGGGGACTTGAAGGCGTGGTGGCTGTAGGAGTGGTTCGCGATCTCGAAGTTCGGGTCGGTCCCGATGGCCTTGGCCTGGTCCGGGTACTCCTCGGCCCAGCGGCCCGTCATGAAGATCGTCGAGGGCACCTTGAGGGTGCGCAGCGTCGAGATCAGCTGCGGGTTGTCGAAGCGCTCCCCGCCGGCGGCGCGCGGCCCCTGGTCGGAGGTCATGTCGGCGTCGAAGGTCAGCGCCACGGTCTTGTCCGTGTGCTGCTTGGCCCGTTCGAAGACGGGGGTCAGGCCGTTCGGGCCGGGGGCCAGGGTCGGCGCCTTGCCGGGCGCGCCGGCGGGCGGGGCGCCCGGGGCACCGGGGGAGGGGCTCGGGGGGGCGGCCGCGGCGCCGGGCGCGGAAGCCGCGGGGGCGGACGCCGCAGGCGTGCCCAGGCGGGCTTCGCGGCCGGCGTCCTTGGTGCCGGAGCCGCCGCAGCCCGCGAGGGAAGCGGTGAGGGCGGCACTGAGTGCGGCCGCGGCCGCAACCTTGCGCACAGAAATGGTCACGCACGCAAAATATATGACTATGTGACAAGTGGGTGTCTGCGGCACTCCCACTCGTGCCGCGAGACCCCCCGTCAGCGCCGCCAGGGGCCCGTCACGGCGAAGGTGGTGCCCGGGGCGTAGGCGTTGACGTACATGGTCCGCCCGTCGGGGGAGAAGGCGACCCCCGCGAACTCCCCCCACTCCGGGGCGCCCGGTTCGCCGATGTCGTCGGCGTTGCGGGCCACCGGATAGACCTCGCCGCCGGCCGTCACCCCGAACACGTACTGCGCCCCGCCGCCGTCCTCGCACACCATCAGACCGCCGTCCGGGGCCAGGCAGATGTTGTCGGGGGAGTCCCCGGGCAGCTGTACGTCGGCGGCCGGCCCGAAGAGCACGTCCAGGCGGAGCCGGCCCCGGCGCGGATCGTAGAACCACACCTGTCCGTGGTGGTCGGCCGACGCCCCCTCGCCCCTGCGGGCGTAGCTGGACACGAAGTGGACCCCGTCGCCGCCCCAGTAGCAGCCCTCCAGTTTCTGCGCGTGGGTGATGCCGCCCGGCCCGAAGTCCTGGTGCCGGATCGGCGTGACGGCCGCCGAGGGGTCCGGTACGGGCACCCACTCCACCGGGAACTCCGCCCCGGGCTCGTCGACCCCGGCCAGGTCCGCCAGGCCCGGGACGCGCAGGGCCTCCAGGGCGCCGCCGGCCCGCAGCGAACCGGTGCCGCCGAGCGGCCGTTCCGGCAGGAACCGGTAGAACAGCCCGAAGGGCCGGACGAAGGCGTCCTCGGTCTCGTAGACCACCCCCCGGTACGGGTCCACGGCGACGGCCTCGTGCGCGAAGCGGCCCATCGCGGTGAGCGGGACGGCGCCCGTGCGCTGCGGACGGGCCGGGTCCACCTCGAAGACGTGGCCGTGGTCCCGCTCGTAGCCGGCGGTACCGGCCCGGTCCTCGGTCTCCTCGCAGCTCAGCCAGGTGTTCCAGGGGGTGCGGCCGCCCGCGCAGTTGACGGCGGTGCCGGCGAGGGCGACCCGCTCGCCGGTGACCCGCCCGTCCGGGCCGAGGTCCAGCGCGGTGCAGCCGCCGAGCGCCCCGGGGTCGTACGTCAGCCCCGCCACGGCGGGGACGCGCAGGGCGGCGGTGGCCCGGTTCTCGTGGTTGCGCACCAGCCGGACCCGGCCGCCCCCGGCGTCGAAGGCGGCCATGCCGTCGCAGTTGGCGGGGACGGCGCCCTCACCGGAGCGCAGGGGGTCGCCCGCCCGCGAGAGCACCCGGTAGGTGAACCCGGCGGGCAGATCGAGCAGCCCGCGCGGGTCGGGGAGCAGCGGACCGTACCCGCCGGCGGCCCCGGCCGCCCGGGAGGAGGCGGGGGAGCCGCCGGCGAACAGTGCCCCCAGCGCTCCGCTGAAGGCGATCGCGCCGGCGGCGAGCAGGCTGCGTCGGGTGGCGGACATCGGCGGCTCCCGGAGGACGTCGGGCCCCGTGGGGGTTGTCCCGCCGATCATGCCGGGCCGGCAGCCGATCCCGTCCGACCGACAGGGGCCGAAGGGAGTCGAAAGGGACGGCCTACGGCCGGGTGGTCCCCGGGAGGCAGGCCACCGCCGGGTTGAAGGTCTCGTGCAGGCCGCGGGGGTTCTTCTTCCAGAGCCACAGGTGCAGGGCGTAGTGGACCGGCTGGCCGGGGAAGTTGCCGGGCTTGGGGCCCTTGAAGGCGGTGCCGAACATCGTGGGGCGGTCGTCGTCCGTGGTCAGCTTCTGATCGCGGTCGTAGACCAGCCACTGGACCCCGACGAGGCGCTTGCCGCCGCGCCCGTCGTCCTCGTAGTACAGCGCGGCGGGCTTCGTCGGGTCGACGGAGTTGTCGTAGGCGTGGTTGAAGTGCGGGTAGCCGAGCGCGCCGGTCCTCCCCGCCCGGTCGAAGACGCAGTACTTGTCCGGCACGTAGCCGGCCGCCACCGCGTTGGCGTGCACCTGGTAGCGGGCGGTCGCGGCGTACGCGGCCGCCCGGTCGGCCAGGGCCCGGCCGGCGTCCGGGCCGTGGCCGGCTGCGGCCGGCGGCGCGGCGACGGCCGCCAGGACGAGTGCGGCGGCTGCGGTGAGGGCGGGGGCGAGACGTCGGGCCATGCGCGGGCTCCTCGTGACGGGCTGGCTGGTGGCACAGCCCTTCCCGCCGGCCGCCGTACCCGCCCCGCGTCCGCCCCGGACACGGCACGGACGGACGACCGCCGATCGGCCGACGGCCGGCAGGCGGTCGCCGGACGTCCGGCCCCCGCCCCCGGAGCCGACGGCTCACCCGAACGGGAGCGGCGCCGTTTCGCGGCGCACCGGCACGGGGAACCGGTGAGTCCGCAGACGGCCGTTGCGACGGCCACGGCAACGGCCACGGCGGAGTGCGACGGAGGGTGCGGAACATGGCGCAGCGGGATGCGGCACCGAACGGCGACGGAGGACTGCACGACATCGTGTCGGCCGTCTCCAGGGGCGCGCCGGAGTACCGGCAGTGCCCCCACCCCATGTACGCGACCCTGCGCGAGCAGGCCCCGGTGTGCCGGCTGACACCGCCCCACGGGGTCGACACGTATCTGATCACCCGCCACGACGACGCCCGCGACGCCCTGTCGGACCCCCGGTTCAGCAAGGACATGCGCGGCGCCATCGACACCTACCACGCGGTGTACGGCAGCTTCTTCGACGCGCTCGACGACAACGTGCTCTTCTCGGACCCGCCCCGGCACACGCGGCTGCGCCGCATCCTGCGGAGCGCCTTCACGCCCCGGCGGGTGGAGCAGATGCGTCCGAGGATCACCGAGATCGCGCAGACGATCCTCGGCGAGTGCCGCAGGGCCGGCACGGTCGACCTGATGGCCTCGTTCGCGTTCCCGCTGCCGATCGCGGTCCTGTGCGAACTGATGGGCATTGCGCCGGAGGACCGCCCGGAGATCCTGGAGCAGTTCGCGGTGGTGACCCGCTCCCGGTTCGACCCCAGCCGCAGGGCGGAGCTGCAGGCGGCCGAGGAACGGCTCCAGCACCGGCTGGAGCGGCTCATCTCGGACACCCGCGACCATCCGTCGGACACCTTCCTCAGCGACCTCGTCCAGGCCGAGGAGCGGCTGGAGGACCCCGAACTGGTCGCGTCGCTGTGGGTCCTGTTCTTCGCCGGGCACAAGACCACCGCCTACCAGATCGGGAACTCCGTCCTCAACCTGCTGCTCCACCCCGACCAGGCGGCAAGGCTCCGCGAGGATCCCCGGCTCATTCCGGGGGCGGTCGAGGAGATGCTGCGCTTCGAGGGGTCGGTGGAGACGTCGACGTTCCGGTACGCGGCCGAGGAGGCCCGGATCCGGGACACGGTGATCCCCAAGGGCGCCCTGGTGCAGATCGCGATCTCCTCGGCCAACCGGGACCCCGAGAGGTTCGACTCGCCCGACGAGCTGGACGTGACGCGCGAGGGACTCCAGGGCACCCACCTCGGCTTCGGCCACGGCACCCACTACTGCCTGGGGGCCCCGCTGGCCCGGCTCGAACTCGAGATCGCACTCGCCTGCCTGCTGCGGGAGTTCCCGGAGATGGCGGTGGCGGACCTGGAGGAGACCCGGGGCGCGTGGCTCAAGGGACCGGTGCCGGCGTTCCGGGGACTGGAGCACCTGCGGATCGTCCTGGAGCCCTCGCGCCCGGACGGAGAAGCGGACGGGGACCCGGACAGGGACCCGGGCGAGCCGACCCTGGCCTCCATGGCCTCCGGAAAGTGACCCAGACCCGATGGGGCGGTGAATTGGCATGACGGATTCCGTGAGTACCCCCGCACTGCGCCTCCTGGGAACGCCCGCGGACGAACTGCGGATCGCCGCGGTGGGCACCAGCGAGGTCATCCGGATCGCCCGGCGTCCCTCCGCGCCCGGCCCGGAGACGGCGGGCACGGTCCACTCCAAGATCGACATGCACCATCACTTCTGCGCACCGGAGTGGCGCGAGTGGGCCGTGCACCACGGGCTGATCACAGCGGAGCAACTGCCGCCGTGGACCCGCCTCGACACCGAGGCGGCGATCCGCTTCATGGACGACGCCGGCATCACCACCGCCGTCCTCAAGCCGATGCTGCCGGCGCGCTACCGCTCGTCGGCCCAGCTGCGCGAGGCGATCAACATCACGCTGCGGTCGATGATCGAGGTGGCGTCCTCGCACCCGGGGCGGTTCTCGTACTACGTGCCGCTCTTCCTGGACGACGAGGAGGCATCGTCCTGGGCGGTGCGCCGCGGCCTCGGACAGCTCGGCGCCGTCGGCGTCAACGTGACCGCCAACTACGGGGGCGTCTACCTCGGGGACCCCGCCTACGACCGGCTGTTCCACCAGCTGAACGAGTGCCGCGCGGTGGTGGACACGCACCCGCACAACCTCCCGGGAGGCCCGCCGGGCCCGCCCGGCGCGTCGACCGTTCCCGGCATCCCCAACTTCATGTGCGACTTCCTGCTGGACACCACCCGGGCCGCGGTGAACATGATCAGCCGCAGGACGCTGGACCGCTTCCCGGACATCTCGGTGGTCCTGCCCCACGCCGGCGGCTTCCTGCCGTACATCGCGACGCGCCTGCAGGCGCTGGGGCGGTTCTGCGAACCGAGCATCGAGCCCGCCGCCGTCCGCGACTGCTTGAGCCGCTTCTACTACGACACCGCGGGCCCCATGGCGCCCGCGGCGACCCTGCTGGAGCACGTGCCGGCCGACCACGTCCTGTTCGGCACGGACTGGCCCGCCGCCCCCGCCGACACGGTCATGGACCTGGCGCTGCCCGCCCTCGACGGGGACCCGGCCTTCACCCCGGAGCAGCTGCGGGGGATCTACCACGACAACGCCATGCGGCTGCTCCCGCAGCTGGCGACGGCCTGACGGACACGCGGGGGGTGCGGGCCGGGCCGTGTGGCCCGCACCCCCGACCGCGATCGGTGATCCGGTGATCCGGTGATCAGACGAGCTTGGCGCTCAGGGTGATCGTGGTGCCCGTCAGGGCCTGGCTCACCGGGCAGTTCTTCTTGGCGTCCTCGGCGGCGGCGAGGAAGGCGGCCTCGTCCAGACCCGGGACCGTGCCCTCGACGGACAGGTGGATCCCGGTGATGCCCTCACCCGGCTGGAAGGTGACGTCGGCCTTGGTCTCCAGGCGGGTGGGCGGGTTGCCCGCACCCGCGAGGCCGTGGGAGAGCGCCATCGAGTAGCAGCTGGAATGGGCGGCCGCGATCAGCTCCTCCGGGCTGGTCTTGCCGTTCGCCGCCTCGGAGCGCGCGGGCCAGGAGACGTCGTACGAACCGATGCCCGAGGAGTCGAGGCTGACGACGCCCTTGCCCTTCAGCAGGTCGCCTTCCCAGACGGTGTGCGCGTGACGCGTGGTGGCCATGGTGATCCCTTCGCAGATGGTGGGAAACGGCCGGGCTCCCGACGGGGGCCCGGCGCTCCCAAACCTACTGGGACACCAGGGGTTTCGCGTCGCGCGCCAGCGCGGTGAGCCGCGATATGGCGCGGAAGTACTTCTTCCGATAACCGCCGTTCAGCATGTCCTCACTGAACAGCTTGTCGAAGGGGACACCGGAGGCCAGGACGGGGACCTCGCGGTCGTACAGCCGGTCGGCGAGGACCACCAGCCGCAGCGCCGTCGACTGGTCCGGCACCGGGCCGACATCGGTCAGGCAGACGGCCGTGATCCCGTCGGTCAGCGCGCCGTACCGGCTCGGGTGCACCCGGGCCAGGTGCTCCAGCAGGCCGGGGAAGTCGTCCAGGCTCGCGCCCTCGGTCGCGTACGCGGCCTTGGTGACCTGCTCGTCGGAGAACGGCGCCGGGGCCTCCGGCAGGCCGCGGTGGCGGTAGTCCTGGCCGTCGATCCGCAGCGGCCGGAAGTGCGCCGACAGCCCCTGGATCTCCCGCAGGAAGTCGACGGCGGCGAAGCGGCCCTCTCCGAGCTTGCCGGGCAGCGTGTTGGAGGTGGCGGCCAGCGCCACGCCCTGTTCGACGAGGCGGCTGAGCAGCGAGGACACCAGAACGGTGTCGCCCGGGTCGTCCAGCTCGAACTCGTCGATGCACAGCAGCCTGTGCCCGCCCAGGGTCTGCACGGTCTGCTGGAAGCCGAGCGCGCCGACCAGGTTCGTGAGCTCCACGAAGGTGCCGAAGGCCTTGAGCGCGGGCTCGGCCGGGGTGGCGTGCCACAGGGAGGCGAGCAGGTGGGTCTTGCCCACGCCGTAGCCGCCGTCGAGATAGACCCCGCGGGGCCCGGTGGGGGCCGCCGGCTTCTTGGAGAACCAGCGCTTCCTTCCGGAGCCGCTGGCGTGCGCCCCGCCCAGGCCCGCGGCGAAGCCGCTCAGCACGGTGACGGCATCGGCCTGGCTCGGCTGGGCCGGGTCGGGGTCGTAGGTGTCGAAGCGGACGGAGTCGAACCGCGGCGGCGGCACCATCTCGGCCACCAGCCGTTCGGCGGGAACCCGCGGCTCACGCGCGCACAGGGCCTGCGGCCCGGCGTCGGCTATCGGGGGCCGGCCGGAGGTGGAGAGTGATGTCGACACAGCCCTTAACTCTACGGGGCGTGGCACACTGCACCGATGCGACGCCTGTTCCCTGTGACCGATCAGACACCAGCCCGCAGCCAGGACGGGACGGACCGGGAGTGGTCGCTCGACGAGCTCGCGGACGCCTACGCCTACCCCGCGCTGGCCGCGGACGCCCACTGGCTGCGCGCCAACATGGTCTCCACCCTGGACGGCGCCGCCCAGCACGACGGCCGCTCGCAGCCCATCTCCGGCGAGACCGACATGCGGATCTTCGGCACCCTTCGGGCGCTGGCCGATGTGGTGGTCGTCGGCGCCGAAACGGTTCGCCAGGAGGGCTACCGGCCGGCCCGCGCCCGGGAGGCCTTCGCCGCCCGCCGCGAGGCCGCCGGACAGGGCCCGGCCGCCGCCATCGCCGTGGTCACCGCGAGCATGGACCTGGACTTCTCGCTGCCCCTGTTCACCTCCCCGCTGGTGCCGACCCTGGTGGTGACCGGCGCCGCGGCGCCCTCGGACCGGGTGGCCGAGGCGGAGGCCGCCGGCGCCGAGGTGCTGGTGGCCGGCGAGGGAGCGGCCGTGGACGCGGCCCGGGCGGTACGGGAGCTCGCAGCGCGCGGGCTGCGCCGCCAGCTCACCGAGGGCGGACCCCGGCTGCTGGGCCAGTTCGTGGCCGCCGACGTGCTGGACGAGCTGTGCCTGACGATCTCCCCGACGCTCACGGCGGGCGGCGCCCAGCGCATCGCCGGAGGCCCTTCCGTCACGGTTCCGCACCGGCTCGCGCCCGCCTGCGTACTGGAGGAGGCCGGGTTCCTGTTCACGAGCTACCGTCGGATCTGACAAGGGGCGGAATTTCCCGTTCCGCTTTGCTTTCGCTGGGCACATATACCTGCGCAGGCCCCGTGCGAGAGCGGGGCAGGATGGTTTCCGCAGGGGCCGGCCGGCCGGCCTCGGCCCATGAAGGAGAGGGCGTCCGTGTTCACGAGCGTATTGATGATCGAGCAGCCGCTGACCACGGTGGACGTGGACTTCGTCACCAGCCTCCACGGAGACGACCCGGTCTCCTTCGTCGTCCTCATGCAACCCCGGGGCGACCAGGACCGACTGCTGCGCGCCATCGACGACGTAGCGCTCGGTGAGCTCCCCGAGGCCATCCGTGAGGGCGACGAGCCCGAGGGCGAGGACGCGCTCGGCCCGGCCGCGCACGCCCTCGCGCACTCCCTGAACGCCCTGCGCCAGAAGGGTGCCAAGGCCGTGGGGCAGATCGTCGAGAAGCATCCGCTCGACAAGCTGCAGTCCGTCGTGGACGAGACCGGCGCCGACGAGGTGATCGTCCTGACCTCCCCGCACTTCGTGGAGGAGTTCTTCCACCGGGACTGGGCCTCCCGGGCGCGCCACAAGGTCGGCGTTCCCGTGCTCAAGCTCTTCGCCCACAACGAATAGGCTTGGGCCCAGAGCCCGACCGCACACAAGCACCGCACTCGATCCTGGAGCGACCTGAATGAAGCCCGGCCTGCCGACCGCCATGGAACGGCCCCACTTCATCGGCATCGGCGGCGCCGGAATGTCCGGCATCGCGAAGATCCTGGCCCAGCGCGGAGGGAAGGTCGCCGGCAGCGACGCCCGCGGTGACTCCGAGACCGCCGAGGCGCTGCGCGCCCACGGCGTCACGGTCCACGGCGGGCACGCCGCCGGCAACCTCGCCGCCGACTCCACCTGCGTGGTCGTCTCCAGCGCCATCCGCGCCGACAACCCCGAGCTGGCCCGCGCCGCCGAGCTCGGCATCCCCGTCGTGCACCGCTCCGACGCCCTCGCCGCGCTCATGGACGGTCTGCGCCCGATCGCCGTCGCCGGTACGCACGGCAAGACCACCACCACCTCGATGCTGGCGGTGTCCCTCTCGGCCCTCGGCCTGGACCCCTCGTACGCCATCGGCGGCGACCTGGACGCCCCGGGCTCCAACGCCCACCACGGCGAGGGCGACATCTTCGTCGCCGAGGCCGACGAGAGCGACCGCACCTTCCACAAGTACACCCCGCAGGTCGCGATCATCCTCAACGCGGAGCTCGACCACCACGCGAACTACGCGTCGATCGAGGAGATCTACGAGTCCTTCGAGACCTTCGTCGGCAAGGTCGTGCCCGGCGGCACCCTGGTCGTCGCCCACGGCCAGGAGGGCGCCGCCGAGATCGCCCGCCGCGTCGCGGGCAGGGACGGCCTGACCGTCGTCACCTACGGCGAGGAGGAGGGCGCCGACATCCGGATCACCAAGATCACCCCGCGTGGCCTGACCAGCGAGGTCACCGTGGTCCTGGACGGCCGGATGCTCACCTTCACCGTCTCCGTCCCCGGCCGCCACTACGCGCACAACGCCGTCGCGGCCCTCGCCGCAGGCGTGGCCCTCGGCATCCCCGCGCACAACCTCGCCTCCGCGCTCGGCAAGTACACCGGCGTCAAGCGGCGCCTCCAGCTCAAGGGCGAGGCCGCCGGCGTCCAGGTCATCGACTCCTACGCGCACCACCCCACCGAGATGAACGCCGACCTGGAGGCCATCCGCGGAGCCGCCGGCGACTCCCGCATCCTGGTCGTCTTCCAGCCGCACCTCTTCTCCCGCACCCAGGAGCTGGGCAAGGAGATGGGCCAGGCCCTGGCCCTTGCCGACGCCTCCGTCGTCCTGGACATCTACCCCGCCCGCGAGGACCCGATCCCCGGCGTGACCAGCGACATCATCATCGCCGCCGCCCGGGCCGCCGGGGCCGACGTCACCGCCGAGCACGACAAGGCGGCCGTCGCCGACGTCATCGCGGGAATGGCCAAGCCCGGCGATCTCGTTCTCACCATGGGCGCGGGAGACGTCACGGACCTCGGTCCCGCCATCCTCGCCCGCCTTTCGAGCTGACGGAACGAGGGAGCGGAAGAGTCATGTCGTACGAGGTCGAGAAGACGGACGAGCAGTGGCAGGCGGAGCTGACCCCGTCCGAGTACCAGGTGCTGCGCCTCGCCGGCACCGAGCCGGCCTTCCGCGGTGAGTACACCGACACCAAGACCGAGGGCGTGTACTCCTGCCGCGGTTGCGGGGCCGAGCTGTTCCGCTCCTCGGAGAAGTTCGAGTCGCACTGCGGCTGGCCGTCCTTCTTCGACCCGAAGGACACCGACGCCGTCGAGCTGCTCGCCGACACCTCGCACGGCATGGTCCGCACCGAGGTCCGCTGCGCGAAGTGCGGCTCCCACCTGGGCCACGTCTTCGAGGGCGAGGGCTACCCGACGCCCACGGACCAGCGGTACTGCATCAACAGCATCTCGCTGCGTTTGACCCCGGCCCCGGACGCGGGCTGACCCTCACGACACCTCGTTCAGGGCTTTCGGGCCGCTCAGGATCTCGACGGGCCCTCCCCGCCCCCTGCGGGCCGGGAGGGCCCGTCCGCGTGCGTGCTCAGCCGCTGCACTGGGTCAGTTCGCCGCCCTGGCGGACGCTGTACTGGCCGGGCGGCACGTTCATGACCTGGAAGCCGCCGTTCTGGGCGATCTCGACCGTCCCGCCGAAGCCGGCCGACCCGTACACGTAGGCCGGACCCGGGGTGAAGCCGCCGCCGGACAGGTGCACCTTCCCGTTCTCGAGGACCCCGGAGGTCGAGCACGTGGCGGCCGGGACGGCGGCCGGCGGGGTGTGCGGTGCCGCGGCGAGGGCGGCGGGGGAGGCGACGAACGAGGCGGCCGCCAGGGGACCGAGGACGAGGAGCCGTGTGCGCCGGTTCATGGGTCTTCCTTACCGCGAGGAAAAGGGAGGCCGCGGACCGCAGGGCGCGAGCCGCGGGCACCGTCCCTCCATCGTCACCCCGCCCCCTGCGCGGTGCGACCGGAGCAGCGATCGGCCGGAATCGGACGGTCATGGTGTCGAGGACGTCGCGGTTCGATTCCGATCCGGTCTCTGGCCTGGGGTGATCCGACGGAGATAGCACGGTCGGCCGGTGAACACACCTATCCGTTTCTTCCGTCTGTCTGGTTATGATCGGCCCCTCACATCCCGTCACAACCAGACCGGTTGTGGCCGTCCCCTCTGCAGTGCCGTGCCCGGTCCGGCCGTTCGGCCACCCCTGACGTCCCCACGCCCCCGCTCCCGAGGACCGATGTCTCCCATAGAACCCGAAGGCGTAAGAGGGCGGTCGACGCCGCGTCGGTGGCGCAACGTGCGCCTGCGCACCCTCCTCATCTGGCTGGCCGTGGTCCCCACCGTGGCGATGGGCACCCAAGTCACGTTGACCGCTCAACGGTTGCTGGAGCAGTCGGCCCAGCTGCGGGCCGACGTGGAGGCCGCCGAGCGGGTCGGAGCCCCGCTCTACACGCTGATGGTCGACATGCAGGCGGAGCGGACGGCGACCGCCTCCCTGTGGGCGGGCACCGAAGGGTCCGAGGGCGAACTGCGCGTACGGCGCGCCGCCACGGACTCGGCCGCCGCCGAGTTCCGGGTGCTCGCCGACGACCCCTCGCGGTCCTTCGCCGAAGTGACCCGGCAGCTCGAGAAACTGTCCGCGTACCGCCAGCGCGCGGACACCCGCAGCGGCGCCGCCGACAGCACCCTCGCCTACTACTCCGACGTCATCGGCAAGGTCATCCAGGTCTACCAGCAGGAGTTCAGCCACGCGGAGGACGCCGAACTCGCCCAGGCGAGCCGCCCCGTGGTCTCGATGCTCCAGGCCACCGAGATGGTGGCGCGCGAGGACACCGTCCTGGCCCTCGCCGGCCCGTCCGGGGAACTGACCTTCGTCGGCTACGACCAGTTCGTCAGCTCCCTGGGAGCCCAGCGCTACCTGCACGAAGCGCTGATCGTGCCCCACCTGACGGCGCGGGACGAGCGGTTCTACGAGCGGGTCGTCGGCTCCGAGGACTGGCAGGAGAAGACGCGCATAGAGAACGCGGTCCTCTCCGGGCACAAGGACACCGTCTCCGGCATCAAACTCCCCGGCGAGGTGGGCGGCTGGTCGTCCGCGCACGCCAACTTCTCCGTGCAGATGACGACGCTCAACATCGACCTGGCCCGCTCGGTGCTCACCCGCGGCGAGGCCAAGGCCGCCGAGCTGCAGGCCGAGGTGGCCTGGCTGATAGCGGGCAGTGGCGGCGGACTGCTCGCCGTCGTCGTCGTGGTCGTGTTCACCACCCGGTCGGTCCTGCGCCGCCTGCACGACCTGCACGAACGCACCGTGACCGTGGCCGAGGAAACCCTCCCGGACGTCGTCGCCCGGCTCCAGCGCGGCCAGACCGTGGACCCGGCGGCCCTGCCGGCCGTGAGCGGTGACCGGGACGAGGTCGGACGCATCAGCGACGCGTTCGCCCGGGCCGTCGCCGTGTCGGTTGACGGACACCGCCAGTTGGCGGCCGAGCGCCACGGGTTCGGCCTGTTCGCCTCGGGCATCGCCTCCCGCACCGGAAACCTCGTCAGCCGCCAGCTGAGCCTCACCGAGGACCTCCAGGACACCTTCGGCAACGACGAGGCGCTGCTCGCCCAGCTCATGCGGTCCGACCAGCTGACGGTCGGCATGCGGCGCCAGATCGAGAACCTCCTGATCCTGGCGGGCGGCGAGGTGCCCGACCCGCACACCGAGCCCATGCGCGTCGCCGACCTGCTGCGCGAAGCCGCCGCGGAGGTCGAGGACTTCCGGCGCATCGAGCGGCAGGCCCTGGACGAGACCAGCGTGGAACCGAGCGCCATCAGCCAGATCAGCCACCTGCTGGCCGAGCTGCTGGACAACGCCACCCGGTTCTCCCCGCCGAAGTCCAAGGTGGTCATCCGCGCCGAACTGGTCGCGGACGGCCTGTCCGTCGAGATCGAGGACCGCGGTCCGCGGGTGAGCCCCGAGCGGTACGAGGAGATGAACGGGCGCCTGCACCAGGCGCCGCCGTACTCCGTCCTCGCGCAGAACGCCCACCGGCTCGGCCTCTTCGTCGTGGGCCACCTCGCCGACCGGCTCGGCGCCACGGTCACCCTGCGCCGCTCGGTGTACGGGGGCACCTGCGCCGTGGTGGTACTGCCCGCGGAACTCCTGCGGCCGAGCGGGGCGGAGATCCTGCGCCGGCCCGCCCGCCGCGAGCCCGCCCCCGGGGCCGCGGTCCCGGCCCCCGCCGCTGCCCCGGCCGTCGAATCCGCTCCCGCCCCCGCCGAGGAGCACGGGCCGGAGCCCGACCACGGACCCCGGTCCGACCACGGGTCAGAGCCCGACCACGGGTCAGAGTCCGGCCACGTGCCCGAGCCGGAGCCGGTGGCGCACACCAGCGCCGGACTGCCCAGCCGCCGTACGAAGACACCCCGGCACGCGCCCGCCACCGCACTCGCGGTCCGGCCGGCCCCGGTGGCCGCCCCCACGCGGCCGGCCCTCCCCGAGCGCGTCCCGCAGACCCACATAGCCGACCAACTGCGCGCCCCCCACGCGCCGGAAACACAGGTCCCCCAGGACACCGCGACACCGGAAGAGGTCGCCGACGCCTGGGCGGACTACGAACAGGGGACCCAGACAGTGGAAGAAGAGCTCCGACGGGATCAGTCATGACCACCTCATCGAACACCGCGGCATCCAACGATGCGATCTACAGCGTCCTCGACAACAACCTGAGCAGGATCGCCGGCATCCAGGGAGCCGTGCTCCTGTCCAACGACGGCATCCGGCTCAGCGATTACCTGCTGGACCAGCCCCAGGCGGAGCGCATGGCGGCCGCCGCCTCCGGTATCGCCTCCACGATGAAGGCGATATCCCGGGAGATCGACGGCGGCCGTGTCATCCGCCAGCTCGTCGAGATGGACGACAGGTACCTGTGCATCGTCGGCTGCGGTGAAGGCAGCACGCTCATCGTGGTGACCTCGCGCAAGGCCCGCCTCGGCGAACTGGGCGGCGAGGCCGTACGCACCGCGCAGGCGCTCGGCGAATGGCTGGGCACCCCCGAGCGCGGCCAGACGCCGAACTCCTGATGCCGCAGGAGGATCCGCAGCCCGCGGGCCGCCGCCGTACGCGGCTGTACGCCCTCACCGACGGCCGTACAGCCGCTGAGCACACCGTCCTGACCATGGACACCACCATCACGGCGGCGGTCGCAGGCGACGCGCACGGGGGACTCCCCACCGAGTGGCAGGAGATCCTCGTCATGTGCGCGCCGCCGGGCGGGCGCGCGGTCGCGGAGATAGCGGCGCGGATGAACATCCGCCTCACACCGATGACGCTGCTCCTCGGCGAACTCGCCGACCGCGGGCTGATCGACCACCGGCCGCCCCTGGCGGCCTCCGACACCACCGACGTCAACCTGCTCATGAGAATCAGGGACAACCTTGCCCGGATATGACACGCCCGCCCCGCCCTCGTCCCGGGAACCGGACCCGGTCAAGATCCTCATCGCCGGTGGATTCGGAGTCGGCAAGACCACCCTGGTGCAGACGATCTCCGAGATCGAACCGCTGCGGACGGAGGAGCGGCTGACGGCTGCGGGCGTCGGCGTCGACGACCTCGACGGCATCGAGTCCAAGACCCTCACCACCGTCGCGATGGACTTCGGCCGGATCACCCTCACCGACGCCGGAGTCGTCCTCTACCTGTTCGGCACGCCGGGCCAGGAACGCTTCTGGTTCATGTGGGACGACCTCCTGGCCGGCGCCCTCGGGGCGATCGTGCTGGTCGACACCCGGCGCCTCGACCGCAGCTTCCCCGCCGTCGACTTCTTCGAGAGCCGCGGCCTGCCCTTCGTGGTGGGCGCGAACTGCTTCCACGGCGAACAGCCCTACACGGCCGAGGAGATCGGGGCGGCGCTGCACCTGCGCGACCCGGACACCCCCGTCCTCATGCTCGACGCCCGCTCGCGCACGGACGTCCGCGCCTCCCTGCTCTCCCTGCTCGACGTGCTCATCGACAAGGCGCAGCACGCCCCGGCGGCCGCGGGCGGCTGACCGTCCCCGGCCCGCCGGCCAGAGCGTCCAGGTGGTCCGCCAGGGTGCGGTGCGGGGTCCACCCCCGGGAGCGGGCCCGCGTCAGGTCCAGGACCACGGAGTGGGCCAGTTGGTCCACCGCGTAGCGGCTCAGGGCCGGCTCGGCGGTCGGCAGCGCCTCCGCGACCCGGGCCGCCGTACGGGCCAGCCGGAGCGGCAGGTGGCGGATCCGGGCCCGGACACCGTGGGCGTCCAGCACCGCGCGGACCGCGGCGTCGCGCCCGTACGGCTGCCCGTCGGCCACGTTGTACGCCCCCGGCGGCCAGGCCGCGGCCGCCAGGCAGGCCGCCGCCAGGTTCTCCACCGCCGTCAGGCTCAGCCGCACGTCCGGGCCCGGCAGCAGCAGGGTGCCCGCCCGGACCCGTGACAGCAGCCGCGGCAGCAGCGTGGTGTCGCCCGGTCCGTACACGGCCCGCGGGCGCAGCACCACCGCACCGGCGGCCAGCGCCAGGGCCTCGCCCGCCGCCTTCGTACGGCCGTAGGCGTTCAGCTGGCCGGCGCGCGGATGGTCCTCGCCGACCAGGGAGCGGTCCAGCCGCGGATCGTAGACGCTGGCGCTGCTCACCCACACCACCGGCCGGCCCGCGGCGGCCCGCATCAGCCGCTCCGTGCCGGCGACGTTGACCTCGTGCATCAGCGCCTGCGCCGCGGAACCGGGGGAGGGGTCGCCGACCGCCGCCGCGCAGTGCACCACCACGTCCACCCCGGTGAGATCCGGTTCGCCGGCCGTCGCATCCCAGAAGCGGTGCCCGCCCACCGGGCCCGGCCTGCGCCCCAGGCCCACCACCCGCGCCCCGGCCGCCGCGGCGGCGCGCGCCACGTGTCCGCCGCAGAACCCGCTCGCGCCCGTGACCGCGATCACGACGCCGCCCGGACGCACAGCGTCCGCCAGCCGGGCAGCGCCGCACCCCGGTCCACCCGGGCCCGCGTCACCACCGGCCGGTACGGGGCCAACGCCGCCAGTACGTCGGCCAGTTGGACGGACGCCAGCCGGGCCCCGGGGCACGCGTGCGCGCCGGCCCCGAACACCAGCCGGGACAAGGCCGGTTCCGCGGGCCGACGGGCGTCGGGGTCGCGCCCGTGCGCGTCCGCCGCGTGCCGGGCGACCAGCAGCAGCCGGTCACCTGCCCGCACCGGGCAGCCGCCGACCGTGCCGTCCGCGGCGGCCACGCGCGGCAGCAGCGGCGAGGCCGCCGTGACCCGCAGCAGCTCGGCCGCCAGCGCCGGGCGCAGTGCCTCGTCGCCGGCCTGGTCCCACAGCCCGGCGTCGGCGCACCAGGCCGCGGCCCGCGGCAGCGCCGCGACCGTGGTGTTCACGGCGGCGACCGCCACCATCGCGGCCAGTGCGCCGTCGGCGCGGCCCGGGCCGTCCCCGGGCATTCCCGCCTGTTCGGCCGGGGCAGGCCCGCGCCCGCTCCGCGGCGTCGACCGCCGGGCCGCCGCATGCCGGTCCTCCCCCGCCCCGCCGTCGCGCGCGCCGGACGCCGCCGAGCCCGACCACGCGGCGGCGGGCGCCCCTTCGCCTTCACCCCCCAGCAGGCCGCCCAGCCGTCCTGCGGCCCGGGCCGCGGCGGCCTCGGCGCGCGGGCGGCGCGGCCCGGGCAGGTGGCTGCGTACGGAGGCGGCCGCGGCCTCGGCGGCGGCCCGCGCGACCTCGCACGGGTCGGCGCCGGAGCCCAGCAGCGCGCACACCACCGTCCCGGCCAGCTCCCGGGACAGCTCGACGAGGTCCACCTCCCCGCCCCCGGCGAGGGGCTCGAGACGGCGGACGAGCAGGGGCTGCCACAGGGCCCGGAGGTCCTCCACGCCGGCGGCGCCGAGTCCGGCGGCCAGGTCCCGCCGGTCCGACCGGTGACCGCTGCCCTCCTGGTCGAAGAGCACACCCCCGTCGCCCGCCAGAGCCGCGCGCGCCGCACCGCCCGTCGTACCGGCGGCCGTCCGGTCGAGCGGCAGCCGCGTCAGGGCCTGCCGGTAGGCCTCTGCCCCGTGCACGAGCAGGGTGCCGCCGAGCCGGCGCACGGGCCGTGCGCGCGTCGCGGCGAGCAGCCCGAACAGCACGGGGTGGCCGCCGAGGTAGACCCGGCGGTCGCGGCGCCGGGCCCGGGCGTGGGACGTGGGACTCATCGGGCTGTACCTCCGTGGGACGGGCGTGCGGGTGCTGCGGGCATGCGACTCGGGGCTCGGGACTCGGGTCCGGCGGGGCTCGGGTCCGGCGGCCCGGACCTGGCGGGGCCCGGCGGCCCGGACCTCGGCCGGCCTGGCGATTCGGTCGGTTCGGGCCCGGTCCGGGGCGCGTTGAGGGCCGATGGTGTGGGCCCCTGCCGACACGCGGCTGCAGAAGGCAGCCGGCCCCGGGGGACACGCCGGGTCCAGGCGTCACACCCGGCCCAGGCGCTGCGCCGCGAGGGCGGCCGTCGCCGCGCGGTCCGGTTTGCGCGAGCGCCCCGACAGCGGGATCCGCGCCAGGAGCACCTCGTCCGGGCGGGCCGTGCCCATACGGGCGACCGGCTTCGACAGGGCCGCGCGCAGAGCCGGTTCGTCCGTGCCGCGCTGCGGCTGGACGACGGCGACGAGGCGTTCGTCGCCGTCGCCCGCCGGGATCCCGACGAGCACGGCCAGCTCCACCCCCGGTACGTGCAGGGCGGGCTCGTACAGGCCCGGGTAGATGTTCTCGGCCCGGCGCAGCACCATGTCCTTGCACCGGCCCTCCAGGACGATCCGGCCGGCCCCGTCCAGCCGCGCCCGGTCGCCCGTACGCACCCACCGCTCGGGCTCCTCCCCGAGGTAGCGGTGGCGGGCCGCCGGCCCGGACAGCAGCAGCTGTCCGTCCCCGTCCCGTTCGGCCCGTACGCCGGGCAGTGGGGCCCCGACCAGGTCCCCGGGTCCGTCGAACGCGGACTTCTCCCGGGACTCGACGGCGGCGGCGGGGAACAGCTCGGTGAGCGCGTACACGCCCCACGCCTCGGCCGCGCCCGCGTCCCGTACACGGTGCAGCAGGCCGGCGCCGGCCGGTGCGGAGCCCGTCCACACCCGCCCGTGGAAACGGGCGCCGGCGCCCAGCGCGTCCCGCAGCCGGGGCGGGGTCAGATAGGTGTCGCAGGGCCGGAGGCGGTGCAGCTGCCGGGCCAGCAGGCGGGTGCGCGCGGCCGGCAGGGCCACGGGGGCGCCGCGCGTCAGCGAGGGTACGAGGACGAAGAAGGTGCCGCCGAGCACCGGCTCGTCCCCGCGGGCGTCGAAGAGGGACGACACGGTGGCCATGCCGGCCGACAGGCTCGCCCGGGTGTGCACCACGGCCCGGGGCCGGGAGGTGGTCCCGGAGGTGAACACGATCACCGCGTCGGCGTCGCCGTCCACGCCGGCGTGCGCGGGGACGCCGAGCCGCGGCGCCCCCAGGTCCAGCGCGGGCGCGCACCCCGGCAGCCGGGGGCCGACCGTCGCCACCGGCCCCAGCCCGGCCAGGTCGGGCAGCGCCAGCCCGGCCCGGCGGGCCAGCGGCCGGGCCCAGCCCGCCACCGCCTGCGCGGCCGCGTCGGCCAGGACCAGCGCCGGCCGCGCCAGCGCGAGGCGGGCCCGCAGTACGTCGGGCCCCGCGCCCGGGTCCAGGACGGCGCCGCGCAGGCCGAGGCGCCACAGGGCGAGCAGGACGGCGAGGGCCCGCGGCCCGGGGCGCACGGCGACCCCGACGGTGTCCCCGGCGCGCAGCCCGCGCGCGTGCAGGGCGGCGGCGAACGCGTCCGCCAGCTCGGCCAGTTCGCCGCGGGTGGCCCGCACGCGCGGTGCGCCGGTACGGGTGGCGGTGAGCACGGCGGCCCGTTCCGGGCGGCTGCGCAGCGCGTGGTCGAGTCGGTCCAGCATCAGCGGGGGTCGTCCGTTCCGTGCGTGCCGCTGCCCTGGTCCAGGTACCAGCGGGCGGTGCCGGCGAGCCCGTAGGCCCGCAGGCGCCGCGTCGAGTTCTCCACGACCATCTCCCGGCAGTGGACGATCCGGTCGGTGTGGCGGCGTACGGCGTTGAGGAAGAGCCGGTCGGTCGGCGAGGGGCGCCGCGGCATGCCGCCGACGGCCAGGTACAGCTCGGCGGTGATCGCCATGTTGTTCCCGGCGTGCATGCGGTACGGCGCCCGGTAGCCGTGCCGGCGGGCGTGCCGCGGCCGCAGCCGGCCGAAGAGCGCGGCGAGCGCCACCAGCACGGCGAAACCGGCCCGGCCCAGCAGGCCGTGCTCGTCGCGGCGGGCGGTGATCCGCCCGCAGACGAGCCCGGGGCGGCGGGTGAGCGCGGTCCGTGCGGCCGCCCTCCAGCCGGGCCGCGGCAGGCAGTCGGCGTCGGTGCGGGCGAGCAGCCGGGCACCGCGAGCGATCGCGTGGCGGAAGCCGGTGTCCACGGCGGAGCCGACGCCCTTCTCGGGCTCTTCGATCACCTCCACCGGGAAGGGAGCGTGCGCGGCGAACTCCCGGGCGACGGCGCCGGTGCCGTCCGCCGAGGCGTTGTCGACGACCAGCAGGGTGAAGTCCCGGTCGCGCTGCGCGGCGAGCGCCCGCAGGGTGTCCGCGAGCCGGGCCTCCTCCTCGTGCGCGGGCACCACGACCCACATGCGGCTCACGACTTCTCCCAGACCATCGTCATGATGCTGATGCCGCCGCCCAGGCCGACGAACATCACCCTCTCCCCGGGCGCCAGTTCCGGGAACACCCGGTCCAGCTGCACCCCGATGCTGGCGCTGGCCACGTTGCCGAGCTCCGGCACGGTCACCACCAGCTTCTCGGCGGGCACCCCGGTCAGTTCGGCGAACCGCTCCAGATAGGGGACCGTCACCTGGTGCACCAGCACCTTGGCGAAGCCCTCCCAGCCCATCCCCGTGCGGTGCAGCGTCCGGTCGATGACGGCGGTGCCCACCTTCTCGAAGACGCTGCGCAGTTCGTGCCCGTCGCCCCGGAAGTAGGTGTACGCGTCCCCGCGCGGGTGCCGCGAACCGCCGCCCGGTATACCGCCGACCTCCCAGTGCTCCGAGTGGGTCTCGCAGTCCACGTGGAGGATGCCGCCCCGCTCCACGGCCTCCACCACGACGGCCGCGCCGGCGTCGCCGAAGGTGTAGCCGGCGAAGCCGTCGCGCAGCTCCGCCAGTCCGGAGGGGTCCTTGCGCACCGCCCGGCTCGGGGTCTCGCCGGTGACCACCAGGGCCCGCCGGGCCCGCCCGGCGAGGATCATGGACCGGGCGAGGTCGATGCCGTTGACGAAGCTGTTGCAGGCGTTGGTGACGTCCAGGGCGTGGGCCCGCGAGCCCAGTTCCGCCTGCACGATGTGCGCGGTCGCCGGCTCGACCATGTCGCGGGACGCGGAGGCGAAGAGCAGCAGGTCGATGTCGAGCGGGGAGAGGGAGGCGGCGTCCAGGGCCCGGCGGGCGGCGCCCACGGCGAGCGTGGAGGCGTACACGCCCTCGCCCGCGACGCGGCGGGAGCGGATCCCGGTGGCCTGCGTCAGCAGCCTGGGCGGCAGTGTCAGGCCACTGCGGCGCGCCACCTCCCCCTGGAGGGCTTCCGAGGACAGTACATCCTCGGGCAGGAAGCTGCCGACGGCGGTCGGCCCGGCGCTCCGCGGCGGGTCACTCGGCTCGATGAACATGCCCTCACGATGGCAAGCCGGGTGCGCCCGGGGCCTGAGTACGGATGCTCAAGTGGCCGGGGTGCCGGTGCCCGGTCCGGATGAGTAGGAACACGCCGTTCCGGCCATGTGGCCCGTTCTCGCCGTCTGTTGCGGGGGCGTGGTTCAAGCGTCCCGTCCCGGCGGCGCGGCGGCGCCCGGCGCGGCGCACCGCCACGCCGTCCGTTCTCCAGGTGTACGGCGCGCTGTCACGAAGGCATCTCCGTCCGGTACCCGGGGGCCGCTGTCCTTGGGGCGCCCCTCGACTCCCCCCTCACCCCCAGAGGTCGTCACCCCATGGCAGAACTCGACCGCCGCAGGTTCCTGCAGATAGCCGGCGGCACGGCCGCCGTCGCGATGCTGAACGAGAGCATCGCCCGGGCCGCCGCCATCCCGGCGCAGGGCACCACCGCAACGATCCGGGACATCGAGCACATCGTCGTCCTCATGCAGGAGAACCGGTCCTTCGACCACTACTTCGGCGCGATGAAGGGGGTCCGCGGCTTCGGGGACCCGCGGCCGGTGCTCCAGGACAACGGCAGGACGGTCTTCCACCAGTCGAACGGGACGAAGGACATCCTGCCCTTCCACCCGCAGGTCGCGGACCTCGGGATGCAGTTCCTGGAGGGGCTGAACCACGACTGGGCCGGCGGCCACCAGGCCTACAACAACGGCAAGTACGACAAGTGGATCCCGGCCAAGACGGCCACGACCATGTCGTACATGACGCGGAACGACATCCCGTTCCACTACGCCCTCGCCGACGCCTTCACGGTGTGCGACGCCTACCACTGCTCCTTCATCGGCGCCACCGACCCCAACCGCTACTACATGTGGACGGGTTACACCGGCAACGACGGCGTCGGCGGCGGCCCGGTCCTCGGCAACCAGGAGCTCGGCTACGGCTGGAAGACCTACCCCGAGCGGCTGGAGGCGGCCGGGATCTCCTGGAAGGTCTACCAGGACATCGGCGACGGCCTGAACGCCGCCGGATCCTGGGGCTGGATCGACGACGCCTTCCGCGGCAACTACGGCGACAACTCGCTGCTGTACTTCAACGCCTACCGCAATGCCCAGCCCGGCAGCCCCCTGTACGAGAAGGCCCGCACCGGCACGAACGTCGAGGCGGGCGACGGCTACTTCGACCGGCTGCGCGCCGACGTGGTGGCCGGCACGCTGCCGCAGGTCTCCTGGATCGCCGCCCCCGAGGCGTTCAGCGAGCACTCCAACTGGCCCACGAACTACGGCGCCTGGTACATCGCGCAGGTCCTGGACGCGCTGACGGCGAACCCGGCGGTGTGGGCGAAGACCGCCCTGTTCCTCACCTACGACGAGAACGACGGCTTCTTCGACCACGTGGTCCCGCCGTACCCGCCGGCGTCCTCCGCGTGGGGCCTGTCCACCGCCGACGTCTCGAAGGACCTCTACGCGGGCGGCGGAGGCTACGCGGCCGGACCGTACGGGCTCGGCCCGCGCGTCCCGATGATCGTGGTCTCCCCGTGGAGCAAGGGCGGCTACGTCTGCTCCGAGACCTTCGACCACACCTCGGTGATCCGCTTCATGGAGAAGCGCTTCGGGGTGCACGAGCCGAACATCTCCCCGTGGCGCCGCGCCGTCTGCGGCGACCTGACCTCGGCCTTCGACTTCACCCGGGCCGACGCCGCCCCAGCCGCGCTGCCGTCCACGGCCGGCTACCTCCCGCCGGACAGGGACCGCCACCCCTCCTACCACCCGACGCCACCCGCCACGGGCGCCCTGCCGCCGCAGGAGGCCGGGTCCAAGCCGACCCGCGCGCTCGGCTACGTCCCGTACGTGGACGGCGCCCGCACCGTCTCCACCGGCAGGTTCACCCTCACCTTCGCCTCCGGCCCGACCCTGGGCGCCCACTTCCACAGCACCTCGGGCAACCGCACGGACGGCCCGTGGCCCTACACGGTCGAGGCGGGCAAGACCCTGTCGGACACCTGGTCCACCAGCAGCTCCACCGGCAACCAGATCAACCTGACGGTGTGGGGTCCCAACGGCTTCCTGCGCACGTTCAAGGGCCCGGCGAAGAAGGCCGGGCCCGAGGTGACGGCCCGCCACGCGAGCGCCACCGGCAACCTGGACCTGACGATGACCAATTCGGGCACGGCCGCGGTCAACCTCACCGTGACCAACTCCTACGGCGGCGCGGCCCAGACCTTCCGGGTCGCGGCCGCAGGCACGGTCACCCACACCGTGAGCCTCGCCACCACGGGCCGCTGGTACGACGTCAAGGTCGTCTCCGACCTCGACCCCACCTTCCTGCGGCGGTTCGCGGGGCACGTGGAGACCGGCGCCCCCGGCGTCTCCGACCCGGCGATCAGGACCGCCTGATCCGGTCCTGCGGCGCGCGCAGCAGCCGCCGTTCCAGGACTGCCAGGTCCCCGGGGCGGTGGCTGCGGGCGTGCCGGAGCAGGAGATCGCGGGCGGTGTCCGGGACCCGGCGCCGCTTCGGGTGGCGGGTGGTGAACTCCTCGCCCGCGAAGAACCGCACGGCACCCTCCAGCCCGACCCGGTCCGACTCCCGTACCGCCCAGGCCAGTTCCGCGGTGGCCACCCCGGCCAGCAGCCGCACGGGAGCCCGTTCGGCGAGCAGCCACGCCGCGTCACGCGGCTCCGGCCGTACGGCGCCCAACCAGCCGAAGGCCACACTCGGCGGCACCCCGCGCGGCGGCGCCGGATCCTCGGCGCCCGCGGCGAGCGCCCCGGCGTACTCACGCAGCGCGCCGGGCGCCGCGGCCACCCAGCGGGCGCGGTGGCGTGCCGGGATCCCGTCCGGGGACAGCGGGTCCAGCAGCCGGTGCGACTCGGGGGTGGCGTGCCGGGTCCCGTCGTCCTCCCCGCATCCGCAGTCGAACAGGTCCTCGCCGGCCGCGGCGGCGAGCCGGCGGCCCAGCTCCCGAACGGCCCTGACCTCGTCGGCCTCGGCGGGGTCGGTGATCTCGTAGCTGCGCGGGTGATGGGGGTGCCGGGCCCCGTCCGGCCGCGAGAAGTCCCCCATGACCAGCCGGTCCGTGCGCGGTGTCGGGTTCACGGTGTGATGGTAGGCGCGGTGGGCATGACGTACGGCGTCGGTTGTCACCATCCCCGTCACCCAGGGAGAACGCATGGCCATCGCCCACCGCCGGATCGGCACCGGACCCGTCCGCGTCATCGTGCTGCACGACTGGTTCGGTACGTCCGCCAACTGGGGCTCGGTGCTGGACCACCTGGATCCGGAAGGGTTCTCGTACGCCTTCCTCGACTACCGCGGCTACGGCGAACGCCGGGACGTCGCCGGCCGCCACACCCTGCCCGAGATCGCCGACGACGTCCTCCGCCTCGCCGACCAGCTGGGCTGGGACACCTTCTCCCTGCTCGGCCACTCGATGGGCGGCAAGGCCGCCCAGCAGGTCCTCGTCCACGCCCCCGAGCGGATCGAGAAGCTCGTCGGGATCAACCCGGTCCCCGCCGCGCCGTACGAGATGGACGACGCCGCCCACGCGCTCTTCTTCGGCGCCGCCGAGAGCCCCGCGAACCGGCGCGCCATCCTCGACCTCGTCACCGGCAACCGGGCGAGCCGCCACTGGATCGACCGGATGGTCGCCCACTCCCTGGAGATCTCCCGCCCCGAGGCCTTCGCCGACTACCTCGCGAGCTGGCAGTCCCTGGACCTCTCCGCCGCCGTCAAGGGCAACACGGTCCCGGTGCTCGTCCTGGTCGGCGAGTACGACCTCGCGCTCACCGCCGACGTGATGCGCGCCACCTGGCAGGTCTGGTACCCGAACTGCCGCATCCGCACCCTCCCCGGCGCCGGCCACTACCCGCCGCACGAGACCCCCGTGGCCTTCGCCACCGAAGTGGAAGCCTTCCTCCGCGACTAGCGGTGGCTCTCGGCCGTCGGTGCAGACAAAAAACCCCTGGGGTACGAGGAGACCTCGTACCCCAGGGGGACAGGGTGAGTGACGGGACTTGAACCCGCGGCCACCTGGACCACAACCAGGTGCTCTACCAACTGAGCTACACCCACCACGAGGGGCGGAGGACCGCCCGTCGATGTGCATGCACAGCATAGCCGATCTGCGGGGTGGCCCTGCGACGCGTTATCCGGCCGACCGGCTCGCGGCCAGGGTGGCGGCGAGCGGGGCCGTGGACCCGCCGTCGCGGCCGGCGGCGTGCCGGGCGGCCGCCACGGCGAGGGCCCTGATGATCGGGTGGGGCCTGGTCCCGTCGTCCTGGAGCTCCGGCTGGAAGAGCGTGGCGAGGAAGAAGGGGTGCCCGGGCAGCTCCGCGATGCGCACCTGCCCGTCCGCGTCGTGCCCCGACAGCCGCAGACCGTGCGCGGTGAGGGCCGGCAGGTGCCGCGGAGCGGGCCCGTAACTGCAGTGGTAGCGCTCCGTCGACCGCTCCGCGCCGAGCGCTGCCTCGGCGAGCGACCCCGGCTCGGCCCGCACGAGGCCCTCGTGGCCGACGAGCGAGCAGGCGAGCGGGGCGATCAGCAGGTCCGGGGCCCCGGGGTCGTTCTCGGCGTGCGCCACGTCGGCAAGCCCGCACACCGTCCGGGCGTACTCCAGCAGCGTGTGCTGGAAGCCGCCGCAGGTCCCGAGGAAGGGGATGCCCTCCTCGCGGGCCACCCGGATCGCGGCCAGTGCCCCGGCCTCGCTGGCGTACGGGCTGCCCGGCAGTACCCACACCGCGTCGAAGCGGGCCAGGGTCCCGGACGCGGCCTCGGCCGCGGCATCGCCGGTGGGGATCCAGTAGGCGTCGAGGACGAGCCCGTCACGGGCGGCGAGGGCGTCGAGGAGGAGCGGGATCCGCGTGTGGGACTTCACGTGGGGGGAGCGGTCGCCGACCAGGGCGATCCGCGGCACCCCCGTGTGTGCGGTGTGTGCGGTCGTCATACCGCTCATCTTGTGACCGGCGCCCGCTTCAGCGCCAACGATTGTTCGTGCACCTGCGATAAGTGATTCTGATGACCATGGATCCGCACCTGCTCCGGACCTTCGTCACCGTGGCCCGGCTCGCCTCCTTCTCCGGCGCCGCCCGCGAGCTGGGCTACACCCAGTCCGCCGTCTCCCAGCACATCGCCGCGCTGGAAGGCGACCTGCGGGCGGAGCTCCTCACCCGCCGGCCCGTCGCACCGACCCCGGCCGGGCTGCGGCTCCTGGAGCACGCAGGACCGCTGCTGCTGCGGCTCGACGCCGCGCGGGCCGACGTACTGCGGCTGGCTGCCGTCCCGCCCGGGCGCGTCACACTCGCCGCGTCCCCGCTCGCCGTCGGCCCCAAGCTGCTCGCCGCCCTGCCCGCCACCGGGGTCACCCTGCGCGTGCTGCCCCCGGCCGAGGTACCGGCCGCCGTGGCCACCGGCGGGTGCGACCTCGGGCTGGTCGACGGCACGGCCGCGCCGAGCGACCCGCTGCGGCTGCCCGACGTGGCACCGCTCACCGTGACCGGCGTGGGGGAGGAGGAGCCGGCCGTACTGCTGCCCGAGGGACACCCCTTCGCCGCCCGTGCCTCCGTCCGCCTGGACGACCTCGGCGACGCCCGCTGGATCGACGCCCCCGGCATCGGCCTGCCGCTCACCGCCGCCCGATCCTCCGTCCGCTACGAGGGCACCGACCTGCTCGCCCTCTGCGCCCTGGCCGCCGCCGGGCACGGCCTCGTACTCCTCCCGCGCCGCGTCGCCGAGGCCGCCGGCGCGGGCGTCGCCGTACCGCTGTCCGCCCCGCGCCTGGTGCACCGTACGGAACTGCTCTCGCCCGGCACCCCGACCGGCGCGGCCGCCGCCCTCGCCGCACGGCTCACGGCAGGATCCCCGGTATGACCGATGACACCGACACCGACACCGACGCCGCCGGCCCCGCCCCCTTCACCGCGGCCGACTACGCCGCCCGCATGGCCTCGGCCGCCCGGAGCGCAGCCGAGGCGGGGCTCGCCGGGCTGCTGATCGCCCCCGGACCCGACCTCACCCACCTCACCGGATACCGCCCCACCGCCGAGACCGAACGGCTGACCCTCCTCGTCCTGGCCGCCGGGCAGGAGCCGGTGCTCGTCGTCCCCGCCCTCGAGGCGCCCGACGCGGCCAAGGCACCCGGAGCCGACGCCCTGACCCTGCGCGACTGGGCCGACGGCAAGGATCCGTACGCGCTGACCGCCCCGCTGCTGGACCTCCGCGGCCGCTTCGGGGTCAGCGACAACACGTGGGCCCTGCATCTGCTCGGCCTCCAGCGGGAGTTGCCCGACACCTCCTACGCGGCGCTGACCGACTGCCTGCCCATGCTCCGCGCCGTCAAGGACGCGCGGGAACTGGAGCGCCTCGCCGCGGCCGCAGCAGCCGCCGACGCCGCCTACGCGCAGATCCTCCACCTCCCCTTCGCCGGCCGCCGGGAGACCGACGTCGCCGCGGACCTGGCCGCCCTGCTGCGTACGCACGGCCACTCCCAGGTCGACTTCACCGTCGTGGGATCCGGGCCCAACGGCGCCGACCCGCACCACGAGGCCGGCGAGCGCGTCGTCCGCCACGGCGACATGGTGGTCCTCGACTTCGGCGGCCTGCGCTTCGGCTACGGCTCCGACATCTCCCGCACGGTGCACGTCGGCGAGCCCACCGCCGAGGAGCAGCGGGTCCACGACATCGTCCGCGAGGCCCAGCAGGCCGGGTTCGCGGCGGTCCGGCCAGGCGTCGCCTGCCAGGAGGTGGACCGGGCGGCCCGGGCCGTGATCACGGAGTTCGGGTACGGCGACCGCTTCATCCACCGCACCGGCCACGGCATCGGCGTCACCACCCACGAGCCGCCGTACATGGTCGAGGGCGAGGAACAGCCCTTGGTGCCCGGCATGTGCTTCTCCGTCGAGCCGGGCGTGTACCTGCCGGGCCGGTTCGGCGTCCGCATCGAGGACATCGTGACCGTCACCGAGGAGGGCGGGCGCCGCCTGAACAACGCCCCGCGCGAACTCGCCGTCGTCGAGTAGGGGGTTGACCGACCTGACCCGCCGGACACCCTCACCCCGCTCAGGCGCCGAGGACCACCGCCGACTCGCCGGGCAGGTGGATCCGCCCGTCCGGGCCGGGGTGTTCGAGCGGCTCCCAGGACGCCAGCACCCGCACCCCGTTGCGGCCCGCGGCGATCGTCACCGGTTCGGCGGAGAGGTTCACGGCAACCCGTACGTCGCCCCGCCGGAAGGTCAACCAGCGCCGCTCCTCGTCGTGGGCGACCCGGACCGCCGCCAGGTCCGGGTCGCGCAGGTCCGGGTGGGTGCGGCGGAGCGCGACCAGGGTGCGGTACCAGCGCAGCAGGCGGGCGTGGTCCGGCTGTCCGGGCTCGGACCAGTCCAGGCAGGAGCGGTCCCGGGTCGCCGGGTCCTGCGGGTCGGGGATCTCCTCGGCCTTCCAGCCGTGCGCCGCGAACTCCCGGCGCCGGCCGCTGCGCACCGCCTCGGCGAGCTCCGGGTCGGGGTGGTCGGTGAAGTACTGCCACGGGCTCCGGGCGCCCCACTCCTCGCCCATGAACAGCATCGGCACGAAGGGCCCGGTCAGCACCACCGTCGCCGCGCAGGCCAGCAGCCCTGGGGAGAGCGAGGCCGACAGCCGGTCGCCGAGCGCACGGTTGCCGATCTGGTCGTGGGTCTGCGCATAGCCGACGAACCGGTGGGCCGGGGTCCGGCGGTGGTCCACCGGCCGGCCGTGCGTACGGCCCCGGAAGGAGGACCAGGTGCCGTCGTGGAAGAAGACCCGGGTCAGCGTCTTGGCCAGGGCGGCCAGCGGTGCCTGTGCGAAGTCGGCGTAGTAGGCCTGGGATTCGCCGGTCAGCGCAGCGTGCAGGGCATGGTGGAAGTCGTCGTTCCACTGGGCGTTCAGGCCCAGGCCCCCGGCGGCGCGCGGGGTGGTGGTGCGCGGGTCGCACCGGTCGGACTCGGCGATCAGGAACAGCGGTCGGCCGGTCTCCGCGGCGAGCCCGTCCACGGCCGCGGACAGCTCCTCCAGGAAGGTCAGCGCCCGCCCGTCGGCCAGTGCGTGCACGGCGTCCAGCCGCAGCCCGTCGATGCCGTAGTCGCGCAGCCAGGCCAGCGCGCTGCCGGTGAGGTACGCGCGCACCTCGTCGGATCCGGGTGCGTCGAGGTTCACCGCCGAGCCCCACGGGGTGTGGTGGGTCTCGGTGAAGTACGGGCCGAAGGCGGGCAGGTGGTTGCCGGAGGGCCCGAGGTGGTTGTGGACCACGTCGAGGACCACGCCCAGCCCGGCCTCGTGCGCGGCCGCCGTGAACCGGGCCAGGCCGGCCGGGCCGCCGTACGGCTCGTGCACAGCCCAGGGCGCGACCCCGTCGTAGCCCCAGCCGTGCCGGCCGGCGAAGGAGCACACCGGCATGAGCTCCACGTGTGTGACCCCGAGGGAGACGAGGTGGCCGAGGCGGGCGGCGGCCGCGTCGAAGGTGCCCTCGGGGGTGAAGGTGCCGACGTGGAGCTCGTAGAGGACCGCGTCCTGGAGCGGGAGTCGCGGCGACGGCGCGGGCCGCGGGGCCAGGGCCTCGAGGTCGACGACGGCCGACAGCCCGTCGGGTCCGTCGGGCAGCCGCCGGCCGCGCGGGTCGGGCCGCGCAGTGGTCTCCCCGTCCAGGACGAAGCCGTAGCGGCTCCCGTCCCCGGCCGGGGCCTGCGCGGTCCACCAGCCGTCCCGGTCGGGATCGCGTGTCATGTCGTACGTCACGTCGTCGAGTCGCAGGGCGACCCGGCCCGACAGCGGTGCCCACACCTCGAACTGCACGGGCGGTCCCCTCGTCTCCGGCGGTGTCCAGCGTGCTTATCGTGCCCATCATTCCGGGCGTGGCGGGGGAGTTCTGGACACTCTGCCCCCGACGGGCCGACAATCACCCTGTGACGTCGAGTTTCGAACTTCCTGCCTTCCCCGCGCCGCGGCTGTCGGACGCCGAGCGGGACCGGGTGCTGGGCCAGCTCAGGGAGGGCGCGGCCCTCGGCAAGCTGTCCCACGACACCTTCTTGCGCCGCATGGAACTCGCCCTGGTGGCACGCCGTTCCGAGGACCTCGCCGTCCTCACCGCCGACCTCCAGGCCAGGGAGGCCGCCGAAAGCCCCTGGACGCGTCGGCTGTTCGGCTGGGTCGGCCGCGTCTCGGCGGTGTCCGCCGGAGTCCGGCGCGCCTGGAACGCCGAAAGGCTGCCCAAACTGCTGCTGCCCCACCCGAGCGCGGCGGCCCTGCGGATCGGCCGCGACCCCGGCAACGGGCTGCGGCTCAGCCACGAGACCGTCTCCCGGATGCACGCGGAACTGAGCCTGCGCGACGGGGTGTGGGTGCTCAAGGACCTCGGCTCGACGAACGGGACCAGCGTCAACGGCCGCCGGGTGACGGGCTCCGCGGTCGTCCGTGACGGCGACCAGGTCAGCTTCGGGAACATGAGCTTCCGCCTTTCGGCGGGTTAGACCGGCTCTTGCGGACCTTGCCCGGCCCGCGCCGCCCCGTCGCCGTGCGGTACGGCGGGACCGGGCCGCGAGCCGCGGTCGTACGCGGGCGGTCGGCCTCCTGCCCCTCACGGACGCCGACATGTTCCGGAGTGCCTGCCGCTTCGAACCGCTGGAGGCACGGGACTCGGTCCGCCGCCCCCTGCTCGGCGGCCGGAACGACCGGCGGGCTCCGGGGAGGGGCCCCACCCCCGGACCCCCGGCCGCGGGAGCGACCGCGCAGGATGGAGGTCATGGAAAACACGCCTGTCATCCGCCGCGCCCGGGTCGGGGACCTGCCCCGGCTGGTCGGACTCATCCACGAGCACGTCGCCTACGAGAAGTCGGCCCCGCGCCCCGCGGACCTCGCCGCGCGGCTCGGGCCGCGGCTGTTCGCCGAGGACTCCCGGCTGTGGGTGCTGCTCGCCGAGAACGCCGACGGCGTCGTCGCCGGATACGCCGCCTGCTCGGCCGAGTTCTCCTTCTGGGACGCGCGGGACCACCTGCACATGGACTGCCTCTACCTGGCCCCGGCCTCCCGCGGCCGGGGCCTCGGAGCCGCCCTGATGGACGGCGTGACGGAGCTGGCCCGCGAGCTGGGCCTCGAGCAGGTCCAGTGGCAGACCCCCGACTGGAACGAGGGGGCGATCCGCTTCTACGACCGCCTCGGCGCCGCCTCGAACCCCAAGTTCCGCTACGCCCTGCCCGTGGAGCGGCCGGCCGCCACGAGCTTGTCGTAGGCGGCCAGGACGGTGCGGGACTGGTGCTCCACCTGGGTGGCCACCGGGATCCAGCGGGCCCCGAACCGGGCCGCGAACTCCTCGCACCACCCGGTCACCAGCAGGTCCAGTCCGGGCGCCGCCGGATGCCCCTCCGCGCGCAGGACCCGCAGCAGCATGGCCGCCGCGCGCAGCGACAGCCGCCGCCCGAAGGCGTCGATGCTGGCGATGTACGCGGCCGTGGCCTCGGCGGGGGCGCCGGCGCCGGTCCACTCGGCGGTGATCCGGGGGATCAGCGCGAGCGTCCAGTCGACCGCGCGCAGCAACGGGGCCGCGGCCGGATCCTCGTACGCGCCCGCTTCCGGCCGGTCCCGGGCCCCGGCCCGCTCGCGGGCCGCGCCGACGAGCGCTGCGTCCGCGGTGAGCCGCCCGGCCAGCATGCGCAGGGCGCCGCGCGGGTCGGGGTGCGGGGCCGGGTCGTCCACCAGGTCGGAGGCCCACATGGGGACTTCGACGATCGCTGTGGTGCCGGCGTACCGGTGGGCGTGGTACCAGGTGCTGAGCCGGGTGTCCTCCGGGTGGAACGCGCCGGCGGCCTCGCTCCCCGGCTGCGGGATCACGAAGATCCCGGGCCCGGGAGAGGGCCAGCCGGCGGCGTCCGACGCCCCGTTCTCCACCGGGATGCGCAGCTCGGCGGCCGACTTGCCGAACGGCTCGGCGAGGCCCGGTATGTCCCGGGTGAGCTGCACCCAGGAGCCGCCGAGATCGGTGGCGTGCAGGGAGACCTGGAGGACGGGCCGCAGCTCGTCGATGAGCGCGATCAGCGCCCGTGTCTCCGGCGGCAGCCGGTCCGCGGGCAGTAACGAGGGCGCCCACTCGGGCTGTTCGGGACCGGGCGGCCGGTAGAACCACCGGTGGTAGTCCAGCAGCGAGTACGGGCGGGGCGTGCGGTGCAGGTCCGCGCCGTCCGGGTCGGCGCAGAGCAGGAAGTGCCAGCCGCAGCCCGCACGCGGTGCCGGGTCGCGAAGGAGCCGGCGGGCCAGGGAGAGCGCCGTGGCGCCGCCGACGGGCTCGTTGGCGTGCGCACCGGCGACGACGAGGACGTCGCGGGCGCCGCCGCCGCGCGCCGTGCCGGCCGGGCGGGCCAGCCCGACGGGGCTGTGCGCGTCGACGGGGCCGCCCGCGCCTGGCACCGCCGTCGCCGCTACGGACAGCACCCAGATCGGCTGCCCGGCCCGCGAGGTGCCGGCCTGCCGGAGCCGGGCCTCGCCGGGGTGTTCGTCCGCAAGCGCGCGGGCGGCCAGCCCGAGTTCCTGCGGTGTGGGGTAGCACATGTCACGGAGGAGAGTCACAAGGGATGCCATGCCCGCCGGGCCCGCCGCCTACTGCTGTGCGGGCCCCGCAGTTCCCCGGAACTCCGGGAAAACCCCTGGCCAAGGCTGTGCCGAACCCTCCCGGGGCACCGCACGCCACCGCCGGCGCAGACACCCGCGGCACCACCGCGCAGTCCCAAGCGCGCTCGCCCCCCGGCCCGGGACGCGGGAGCCGCTCCGGCGGGGGAAACATGGCAAACCGGGTGCGGAAGATGATCACGGGATGCCACAGTCACACCATGCGCACTGACGAGGCCGGCGGGCAGGGATCGGTCACCGACCTGGCACAGGAGCGGTGGGGAATCACGCTGGGCGGAGAGTTCCCGGCGCGGTTCACGGAGCCGGGGTGGACCTACGAGGAGACCGTCGACCGCCGCTGTCCCGTGTGCGGCGGCGAACTGCACGCACTGCGCAGACCCTACGAGTCCCAGGGCCGCACCTACCAGTACACGGCCCTTGTCTGCCCCACCTGTTCCACCGCCTTCACGCTCGCGGAACTGGGGGTGAAGCGGTACGACCAGCTGATCGACACCGTGCCCGGCCAGGCCGGGCAGCCGGCCCGGCGCCGTCGGGCGCCCATGCCCCTCGGTGCGCGCCCGGTCGGGCCGGGAGGCACCGTCACCGTGACCGTGACCCTCAAGGCCCCCGGGGCGGGCACGGACCGCGGCCCTGCGTGGCCGGAGGACCTGGTCGTGCCCGACGAGACCGAGCAGAGGGCCTTGTCGTGGTGGAAGGTCGCCGATCCTGCCTGGCGCCCGGCCGACGCTGTGCTCACGGCGGCCGAGGACGTGCGGGTGGTGTTCCCCGAAGGCCGGGAGTACGAGGCGCTGAGGGCATGGCTGGAGGGGCGGGGCGTCCCGTACCGCGTCAGTCGGTACTGGGAGGAGGCCGGTCGGGTCGGCACGGTCACCGACACCGGCGGCCGTGCGGAGCTGGTCGCGGTCGGTCCGGACGGAGCGGCCCCCGCCCCGGGGCCCTGGGCGGTGGCGGCCCGGGACGCCTTCGCCGCCCAGTGGGACGCGCTCGAGGAGCTGCCGGACGGCGACGGCGACGCGTATGTTCCCGTCGCAGAGCTGGTGCCGGCCGAGTGGGCCGGGCTGCTGCCGCACCCGTCGTTCAACCCGGTGCAGGCCGCCGCCGTCCCGGTGGTGCTCGAGGGCAGCGGGCATCTGGTCGTGGTCGCGCCGACGGGCGCGGGAAAGACCCCGATCGGGATGGTCGCGGCGCTGGAGGCGCACGCCCGCGGACGCAAGGCGGCCTGGCTGGTGCCGCAGCGCTCCCTGACCGACGAACTGGACCGCGAGCTCCAGCTGTGGCGCCGCCGCGGGCTGCGGGTGGTGCGTCTGACCGGTGAGGCCGCGGTGGACACGGAGCTGATCCGGTCGGCCGACGTGTGGGTGGCCACCACCGAGAAGTTCGAGGCGATCTGCCGTGCCGGCTCGCTGCGGGACGCGCTCGCGGAGGTCGGCTGCCTGGTGGTCGACGAGATCCACCTGCTCGGCGATCCGACCCGCGGCGCCGTATTGGAGGCGCTGCTCGCCCGCGTACGGGAGGACAGCGCGGCCATCCGGATCGTCGGCCTGTCCGCGACGGTCGCCAACGCGGACGAAGTCGCCCGGTGGCTGGGCGCCCGCCTGGTCCGCACCACCTGGCGGCCCACGCGGCTGACCTGGCAACTGCCCCTCCTGCCCCCGGTCGACGAGACGGACTGGGCGCAGCGGGCCGCCGTCCGTACCGAGGCCGCCGTGCGCATCGCCCGTCAGGTCACCGCGGACGGTGGCAGCGTCCTCGTCTTCTGCGGCAGCAAGCGCCGCGTCCGGACCACGGCGCTCGCGATGGCCGCCGACCGCGGTGTGCCCACCGCCGGCGTGGACGCCGACGACACCGAAGCCGTGGAGCGGCTGTGCACCAAGGCGGGGGTGCGGCTGCACTACCGGGACTGGCCGTACAAACGGGAGGCCGAGCAGGCCTTCCGTGCCCGCGAGGCGGAGATCCTGGTCGCCACGTCCACGGTCGCGGCGGGCGTCAACCTCCCCGCCCGCGCGGTGATCGTCAGCGACACCACCATCGGTCTGGAACGCGTCGAGGTGTCGATGGTGCAGCAGATGTTCGGGCGCGCCGGGCGCATCGGCGCGGGGGAGCGCGAGGGCTGGGCGTTCCTGCTCACCGACCCGGCGGAACGACCCCACTGGCAGGCCAGGTTGGCCGCCGGATACAGCGTGCGGTCCCGACTGGACGAGCACTTGGCCGACCACCTGCTCGCCGAAGTCGTGCAGGAGCGCGTTTCGACCCTCGACGAGGCGGAGCGGTGGTGGGCCGGCACGTTCGCCGCCCACCAGGGGCACGACAGTGTGGAGCCTCTCCACGAGGCGGCACAGTTCCTCGCCGAGGTGGGCTGCCTGCGGGACGCCGCCCCCGAGGTCCGCCTGGAGCCCAGCGCGCTGGGCCTGCTGACCAGTCGCTTCATGGTCGACGCCAGGGTCGCCGACGATCTGTCGACGGCAGTGCGGCAGGCCCCGGTACCCGAAGACCCGCTCACGGCTGAGCGGTTGCTCGCGGATCTGCTCAGCACCCGCCTGCCCGTGCTCGAACAGGCGCCGTTCACCGAGCGGGCGAAGGCCGCCCTGCGCCGAGTTCTGCGTGAGGCCGAGCACGCGGACGGCGAGCCGGACGACCCCTGGGGGCTGGGCCCGGCGAAGGAACCTGCGTCGGCCGAGGACGAGCAGCGGCCGCAGGCCGGGGATCTCGCCCGCGCGGTCCTGCTCCTTGCAGCGACCCGTCCGCGCCTCTTCCGCGGCCGCCCCGCCTACGTCCTCGGTATCCCCATGGACTCCATGACCGGCGTCCTGGAGGAGGCCCAGCGCTACCTGGCCTGGCTCGGCGCGCAGGGCCCCCTCGGCACGGTCCACCCCTGGGTGGCCGTCGTCGCCGCCGACCTCTCGCTCCGCATCCGCTGGCGCACGCTGGGGGTCGACCGAGGTGCCGGACGCCTCCTCTGGATGTGCGAGCGCATGGCCACGGCCCCGCTCGCGCCCGGCCTCGTCCCGCGGATGTGGAACGCGGCCCGGGCCCGCGGCATCGACGCGCCCGACTGGACCGGCACGACTCCGCCGACCGACTGCGCCCTCTCCCCGGACCGCTACCGCGCCCTCCTCGCGGAGCGCGCCACCGGCACCCGCCTCGCCCTCCAGGACGACACGGTCCGGGTATGGGCCCCGCCCGGATCGGCGATCCGCCTGTGGAACGGTGCGACCACCGCTGTGCACCTCGCCGACGGCGAGGAGACCACGCTGCTCCTTCCGCCGGCCGACCCGGCCGACTCGTCGGCCGGGTGCTGCGGCGCGGCCGTCTTCACCCGTGGCGATCGGCTGGCGGCAGGGTGGCTCGGAGCATACGCGGCGATGCACGCCTGACCGGACTGCCCCACGGCGCCGCGCGGTCGTCTCCCGGGCCCGGCCGCGCCGGTCCCGGGACGCCGCAGGTCCCGGACGCCGTCGGACCCGGGCCCCCGCCGGGACTCTCAGGCCGCGGTCCGGAGGCGGGCGGGTGGTCAGCGGCGGAGCCAGATCCCCACCGGACGGTCGTCCAGCAGGGCGGTCACCCCCGCTGAGCCGCTGTGCGCGGCCCCGGCGCTCCGCCCGGTGTGCCCGGGCAGGACGGGCGTCCAGGTGCCGGGCGGCAGGTCCACGCGGGTGTCGCGCCAGCCGCCCGACGCCGCCAGCCGGTGAGACAGCCGGGTGGCCGCCACCAGCAGGCCAGGGGCCCGGGTGAAGGCCACCAGATGGCCGGCCGCCGGACCCCTGGCCGCGACGGGGGCATAGCCGCGGAAGAGTTCCGGCCGGTCCCGGCGCAGCCGCAGCAGGGCCGCCGTGAGGGCCAGCTTCTCCTCGGCCGGGCCGTGCGGGGCGGCCCCCGCGTCCAGTCGCGCCAGCACCCCGCGCGGGAAGTACGCCGGGCGCCGGTTGTCCGGGTCGACCAGTGCCCGGTACTCGGTCTCCGCGCCCTGGTACACCTCCGGTACACCCGGCATGGCGAGGTGCAGCAGTGCCATGCCGAGCAGGTTCGCGCGGGCCGCCTCCGCGAGGTCCGCCGGGAGGTCGAGCGGGGCCGGGGCGTAGCCGGGGACGCCCGCCTCGTACTCCTCGTTCCGGTCGGTCCAACTGGTGCGCAGGGCGGCCTCACGGGCCCCCTTCAGCAGGGCGTCGGCCAGCCGCGGCACCGCCTCGGGGGCCCGGCCGAGCCCCAGCGCGGTCTGCCGGGCCACCCAGGCCAGGTGGGGGTCGGGGGCCGCGCTCCGCACGTCCATCAGCTCCGGCGCCTGCGACAGCGCCGAGATCCGGGCCCTGACGTCCGCGCTGCGCTTGGTGTCGTGCGTGGACAGCACCGTGCCCGTCTCCGGCCAGTCCCGGGCCAGGGCGGCGCAGTACGCGTGGAACTCCTCGGGCGACACCGCCGGTCGCCCCGGCTCCCCGCCCACCTCGGTGGCCGACAGCAGCGGCGCGTACCGGTAGAAGGCCCGGTCCTCCAGGGACTTGGCGCGCAGGGCCGCCGAGGTCTGGGCGAAGCGGGCGGCGAAGGCCGGATCCCGCAGCAGCAGGTCCCGTACGCCGGCCACCGCGGCCGGACCGGCCAGCTCGGCCGCCTGCTCCAGCGCCTGCGGCGGCAGCCCGGGCTCACCGGGATAGGGCCGGTAGACGGGAAAGGCGATCAGCAGTTCGCGTACGGCGCCGGCCAGTTCGCTGCCGGCCCGGCGCTCCAGCGCCCCCAGTTCGGCGGCCAGGTCGCCGGTCAGCACCTCCCGCGCACAGGCCCGGGCGGTTTCCGGCCACCGCGGCAGGCCGGTGGACTCCCCGTACCGGGCCGCCAGTTCAGCCGTGCCCTCGGGGTCGGTGAACACCCCGTCGACCCGGTGCAGCGCGTCGTACCCGGTGGTCCCCGCCACCGGCCATCCGGCCGGCAGCCGCTCGTGGCGGGCCAGGATCTTCTCGACCACCACCCAGCAGTGGTCGCCGGCTGCGGCCCGCAGCCGGCCCAGGTACTCCTCCGGGTCGGCCAGGCCGTCCACGTGGTCGATCCGCAAGCCCTGCGCGACCCCGTCGCGGACCAGCTCCAGCACCTTCGCATGCGTGGCCGTGAACACGTCCGGGTCCTCCACCCGGACCCCGATCAGCTCCGAGATGGTGAAGAAGCGGCGGTAGTTGAGCGCGGCGGCGGTCTCCCTCCACCAGGCCGGCCGGTACCACTGCGCGGCCAGCAGCTCGGGGAGCGCCAGGCCCTCGGTCCCCTTCCGCAGCGGGAACTCCTGCTCCCCGTGGCGCAGCACCCCGCCGTCGACCCGCAGGTCGCAGGAGTCCAGCGGCCCGGCGAGCAGCGGGAGCACCACCTGCCCGCCGCCGGCTTCCCAGTCGATGTCGAACCAGCGCGCGTACGGCGAGTCGGGCCCCTCCCGCAGTACCTCCCACAGCGGCCGGTTCAACCGCAGCGGCGTGGGGACGGCCATGTGGTTGGGCACGATGTCGAGGACCAGGCCGAGCCCGCGCTCCCGGGCGGAGCGGGCCAGGGCCCGCAGGCCGGGCTCCCCGCCCAGCTCGGCCCGTACGCGAGAGTGGTCGGTGACGTCGTACCCGTGGGCCGATCCGGGCACCGCCTCCAGGACGGGGGAGAGGTGCAGGTGCGACACGCCGAGCGAGGCGAGGTACGGCACGGCCGCCTCGGCCGCCGCGAAGGGAAATTCCGGGCGCAGTTGGAGACGGTAGGTCGACGCCGGGGCGACGGGTTTCGGAACATCAGATTCCGATGCGGGGGTCGGGCGCGGCTGGCTCATGAGAACGTACGTACCCAGCCTGCCGGATTCCGTGCCATGACCCAATGCATCCGAGTGACTGCGCCGGGTTAATGTCGATCAAGTGGCTGGAACCGTCAACACCTATCGAAGAGTCATCGCCCTGACCGGGCCCCTACTCCCGCTCGTCTCCTTCCTCGCCCGCCTGCCCGTCGCGATGTCCCAGTTCGGAAGCTTCCTGCTGGTCGCCCGGACCAGCGGCTCCCTGGCCACCGCCGGCATCGTCGCAGGCGCGCTCTCCATCGGACAGGTCCTCTTCGGACCCGTCCTCGGCCGGCTCGCCGACCGGCACGGACAGCGGCCCGTCGTCCTGGCCGCCGCCGCGGTCAACGCCGTCGCCACCGCCGCCCTGGTCACCGGGGCGCTCACCCACCTCGCGACCCTCCCGCTCGCCGCTGTCGGCGCCCTCACCGGCGCCTCCGTGCCGCTGATCGGTCCGCTCGCCCGCACCCGCTCCGTCGCCCTCGCCCACCGCGCCAAGGCCGACGAGGGCGTCGTCGGGGCCGTGCACGCACTCGAAGGCACCCTGGACGAGGTCTCCTTCGTCTTCGGACCCGCCCTGGTCGGACTCGCCGCGCTGATCGCACACCCGGCGATCGCCCTGGCCGGTGCGGCAGGCCTCGTCGCCGTCTTCGGCAGCGCCTTCGCCCTGCACCCGACCGCCTCCGCCACCGCCGGCTCCGCGGGGCGCGAACGGCGTACGGGAAGCCGGGTCCGGCCGCCCGCCGTGGTCTACGCCGTACGGGGCTCCCTCGCCCTCCAGGGCATGATGTTCGGAGCCTGCCAGGCCGGCATCACCGCGCTCACCATCCGTCTGGGCGTCCCGGACCAGGCCGCCGTCGTCTACTCCGCGATGGGCGTCGTGAGCGCCGCCGCCGGCCTCGCGCTCGGCGCGCTGCCGCCCCGCTTCGGCCTGCGGCTGCGCTGGCGGGTGGCGACCGGCGCCGCCCTCCTGCTCTCCGTGCCCCTGCTCGTCACCGACAGCCTGTGGCCGCTGTACGCGGTCGTCACCGTGCTCGGCGCCGCCTACGCACCCCACCTGATCACCGCGTTCGCGCTCACCGAGCGGGCCGTGGAACCGGACCGGCTCGCCACCTCGATGGCCTTCGCCGCCAGCAGCCTGGTGGCCGGGCAGGCCGCGGCGCTCGTCGTCGCCGGGCGCCTCGCCGAGCGGTACGGCCCGAGCGGGTCCTTCGCCGTGGCCGTGGGGGCGGCGGCGCTCTGCCTCACCCTCGCCCTCGTCACCCGTGTGCCCGCCGCCCGTACGCACGCCCCGGCCGCGGCACCGCCCGGCGGACCGGCCGCCGGGCCGGGCCGGCCTCCGGTCCCGGACGCCGCCTACGCCGGCCGCTGAAGCACCACCAGACACCGCCCCGTCAGCGCCACCCGGTCGCCGGCCGCGTACTGCGGCCCCGTGCCGGGTGGCAGTACGTCCGGCCGGGACGTGTCCACCACCAGCCGCCACTGCGCGCCGTGCCCCGGCGGAACGGTGAAGTCCTGGGGTTCCGCACCCGCGTTGAACATCAGCAGGAACGAGTCGTCGGTGATCCGCTCCCCGCGGCTGCCCGGCTCGGAGATCGCCTCCCCGTTGAGGAACACCGTCATGGCCCGCGCGTGCTGGGCCTGCCAGTCGCGCGCCCGCATCTCCTCGCCGTGCGGGGTGAACCAGGCGATGTCCGAGAGCTCGTCGTGCGTGCCCTCCACCGGCCGGCCGTGGAAGAACCGGCGCCGCCGGAAGACCGGGTGGTCGCGGCGCAGCCACACCATCCGGCGGGTGAACTCCAGCAGTGACGGCGCCGGTTTGCCGGGCTCCGGCCAGCCCACCCAGGACAGTTCGTTGTCCTGGCAGTAGGCGTTGTTGTTGCCGTTCTGCGTGCGGCCGAACTCGTCGCCGTGGCTGAGCATCGGCACCCCCTGCGACAGCAGCAGGGTGGCCGTGAAGTTGCGCATCTGCCGCTCGCGCAGCGCCAGGACCTCCGGATCCTCGGTCGGGCCCTCCACCCCGCAGTTCCACGACCGGTTGTGGCTCTCGCCGTCCCGGTTGCCCTCCCGGTTGGCCTCGTTGTGCTTCTCGTTGTACGAAACGAGGTCGTTCAGGGTGAACCCGTCGTGGCAGGTGGTGAAGTTGATGGACGCCAGCGGGCGCCGCCCGTCGTCCTGGTAGAGGTCGGAGGATCCCGTGAGCCGTCCCGCGAACTCCGCGAGCGTGCGGGGCTGCCCGCGCCACAAGTCCCGCACGGTGTCGCGGTACTTGCCGTTCCACTCCGTCCACAGCGGCGGGAAGTTGCCCACCTGGTAGCCGCCCTCGCCCAGGTCCCAAGGCTCCGCGATCAGCTTCACCTGGCTGACCACCGGGTCCTGCTGGACCAGGTCGAAGAACGACGACAGCCGGTCCACCTCGTGGAACTGGCGGGCCAGCGTCGCCGCGAGGTCGAAGCGGAAGCCGTCCACGTGCATCTCGGTGACCCAGTACCGCAGCGAGTCCATGATCAGCTGGAGCACGTGCGGGGAGCGCATCAGCAGCGAGTTCCCGGTGCCCGTGGTGTCCATGTAGTGCCGAGGGTCTTCCGCCAGCCGGTAGTACGAGGCGTTGTCCAGCCCCCGGAAGGACAGCGTCGGGCCCAGGTGGTTGCCCTCGGCGGTGTGGTTGTAGACCACGTCGAGGATCACCTCGATACCCGCCTCGTGCAGGGCCCGCACGGCCGACTTGAACTCCAGCACCTGCTGGCCGCGGTCGCCGGAGGCATAGCCGTTGTGCGGAGCGAAGAAGCCGATCGTGTTGTAGCCCCAGTAGTTGCTCAACCCGTCGTTGACCAGCCGGTGGTCGTTGACGAACTGGTGCACCGGCATCAGCTCCAGCGCCGTCACCCCGAGCTTGGCGAGGTGGCCGATGACCGCCGGGTGCGCGAGCGCCCCGTACGTGCCGCGCAGTTCCTCGGGCAGGTCCGGATGACGCATGGTCAGGCCCTTGACGTGGGCCTCGTACAGCACGGTGTGGTGGTACTCGTGCCGCGGCGGCCGGTCGTTGGCCCAGTCGAAGTACGGGTTCACCACCACCGAGCTCATGGTGTGCGGGGCGGAGTCCAGGTCGTTGCGGGAATCGGGGCGGCCGAAGTGGTAGCCGTACACCGCCTCGTTCCAGTCCACCCGGCCGCTGATCGCCCGCGCGTACGGGTCCAGCAGCAGTTTCGCCGCGTTGCAGCGACGCCCGCGTTCGGGCTCGTAGGGGCCGTGCACGCGGAAGCCGTAGCGCTGCCCCGGCATGACGCCGGGCAGGTACGCGTGGCGGACGAAGGCGTCCGTCTCCCGCAGTTCGACGGCGGTCTCGGAACCGTCGTCGTGGAGGAGGCACAGCTCGATGCGCCGAGCGGCCTCTGAGTAGACCGCGAAGTTGGTGCCGGCGCCGTCGTACGTGGCGCCGAGGGGATACGCCTGTCCCGGCCAGACCTGCATAGACAACGACTCTTCCCTCGGTATCGAAGACTCCCGGATGATCCGGCGTGGACCGCGTCACTGCCAGATCTTCCCCGAAAGAGGGGCCGCACGCGCGGACTTGGGAGTGGTCCTACCGGGTGACCCGCAGAGCTGATATGCGGGTCAGCGGACTGTACGCGCATCCGATAATGGGTCAATGGACGGTCCGTGTGCGGGCCATCGGGCTGCACCGGGCGGCGCGCGCGGGATACCCTTCCGTGATCACTGGAGACGGGCGTCCAGACGCAGAAGGCGGTGCACGGGTGAGCTCGGGAGGTCTGGAGCTGCCCCCTGGTGACAGCAGTCACGAGGGTGGCCCGGCGGACGCCCCAGGTGGTGTCCCCGGCGGGGCGCCGACGGGGGTGCCGGCAGGGGCGGTCTCCCTTGCGGGCGGGCCGGCGGAGGCCGGGAGCGCGCGGGCCGGCGCCGAACTGGATTGGGGCGCGGACGCCTGGAGCGAGGTCCGTACCCGTGCCCAGCGGGCCGGCCGGGCGTACATCTGGCTCAACCTGATCGAGCAGCGGCTGCGGTCGGTGGTCGGCGCGGTGCTGCGGCCGATCTACGAACCGGTGCACGGCGGGGACGACTGGGTCGTGGCGGCCGCCGGGCCCGCCGGGCAGGAGTGGGTGCAGCGGGCCGTGGCCGTGCGCGAGGTCAGCCGACGCAAGGGCTATCTGCTCGACTCCGCCGACGACAACGTGCTGAGTTTCCTGACCCTGCCCCAGCTGCGGGAGCTGATGGTCCAGCACTGGCCCTGCTTCGAGCCGTACTTCGACGACCGCCGCGAGATCGAGCTGGCCCTGGACGAGCTGGAGGTCACCCGCAACGTGGTCTCCCGCAACCGGGCGCTGTCGCGGCCCGTGCTGGAGCAGGCGGAGCGGGCCTCGGCGCGGCTGCTGGAGGTGCTGGGCGGGGGCTCCGGCAGCCCCGCCGCGGACCGGCTGCCGATCGACGCCGTCGAGGACCTGGTGGGCGACCGGTACGCGGACGTCGTCTCGGTCCACCCGGACCGGGTGCGCCTCCAGCGCAACCTGCCGGCGGAGGACCTCTTCGGGGGCGCGCGGCGGCTCGACGCCATCGGGATAGGGCTCAACCTGCTGGTGCAGAACTTCTCGGGGCGAAGACTCGTCCGGCTGACGGAGGCCGGGTGCCGGGTGCGGCTGCTGTTCCTGAACCCGGCGAGCAGCGCGGTCAAGCGGCGCGAGCGGGAGCTGGGGCTGCGCAAGGGCGAGCTGAGCCGTTCGGTCGAGATGAACATCCTGCACGTGCGGCGGGTCCGGGCGGGCCTGCGGGACCCCTCGCGCTTCGAGATCCACGTCTTCGACGAGACACCGCGCTTCACCGCCTACCTGGTGGAGGGGCAGGCCTCGGGCATCGCGGTGGTCCAGTCGTACCTGCGGCGGGCACGCGGCATGGAATCGCCCGTGCTGGTGCTGCGCGGCGGCGGCCGCGGAGTGCCCAAGGACGCGGACCACGGACTCTTCGCGACCTATCGGGAGGAGTTCGAGTCGATGTGGGAGGACTCCCGTCCGGTGTCGTGAGCACCTCCCGGCAGGGGGCGTCGCCGGGCTTGTCAGTGGCCCGTGGCAGGCTGAAACCCGTTGACCGAAGGTGTACGGGGGAGGGACACGGGGTGGAGGACCAGCGCGGTGCGGGGGACTGGCACGGCCGGGTGCTGATCGGGTTCGACCTGGAGACGACCGGCACGGAGCCGGGCGAGTCGAGGATCGTGACGGCGGCCGTGGTGGAGGTGCGCGGCGGTGCGGTGCACGAACGGCGCGGCTGGCTGGCGGATCCGGGGATACCGATCCCGGAGGGGGCCTCGGCCATCCACGGGATCAGCACGGAGCGGGCGGTCGCGGAGGGCCGCCCGGCTCGGGAGGTCGCCGACGAGGTCGCGGAGGCGCTGGTCGCGCACTGGCGTACGGGAGCGGTGGTCGTCGCCTACAACGCGGCGTTCGACCTCACGCTGCTGAGCGCCGAACTGGCCCGGCACGGGCTGCCCTCGCTGGCCGACCGGCTGGGCGGGGCGCGTACCGGTCCGGTCGTGGACCCGCTGACCATCGACCGGGCCGTGGACCGCTTCCGTCGCGGCAAGCGGACCCTGGAGGCGGTCTGCGGGGTGTACGGGGTCACGCTGGAGTCGGCGCACGACGCGGGCGCGGACGCGCTGGCGGCCGTCCATGTGGCCCGGGCGATAGCCGAGCGGCACCCGCAGGTGGCCGAGCTGACCCCGGCCGACCTGCATGCCCAACAGGGCACCTGGCACGCCCGCTGGGCCCGGGACTTCCAGTCCTACTTGCGCCGCCAGGGCGCGCCGGACGCGGTGATCGACACCGCCTGGCCCCTGCGCGACCTGGTTCCGGCCTGACCGGACCCGGCCGGACGGGGCGGTGGCGGGCTACCCGGCTCGACGTCCGGCGGACCGCCGCGGCCCGCCCCTGGGCGCCCGCCGGTTCCGGCCGGCGCGAGGGACGGGCCGCAGTCGTCAGCGGGCGAGGAACGGGGCCAGCGCCGAGGTGAGTTCGGCGGGCGAGTCCAACGCGATGAGGTGGGCGGCCGCCGGGAACTCGACCAGGGTGGCGCCGGGGATCTCGGCGGCGTAGCGCCGGGCGATGTCCTGGAAGTCCGCGACGTCGAGCTTGCCGATCCCGACCAGGGTGGGGACGCGGATGCCGGACAGGTCGCCCCGGACGACGCCCTGGGAGTGCTCCCCGACGACGTCCTGGTTCACCAGCGACGTGCGGATCGGCTCGCGGAGCCGGTCGGCCAGTCCGGTGGCGACGTCCTCCCACGCGCGGGCCGGACCGCGTACCCACATGTCCAGGTTCGTGGCGACGGCGGCGTCCAGGTCGCCCGAGGCGAGGGCCTGAGTTTCCGCCTCGTCGTAGGCGATCATCTCCGCGGACCAGTCGTACCCCGGCCACGGCGCGGCCAGCAGCGCGAGGGAGTGGACCCGGTCCGGGTGGGTCAGGGTGAAGTCCACGGCCACCCGGCCGCCCCAGGACGCGCCCACGAGCCGGACGCGCTCGTGCCCGAGGTGGTCCAGGAGGCGGCGCAGGTCGTCGGTCTCCCTGAACGGTCCGCTCGGCGGGGCGGACTGCCCGAAGCCCCGCAGGTCGTAGCGGATGACGGTGTGCCGTTCCGCGAGGGCGGGGACGACCGCGTCCCACATGTGGTGGTCGGCGATTCCGGCGTGCACGAGTACGACGGGCGGTCCGTCGCCGGTCACGACGTAGGAAAGGTGTCCGAGATCGTCGGAGAGTGTGATCATCCGTAGATATTCGCAGGCCGTCGCTGTGCCCACCACTGCTTTGAGCGCTAGAACGCATGCCACTGCGCCCGCGGGTCGCCGTCTCTGAGGGAGGCCACGCGCCGCCGGAACTCGGCCAGGGCGCCCGGGTTGCCGGGAGCGTGCTGGGCGACCCAGGCGCAGCTGGCCGTCTCGCGGGCGCCGCGCAGGACCGCGCAGCCCTCCCAGTCGCGCACGTCCCATCCGTACGTCCTCGCGAAGGCCTCGTACTGCCCGGCGGGCATCCCGTACCGGTCGCGGGAGAGGGCCATCACCACCAGGTCGTGTTCGCGAAGGTCCGCCGACACGGTCTCCAGGTCGACGAGGGCCGGGCCGTCCGGGCCGACGTGGACGTTGCGGGGCAGGGCGTCACCGTGGACCGGGCCCGGCGTCAGATGCGGGGACAGGCCCGCCACCTCGTCCGCGTAGCCGTCGCGGCGGGAGCGCAGGTACGCCGCGTCGGCCGGGTCGATGGCGTCCCCCGCCAGCCGCAGCCACCGCTCCACCCCGCCCAGCAGGTCCCGGGCCGGCAGGGTGAACGGCGGTTCGGGCAGGGCGTGGACGGCCCGCAGCAGCACCGCCAGGTCCTCGGGCCCCGCGGGCCGCACCGCGTCCGGCAGCCGGTGCCACAGGGTCAGCGGATGTCCGCCCACCAGTCGCGGCGTCGGCTCGGCCGCGCGGACGGCCGGGATGCCGGACGCGGCGAACCAGTCCGCCACCGCCAGTTCCCGCTCGGCCCGCTCCAGCAGCGCGGCCTCCCGGCCCACCTTGACCACGAGGCCGCCGACGGCGAACACGGCGTTCTCGCCGAGCGCCAACAGGGCGGGCTCCGCGGCCCCGCCCCCGGCCAGGCCCGCCGCCGTCACCACGTCCCTCGCCCGCGCCTCGTCCATGCGGCTGTTCTACCACCGCCCGGACGAGGCGGTCCGGGACGGCCCGGTCAGAGGGGGTCGCCGAGCGGGCCGTGCACCGCCTCCAGGCTCTTCGCCCAGTGGGCGGCGAAGTCGGGCCGGGTGCCGTCGGCGTCGGTGAACCCGTACTCCTGGTACAGGCCCCACGTCGCCAGGGCCCGGCCGGTCTTGGCCATGATCTGCGGGTCGGCCGCCAGGGCTACCTTGCCGGCCAGCGGGCGGGGGTCGGTCGTCATGATTCCTCCGGTTCGCGGCGGTGGCGTGTGCCGGTCGGGAAATGGGGGCGCAGTACGGCGTCCAGCTCGCGGCGCAGCCGCTCGGCGAGGCTGCCGCGGCGTTCGACGGCCCAGGTCAGGCCCGCGCCGGCGGTGATCGCCTGTACGGTGCCGGCCAGGGCCGCGACGTCCGTCCCGGAGCGGAGCTCGCCCGCGTCGGCGGCCTCGGCCAGCAGGTCCTCGATCGCCCGCCTTTGGGCCCGGTGAACGGCCAGGGCCCGTTCGTACAGCTGCGGATCGGTGAGGTCCGTGCACAGGAACGCCAGGTGATGGGCGAAGCTCTCCGGCGTGTCCATCCCCGCCAGGGACTGCGACACCAGTGCCGCCAGGGCCCCGAGCGCGGACGGCTGCGCCGTGCGCGCCCGGGCGGCCAGCCCGCCCGCCTCCTCGGCGGACCGGTCGGCGAGCGCCAGCAGCAGACCGCGCTTGGACCCGAACCGTTGCACGAGGGTGCCGGGCACCAGGCCGACCTCGCCGGCCACGGCCGCCAGAGTGAGCCCCGACGGCCCCACCCGGCCCATGACCCGGGCCGCGGCCTGGAGGATCACCGCGTCCTCGATCCCGCGCGGGCGTGCCACGACCGGCCACCTCCCCATTAATAAATGCCTGTTCATTCATTGAACCCTCCGAGCTGCGGGCCGGCACGCCGGGCCGACGGGTGGTGGCCTGTGGTGGGCGGCCCGATGCTGGAGTGGTGGGTGCCGAAAAGGACGTGAGCGCAGGCCGCGGCCCCAGCGGCGTGACGCGGCGCGCGATCCGCACCACCCTCTGCGCGTGCGGCGTGTTCTACGTGTGCCTGTACGGGCTGGACCGCCCCGTGGCCGCGACGTACGGCCTCTTCGCGGTGGTCTCGATGGCCGCCCTCTCCCGCATCCCCGGCACCGGCGACCAGCGCGCCGCCGTGCTGGTCAGGACCCTGCCCGTGGTGTGGGTGCTGCTGACCGCCGGCACCTTCCTCGCGGTACGGACCTGGGCCGCAGTGGCAGGGATGCTGTTCTTCGGCTTCGCCGTCGCCTTCGTGGCCGCGGCCGGACCCCGGGCGGCGGGCGCCGCCCCCGGCCTCCAACTGCTCTACATCCTGCCGTGCTTCCCGCCCTACGCACCGGACACCCTCGGCCAACGGCTGGGGGGCGCGACCTTCGGCCTGATCCTGCTCGTCCTCGCCGAGAAGTTCATCCTCCCCGAGCCGCGCGGCACCACCTACCGGGAGCTGGCCGCAGGGGCGGCCGGCACCGCCGCCCGCTTCGCCGCCGAGTTGGGCCGCGCCCCGTACACGCTGCCACCGGCCGAGGTGGAGGCCGCCCGGACGACCGGCGAGTCGCTGCGCCCCCTCCACGTGGAGGAGGCCGAACGCCCCGCCGGGCCTGGCCTGCGCGACCGCGCCCTCGCCCACACCGGCCTCGGGGCGCGCACCCTGCTCGGCCGGCTGGTGGCCCTGCCCCCGCCGCCCCCGGGGCGGCCGCCGCACCAGACCGGACTGGAGCTGCTGGAGGCCGTCGGCCGGTCCGCCGCGGAGACCGGGGCCCTGCTGGCGGGGACGGGCCGCGCGACCGACGAGGCCGCCGCCCTGCGGCGGTTGCGGGAAGAGGTGCGGGAGGCGGCCGAACGGGAGGCGCAGCCGGTGGCCGAGGTGCGCGGCCGCCGCCGGGCGGCACTGCTGGAGGTGGCGGACGCCGCCGTCGCCTTCGCGACCGCCGCCGAGCTGGCGGTCCGGGGCAGGCGCGCCCCGCTGCCGCCCGGGACCGACTCCGGCCGGTTCTGGTACGCCGGCCGGCTCGCGCCACGCCTGTGGTGGCACCGGCTGGCAGCGCACGCCGGGCCCCGCTCCGTGCACTTCCAGAACGCCGTCCGGATCAGCCTCGCGCTCGCGGCCGCCCGCACGCTCGCCGGCGTGGAGTCGCTGCCCCACGGCTTCTGGGCGATGCTGGCCGTCCTCAGTCTGACCCGCACCACGGTCTCCCAGACGAAGGCGACCGTCCGCCAGGCGCTCGCCGGGACCCTGCTCGGCGCGCTCCTGGCCGCCGGGGTCCTGGTCCTGGTCGGCGGCCACACCACCGTCTACGCCGTCGTCCTGCCGCTGGTGATGCTCGTCGCCTTCATGGTGGGACCGGCCCGGGGCGTGGGCTGGGCCCAGGGCATGTTCACCCTCGTGGTGTCCTTCGCCTTCGCGCAACTGGCGCCCGTGACCTGGCGGCTGGCCGAAGTCCGGCTCATGGACGTGATCATCGGCAGCATGATCGGCGTCGTGTTCGGACTGCTCGCCTGGCCGCGGGGGGCGCAGTCCGAGCTGCACCGCGCGGTCGCGGTGCTGCTGGCGCGAGAGGCCGAGACGGTCGAGAGGACCACGGCCGCCGTGGTCGCCGGCAGGCGGGACACCGCCCCCGACGACCGGGCGCTCCAGCTCGCGCTCTCGCTTGCGGAGAGCGCCTACGCGCAGCGGCAGAGCGAGCCGCGGGCGCCCGCGGCCGGTGCGCCCGACTGGCAGGCCGCCATGATCACGGGGCACCACGTGCTCTGGGGCTCGCGGAGGCTCCTCGCCCGTGCCGGCCCGGACCTCGGGCCGTGCAACGGGGAGCGGCTCACCGGCCGGGCGGCTGGTGTGGCCTCCCGTATGAGGGGTGCGGCGCAGCATGCGGCCGCCATCCCGTCGTCGGCCGCCAACCCGTCGTCGGCCGCGATCCCGTCGTCGGCCGCGATCCCGTCGGCGGACGGGACGCGCGACGGCGGGTGCGCCGCCGACGGGCCCGCCGTCGGTGGGCCCCCCGGGACCGCCATCGGGGTGGACGCCGTCGACAGGACCGGCGCGCCGATGGCCGCAGCGGACGGAGGGGCCGCGACGGGCGGTGCGTCGCAGGTGCCGGAGGTCGTCGCCCCTTCGGAGTTCTTCGCCGCCCAGACCTGGCTCGACTCGCTCGCCCTCGACGTCGAGCGCGTGCTGGCTCCCTGCCGCGCCCCCGACCCGGCCGAGGCCGATTCCGCCGACTCGGCCGTGCCCGCGGCTCCGTCCGCCCCCGCCGACCCCACGGGGCCGCCGCAGTAGCCCGAAAAAGCTTGCACGAGACGTATCGTCTCGTTAAAGTCGGATCATGACCTCCGCCAAGCCCGCCCACATCGCCATGTTCTCCATCGCCGCCCACGGGCACGTGAACCCGAGCATCGAGGTGATCCGTGAGCTCGTCGCCCGGGGCCACCGCGTCAGCTACGCCATCCCCGCCGGCTTCGCCGAGAAGGTCGCCGAGACCGGCGCCACGCCCGTGATCTACACCTCCACCCTCCCCACCGACGACGAGCCCGAGGCCTGGGGCACCGAACTCATCGACAACCTGGAGCCCTTCCTGGACGACGCCGTCCAGGTCCTCCCGCAGCTCGCCGCAGCCTTCGAGGGCGACGAACCGGACCTCGTCATCCACGACATCACCTCCTACCCGGCGCCCGTGCTCGCCCACCGCTGGGGCGTGCCGGCCGTCTCCCTCTCCCCGAACCTCGTCGCGTGGGAGGGCTACGAGGAGGAGGTGGCCGAGCCGATGTTCGCCGGCCTGAAGGCCTCCGAGCGCGGGCAGGCGTACTACGCCCGGTTCACCGCCTGGCTCACCGAGAACGGCCTCGACGGCCAGATCGAACGCCTCCAGAGCCGCCCCCGCCGCAGTCTCGTCCTGATCCCCAGGGCCCTCCAGCCCCACGCCGACCGCGTCGACACGTCCGTCCACACCTTCGTCGGCGCCTGCCAGGGCGACCGCAGCGCCACCCAGGGCACCTGGAACAGGCCGGAGGCCGCCCGCGGCAAGAAGGTCGTCCTGGTCTCGCTCGGCTCGGCCTTCACCAAGCAGCCCGCCTTCTACCGCGCCTGCATCGACGCCTTCGCCGACCTGCCCGACTGGTACGTCGTCCTGCAGATCGGCAAGTTCACCGACGAGGCCGACCTCGGCGAGGTCCCCGCCAACGTGGAGGTCCACCGCTGGGTCCCCCAGCTGGACATCCTGCGCCAGGCCGACGCCTTCATCACCCACGCGGGCGCCGGCGGCAGTCAGGAGGGGCTCGCCACCGCCACCCCGATGGTCGCCGTCCCCCAGGCCGTCGACCAGTTCGGCAACGCCGACATGCTGGCCGCCCTGGGCGTCGCCCGGCACGTCCCGATGGCCGACGCGGACGCGGCCACCCTCCGGGAGGCGGTCCTCGCCCTCGTCGCCGACCCCGCGGTCGCCGCCCGCGCCGAGGAGATCCGGGCCGGGATGGCCGCCGAGGGAGGCACACGCCAGGCCGCCGACCTCATCGAGGCGGAACTGTTCCGGCGCGGCCCAGGGCTTCCGGGGCATCAGGGGCGGACGCCCCGGCCCGGCCATGATCCCGCGGACACCCCCTAAGGTGGCCCCCATGACCAAGAAGGCCACGGCGACGACCAAGTACGCCGCACTGCTGCGCGGGATCAACGTCGGCGGCAGCAAGAAGGTCCCGATGGCGGAACTGCGCGCGGTCCTGGAGGGACTCGGGCACGGCGACGTGCAGACGTACCTGCAGAGCGGCAACGCGGTCTTCAGCAGTGCGCAGACCGATCCGGTGGCGCTCGCCCGGGAACTGGAGGCGGCCATCGAGGCCCACTTCGGCTTCCGGGTCGCGTGCCTGGTGGTGGACGGCGCGTATCTGCGCGCCGTCGCGGAGGCGTGCCCCTTCCCGGCCGCGGAGCTGGAGGGCAGGCAGCTCCACGCCACCTTCTTCTCCGAGCAGCCCGGCCCGGAGCGCTTCGCCGCGCTCGACGGGGCCGCGTTCCTCCCCGAGGAGTACCGGCTCGGCGACCGCGTCCTCTACCTCTACGCCCCCGACGGCCTCGGCCGCTCCAAGCTGGCCGAGGCCCTCGCCAAGCCCGCCGTCGTCAAGGGCATCGACGTGACCACCCGCAACTGGAACACCGTCGCCAAGCTCGTGGAGCTGACCGGCCCCTGACCCGGTGTCTACGCGTCCGGCACCGGGGTGGCCTGGTGGTAGTACATCCGCCATCCGGACCCCTCGTCGGACGTCCGCCAGATCGAACTCCTGCGCGCCCGCCGCCCGTCGATCACGGTCTCGTACGTGAGGTGCACCACCCCCGGCGCCAGTTCGACCCCCGTCATACCGGCGGGCTCGTACAGCGGCCCGTCCTCGGCGCCGCCCTCCAGGCCCGGCAGGGCCGCGAGCATCGCCTCCCGGTCCCACCTGCGCCCCGAGGCGCCCACCTCGACGAACTCCGGGTCGAGGAGCCGGTCCGCCAGGACCCGCGACGTCCGCACGCCCGGGCCCATCAACTGCATCTCGCACGCGACCGCCTCGGTCACGGCCTCTCCGTCCGCATCCATGCAAGATCCTGGCCGGGGCCGACGGAGCACCGGCCACCGGCCCCGGGGGCGACGGTGCCGGCGGGGTGTGCCAGGCTCGTCGGCATGCGGTACATCATCATCGGCGCGGGCGCCGTGGGCGCCACCATCGGCGGACGGCTCGCGGAGGCGGGCGGCGAGGTCGTCCTCGTCGCGCGCGGCGCGCACGCGGCGGCCCTGCGGGCCGACGGGCTGCGGCTCACGACGGCGGACGGGAGCCGGGTGCACCGGCTGCCGGTGGTCACCGGCCCCGACGAGATGGGCGAACTGCGCCCGGACGACGTGCTGTTGCTGGCGGTGAAGACCCAGGACGCGATCGCGGCGCTCGACGCGTGGGGCGACGCGGAGGTCGCGGGCGGAGGCACGGCCGCACAGCGGCTGCCGGTGCTCTGCGCACAGAACGGCGTGGAGAGCGAGCGGCTGGCGCTGCGGCGCTTCGCGCGCGTGTACGGGGTGTGCGTCTGGCTGCCCGCCACCTTCCTGGAGCCGGGCGTGGTCTCGGCACTGTGCACCCCGCTGACCGGAATCCTGCACCTGGGCCGTGCCGCCGGCGGCACGGACACCCTCGCCCGGACCGTCGCGGCGGACCTCGCCAAGGCCGGCTTCGAGGCCCCGCCGGTCGAGGACGTCATGCGGTGGAAGTACGCGAAGCTGCTGGGGAACCTCGGCAACGCGATCCAGGCGACGACCGGTCCGGAGCCGGATCCGGCCAAGGCGGCGCTGCTGCTGCGGGCCGTCCGCGAGGCGAAGGCCGCCTTCGGGGCGGCCGGCACCGCCTACGCCTCCGACGCGGAGCAGTCGCAGGCCCGCGACGGGAAGGTCGAGCAGCCGCCGGGCGTGCGGGGCGGATCGTCCTGGCAGAGCCTGGCGCGCGGTACGGGCTCTGTGGAGGCGGACTACCTCAACGGGGAGATCTCGTTGCTGGGCCGGCTGCACGGGGTACCCACCCCGGTCAACGACGTGCTGCGGCACGCGGCGAACATCTTCGCCCGGGAGGGTCTGCCGCCGGGCGCGATGTCCATCGCCGACCTGACGGCCCTGGCCGACGAGGCCGCGGCCCGGGCGTAGGACGCTGCAGGTCGGCGCCCGGCCGCCGTGGTCTGCGCGGCGCCCGTGCCCGGAGCGCGGGCCCGAACCCCCGCGGCTCACCCGCAGGTGCTGCTGATCGCAGCGGTCAGGCCGTCAGGGCCGGGAGCCGGGCGGGCGCCGCGGCGGCCGCGTCGTAGCGGCGCAGCAGCAGGCGGGCCAGTTCCGGGGCGGCGCCCAGGACGTCCGCCACGACGTCGGCGCCCGCTGCCCCGGCGCCGGCCGCGATGCGGTCCGGGAGCCGGCCGGGGGCGATGACGTACGGCGCCACCGCCACCCGGTCGAAACCCTCGGCGCGCAGGGTCCGTACGGCGTCCTCCGTACGGGGCAGAGCGGCGGAGGCGAACGCAGGCCGCACGGCGCACCAACCGGTGTGCCGCCACTCCCGCGCGATTTCAGCGATCACTGCGATCGCCTCCGGGTCTGTGGAACCGGCGGACGCGAGCACCACCGCGGTGGTGGCGCGGTCCGCCGGGGTGAGGCCGGCTTCGGACAGCCGGCGTTCGAGCGCCTCGACGAGCAGCGGGGACGGGCCGAGGACGTCCGCCACCGTGACCGAGAGGCCCGGCAGGCGGGTCAGCGCGTCCGACAGCGCCGCCGGGATGTCGGCCTTCGCGTGGAAGGCCCGGGTCAGCAGCAGCGGCAGGGCCACCACGTCGCGGACGCCGTCGGCGTGCAGCGCCGACAGCACCTGCTCGACCCGCGGGGCGTTGAAGTCCAGGAAGGCCGTCTCCACGCGCAGTCCGGGCCGCAGCGCCCGCACCCGCCGGGTGAGGGCGTGCACGGTCGCGGCGTGCCGCGGATCGCGGCTGCCGTGGGCGATGACCAGCAGTGCGGGCGACATGCGCTTCAGCTCCTCACCAGGAGGCCGCGGCTGCGCAGGACGTGGCGTTCGATCGGGCTGAAGATGAGCAGGTCGATGGCGATGCCGACGGCGAGGATCAGGATGATG
>NZ_JBVJFK010000017.1:0-176355 GCF_055587885.1 Streptomyces sp. NPDC046349
GTACTGCAGGGGGGACCCTGTGGGAGAGTAGGACGCCGCCGAACAATCATTGTGGGAAAGCCCCGCACCTTCTGGTGCGGGGCTTTTCTGCGTTCCGGACACCTGCGTGGACTCCTGTAGGGTCAGGGGGCATCGAACGACCGTTTTCTACCGTCACAGTGGAGGCCCCCGGGTGGAGGTCCAGGAGACTCGGGTTCAGACTGACCGAATTTTCACCATTCCCAACATCCTGAGCATGGCTCGCCTGGCCGGCGTGCCCCTGTTCCTGTGGCTGATCCTCGCCGAGCACGACGGATGGGCCCTTGCCGTCCTCATGCTCAGCGGGATCAGCGACTACCTCGACGGGAAGCTCGCCCGGCGCTGGAATCAGATCAGCAAGCTCGGCCGGCTGCTGGACCCCGCCGCCGACCGCCTCTACATCCTGTCCACGCTGTTCGGCCTGACCTATCGCGAGATCCTGCCACTGTGGCTCACCGGAGCTCTCCTCGCACGCGAGCTGATGTTGCTGGTCATGGTGTGGATCCTGCGCCGCCACGGATATCCGCCGCCCCAGGTCAACTTCCTCGGCAAGGCCGCGACCTTCAACCTGATGTACGCCTTCCCGTTGCTCCTGCTCAGTGACGGAAGCGGCTGGTTGGCCTGGTTGGCTGCAGTTTTCGGATGGGCGTTCGCGGGATGGGGTACAACCCTCTATTGGTGGGCAGGAATCCTTTACGTGGTTCAAGTCCGCCGCCTGGTGAAGGCTGACGCCACGGCCGATTGAGCCCGCCCGACGCCGGATGACGCGGAGGAGTCGCGAAGTCACCGAACGAGGCGGGTGAGAGTCGGCACGACTGTCATCTCTCAAGGAGGACTCTTCCGACATGAAGGCCGTCGTGATGGCCGGTGGCGAGGGCACACGCCTTCGCCCCATGACCTCGAGCATGCCCAAGCCGCTCCTGCCGGTGGCGAACCGCCCGATCATGGAGCACGTACTCAGGCTGCTCAAGCGCCACGGGCTCAGCGAGACCGTGGTAACCGTGCAGTTCCTGGCGTCGCTCGTCAAGAACTACTTCGGGGACGGCGAAGAGCTCGGGATGGAGCTCACCTATGCCAACGAGGAAAAGCCACTCGGGACCGCCGGCAGCGTGAAGAATGCCGAGGAGGCCTTGAAGGATGACGCCTTCGTCGTCATTTCCGGCGATGCGCTGACCGACTTCGACCTCACCGACCTGATCCGCTTCCACAAGGAGAAGGGCGCACTCGTCACGGTATGCCTGACCCGGGTACCGAACCCGCTGGAATTCGGCATCACCATCGTGGACGAAGAAGGCAAGGTCGAGCGCTTCCTGGAGAAGCCGACCTGGGGGCAGGTCTTCTCGGACACCGTCAACACCGGCATCTACGTCATGGAGCCCGAAGTCTTCGACTACGTCGATCCCGACGTCTCGGTCGACTGGTCCAGCGACGTCTTCCCCCAGCTGATGAAGGAAGGCCGGCCGATCTACGGCTACGTGGCCGAGGGCTACTGGGAAGACGTGGGCACGCACGAGAGCTACGTCAAGGCTCAGGCCGACGTGCTCGAAGGCAAGGTCGAGGTCGAGATGGACGGCTTCGAGATCTCACCCGGCGTGTGGGTCGCCGAAGGAGCCGAGGTCAGCCCGGACGCCGTGCTGCGCGGGCCGCTCTACATCGGCGACTACGCCAAGATCGAAGCCGGCGTGGAGATCCGCGAGCACACCGTCATCGGATCGAACGTCGTCGTCAAGAGCGGGGCCTTCCTGCACCGGGCGGTCGTCCACGACAACGTGTACATCGGCCCCCACAGCAACCTCCGTGGCTGCGTCATCGGCAAGAACACCGACATCATGCGCGCGGCCCGGATCGAGGACGGAGCCGTCATCGGCGACGAGTGCCTCGTCGGTGAGGAATCGATCGTGCAGGGGAACGTACGCGTCTACCCCTTCAAGACGATCGAGGCCGGTGCCTTCGTCAACACGTCCGTGATCTGGGAGTCCCGCGGACAGGCCCACCTCTTCGGCGCGCGGGGAGTCTCCGGAATCCTGAACGTCGAGATCACCCCCGAGCTGGTGGTCCGGCTCGCCGGCGCGTACGCCACCACCCTGAAGAAGGGTGCGATCGTCACCACGGCCCGCGACCACTCCCGCGGCGCCCGAGCGCTCAAGCGGGCCGTGATCTCCGCGCTGCAGGCCAGCGCGATCAACGTCCGCGACCTGGAGAACGTGCCGCTGCCGGTGGCGCGGCAGCAGACCGCGAGAGGCAGCGCAGGCGGGATCGTCCTACGCACCTCGCCGGGGGTGCCGGACTCCGTCGACATCATGTTCCTCGACGAACGGGGCGCGGACCTCTCGCTCCAGCAGCAGCGCAAGCTCGACCGCGTGTACGCCCGTCAGGAGTACCGGCGCGCGTTCCCCGGCGAGATCGGCGACCTGCAGTTCCCCGGCAGCGTCTTCGACGCGTACACCGGCTCGCTGCTGCGGCGGGTGGACACCACGGGAATCGCCGACGCCGGGCTCAAGGTGGTCGTCGACGCCACCAACGGCAGCGCCGGGCTCGTCATGCCGAGCCTTCTGGGACGGCTCGGAGTGGACGCCCTGACGATCAACCCCGGGCTCGACGAGTCCAGGCCGACGGAGAGCGCCGAGTCCCGGCGGGCCGGCCTGGTGCGGCTGGGCGAGATCGTCGCCTCGGCGCGGGCGGCGTTCGGCGTGCGCTTCGACCCGGTGGGCGAGCGCATCTCCCTGGTCGACGAGCGCGGGCGGATCATCGAGGACGACCGGGCGCTGCTGGTCATGCTCGACCTGGTCGCCGCCGAGAAGCGCAGCGGCAAGGTCGCGCTGCCGGTGACCACGACGCGCGTCGCCGAACAGGTGGCGGCCTACCACGGCACACAGGTGGAGTGGACGACGACCTCCCCCGACGACCTGACCCGGGTCGGGCGGGCCGAGAACACGATCTTCGGCGGAGACGGCCGGGGCGGTTTCATCGTTCCGGAGTTCAGCAGCGTCTTCGACGGCTCGGCGGCCTTCGTGCAGCTGCTCGGCCTGGTGGCGCGCACCCAGCTCACCCTGAGCCAGATCGACGCCCGGATCCCGCGGGCGCACGTACTCAAGCGCGACGTACCGACACCGTGGGCGGTGAAGGGGCTCGTCATGCGGCGGGTCGTGGAAGCGGCCGGAGACCGGCAGGTGGACACCACCGACGGGGTGCGGGTGGTCGAGGCCGACGGACGGTGGGCCCTGGTCCTGCCGGACCCGGCGGAAGCCGTGACGCACCTGTGGGCCGAAGGCCCCGACGACGCCTCCGCGCAGGCGCTGCTCGAGGAGTGGGCGGGCGTGGTGGACGGCGCCGGACACTGAGGCCCGGGCGGCCCCTGACATAGGGCAGAAGTCCGGCGGGCCGGGGCGGAGAGTCCGGCCCCGGCCCACCGGATGGACGCATTGGGTGTGTGCGGCGCCGACATGCGACGATGTGCGGCATGTCGCAGCCGCCCCACAACCGGACTCCGGCGTCTTCTGTGCCAGCGCGGCCGGACGCCTCCATGTCGCTGCTGACGCACGTGATGGACCACAGCCTCGACGAGGGCTACGCCGAGGCGACGGCCCGGCGCCGGGCGGACGGCACGGCCGGCCTGCCCCGCACCCTCAAGGCCAAGCTGGGGCTCGCCGCCGGCCTCGTGGTCGCCGCGATGGTCGTCACGCTCGGCGCGGCCGAGGCCCGGGTGGACGCGCCGGTGCTCGCCAAGGAACGCCAGGAACTGATCGACCGGGTGCAGCGGGCCGACGAACGCGCGGACGCCCTGGAGCAGAACATCGACCGGCTGCGGACCGACGTCGCCGCACGTCAGCGCGCGGCCCTCAAACAGCCCGGCGGGAGCCAGGGTGAGCTCGTCTCCCAGCTGGCCGGCGCCACCGAGGTCCGCGGGCCGGGGATCAAGCTGGTGGTGGACGACGCGAAGGGCTCCTCCACGGGTGACGGCGGAGGACCGCGCGAGAGCAGTGGCTTCTCGGACACCGGCCGACTCCGCGACCGCGACATGCAGAAGATCGTCAACGGACTGTGGCAGTCCGGCGCGGAGGCGATCTCCATCAACGGGCAGCGGCTGACGGAGCTGTCGGCGATCAGGGCGGCGGGCGACGCGATACTGGTCGACAACCGGCCGCTGGTGCCGCCGTACGAAGTGCTGGCGGTGGGGGACAAGAAGAAGCTCGGCCCGGCCTTCCAGGATTCGGCGGACGGCCAGTACCTGCACGTGCTGCAGGAGAGCTACGGGATCCGCTACACGCTGTCCGCGGCCGACGAGCTGCGGCTTCCGGCCGCTTCGAGCCTGATCGTACGTACAGCCACAGCAGTAGAGCAGCAGAAGGGTGCATCGTGATCGCGGTACTGGGCCTCTTGGCCGGAGTGGTGGTCGGACTTCTGGTCCGGCCCGAGGTACCGGCCGTGGTGGAGCCTTATCTGCCCATCGCCGTGGTGGCGGCGCTGGACGCGGTGTTCGGCGGTCTGCGCGCCATGCTGGACGGCATCTTCGTCGACAAGGTCTTCGTGGTGTCGTTCCTGTCGAACGTCGTGGTGGCCGCGCTGATCGTCTTCCTCGGCGACAAGCTGGGCGTCGGCTCGCAGCTGTCCACCGGCGTGGTGGTCGTCCTCGGCATCCGCATCTTCTCCAACGCCGCGGCCATCCGCCGGCACGTGTTCCGGGCGTGATGGACATGAGCGCGAACGACACCTCTCCCGAGGAACCGAACGTCCCGGAACAGCCTCTTGAAAAGGGAGAGACACATGCGGGGCCTGTTGCCGAGGAGACCGGCCGGCAGCGGCTGGCGGCGGGACTGTGGCCCCCGAGGGTCAGCCGGGCCCAACTGATCGTCGCGCTGCTGCTGTTCGTCCTGGGCCTGGGCCTCGCCATCCAGGTCCGATCGAACAGCGACTCCAGCGCGCTGCGCGGGGCACGCCAGGAGGACCTCGTCCGGATCCTCGACGAGCTCGACGGGCGGACGAAACGGCTGGAGGACGAGAAGCAGCGGCTGGAGGACCAGCGTCGCGAACTGGAGAGCAGCTCGAACCAGGCCGAGGAGGCCCGCAAGCAGACCGTGGAGAAGGAGCGTCAACTCGGCATCCTGGCCGGTACGGTGGCAGCGCAGGGACCGGGCATCACGCTCAAGATCACTGACCCCACCGGCCAGGTGCAGTCCGACCAGCTGCTGGACACGCTCCAGGAACTGCGGGCCGCCGGGGCCGAGGCGATCCAGATCAATGGGGTGCGCATCGTGGCAGGCTCGTACTTCTCGGACGAGAACGGCGGGGTCGGGATCGACGGCAAGAAGATCACACAACCCTATGAGTTCAAGGTGATCGGCAAACCCCAGGATCTGGAGCCCGCGCTCAACATCCCGGGCGGCGTGGTCCAGACGCTGGAGAAGGAGCAGGCCACGGTCGCCGTCACACGGTCGGCGAAGATCGTTGTGGATGCCTTGCGGGCTGCGAAGCAGCCTGACTACGCTCGGTCGTCATCGGGGTGAAGAGGGAGCGGAGTGGAGGGTGGAGCGGCTCACGCGGGCTGATGCCTGCGGGGGGTCGCCGCACCGAAGTCGCGGTGCGTGGTGGAAACTGTCTGGTGGTTACGGACGTTGTGAGAATGTCCGGGTCGGCAGGTGTCTGCATTCGGAGTTCGTCCTGCCCCACGGGCGGGTCTGTTTCAGTCAAGGGGAATCGCCCGTGAAGTTGTTTGAGAAGTTGTTCGGCAAGAAGAACCGCGAGGAGAGCGGCGCGGCGAGGCACCGCGCCGGGGGCGCGGAGGGCCAGGGTGACCGGCCGCTGTTCCGTGACGAGGTCGCCGGTGCGGGCGAGGTTCCGGGTGCTCCCGGCGCGTCGTCTGTTGACCCTGCCGGTACCGGCCGCATAGGTTTCGGTGAACCATCAACCTCAACTGCGGGTGGAGGGTTTGCCCCCGACCCGTACGCCACCAATGCCTCCGCGGGGCAGCCGCGGCGCGAGGAGCCGTCCATGTCGGCAGAGCAGGTTTGCAGCAGGTGCGGACACCGCAGCGATGCGGCCAGCCGGTTCTGCTCCAACTGTGGTGCGCCGCTGCGGGCGGGTCTGACGCCGGAGCGCGCCTCGGAGACCACGTCCACCATCTCGATCTCGGGCCTCGAGGCCTACGAGGCCGAGGTGACGGGACAGACGCACGTGTCGTCCTCGCTGTCCGCCGAGGCCCAGGCCGCGGTGGAGGCACTGCCGCCCGGCTCCGCCCTGCTCATCGTGCGGCGCGGACCCAACTCCGGCAGCCGCTTCCTGCTGGACGGCGAACTGACCACGGCCGGCCGGCACCCGCAGAGCGACATCTTCCTGGACGACGTCACCGTCTCCCGGCGCCATGTCGAATTCCGCAGGAGCCCGGACGGCGGCTTCACCGTGGCCGATGTAGGCAGCCTCAACGGCACGTACGTCAACCGTGAACCGATCGACTCCGTCGCCCTGCACAACGGCGACGAGGTGCAGATCGGCAAGTACCGGTTGGTCTTCTACGCGAGCCTGCGGGGCGTCTGACCCTCCCCCGGACCCGGTCCGGGGGCACCCGAGGGAAGGTCCCATGCTGCGCAATCCGACAGGCGGCGCCGGAAACGGCACCGCCGGCTCGGCCGGGCGGCTGGTGAGCATCGGCACGGTGCTCACCACGCTGCGTGACGAGTTCCCCGAAGTCACGATCTCGAAGATCCGTTTTCTGGAGGCGGAGGGGCTGGTAGAGCCCCGGCGCACACCTTCCGGATACCGCAAGTTCAGCACGGAGGACGTGGAGCGCCTCGCCCGCATCCTGCGCCTGCAGCGTGATCACTACCTGCCGCTGAAGGTCATCCGCGAGCAGCTCGACGCGCTCGCACGCGGCGAACAGATCCGCATCCCGGCGCCCACGTCGCACGGCGAATCCGGCGACCCGTCCGACCCCGCCGTCTACGGCGAGGCGGGGCAGGAGCGGCCGCCCGCGGCCCGTGTGGGGCGGCAGGAGCTCCTCGAGGCCGTCGGCGTGGACGAGGGCCAGCTCGTCGAGTGGGAGTCGTACGGGCTGCTGTCCGAGGCGCCCGGCGGAGGGTTCGACGCCGACGCGGTCACAGTGGCCCGGCTCGTGGCCGACCTGGGGCGTTTCGGCCTGGAGCCGCGACACCTGCGTGCCATGAAGGCGGCCGCCGACCGGGAGGCGGGACTGGTGGAACAGGTCGTGGCACCGCTGCGCCGACACCGCAACCCGCAGACCAGGACCCACGCGGAGGCCACGATGAAGGAGCTCGCGGGCCTGTCCGTACGGCTGCACGAGGCCTTGGTGCAGACCGCTCTCGGCGTCCGGTTGCGCTGACCTCGCCGGTCGGCGTGGAGCCCCGACTACCCAAACCTGCCGAGCAGGTCCTAGGGTTGCTGTGTGAACGAGCTCGACGTTGTGGGTGTCCGGGTGGAAATGCCCTCCAACCAACCGATCGTGCTCCTGCGTGAAGTGGGAGGCGATCGGTACCTCCCCATCTGGATCGGTCCGGGGGAGGCTACGGCCATTGCCTTCGCCCAGCAGGGGATGGCCCCTGCCCGGCCGCTGACGCACGACCTCTTCAAGGACGTGCTGGAGGCGGTCGGTGAGGAGCTCACCGAGGTCCGGATCACGGATCTGCGGGAGGGCGTCTTCTACGCGGAGCTCGTCTTCGCCAGCGGGGTCGAGGTGAGTGCGCGGCCTTCCGACGCCATAGCCCTCGCCCTGCGGACGGGGACGCCGATCTACGGCAGTGACGGCGTCCTGGACGACGCCGGAATCGCCATCCCGGACGAGCAGGAGGACGAGGTGGAGAAGTTCCGCGAGTTCCTCGACCAGATCTCACCCGAGGACTTCGGCACCGGCCCGCAGTGAGGCGTCGGCCGCGTCGTCCACGGTGTGGCGCCAGCCCATTCGAGTAGCCTTTCCCCGCAAAGGGATACGGGAAACCACTCTCAGGGTGATTATCACTCGGCGTGCCGAGTGTGGCGATCGTTGACGCACCCCTGGTGACTGCCTACCTTCGAGGTGGGCAGGTCAAGGACGGAGGGTCGGCGTGAGGATCACGGGCGACGGTACGACCGGGGGCACCCCCGTACGGAGTGACACTGGGCCGTACCCGCTGCACGGTGGTGCGGTCGGATCCGCGCGCCGTCAGCCGGAGTCGACGCCGGTGGGACCGGCGGACGGCGACCCGGCGCCCGAGCAGATCGGCTACCGCGGACCGACTGCGTGCGCCGCGGCCGGCATCACCTACCGGCAGCTCGACTACTGGGCGCGCACCGGGCTGGTGGAGCCCAGCGTGCGGCCCGCGTACGGGTCCGGGACGCAGCGCCTCTACAGCTTCCGCGATGTCGTCGTCCTCAAGATCGTCAAGCGCTTCCTGGACACCGGTGTGGCGCTGCAGAACATCCGCACGGCGGTGCAGCACCTGCACGACCGCGACCTCTCGGACCTCGAGCGGATGACGCTGATGAGCGACGGCGCCACGGTGTACGAGTGCACCTCGCCGGACCAGGTCGTCAGCCTCCTCCAGGGCGGGCAGGGTGTCTTCGGCATCGCCGTGGGCGTGGTGTGGCGCGACGTGCAGAGCGCCCTGTCCCAGCTGCACGGGGAGCGGGTGGACACCGGCGAGACCCTGGTCGGGCACAACCCGACGGACGAGCTGGCCGCCCGCCGCAACCGCGCCGGCTGACCGGAGCCGGCCGAACGGCCGGAATGTCAGTGGAGTAGGGCAGCATCGGTGCTGTGAGAGCCGCTCCGACCATCCTGCACCTGGACATGGACGCCTTCTACGCCTCCGTCGAGCAGGCGTCGAAGCCGAGCCTGCGCGGCAAGGCAGTCATCGTCGGCGGCCTCGGCCCGCGCGGGGTCGTCGCCACGGCTTCGTACGAGGCCCGGCGGTTCGGGGTGCACTCGGCGATGCCCACGGCGCAGGCGAGGCGGCTCTGCCCGAACGGCGCCTACCTGATCCCCCGGTTCACGCTCTACCGGCAGGTCAGCGACGTGGTGATGGCCATGCTGCGGGAGCTGTCGCCACTCGTGGAACCGCTCAGCCTGGACGAGGCCTTCGTGGACCTGGAGGCGGGCGGGGTCGCCTTCGACTCGGGCTCCGCCCGGGCCACGGGCGAGCGGCTGCGCGCCGACATCAGGGCAGCCACCGGACTCAGCGGGTCCGTGGGTCTCGCCGGGTCGAAGATGCTGGCCAAGGTGGCCTCCGAAGAGGCCAAGCCCGCCGGGCTGCTGTTGATCGAGCCCGGCACCGAGCGGGAGCTGCTCGCACCGATGTCCGTACGCACCCTGCCCGGCGTGGGGCCGGCCACCGGCGAGCACCTGCGCCGCGCCGGGATCACCACGGTGGGGGAGCTGGTGGAGGCCGGGGAGGACGAGCTGGTCCGGATGGTCGGGCGGGCCCACGGCACCGGGCTCTACCGGATGGCGCTGGGCCTGGACGACCGGCCGGTCGTCGCGGAGCGGGACGCGAAGTCGGTGTCGGTCGAGGACACCTTCGACGTGGACCTGCACGACCGGGTGCGGATCCGGGGCGAGGTGCAGCGGCTCGCCGACCGGTGCGTGCAGCGGTTGCGGGGCTCCGGGCACTCGGGGCGCACCATCGTGCTCAAGGTCCGGCGCTACGACTTCTCCACGCTGACACGGTCCGAGACGCTGCGCGGGCCCACGGACGACGCGGCGGTGGTGCGGGAAGCCGCCGCGCGCCTGCTGGAGGCGGTGGACACCACCGGCGGCGTGCGACTGCTCGGGGTGGGGGTGACCGGTCTGGCGGACTACACGCAGGAGGACCTCTTCGCGCAGTCCCTCGCAGTCGAGGCGCAGGCGGAGGCTGCGAGCGAGGAGGGCGGTACGGGCGGTGCGGGCGATATGGCCGAGCCGGAGGCCGCCGACGGTGGCGCCGGGGCCCAGGAGGGGCCTGAGCCGCCCGGGGAGACGCAGGAGGCTCCTGAGCGCCGCTGGGCGGCGGGGAGCGACGTACGGCACGTCCTGTACGGGCCGGGGTGGGTGCAGGGCAGCGGGGTCGGGCGGGTGACCGTGCGGTTCGAGCGGCCGGGATCGGAGCCCGGCCGGGTGCGGACCTTCCGGGTGGACGACCCCGACCTGGAGCCGTCCGACCCGCTGCCGCTGGTGGGGGAGACGGTCTAGGAACAGTGCGGGGTCAGCCCTCGTCGCCCGCCAGGCGCCCGAAGTCGCGGTGGAAGTCGGACGGAAGGGTCGTGTCCAGGCCGTAGTGGTGGTAGAGCTGCAGTTCCTGCTCGGGAGAGAGGTGGCGGCCGACGCCGAAGTCCGGTGCGTCCTTGATGAGGGAGCGTTCGAAGGGCACGCGCAGGGTCTCGCCGACCATCTCGCTCGGCTCCAGCGGGACGAACGCGTCCCGGCTGAACAGACCGGTGCGGACTGCGGCCCACTCCGGGACACCCGTGGCATCGTCGAGGTAGACCTCGTCGATGGTGCCGATCTTGGCACCGTTGCGGTCGAACGCCTTGCGGCCGATCAGGCTGCGCGGATCGATGTCGGTCTGCACGGTCCCTCCAAATGGTCGCAACTGTCGCAACTGCTCCGTAGTGACTACAGAAGTGCATTTCCGCAGAAGAGGCCACTCGGGGAGCCCCTTGAACCCCGCTGGTAGTCTGGGTGACGGCTGTCGACCCTGTGCGGGAGAGTCCTCCGAATGAGCAAGACGGAGGCGCCGAAGGAGCAAATCCTCCCCGGAATCTCTCAGGCATACGTACCGCACGGACGAGGCCACTCTGGAAAGCAGGGCGGGTACCGGGCGCGCAGTGCCGGTCCCCCTCCTCACCGACGGTGAAAGCCGGATCTCACGGGAGACCCCCGTGACTCCGGTGAAACTCTCAGGTGCAGATGACAGAGGGGGAGGCCGTCCGGGTGCCAGCGCCGTGGTGCCCCTCGCAGGTCATATGACCAGGAGGCCTCCGTACATGACCGCCAACCGCATTCCGCTCTCCCAGCTGGAGCGAGGCATCCCCTTCGAACAGCGCCACATCGGCCCGGATGCCGAGGCGCAGGCGAAGATGCTCGCCCACGTGGGCTACGGCTCCCTGGACGAACTGACCGCCGCCGCGGTCCCGGATGTGATCAAGACCGCCGACGCGCTCGCCCTGCCCGAGGCGCGGACCGAGGCCGAGGTGCTCGCCGAGCTGCGCTCGCTCGCCGACCGCAACCAGGTCCTCACCTCCATGATCGGCCTCGGCTACTACGGGACCTTCACCCCGCCGGTGATCCTCCGCAACGTCATGGAGAACCCGGCCTGGTACACCGCGTACACGCCCTACCAGCCGGAGATCTCGCAGGGCCGCCTCGAGGCCCTCCTGAACTTCCAGACCGTCGTCGCCGACCTCACCGGCCTGCCGACCTCGGGCGCCTCGCTGCTCGACGAGGGCACCGCCGCCGCCGAGGCCATGACCCTGGCCCGCCGCGTGGGCAAGGTCAAGGGCAACGTCTTCCTGGTCGACGCCGACGCCCTGCCGCAGACCGTCGCCGTCATCGAGACCCGCGCCGAGCCGATCGGCATCGAGGTCGTCGTCGCCGACCTCTCCGACGGCATCCCCGCCGAGATCGCCGAGCGCGGCGTCTACGGCGTCCTGATCCAGTACCCCGGTGCCTCGGGCGCCGTCCGGGACATCAAGCCGGTCATCGACCAGGCGCACGAGCTCGGTGCCATCGTCACCGTCTCGGCCGACCTGCTAGCCCTGACCCTGCTGAAGTCCCCGGGCGCCCTCGGCGCGGACATCGCGGTCGGTACCACCCAGCGCTTCGGCGTCCCGATGGGCTTCGGTGGACCGCACGCCGGCTACATGGCCGTCCAGGACAAGCACGCCCGCTCGCTGCCCGGCCGCCTCGTCGGCGTCTCGGTGGACGCGGACGGCAACAAGGCGTACCGCCTGGCCCTGCAGACCCGCGAGCAGCACATCCGCCGCGAGAAGGCCACCAGCAACATCTGCACCGCGCAGGTGCTGCTCGCCGTCATGGCCGGCATGTATGCCGTCTACCACGGCCCGGACGGCCTGCGGACGATCGCCCGCCGCACCCACCGCTACGCGACGCTGCTCGCCGCAGGCCTGCAGGCCGACGGGGTCGAGACCGTGCACGGCTCCTACTTCGACACGATCACGGTCCGCGTTCCCGGCCGTGCGGCCGAGGTCGTCGCCGCCGCCCGCGAGGGCGGGGTCAACCTGCACCGGGTCGACGCCGACCTCGTCTCCATCAGCTGCGACGAGACCACGCTGCGCGCCGACATCGAGGCAGTCTGGGCCGCCTTCGGCGTCACCGCGGACATCGAGGCGCTCGACCGGGCCACGGCCGACACGCTGCCCGAGGCCCTGCTGCGCTCGGACGCCTACCTGACGCACCCGGTCTTCCACCAGCACCGCTCCGAGACCGCGATGCTGCGCTACCTGCGCAAGCTCTCGGACAAGGACTACGCGCTGGACCGCGGCATGATCCCGCTGGGCTCCTGCACCATGAAGCTCAACGCGACCACCGAGATGGAGCCGGTGACCTGGCCCGAGTTCGGCCAGCTGCACCCCTTCGCGCCGGTGGAGCAGGCCGAGGGCTACCTCACGCTCATCAACGAGCTGGAGGAACGTCTCTGCGAGGTCACCGGCTACGACAAGGTCTCCATCCAGCCGAACGCCGGCTCCCAGGGTGAGCTCGCCGGGCTGCTGGCCGTGCGCGCGTACCACCGCGCGAACGGTGACGAGCAGCGCACCATCTGCCTCATCCCGTCCTCCGCGCACGGCACCAACGCCGCGAGCGCCGTGATGGCCGGCATGAAGGTCGTCGTCGTCAAGACCGCCGACGACGGCGAGGTGGACGCGGACGACCTGCGCGCCAAGATCGAGCAGTACCGCGACGAGCTCGCCGTTCTGATGATCACGTACCCCTCCACGCACGGTGTGTTCGAGGAGCACGTCGCCGACATCTGCGCCCAGGTGCACGAGGCCGGCGGCCAGGTCTACGTCGACGGCGCCAACCTGAACGCCCTGGTGGGCCTGGCCAAGCCGGGTCACTTCGGCGGTGACGTCTCGCACCTGAACCTGCACAAGACCTTCTGCATCCCGCACGGCGGCGGCGGTCCGGGTGTCGGCCCGGTCGGCGTCCGTGCGCACCTGGCCCCGTACCTGCCGAACCACCCGCTGCAGCCGACGGCCGGCCCCGAGACGGGTGTCGGCCCGATCTCGGCCGCGCCGTGGGGCTCGGCCGGCATCCTGCCGATCTCCTGGTCGTACGTGCGCCTCATGGGCGGCGAGGGCCTCAAGCGCGCCACCCAGGTGGCGGTGCTCGGAGCCAACTACATCGCCAAGCGCCTGGAGCCGCACTACCCGGTGCTCTACACCGGCCCGGGCAACCTGGTCGCGCACGAGTGCATCATCGACCTGCGTCCGCTGTCGAAGTCCACGGGCGTCAGCGTGGACGACATCGCCAAGCGCCTGATCGACTACGGCTTCCACGCGCCGACGATGTCCTTCCCGGTCGCCGGCACGCTCATGATCGAGCCGACGGAGTCCGAGGACCTCGCCGAGATCGACCGCTTCTGCGACGCGATGATCGCCATCCGCGGCGAGATCGAGCGGGTCGCGGGCGGCGAGTGGCCGGCGGGCGACAACCCCCTGGCCAACGCCCCGCACACGGCGGCTTCGCTGGGCGGTGAGTGGAACCACCCGTACACCCGGGACGAGGCGGTCTTCCCCGGCGGCGTCACGGCCTCCGAGAAGTACTGGCCGCCGGTGCGCCGTATCGACGGAGCGTTCGGCGACCGGAACCTGGTGTGCTCCTGCCCGCCGCTGGACGAGTACGACAACTGAGACGCCCGCCTCTGACGGCCGTCGCATGACATGACGAAGGGGCCGGCCCGGGAGACTCTCCCGGGCCGGCCCCTTCGTCGTACGAGGCCGCGGCTACGCCGCCGCGAGCGGGCGGTGCGGGGCGATGATCTGCCCGTCCGGCAGCAGCTCACCGGTGTCCTCGAAGAGCAGGACGCCGTTGCACAGCAGGCTCCAGCCCTGTTCCGGGTGGTTGGCCACCGGGCGAGCGGCCTCCCGGTCGGCGGATTCGGCAGACGGGCAGGCTGGCTGGTGCTGGCACATGGATGCGTTCTTTCGCTGCGGTGTGGTCTGTGTGCTACGGCTCGATACCTGGTTCATGGCCGTCCCCCTGGGTCATCCCCGCAGCCGCGGGGCGCTTGCCATCAGTGTTCCCCCCCGACAGCCGCTTCGCAGGGATTTCCCGGCAGCTGTCCTCATGGATTGATGACGCATCACTCGTGCGGGCGGTTCAGGCCAACTCCCCTGTCATTTCGGATGGTTCGCGGGTGGCCCGGGCGGACTAGGCCGAATGGGCGAATCGGGTCAGGCGGCGGGCGCGGCCAGCGACGGCGGGACCGGCGCCGCCGCGGGCGTGAGCCGGTGGGTCAGCACGGGCAGGAGCTCCGAGACCGGATGCGGCCGGTACGCGGCGATGCCGGGCGGGGCCGGGGCCAGCGGCACCAGCAGGTCCTCGCCGGCGGGCAACCCGGCGGCGGCGTCCGCGCCCACCGCCCCGTGCAGCCACAGCGTCAGCATGTAGAGCTCCGGTACGGAGAGCAACCGGGGCTGGTAGCCGGTGGCGATCAGTTCGGCCTGGCCCAGGGCGCGCTCGGTGGCCGCGACGTAGGGGCCCTCGAAGAAGTGGGAGAAGGCCCATCCGTCGGGCGTCAGCCGGGTGTCGGCCGCCGCTACGTGGCGGTCCCCGCTGCGGATCAGGAACCGCCAGCCGACGAGGCGCGTACGGGGCGGCCGGCCGGCGGACGCGAGATCCGACAGGTTCAGCCGGTCCAGGACGTGGACCGGAAGGGGGAGTTCGGCGGTCAGCGGCCCCTGGATGGCGCGCAGGGCCGGAGTGTGCGCCTCGTGGACGGCGGTGGGGGAACCGAGTGCCGCGAGGACGCTGCGCAGGGCGGGTGCGGGAGCCGGGGGGACATGCAGCGGCATGGTGGGTCGCCTCTCACTTGGGAGACCTGTGGAAGGGGGGAGGTGCGGGACGGCGCTGTCGCATTCTGGGGCCAGAGGGGGGCCGAGGGGCAATGGCCGCGCGCCAACTCTCTGCCTCGTTTGCGGAGTTTATACGACATGTGTTCACGCAGTGTTTCGGCTAGCTGTCCCGGCTATTGCCTACAAGACGCTTACCGGTCCCGCTGACATGGCATTCATGCCGGATGCGCGCGAACGTGCCGCGCCGACCTCGGAGGTTACCGGAAGGGGGCTCGGCTGGAAAGCGCCTGTTTTCGGGAGCGGGCAAATGTCAAGATGAATTTGCATGAGGCGACTTGCCAGGCGAATGTGCCGAAGCACCCTTCGGCCAACCCGGCGCGCGCTCCTCGCCACGCGCGCCCCCTCCGCGTTATGGATCACGATGCCGGGGCATCATCGACCGTAACGCGAGCCTGGGTGCCCCGGGCCAGGCCCACTCGAGGAGGGACGCTTCGATGGGGGAGAAGGTCGTGGCGGGCGGATTCGACCTGTCCGATCGGCAGCGGTATCGAAGGAAACTCCACGAGTGTCTGGAGGGACTGGAGCGACTTCTGGCGGAGAAGAGGTTCGATCGCCCGAAGAACATGATGGGGCTGGAGATCGAGCTGAATCTCGCGGGAACCGACGGGTTGCCGCGAATGGTGAATGCCCAGGTGCTGGAGCGGATTGCCAGTCCTGATTTCCAGACCGAACTGGGAATGTTCAATCTGGAGGTGAACGTTCTGCCGCACCGGCTCGGCGGCCGGGTATTCGACCGGCTCGCCGAGGAACTCAGTGCGGGCCTCGGCTACGCCCATCGGCAGGCCGCGGAGATCGACGCCGGAGTGGTGATGATCGGCATCCTGCCGACGCTCTCCCGCGCCGACCTGGTCCCGGGCAACCTCTCGGCGGTGGACCGCTACTCCCTGCTGAACGAGCAGATCCTGATGATGCGCGGGGAGGACTTCACCCTCGACATCGACGGCGTCGAGCGGCTCATCTGGACCTCCGGGTCGATCGTGCCCGAGGCCGCCTGCACCTCCGTACAACTGCACCTGCAGGTGACGCCGGCCCGGTTCTCGGCCGTGTGGAACGCGGCGCAGGCGGTGACCGCGGCGCAGATAGCCGTCGGCGCCAACTCGCCCTTCCTGTTCGGGCGGGAGCTGTGGCGGGAGTCGCGGCCGCCGCTGTTCACGCAGGCCACCGACACCCGGCCGCCGGAGCTCCAGGCCCAGGGCGTGCGGCCGCGCACCTGGTTCGGCGAGCGCTGGGTGGACACGGCGTACGAGCTCTTCGCCGAGAACGTCCGCTACTTCCCCTCCCTGCTGCCGATCTGCGACGAGGAGGAGCCCCTGCGGGTGCTGGCCGAGGGCGGGGTGCCGAGTCTGCAGGAGCTGGTGCTGCACAACGGCACCGTCTACCGCTGGAACCGGCCCGTGTACGGCGTGGCGGACGGGGTGCCGCACCTGCGGGTGGAGAACCGGGTGCTGCCGGCCGGGCCGACCGTCACCGACGTGGTCGCCAACGCCGCGTTCTACTACGGGCTCGTACGCACCCTCGCGGACGAACCGCGCCCGGTGTGGACCCGGCTGCCCTTCGCCGAGGCCGAGGCCAACTTCGACGCGGCCTGCCGGTACGGGATCGACGCCCGGCTGCGATGGCCGCGCCGGGGCCGGGCCGGCGGCCTGGTCAGGGTGCCGGCGGTACGGCTGGTCCTGGACGAGCTGCTGCCGATGGCGGCGGCCGGCCTGGACGCCTGGGGCATCGAGCCCGCGGACCGGGACCACTACCTCGGCATCATCGAGGAGCGCTGCCGGCGGCGCGTGAACGGTGCGACGTGGCAGGTGGACACCTACCACCGGGCCCTCGCGGCGGGGCTGGAGCGGGACGAGGCGCTGGCCGCGACCACACGGCGCTACAGCGAGCTCATGCACAAGGGCGACCCCGTGCACACCTGGCCCGTGGGGCTGACGGAGGAGGTGGACGCGGCGGTGCCCGTCGCGCGCTGAGCCGGCACGCAGCCCCTGCCACCTCTTGCGAGCCCTCCCTCGGTGGTCCCCCCGCCCGGCCGACGAGGCAGTATGGGGTGGTCGCAACGGGATGGCAGGACGGGAGTCGGGCGTGCGGGCTGAGCCGGAGCCGGTGTTCGTGGAGCTGGGCGAGGACGGGCGGCGGGACCTCCTGCGCACCGAGACCCTGCTCGTCCTGGCGTTGTCGCTGGGCGCGAGCGGGGTCTCGGCGCTGATCAGCTTCATCGGCTCGCTGACCAAGCCCGGCGGTCTGAAGGACCAGGCCGCCACGCTCAACGGTTCCTATGCCCCCGGCCGGCCGTGGCTGGACCTGGCGTGGCAGCTGTTCGGCATCGCGAGCGCGCTGGTCCCCGTACTGCTGGTGGCGCACCTGCTCACCCGCGAGGGTGCCCCCGGACTGCGGGTGCTGGGCTTCGACCGGACCCGGCCGCTGTGGGACCTGGGCCGCGGCGCCCTCGTCGCGGCGGGGATCGGCAGCGCGGGACTGGCCTTCTACCTGGGGGCGCGGGCCGCCGGCTTCAACCTCACGGTGGTGCCGGAGGCCCTGCCCGACGTGTGGTGGAAGTTCCCCGTGCTGATCCTCTCCGCCATCCAGAACGCGGTGGTGGAAGAGGTGATCGTGCTGGCCTACCTGCTGCGCCGGCTCGGCCAGCTCGGTTGGTCGCCGATGGCGGCGCTGGCCGCCAGCTCGCTGCTGCGCGGCTCCTACCACCTCTACCAGGGCATCGGCGGCTTCATCGGCAACGTGGTGATGGGCGTCGTGTTCGTGCTGGCCTACCGCCGCTGGGGACGCGTCGGGCCGCTCGTCGCCGCGCACGCGCTGCTCGACATCGTGGCCTTCGGCGGGTACGCCCTGCTCGCCGGCAAGGTGGGCTGGCTGCCGACGCCGTAGACGCGACGGCGCACCCGATCGGCCCCGCAGGGCAGGGCCGCGGGCCGCCGCGGTGCGACGCTGTGGGGAGTGAGGAGGCGCGCGCGGTGGCTGTCATGGACTCCCTGGTGTCGTTCGCCCCGTTCTTCGTGCCCGTGATCAGCGGGCTGGTGGGCGGAGCCAGCCTCCTCATCCGGGACCGCCGCGAGGCACGCAGCGCCGACCACAAGTACCGCAGGCGGCTGGAGAAGGCCCAGCTGGAGATCCAGTTCATCACCGGCTGGATCCAGGCCAAGGAACTGGCCCCCACCGACGGCCCTGCCCCCTCCCCGGAGCCGGGGCGCTGGCTGGACGAGTGCTACGCGTCGGTGCGCAGGGCCCAGGACGACGCCGGCGGCCACCAGCGGACGGGGCCCGTGTCGTTGCGGCGCCTGCTGCTGCTGGGTGAGCCGGTGGGTCCGGCGAAGAGCATGCGGGTCGCGTACTGGATCTCCCTCGCCCTGTTCAACCTCGCGCTGGCGTGGTGGGCGAACGCGCTCGTCTCCGGGGTGCCCGGCTTCATGCACGAGGAGGGCGTCCCGGAGTCCGAGGAGATCGGCTCCTACCTGGGGGCGGCGGTCACCTTCTTCGTGATCTCCGCCGTCCTGTGGTGGTGGACGGTCCATCTCGGAGCGGCAGAGCCGGAACAGGTCTACCGCAAGCGCATCGACTCGGACGCCTGGGCAGAGAACGAGCGCCAACGGCGTGATGCGGCGCGCGCGAAGGCGGAGACGAGGGCGCCCCGCGGGGAGCGGGGCGGGTCGGCGGGCTGACCCGGCGCCCTCCCGGGTCCGCCCTCCCGCGTCCGCCCCCTCGCTTCCCGCGCCCGAGCCTCCCCGCACACCCCGCCCCCCGGGCAGGCCCTGCTCACCCGTACCGTCCGGTCACGGTGCGGTGAGGAGCTCCCCGTCGACGACCGTGACGGCGTGGCCGGTCAACAGCGTGCGCTCGCCCGCCAGGGTCACCCGTACCAGCCCCCGCCGGGTGCCGCCCTGGAGGCCGGTCAGTTCGGCGCGGCCCAGGCGCTGCGCCCAGAACGGGGCGAGCGCGGTGTGGGCGCTGCCCGTGACCGGGTCCTCGTCGATCCCGAAAGCCGGGAAGAAGCCCCTGGAGACGAAGTCGTACCCGCGGGAGGGGTCCTCGGCGGCCGCGGTGACGATCACCCCGCGCTTGGCGAAGGCGCGCAGGGCGGCGTGGTCCGGCTCCAGCTCGCGGACGGTCTTCTCGTCGGCGAGTTCGATGAGGAGGTCGCCGATGTGCGCAGCGGTGTCGTGGACGGACAGGATCGGCGCGCCGCCCAGCGCGTGGTCCACGGCGGGCGGTGCCGGGACCGGGGTCAGCGACGACGTCGGGAAGTCCATCGTGATCGTGCCGTCCGCGGCGGTCTCGGCCGTGAGGACACCGCAGCGGGCGGAGAAGCGGATCAGCCCTTCAGCGAGTCCGGAGGCGGCCAGCACGTGCGCCGTGGCAAGGGTGGCGTGGCCGCACATGTCGACCTCGGCGGCCGGGGTGAACCAGCGCAGCGCCCAGTCGGCGTCCGCGCCGGGCGGCAGGGGGTGGGCGAAGGCGGTCTCGGAGAGGTTCACCTCGGACGCCACCTGCTGGAGCCAGGTGTCCGGGGGGAACCCGCCTTCCAGGAGCAGGACTCCCGCGGGGTTGCCGTGGAAGGGGCGGTCGGTGAAGGCGTCGACGATTCGGATGCGCATGGACCGACGTTAGGACGGTTCCTTGATCGTCGACAAAGGCCAATCCGGGGTGACTGGCCTCCCTCGAGAGAGCCCGGGCTCGGTCTGCCCGACCTTGAGCCTGCTGGAGGACGAGGGGCTCATCAGCAGTGAGAGCGAGGGCGGCAAGAAGCTGTTCACGCTCACCGAGGCCGGCCGCACCGAGGCCGAGTCCGGGCCGGACGCTCCCTGGGAGGACGCCGGGCGGGGCTTCGACTTCGAGGCGATGCACGAGGCCGGCAGGCCGGCGCCGGCTTGATGGAGGTCTTCGGGCAGGTCTTCAGGACCGGCTCGCCCGAGCAGCGGGAGAAGGCGCTCGCGGTGCTGGGCGACGCTCGCAAGAAGCTCTGCCTGATCCTGGCCGACGAGCACTGGCCCGGACGGCCCGTGTGTACGGCGGCGCGTCCCCGACGGGATGTCGCGGGGCGCGCCGCCCTTCGTGCGCCGGTCGCCGCGGACCGGGTCAGGCGACCAGGCCGGCGAGCTTGCGCAGCGATTCGTTCAGGGCGGCGGTGGCCGAGTCCTTCAGTTTGCCGGCCATCAGGGAGACGGCTGCCCCGGTGAACTCGCCGTCGATGCGGACGGTGGTGGCCCCGCCGTCCGGCGTCAGGGTGTAGCGGGTGAGGACGGCGACGCCCATCGGTCCCTTGCCGGTGATGGTGAAGAGGCGTTCGTCCTCCAGCTCCGAGACGGTCCAGACGACCTCGGCCGGGAAGCCCATCATCTTCATGTTCTCGGCGAAGGTCGATCCGACCGCCAGGGTCTGCGGACCGCCCTGCGGGAAGTTCGTGTGGGTCATGCTCCACTGCCCGTACGCGTCCCAGTCCGTCAGCTGGGACCAGAGCTGCGCGGCGGACGCCTCGATGCGTGATTCCGCGGTGACTTCAGCCATGCGGCCACCCCTTCTCGTCGGGTACGTGCGCGGAAGGTAGCCCCGGCGGCGGAAACATTCAATACTGACGACCCGTCAGATCAGGTGGGGGTCGGCGGACGTGATCTCAGGTCTGTCTCAACAGGTGTCATCGCAGTGACGCTCCTGACTTGCCCTGTCATGATGTCCGGATGCAAGCGTCAGGGAAAAACGCCGGACTGGGTCTCGCCCTCGTCTCGGCGTTCGCGTTCGGTGGTTCCGGAGTGGCTGCGAAGCCGCTGATCGAGGCGGGTCTGGATCCCCTCCACATGGTCTGGCTCAGGGTGGCCGGCGCGGCACTCGTGCTGTCCCCGCTGGCCTGGCGCCACCGCGACCTCCTCCTGCGCCGGCCCGCGCTGCTGGCCGGCTTCGGTCTGGTGGCCGTCGCGGGCGTGCAGGCCTTCTACTTCGCCTCCCTGTCCCGGATCCCCGTCGGCGTGGCCCTGCTGCTCGAGTACCTGGGCCCCGCGCTGCTGCTCGGCTACATCCGCTTCGTGCAGCGCAAGCCCGTGACCCGCGGGGCCGCCGCAGGTGCGGCCGTGGCCGTCGTAGGTCTGGCCTGTGTGGTCGAGGTCTGGGCCGGGCTGACCCTGGACCTGCTCGGTGTGCTCTTCGGTCTCGCCGCGGCCTGCTGCCAGGCCTTCTACTTCGTCTTCGCCGACCAGGGCGCCGACGGCGAGGACGCCCCCGACCCCCTCGGGGTGATCGCCTACGGGATGCTCGTCGGCGCGCTGGTGATGACGGTCATCGCCCGGCCGTGGGAGATCGACTGGCAGGTGCTGGGCGGGGAGGCCTCCGTCGGCGGCACGATGGTGCCCGCGCCGGCGCTGCTCGGCTGGGTCGTGCTCGTCGCGACCGTCTTCGCGTATGTGACCGGGGTGGTCTCGGTGCGCAGGCTCTCGCCCCAGGTCGCGGGCGTGGTGGCCTTCCTGGAGGCCGTCGTGGCCACCGTGCTGGCCTGGATCCTGCTCGGCGAGTACCTCTCGACCTGGCAGATCGTCGGCGGAGCCCTGGTGCTGGGCGGTGCCTTCATCGCGCAGTCCTCCCGGCCGGCCCCGCAGCCCGCGGCCGAACCCGTCCCGGTGGACCGCGAACCCACGAAAGCCCCGCTGTAGGGTGGCGAGCATGCATTCGACCGTGCTTCCGCCTCCCGCGTCCTAGCGGGCGGCGACCCCACGATGACGGCCCGGCCCGGGGATCACCCGGGCGGGTCGGCGCTGCCCGCGAAGCGATGACCCGAACCACTCATCCTTCACGCACGCGCGGAGAACACACGTGTCGAACCACTCGCCCGCTGCCGGGCGCAGTCTGCTGTACCTCGTCGTCGCCGGAGCCGCCTGGGGCACCGCCGGTGCGGCCGCCTCCCTGCTCTTCCTGGCCAGTGACCTCGGCCCGCTCGCCCTGTCGTTCTGGCGGTGCGCGGGCGGGCTCGTCGTGCTGCTGGGGGTGCTCGCCGCACGGCGCGCACACGCCCGGCGCGCACACGCCCGGCGCGGACGGGCCCGGCCTGCTGCGGGTGCGCCCTCGGCGGGCTCGCTGATCGTCACCGGGCTGCTGTTCACCCTCTTCCAGGCCGCCTACTTCGCCGCCGTGCGCGAGACGGGGCTGGCCGTGGGCACCGTGGTCACCCTCGGCGCCGGACCCGTCCTCATCGCACTCGGCGCGCGCTCGTGGATGGGCGAACGCCTCGGCCGCGGGGGTGCGGTCGCCGTCGCGGGGGCGCTCGCCGGACTCGCCGTCATGGTGCTGGGCAGCGGCGGCGCCGAGGTGCGTCCGCTCGGCGTCGGCTGGGCGCTGCTGTCGGCGGCCGGGTACGCCGGGATGACCCTGCGGGCACGCCGCCTCGGGCAACGCGGGGCGGCCGGGGACCCGCTGGTGACCACCGCCTGGTCCGTGGCGGTGGGCGCGGTGTGCCTGCTGCCGCTCGCCGCGGCCGAGGGGCTGCTGCCGCACACCGAGGACCTGGGGCGGGTGCTCTGGCTGCTGCTCTACGTCGCCACCGTGCCGACGGCGCTGGCGTACGCGCTCTACTTCACGGGCGCCGCGGCCGTGCGCGCCGCGACCGTCTCGGTGATCATGCTGATCGAGCCGGTGAGCGCGGCGGCGATCGCCGTCCTCGTCCTCGGCGAGCGGCTCACCGGCGCTGTGGTGCTGGGCACCGTACTGCTGCTGACGGCGGTCGGTGCGCTGATCGTCGCGGAGTCCCGCCGTCCGGCGGGCGGACCCGCCGAGCCGGCCGAACCTGCCGCGTCCGTCACCGTGCGGCCGGCTCCTCAGAGCGCGGCGAGGTAGTCCGGGAGGGCGATGCCGGGGTCCAGGTCCGCCGCGGGCACGGGGGTCCCGTACGCCGTGCGGACCGGGACCACACCTGCCCAGTGCGGCAGGCCCAGGTCCTCGGCGTCGTCGTTCGACGGGCCCGTGCGGAGCTTCGCGGACACCTCCTCCAGGTCCACCCGGATCACCGCGGTGGCGGCGAGCTCCTTGGCGTCGGCCGGCCGCACGTCGCCGGAGCGGCCCGGGGCGACGGCGTCGATCATGGCGTCCAGGGCGGTCCGCCGCTCCTCCTCGCCGGTCACCTGGTAGGCGGTGCCGTGGACGACCACCGAGCGGTAGTTGAGCGAGTGGTGGAAGGCCGAGCGCGCCAGCACCAGGCCGTCGACGTGGGTGACGGTGACGCAGACGGGCAGGCCCGGGTCGGTGCGGCCCGCCGCGAGCAGGGGGCGGGATCCGGTGGAGCCGTGCATGTAGAGCGATTCCCCGACCCGGGCGAACAGCGTCGGCAGGACCACCGGCGCGCCGTCGCGGACGTAGCCGAGGTGGCAGATGTAGGCCTCGTCGAGTATCGAGTGCACCGTCTCGCGGTCATAGCGCGCCCGGTCGCGGGAGCGGGTGGGGACCGTGCGATCGGTGGGCTCGTACGCACCGGTCGTCCCGGTGCTGTCCGTCGTCTCCGTGGCAGGCGTGGCGGTCATGGTGCGAACTCCATTGCACTAGTGCATAATATGCTTTGTGCTAGGAGAGTATCGGATCACAGGGCGTCGCACATCCGAAATCGCGGCCAGTGTCGAGGCGGGTGTGGCGTCGGGCGAGCTGCCGCCCGGATCGCTGCTGCCGCCCATGCGGGAGCTGGCGGGTGCGCTGGGCGTCAATCCCAACACCGTGGCGGCCGCTTACAGGACCCTGCGCGAGCGCGGGGTCATCGAAACCGACGGGCGGCGCGGGAGCCGCGTTCGCTCCCGCCCGTCGAGCACTCCGAGGGACGCCCTGCGGATGGTGGTGCCGCCGGGCGTGCGCGACGTCGCGGAGGGCAATCCGGACGTCTCGCTGCTCCCCGCGCTGGACGGGGCGCTGGCCGCCGCCGCCCGCCGCCACGGGCGGACGCCGACCCTCTACGGCGCGGACCCGGTCGCGCCCGACCTGGCGCGGATCGCCCGCGCCGACTTCGACGAGGACGGGGTGCCGCCCGGGCCGGTCGCGGTGACCTCGGGTGCGCTGGACGCCATCGAACGGGTCCTGGCCGCCCACCTGAGGCCCGGGGACGCGGTGGCGGTCGAGGACCCGGGCTGGGGAGGCTCGCTCGACCTGGTTCCCGCCCTGGGGCTGCGGGTGCTGCCGGTCGTGGTGGACGACGACGGGCCCCGGGCCGACGCGGTGGCCCGGGCTCTCACGGCCGGGGCGCGGGCGCTGGTGGTGACCTCCCGAGCGCAGAACCCGACCGGTGCGGCGGTGACAGCGGAACGGGCGGGGGAGCTGCGGGAGCTGCTGGGCCGCCATCCAGGGGTGCTGCTGATCGAGGACGACCACGGGCACGGCATCGTCGAACTGCCGGTGCACCCGCTGGGCGGCGTGACCCGCCACTGGGTGATGATCCGCTCCACGGCCAAGGCGTACGGGCCCGATCTGCGGCTCGCCGTGCTGACGGGCGACGCCGTGACCCTGGACCGGGTGCGGGGACGCCAGCGGCTGGGCCCGGGGTGGGTGAGCCGGCTGCTCCAGCACGCGGTGGCGGAGCTGTGGACCTCGCACGCCGTGGACCGGGAGACGGTCGCGCGCGCCTACGGCGAACGGAGGGACGCGCTGGTCCAGGCCCTGCGCGAGCGGGGGGTGCGGGCCCACGGGCGGAGCGGGCTGAACGTGTGGGTGCCGGTGGCCGACGAGACGGTGGTGGTGACGAGGCTTCTCGCCGCGGGCTGGGCGGTGGCCCCCGGGGCCATCTTCCGCGTCGAGGCGGGCCCGGGGGTGCGGCTGACGGTGTCCCAGCTGGAGGTGGCGGAGGTACCGGTGCTGGCCGACGCCGTGGCAGCTGCGGTCCGGCCCGGCATGCCGGGCGGGCGCAACGACTGAACGCGGCTCCGGCGGGGGGCGGGGTGCGCCCGCGACCCGTGCCCGTGCGCGCTCCGGTGGTCCTGCCGACAGGACCACCGCGGCGCGCGGGTCGGAGCTTCGAGCAGGCCGCCCAAGAGGTGCCCCCGGGCGGTGCGAAGAGAGCGCCCCGAGGCCGGAGGTCCGGAGGCCGTGGATCGTGACCGGCGGGCGCCGGTCAGGCCTGCTCGCGGGGGCCCGGGCGGGTCTGGGTGAGGGCGGCACCCGCCAGGACGATCGCGGCCCCGACCGGGGTGTTCCAGTGCAGCTGCTCGCCGAGGACCAGCACGCCGGCCGTCGTGGCGATGACGGGGATGAAGTAGGTGACCATCTGGGCGGTGGTCGGGCCTACCTCCGTCACCAGGCCGTACTGCATCTGCAGGGCCATGCCGGTGCCGAGGGCCCCCAGCGCGATCACCGACAGGGTCGGCCAGAGCGGGAACGAGGCCGGGGCCGAGGTGAACAGGGCGCTGACCAGCGTGAGCTGGAGGGTGGAGACCATGAGCTGCCCGCCGGTCAGGGCCACCGGGGAGCCGGGGGTGCCGGCCAGCGTGCGCCGGACGTAGATCCAGCCGATGGGGTAGCAGAGCGATGCCAGCAGGGCGAACGCGGTGCCCTTGGCGTCGACCCCGGAGAAGCCGTGCCAGGCGCCGAGCACGGTCAGCACGCCGAGGAAGCCGAGACCCAGGCCGGCGAAGCGGCGGCGCGTCGGGCGGTCCTCGGACAGGGCGACCAGTGAGAGCGCCATGCCCCACAGCGGGGACGTGGCGTTGCAGATGCCGGCCAGGCTGGAGGGGATGCTCAGCTCCGCGTACGCGAAGAGCGAGAACGGCGCGGTGTTGAGCAGGAGCGCCGCAACGGTGAGGTGGCCCCAGGTGCGCGGGCCCCGGGGGAGCCTCTCGCGTCGGACCAGCAGCACGGCCAGGAGGGCGAGCGCACCGAACAGGACCCGGCCCAGGGCCACCTGGAAGGGCGCGTACGCCTCGGTGCCGACCTTGATCAGCAGGAAGCTGAAGCCCCAGACCACCGAGAGGATCGCGAACCGCACGCGCCAGTCGAGGAGGCCGCGCCGACGGGGCGCGGTGGCGGCGGCCGCGGCGGGGGCGGCGGATGGGGGCCCGAGGGTCGGCCGAGGGGCTGCGGGTGCGCTCATGGCCCTTACTGTGCTCGTATCAACTTCGTAGGACAAGCGAGAGTTTCTCACAGTGACGGCGTAGCATCGCTTACATGTTGAATCTGGAGCGCCTGCGCACCCTCGACGCCCTCGCCCGCCACGGCTCGGTCAGCGGCGCGGCCGACGGGCTCCACGTCACCACCTCCGCCGTGTCCCAGCAGATGGCCAAGCTGGAACGCGAGGTCGGCCAGCCGCTGCTGGCGAAGAACGGCCGCGGGGTCCGCCTCACCGACGCCGGACGGCTCCTCGCCGACCATGCCGCCCGGATCATCTCCCAGGTGGAGCAGGCCCAGGCCGACGTCGAGGCGCAGCGCGGGTGCGCAGTCGGCGAACTGCGCATCGGCGCCTTCCCGACCGCCATGCGCGGCCTGCTGCCCCAGGCCCTGACCGCCCTGCGCACCGGCCACCCGGAGCTGCGGGTCCGGGTGCGCGAGCAGGAGCCCGAGGAGAGCATGGCGGCCGTCGTCCGCGGAGACCTCGACATGGCCCTCGCGATCGATTGGCACAACAAGCGGATGCCGGTGCCCGCGGAGCTCACCCGGACTCACCTGCTGGACGACTCCGTCGACATCGCGGTCCCGGCCGGCCACCGGCTGGCGGACCGCGCCGCGATCTCCCTCGCCGAGTTCGCGGACGACGAGTGGATCTCCTGGAACGAGGGCCAGTTCTGCCACGAGTGGCTGGTCTTCACCCTGCGCGGTACGGGGATCGAGCCGCGCATCGCGCACATCGCCGAGGAACACCACACCCAGCTGGCCTTCGTCGAGTCCGGGCTCGGGGTGTGCGTCGCGCCGAAGCTGGGCCGAGGACCTGTGCCGCCGGGGGTGCGGCTGCTGCCCGTCTGCGACTCCGTTCGCCGCCACGTGTACGCCGTCTGGCGCGCGGACGCCGACCGCCGGCCCTCCATCCGGGCCGCGGTCGGCGCCCTGCGGGCGACGGCCGCCGAGCTTCAGCATGCGTAGGCGCCGTCGGATCCCGCAGGCCGTCAGATCTTGCGGAAGTCCCAGGAGACGACCGCGTCCGGGGTGAGGCGGATCCACGCGTGCCGGCCGTCGTGCGGCATCTCCTCGATCCCGAAGTTCTTGACCGGGAAGATCCGCTCCGCCGCCGCCAGTTCGGGGCACGGCTCGCCCGTGCGCGGGGCCTCTCCCACGAAGACCGCGCTGCCGGACAGCTCCACGCCGCGCAGCTCGTCGTAGGACTCGCCCGCGTCCACGACCACCGAGATCCGCGGGTCCTGGCGCAGGTCCGCCCAGCGTCGGCTGCGGGTGATCGAGTACAGCCACAGCGAGCTGCCGTCCCACGCGAACCACAGGGCACCCACGTGCGGGCGCCCGTCGGGCGAGACCGTCGCCACCCGGCAGGTCCGCTGCTCCCGCAGGAACGCGTCCACTTCCGCCTCGCTCATCATGATGCGGCGGCCCCGCCGCTGAGTCTCGTCCATCGGTCCCGCGCCCCTTCACATCTGACTATGTGTCAGGAATCATGAGGGCTCTTCCGACGCCACGCCAGGGGGAGTCATGCCGGATCCCGATCCCGCCACGACCGCGCTGCTCACCGTCGAGTGCCAGAACGGCGTCGTGGGCGAGGAGAGCGCGCTGCCCGAACTCGCCAAGGAAGCCCGGGATTCGGGGATGCTGGGACGGGTCGCGGCGCTGGTCGACGCCGCGCGCGGGGCCGGCGTACAGGTGCTGCACGCGGTCGCCGAGCGGCGGCCTGACGGACTCGGGGCCAACACCAACGCGCGGCTCTTCCGGGCGGCGGGCAAACTGCCCGTGAGGCAGCTGGCCGGGAGTCGTGCGGTGGAGGTGGCGGCGCCCATCACGGTGGCCGAGCGGGACCTCGTCGTGCGCCGGCTGCACGGCCTGTCGCCCATGTCGGGCACCGACCTGGACGCAATCCTGCGCAATCTCGGCATCCGCACGCTCGTCGTCACCGGGGTGTCCTCCAACATCGCCGTCCCGAACACCGTCTTCGATGCCGTCAACCTCGGCTACCAGGTCGTGGTTCCGGCCGACGCCATCGCGGGAGTGCCCGCCTCCTGCACCGCCGAGGTGATCCGCAACTCGCTCGCGCTGGTGGCGGCCATCACCACCGCCGAGGCGCTGATCGGCGAGTGGTCCCTCGGGGGCTGACCCGCCGTGGGGCCAAGGCCCGGAGCGCACACTTCCGGACAAGCCGGATGACTGTCGGGTGAACCCGGGGCCCCCGGGAGCGGTGCCGCGTCCGCAACGTCGCACGTCACCGTCCGGGAGCTGTCGCGGTCGCACGCAGTGATGGGTCGGTCGCACCCTGTCTGAACTGCTCGAATGGCCATTCGATCTCCGCTATGCGGATCAGGTGTCCGTAAATCGGCCGTCGATGTGCAATGCCCCTTGGACTCCGCGAGGATTTGGCGCAACGGAACGCGATACCGAAAGTAGCGATCGTGTTCAACCATTGAATCGAAAGTGAGTCTTCCCGTGCGTCACCGTCGTATCGCCGCCGTCTCCGCCGCCGCGCTCCTCTGTCTGGCCGGTGCCACCGGCATCGCTCAGGCGCAGCCCGAGAGCCTGTACGCACCCTCGGCCATGGTCTTCAGCGTCGCCCAGGGGGACGACGTGACCGCTCCCACCGTCCTGCGCGCCACCACGCTCAGCTGCGCGCCCGGCGCCCAGGGGACGCACCCCGACCCCGAGGCCGCGTGCGCGGCCCTCAAGGCCACCGGCGGCACGTTCGACCGGCTGCTGGCCGCGCCGAACCCGGACCGGGCGTGCCCGATGCACTACGCGCCCGTCACCGTGTCCGCGGTCGGCGTGTGGGAGGGCCGCCGCGTGGCCTGGGACCACACCTTCTCCAACTCCTGCACCATGGGGGCGACCCTGAACGGCAACGCCGTCTTCGCGTTCTGATCCGGAGCGCCGGCCGGGCGGCGCCGCGGGCGGGGGCGCCGGCCGGCCGCGGCTCTCACGCCGCCGGAAGCTCCTGCGCGGGCAGCCGCCCCGCCCGCACCGCGTCGACCAGGGCCTGGTGATCGCGTTCGTTCTGGTCGGCGTACGCCTCGGCGAACTCGGCGAGCGCCCGGTCGAAGACGTCGCCTTGGCCGAGGTACGCGGCGATCGCCACCCGGTCGCCGGACCGCGCGTGCGCGCGGGCCAGGGTCATCCCGCAGGCGTTGCCGAACGTCTCCAGCTGCGCCGGCGACATCGTCTCCGGCATCGCGATGCCCTTCCAGTCGCGCAGTTGGCGGACGTAGAAGTCCCGCTTCCTGCCGTCGATGCCGTCCACCCGCTCCCAGCCGAGGAAGATGTCGCTCGCCGCCTGCATCAACCGCTGTCCCGAGACCACGCGTTCACCCTGGTTCCCGTAGAGGCTGGCGCCGACGTGCTCGGCGAGCACCGAGGTGTCGGCCTCCTTGGCCTGGAGGAAGAGCGGGTCGCGGCCGTCCCGGCCGAGCAGGAGCAGGATCCAGCACCGGGTGCCGACACTGCCGACGCCGACCACCTTGCGGGCGACGTCCACCAGGCGGTAGTCCTCCAGCAGCGCCCGCCGGTTGCTCTCCAGCGTGCGGCCGTAGTGGCCGACCAGCGCGCCCAGCCGGTCCACGAGTTCGTCGCGCTCGGAATCCGGGAGCAGGTCGGCGAGCGGGACCAGCAGCGGCGGGTCCGCCGCGATCCTCGGCCGGCCGTCGACCACCTCGGTGAGCTTGTCGAAGACCTGCAGACTGTCCCGGGACCGGGCCTTGGCCATCGCCGTGGCCAGCTTCTTGCGGCCGTGCTTGTCGAGCTGCTCGGTGACGAGGGCCTCCAGGCCCTCCGCGTCGGTCTTCGCGTACCAGACGTCGAGGTTGCCCATCCCGGCGAAGCCGGACATCGCCTCGCGGTACGAGCGCACCGCGGAGTTCACGATGCGGGCGCGCTCGGCTTCGTCGAAGCCGTTCGCCCGGGCGGCGATGACCAGGCTCGCGGACAACCGCTTGACGTCCCATTCCCAGGGGCCGGGCAGCGTCTCGTCGAAGTCGTTGATGTCGAACACGAGCCGCCGCTCCGGCGAGGCCAGCAGCCGGAAGTTCAGCAGGTGTGCGTCCCCGCAGAGCTGAACCGCGATGCCCGAGTCCGGGCTGCCCGCCAGGTCGGACGCCATGATCGCGGCGGCACCACGGTAGAAGCGGAACGGCGACTCCGTCATCCGGGCGTAGCGGATCGGGACCAGCTCGGGCACCCGCGTCGCGGACTGCGCCTCGAGGATCGCCAAGGGGTCCGGCCGGTCGGGAGACGGCTGGTACACGGCGTGCCCCGACCGGGGGCAGCGGCGCCGGGCCTCCCTGCCCATCGCCACGCGCTCCTCGGGCGTGGCACCTGGCACCGCGCGCATCGCGGTGATCGCGCTCCGGGGCATGGCGTCCTCCTGACTGCCCGGCCGGACTGGTTGCCCTGCCTGCCGGCCCGTGTGATGGCCGGCTGCCTGTGCCGCTGACCGCCCGACCTCGTGGTCGCCCGACGTCCGCGGTCATGCGCGTCCTGAGTCCGCACGCCGCCCGCACCCCGGTTACGGCGGCCGGGCCGGGTCCCCGGGGTGCGCTGCGAGCGGTCGCTCTGCCTCAGCCCTGGGCCTCCATCTGCGCCTCGGCCTCCGCCTCGGCGACGGCTATGGCCACGCCGAGCGCCCGGGTGATGTTGCCCGCCGCCGTCATCACGCGGGCGGTGCCGACGATCGGGGCGATGGCGACCAGTACGTCCTGCAACTGCTCCACCGTCAGCCCGGCCTTGAGGGCGGGATCGATGTGCGCGAGGTAGGAGATCGGGGGAGCGTCCGACGCGGCGAGTGCCGCGATCCGGACGAGGAGCAGCGTGCCCGGGTCCATCCCGCAGCGCTCGAGCGAATCGCCCGTCATGGCGGCGAGGGTGTCCAGAACCGGTGTGTCGGATGCAGTGGACATGTCGCATGCCCTCCTGGGGGTGTCGTCGCGCCGGGCGCGGGGCTGGGGCCGAGGAGCGGGGCCGCCCCGAGTCCCGGCACGCCGCCTCGTCCTCAACTCTAGGTCTGCCGACCGCCGGGCGCGCGAGGGCGCGGAGCGAGCGGTCACCGTACGGCGTGGGCGCGGCACGCAGGGACACCTCCGGACGGCGTCCGGGCCGCCGGCGGGCGCTGCGCGGCCGGGGGCGCGGGGACCGACGGCGGTGCGCAGCATGGAACCACCCGTCCGACGACCCCGCGCCGGGAGCCTCCCGATGAAGAGACCGAGCCCCGCCCCGCCGGCCCGCGCCCCCGCGGCCCTCCTGACGGCCGCTCTCACCACCTTCGTCACCCTGCCGGGCCCGGCCCACGCGTTCACCGGCGACCACCACGAGGCGGTCACCCGGAGTGCCCTGTCCCGGCAGCCCGCCACGCTCGCGGAGATGCCGACGCCCGCGACGGGGCGGTCAATGCCAACGACAAGCACCCGTACTTCGACCTCGGCCCCCTGCACTGCGACAACGCCGACCACCTGGCGCCGCGCCACGACCCCCGCTACCCGCGTACCCGGGACGAGGCCACCACCGAGCCATCGCATGCGTCGGAACCTCCGTCGCGCGCTTCCGTGAGGCGGTGCGGGCGGCGGACGGCCTCGTCGACGCCCACGGCAGGGTGCGCGCGGTTCCTGGAGGGAGTCGGGGCTGCGCTCATCCTGCCCGCGATCGTGGCCCTCGTCGCCGGGGCCTTCCCCGCCGAACACCGTCCCGCCGCCTACGGCCTCGTCGCGGCGGCCGGAGCCATCGCCCTCGCGCTCGGGCCCCTCATCGGCGGGATCGCCACGACCTACTTCTCCGGGCGGTGGGTCTTCGCCGGCGAGGTGCTGGTGGTGGCCGGCATCCTCGTGCTCGCCCGCCCCATCGTGGACGCCGTGAGCGAGGAACGTCCGCGCATCGACCTCGTCGGCGTCGTCCTGTCGGGGTTGGGGCTCGGGACGTTCGTCTACGGAGTGCTGCGGTCGGACGAGTGGGGATGGTTCAGGCCGAAGGAGGGCGGGCCCGCGTGGTTCGGGGTGTCGCCGACCGTGTGGCTGATGCTGCTGGGGCTGTCGCAGGCGCAGTCCGCGGGGGTCGGGGGCGTCCAGAACGCCGTCACCAACCTCGGCTCGTCCATCGGTACGGCCCTCGCCGGATCCATCATGATCGCGACGCTCACGTCCTCCTTCCTGACCGGCGTCACCGAGAACCCGGCCCTCCCGAGCTCGGTCAAGAGCCAGGCGACGGTCCAGCTCGCGAGCGGCGCGCCCTTCCTGTCGGACGCCCAGTCGGACAGCGCGCTCGCCGAAGCGGGCGTCAGCTCCGAGGTGGCCGACGCCGCGTTCGCGGCGAACGAGGAGGCCAGGGTCGACGGCCTGTGCGCGGCGCTCTCCGTCCTGGGCTTCGCCGCGCTCGTCGGGCTGTTCTTCACCCGGCGCATTCCGACGGTCCAGCCCTCCGGGCAGGCGCCGGCGCCCCGTCCGCCCGAGCGCCGGACCGGCCGGGTCCGCCGAATTCCGCCCATGGCGGGAAAATCCTTTGATCGTGCACCTTGTTGACCCGATAGCCTGGGAAAATGCTCACAGAAGTGATCGCGACCCGCTATGTGACGCCCCTGCGTGAGGGCGGCTCGCTCCCCGGGATCGTCGAGGCCGACGACCTCGGTACCTACGTCATGAAGTTCACCGGAGCCGGCCAGGGCCGCAAGACCCTCGTCGCCGAGGTCATCTGCGGCCGCCTGGCCCAGCGGCTGGGCCTTCGGGTCCCCACGCTGGTACAGATGCAGCTCGATCCCGTGATCGGGCTCGCCGAGCCCGACCAGGAGGTCCAGGAGCTGCTCAAGGCCAGCGGCGGCCTCAACCTCGGCATGGACTACCTGCCGGGCTCCATCGGCTTCGACCCGCTCGCGTACCGGGTGGATGCGGCCGAGGCGGGGCGCGTGATCTGGTTCGACGCCCTGATCAACAACGTCGACCGGTCGTGGCGCAACCCGAACATGCTGGTCTGGCACGGGGACCTGTGGCTCATCGACCACGGTGCCACCATGATCTGGCACCACAACTGGCCAACGGCCCAGGCGGCCGCCGCGAAGCCCTACAACGCCTCCGACCACGTACTGGCCCCCGTGGGCCCGGACATCGGGGCCGCCGCCGCCGCGCTCGCGCCGCTGGTCACCGAGGAACTGCTCACCGAGGTCACCGCCGAGGTGCCGGACGAGTGGCTGGTCGACGAGCCGGGATTCGACTCCACGGACGCGCTGCGCCGTGCCTACGTGGAGGCGCTGCTGCCGCGCGCGGCCACGATTCACGAGAGGATCTCGCTGGAGGCCGAGGTGAAGGCGCCGGCCGGACCTCCCGGCTGGCTCACCGACCACCTGCCGGAATGGCCCCACAAGACCCACAAGAAGAAGAGCGGCGACGAGTGACCAAGCGGGACGTGTTCGAGTACGCGCTGGTGCGCGTGGTGCCCCGGATGGAACGCGGAGAGTGTTTCAACGCGGGCGTGATCGTCTACTGCCGGGCGCATTCGTACGTCGCCGCGCGCACCCACCTCGACGAGGCGAAGCTCCTCGCGCTGGACCCGGCGGCCGACGTGGCCGGAGTGCGGGCCGCGCTGCGCGGGGTCGAGGGTGTGTGCGGCGGCGGCGAGGCGGCGGGCCAGGCGGCGGGTGACGACGCGGGACGCCGGTTCCGCTGGCTGATCGCCCCGCGCAGCACCGTGGTGCAGCCGGGGCCGGTGCACACCGGTCTGACGGCCGACCCCGCGGCGGAGGTGGAGCGGCTCTTGGACCTCCTCGTCCGCTAGCGGGTGGCGCGGCCGGTGTCGAACCGGTGGCCGTTGACACGGGGTGCCATGACTCCTAGCGTCTCCTCAGCTGAAGCTACTAAGCGGTTGCTCACCTCTGGGCGGCCGCTTCTCAACGGCGAGGAGAACCAGCATGTCCACCACCGAGCAGCGTGTCGCGATCGTGACCGGGGCGGCCCGGGGCATCGGCGCGGCCACCGCCGTGCGCCTGGCCGCCGAGGGCCGGGCGGTCGCCGTACTCGATCTCGACGAAGCGGCCTGCAAGGACACCGTGGAGGCCATCACGGCGGCCGGCGGCCGGGCCCTGGCGGTCGGCTGCGACGTCTCGGACGGCGCCCAGGTGGAGGCGGCCGTCGAGCGCGTCGCCGCCGAACTCGGTGCCCCCACCATCCTGGTCAACAACGCGGGTGTGCTGCGCGACAATCTGCTCTTCAAGATGAGCGAGACCGACTGGGACACCGTCATGAACGTGCACCTGCGCGGTGCCTTCCTGATGTCGAAGGCCTGTCAGAAGTACATGGTGGAAGCCAAGTTCGGCCGCATCGTGAACCTCTCCAGCAGCTCGGCGCTCGGCAACCGCGGCCAGGTCAACTACTCGGCCGCCAAAGCGGGTCTGCAGGGCTTCACCAAGACCCTGGCCATCGAGCTCGGCAAGTTCGGCGTCACCGCCAACGCCGTCGCCCCCGGCTTCATCGTCACCGAGATGACCGCTCAGACGGCCGCCCGCGTCGGCATGGGATTCGAGGACTTCCAGGCGGCCGCGGCCACCCAGATCCCCGTCCAGCGCGTCGGCCGCCCGGACGACATCGCCAACGCCATCGCCTTCTTCACCGGCGACGCCGCCGGCTTCGTCTCCGGCCAGGTCATGTACGTGGCCGGCGGCCCCCTCAACTGACGCGACCGAAGAGAGGCAGGGCGTACGTCATGACCTACAGCGGAACCGACAGCGGCAAGGTCGCGCTGATCACCGGGGCGAGCCGGGGCATCGGCTACGGCATCGCCGAGGCACTGGTCGCCCGGGGCGACCGGCTGTGCATCACAGGGCGCAACGAGGAGGCCCTCAAGGAGGCCGTGGAGCGCCTCGGAGCGGACCGGGTGATCGGGGTGGCCGGGAAGGCGCACGACGAGGCCCACCAGGCCCACGCCGTCGAGCGCACGATGGAGGCCTTCGGCCGGGTCGACTTCCTGGTGAACAACGCGGGCACCAACCCGGTCTTCGGGCCGATCGCGGACCTGGACCTCGGGGTCGCGCGGAAGGTCTTCGAGACCAACGTCATCTCGGCGCTCGGCTTCGCCCAGCGGACCTGGCACGCCTGGCAGAAGGACAACGGCGGCGCGATCGTGAACATCGCGTCGATCGCCGGCGTCTCCGCCTCGCCCTTCATCGGCGCGTACGGGATGAGCAAGGCCGCCATGGTCAACCTCACCCTCCAGCTGGCCCACGAGATGGCGCCGGGGGTCCGGGTGAACGCGATCGCCCCCGCGGTGGTCCGGACGAAGTTCGCCCAGGCGCTCTACGAGGGCCGCGAGCAGGAGGCCGCGGCGGCCTATCCGCTCGGCCGGCTGGGGCTCCCGGAGGACATCGGAGGGGCCGCGGCGTTTCTTACATCTGCACAAGCGGAATGGATCACGGGGCAAACTCTGGTCGTCGACGGTGGGATGTTCCTCAATGCCGGGGTGCACTGACCGATAATCGGACGTATTTGCCTCCGAAAGGGAGGTAAATGTGTACCGAATAGGCACGGAACCGGTCAAGTGCCTCACGAAACCAACCCATTGGATTCGTGGGGCACTGCGGTAGGGTCTGCCGCACCCCTGGCTGATCGAGGAGCGTGCACGTGTTCAACCGGACCAGATGCCTGCAGATCACTGCAGCCCTTGCGTCCATATCCCTGCTCGCCGGTTGCGGCCTGCTGTCGGATGACGACGGCGACGAAGCGAAGCGGATCGTCGTCGGGACCACGAGCGCGCCGAGCACCCTCGACCCCGCCGCGGCGTGGGACGGCTCCTGGGAGCTCTACCGGAACGTCTACCAGACCCTGCTGGCGTTCCCCACGGGCTCCACCAAGCCCCAGCCGGACGCCGCCCAGAACTGCGAGTTCACGGACGGCGCGAGCCAGGCCTACCGGTGCACCCTGCGCAAGGGCCTGAAGTTCTCCAACGGCGAGCCCCTCGACTCCAAGGCCGTCAAGCACTCCCTCGACCGGATCAGGACGATCGGATCCAAGGTCGGCCCGAAGGACCTCTTCGGCAGCCTCGACAAGATCGAGACCCCCGACGCGCTGACCGTCGTCTTCCACCTGAAGACCTCGGACGCCACCTTCCCGTACGTCCTCGGCTCGCCCGCGGCCTCGCTGGTCGCCCCTAAGGACTACCCCGCCGACAAGGTGCGGGAGGACGGCAAGATCACCGGCTCGGGCCCCTACCTGCTGGACTCGTACAAGGAGGGCGGCGAAGCCGTCCTGTCCGAGAACAAGGGCTACGCCGGCTTCGCGAACCGCCAGAACAAGGCCGTGACCATCCGCTACTACGCGGACTCCCAGAAGATGGTGGCGGACCTGAAGGCCAAGGAGCTGGACGCCACCTACCGAGGCCTGTCGGCCTCGCAGGTCACCGACCTCCAGAGCCCCGCCGCGCACACGCTGGGCGTCCAGGTCGTCGAGAACGTCGGCGCCGAGATCCGCTACCTGGTCTTCAACCCGAAGGACCCGGCGGTCAACAAGCTCGCGGTCCGCCAGGCCATCGCCCAGATCATCGACCGCGGCACCCTCGTCTCCAAGGTCTACCAGGGCACCGCCGAGCCGCTGTACTCGATGGTCCCCAAGGGCGTCGTCGGCCACAAGACGCCGTTCTACGACAAGTACGGCGCCGCGGACGTCGGCAAGGCCAAGAAGATCCTCAAGGATGCCGGGATCAACCAGCCGGTCGACCTGACCTTCTGGTACACGACCGACCGGTACGGCTCCTCGACCGCCGAGGAGTTCACCGAGATCAAGCGGCAGCTCGACGAGAGCGACCTCTTCCGTATCACCCTGCGCAGCCAGCCCTGGAAGTCCTTCCAGGAGGGCTACAAGGGCCAGGAGTACCCGGTCTTCGGCCGAGGCTGGTTCCCCGACTTCCCGGACCCCGACAACTTCATCGCGCCGTTCGTCGGCAAGGAGAACGCGGTCGGCACCCCGTACGAGCAGAACGAGATCCTGACCGAACTGCTGCCCAAGTCCCGTCGCGACAGCGACCGCTCCTCCGGGGTCCAGCAGTTCGAGAAGGCCCAGCAGATCTTCGCGGAGGACGTCCGGCTGCTGCCCCTGTGGCAGGGCAAGCTGTACGTCGCCGCACGCGAGGACATCGCGGGCGCCGAGCGGGCCCTCGACCCGCAGACCGCCATGCAGATGTGGGAGCTGTACCGCAAGACGAGCTGGTAGCCGCGGTCCCGCCCGGGAGATCCCCCGGGCGGTCGACGCGTTGTCAGTGGCCCCCGGTAGGTTCTGGAGCAGTTGCACGAACATGTACCGGAGGTTGTCGCCGTGACCCAGATGCTGCCCGAGTCCTGGCTCCCCGTCCTCGGCGGGGAGCTGGACCAGCCCTACTTCAAAGAGCTCACCGAGTTCGTCGAGAAGGAGCGGGCGAACGGGCCGGTCTACCCGCCCCGCGAGCAGGTGTTCGCGGCCCTGGACGCGACGCCCTTCGAGCAGGTGAAGGTGCTCGTCCTCGGCCAGGACCCCTACCACGGCGCCGGCCAGGGCCACGGCCTGTGCTTCTCCGTGCAGCCCGGCGTGAGGACCCCGCCCTCGCTGCGCAACATCTACAAGGAGATGAAGGAGGAGCTCGGCCTTCCCGTCCCGGACAACGGGTACCTGATGCCGTGGGCCCAGCAGGGCGTCCTGCTGCTCAACGCGGTGCTCACCGTCCGGGAGGCCGAGCCGAACTCCCACAAGGGCAAGGGCTGGGAGAAGTTCACCGATGCCGTGATCCGAGCGGTGTCCGAGCGGCCCGACCCGGCCGTGTTCGTCCTGTGGGGCGCCTACGCCCAGAAGAAGATCCCGCTCATCGACGAGGAGCGGCACGTGATCGTCAAGGGTGCGCACCCCTCCCCCCTGTCGGCCAAGAAGTTCTTCGGCTCCCGGCCCTTCACGCAGATCAACGAGGCCATCGCCGCCCAGGGGCATGAGCCGATCGACTGGCGGATCCCGGACCTCGGCTGACCTGTCACCGCGCCTCGGCGCCACAGCCGGTGCCTCCGGCTAGCTTCTTGACGACCGGACCGGAGCAGGTCCGGCAGAGCAAGCCGGAGGCCGCCGTGACCGAGCAGCAGGAGGCGTCGGAGGACGCCGTCATGACGAGGATCGGCCAGGCGGTCATCCTGCTGCACGCCGGGGACCGGGAGGAGGCCCGCAACCGGCTCGGCGAGATCTGGCAGGAGATCGGCGAGGAGGGAGACTCCCTGCACCGGTGCACCCTCGCCCACTACATGGCCGATGCCCAGGACGATCCGGCCGACGAGCTGGCCTGGGACCTGAGGGCCCTCACCGCCGCCGACGCCCTGCGCGACCGGCCCGGGAACGGGTCCGGGGACGGGCGCCCGGCGCAGCGGGAACCGCGTCCCGCGATGCGCGTCTTCTACCCGTCCCTGCACCTGAGCCTGGCCGCCGACTACCTGAAGCTCCAGCGGCCGGAGGCCGCGCGCATCCACCTGGCGCGGGCCCGCGCGGCCGCAGGGGCCCTGTCCGACGACGGCTACGGCAACGGCGTGCGGGCGGCCATCGCCCGGCTGGAGCGCCGTCTCGCCGCGGAGCCGGGCGCCGGGCGCCCGCGGCCCTTCCCCGAACAGTCCTGAGGGCTGTCCCGCAATACCCGGCGGGCGCACGACGACAGCACCACGCCTCGCTGCGTTGTCGGAGCGCCCGGGTCCGCCCGGTACGAGCACGCTCCGTGCGGTGCACCGCATCCGACGCCGCGCGCCGATCCACGGGGGATCACGGGACGCCCTTGGGGCAGCGTGCCGCTCTCAGACCGGCTCGCCGGTGTCTGAGCCGCTCAGACCGGCTCGCCGGTGTGCGGTGCCTGATCCGGCCCGATCATCCAAGGCGCCACTGGCCGCTCCTCAGCCGCCGTGGACGCCCGCGCAGATCCGGGCCTCCGGGCTGTCGGGGTGCCAGCGGCCGTGGCGCCGGCCCAGCGCGCAGACGTCGGCCGGCCGCACCGGCAGCTTCCGCACCAGCTCCCGTTCCGCGTCGGCGTCGGGCCGTGCACGCCGCCGGGGGCCGTCCGGGCGCCCCTGGGCGGGCTCGGCAGCCCGGCGGGGCTCCGGGATGTCGGGGACCGGCGGAGCGTCCGCCACGGGCCTGCCGGGGCCGTCCTGGGCGGAGCGCTCGGGGGTCCGTACGGCGGGGGCGTCGGCCGTCGGCTGCGCGGGCCGCTCCGGGGCCGCCCCGACCGCCTCCAGCGCCTCCAGGGCGGGCGCCCGGACGGCCACGGTCGCGGCCCCCGGCCCGCCGCGCGGCTCGTGCCGGGGCGGGACCCCGGCGGCGGGGGCCGCCGCAGGCTGCGCGGGTCCGGGGCTCACATGGACACAGCCGGAGACGGCCGAGACGGCACAGGCGACTCCGAGCAGCAGCTTTGTCGTGGTTCGCGTTGGATGCACCCGCGCAACTCTGCTGTGCGAGGACCCCGTTGTGGAAACCGGGAGCCCATATTCACCCCGCACGGGTGACGGGCGGCGGGGTGACCGGCGGATCGCCGGCCACCCCGCCGCCCGTCGGCTCACTCGCCGGTGGCGCCGTCTATCTGCTCGCGCAGCAGGTCCGCGTGGCCGTTGTGGCGCGCGTACTCCTCGATCATGTGGGTGTAGACCCAGCGCAGGCTGAACACCTCGCCGCGGTGGTGGCTCTCGGCCTTCGACACCAGGTCCAGCGACCGGCCCGCGGCGGCCTGCCGAGCCAGTTCGACCTCCGTCCGCCACACCTGCTCGGCCTCGGCCCAGGTGGCCGCCTCGGTGAAGTGGAAGTCGCCGTCCCGGTCCTCGTCCGTGACGTACAGCTCGGGCAGGTCCTCGCCCAGCATGATCTCGCGGAACCAGTACCGCTCAACCTCCGCCATGTGCCGTACGAGGCCCAGGAGGCTCAACTCGGAAGGCGCGAGCGGGGTCCTGCGCAGCTCTTCGTCCTCCAGCCCCCCGCACTTCCACAGGAGGGTGGCACGGTGGTAGTCGAGCCAGCCGTCGAGCATCCCCCGCTCGTCGGCGGTGGTGGAGGGTTCGGTGCGGTGTGATCCTGAAGTGGTGGTCATGGGGCCCATCCTGGGTGAACCGGGCCCCGGTCACCAGGGATTAAGCTGCCGAGATCCCACAAGGACCGAACTTGGAGGCCCCGGTGAAGGTCGGCTGCATCGGACTCGGCGACATCGCGCAGAAGGCGTACCTGCCCGTCCTCACCACCCGCGCGGACATCGAACTGCACCTGCAGACCCGAACCCCCGAGACACTGGAACGCGTCGGCGCGATCCACCGGGTCCCCGCCGCGCACCGGCACACCGATCTCGACGCCCTGCTCGCCGAAGGGCTCGACGCGGCGTTCGTGCACGCACCGACCGGTGCCCACCCGGAGATCGTCTCCCGGCTGCTGGAGGCCGGAGTGCCCACGTACGTCGACAAGCCGCTCGCCTACGAGTTGGCGGCGTCGCGGCGCCTGGTGGAGCTGGCCGAGGAGCGCGGGGTCGCTCTCGCCGTCGGCTTCAACCGCCGCTTCGCGCCCGGGTACGCGCAGTGCGCCGACCACCCGCGCGACCTGATCGTCATGCAGAAGAACCGGGTCGGCCTGCCCGAGGACCCGCGCACCCTGGTGCTCGACGACTTCATCCACGTCGTCGACACCCTGCGCTTCCTGCTGCCCGGCGAGGTCGAGCACACCGATGTACGGGCGGTGATGCGCGACGGACTGATGTGCCAGGTGGTGCTGCACCTCTCGGGCGCCGGCTTCAGCGCGCTCGGCATCATGAACCGCCTGTCCGGATCCAACGAGGAGGTCCTCGAGGTCTCCGGCACGGACACCAAGCGGCAGGTCGTCAACCTCGCCGAGGTCATCGACCACAAGGGCCAGCCCACCGTGCGCCGGCGCGGGGACTGGGTGCCCGTCGCCCGCCAGCGCGGCATCGAGCAGGTGGTGGACCACTTCCTGCAGGCGGTCGCGGCGGGCCGGACGCTCAGCGCACGTGACGCGCTGCTCACCCACGAGCTGTGCGAGCTGGTGGTGAACTCGGCTCTGGAGCAGGCGGCGAAGGCCTCCTGAGCGAACGGGCGCCGACCGCACCGCAGGCGAAGGCCAGGGCGCCGAGGGCCGCGATCACCGGCCAGTCCCCGAAGCGGACGTAGAGGGTCGAGCCCCGGGCGAGCGGCACCTCGTACACCTCCGCGGTCCGCGCCGACGTGGGCAGCACCGGGCCGACGCGCTCGCCCGACGGGCCGTTCACGACGCTGACCCCGGTGAGGGTCGCGTGGACCATCGGGCGGCCGTTCTCCGCCGCACGCAGGGCCGCCAGGGAGGCGTGCTGGGCCGGTGCCCAGCTGTCCTGGAAGGTGGAGGTCGCCGACTGGGCGATCAACAGGGAGGCCCCGTCGCGGGTGAGGCGCCGACTCATGTCGGGGAACGCGGACTCGAAGCAGACCAGCGGGCCGAGACGGACGGCCTCGACCCCGTCGCGTCGTCCCGGCAGGTCCATGACCACCGGGGCGTCCCCCTGCATCCGGTCCTCGCCGGCCGCCCTGCCGACCGAGGTCGCCCAGCCCAGCAACGCCCGCGCCGGCACGTACTCCCCGAAGGGGACCAGCCGCATCTTGTCGTAGCGGTCGCCCGTCGGGCCGCCCGGGCCGACGAGCACCGCGCTCTTGTAGATCCCCGGACGGTCCGCCCGCCGCGCGTCCACGTTCACCAGCAGCGGAGCCCCCACCTCCGCGGACAGCGCGGCCAGCCGGCGGGCCAGGTCCGGGCGGGCCGACAGGTCCTCGCCCACGCTGCTCTCGCCCCACACCACCAGGTCGACCCGCTGCCCGGCGAGTGGCCGCGTCAGCCGCTCGCCGGCCGCGAACCGCCGTTCCACACTGTCCGGGCCGTCGGGCACCGGCCCCGGCTGTACGACGGCCACCCGCAACCCGCCCGACTCCGCGGGCCGCGCCGCCCACACCCACACCACGCCGGTCAGCAGCGCACATCCCGTGAGCCCGGCCACCGCCGGGACCCGTGCCCCGGGCACGGCGACCAGCAGCACCAAGGCGCAGTTCACCGCCACCAGCAGCAGGCTGATCAGCCACACCCCGCCCACCGACGCCAGCCGGAGCGCCGGCGGGACCTGCCACTGACTGGCCCCCAGCAGCCCCCACGGCCCGCCCAGCCCCTGCCAGGAGCGGACCAGCTCGGACAGCAGCCACCCCGCCGGTACGAGGACCATCGCGCAGGCCGCCCGACCCGCGGGCGGGCGGCCGCCGAGCAGCTCGCGCACCAGCAGCGCCCAGGGGATCCACAGCACCCCCAGCAGAGCGGCCACCGGGATCAGGAACACGTGCAGGCTCGGCAGCAACCAGTGGTGCACGGCCAGGATGAACCCGGCGCCGCCGAGCCAGCCCTCCAGGGCCGCCCGCCGCCCGGCGGGGGCGGACCTCAGCAGCAGCATCCAGGGCACGAGGGCCACGTAGGCGAACCACCACAGCGCGGGAGCGGGGAACGCGAGGGCGGGCAGCGCCCCGGCGGCGACCGCGGCGGGCGCGCGCCAGCGGCGGGACCACCCGTCGTGCTTCGGGATCATGGCGCGCCTCCGCTTCCAGTGTGGCAGTGCAGGGCCCAACCGCCCTCCGGGCCGCGCTTGCGGTGCCCCGGAGGGCGCGCTCACGCGGTCATGTGCCGCCACTTCTCGTGCACGGTGACGCGGGTGAGCCGCCAGCCGTCCCGGGTGCGGGCCAGGGCGAAGGTGTAGCGGCCGGCGGCGACGAAATTGGGGGAGGTGACCGAGCCGTCGGCCTCCGGCCCCTCCAGCCGCATCGGGTTGAGGAAGTCGGCCCGGACCTCGGCGCTGTCACCGGGCGAGCCGGCCACGTCCTCCAGGCGGATCAGCCTGTTGACGATCAGGTGCTGACGCACGGGGAAGAGCCGCATGGTCTGCGCGAGCCACTCCGCGACCTGCGCCACCGGACCCTCGATCCCGCCCGCCGAGCTGTAGTCGGCCCGCGCGTCGGCGGTGAACAGGGCCCGGTAGGCGGCCCAGTCGCCATCGTCGACGGCCACCGCGTACCCCGTGACCACGTCGTCGATCGCCAGCCGGTCCATTACCGTCGCGAGATCCACACGCTGCGTCATCGGGTCAGTCTGGGGCTGCGCGGGCGCGAGGCCAAGGGGCGTGCGCCGACCGGAGCTCCGCGCGGCCCGTCAATGACCGGAACGGGCCTCCCGCTGCCGGACCACGACGAGGAACGCGTCGCTGGCGAGATCCATGACGACCTCGGCCGGTACGCCCTCGCGCATCCGCTGCGCCGCGTACTCCTCGGCGGGCCAGCTCCCCCGCGGACTTCCGGCCGGAAAACGCTCCAGTACCACTCGACCCATGGGACACCCCCTGCTGCTTGCTTCCGCTCTCTTCGTGAACAACGACGACGAGGCCGCCCGGGAACGTTCCCGGGCGGCCTGAAGATTCACGCGATGGTGGAAACCGGCGTCGCTACGAGCCCGACTCGCCGGCGTGCGGGCTCAGCACGTCCGTGCCGATCAGCACGAACAGCAGGATGCCGAGCAGGATCCGGTAGATCACGAAGGGCATGAAGCTCTTGGTGGTGATGAACTTCATGAACCACGCGATCACGGCGTAGCCCACGAAGAAGGCGATGACCGTCGCGAAGACCGTCGGACCCCAGGAGATGTGGCCCGGTTCCTCGATCACGTCCTTGATCTCGAAGGCCCCCGAGGCCAGCACGGCCGGGATGGCGAGGAGGAAGGAGTACCGGGCGGCGGCCTCGCGGGTGAAGCCCAGCAGCAGACCGCCGGAGATCGTCGCACCGGAGCGGGAGACACCCGGGATCAGGGCCATCGCCTGGCAGAAACCGAAGATCAGACCGTCCTTGACGCCCAGCTGCTGGAGCGTCTTGCGCTCGCGGATCGCCCGGTGCCGACCGCCCTCCTCGTCACGCGCGGCCAGCCGGTCGGCGACGCCCAGCACGATGCCCATCACGATCAGGGTCGTGGCCGTCAGCCGCAGGTCGCGGGCCGGACCGACGATCGCGTCCTTGAAGACGAGGCCGAGGATGCCGATCGGGAGCGAGCCGACGATCACCAGCCAGCCCATCTTGGCGTCCTGTTCGGAGCGCAGGGCCTTCGTGTACAGGGACCGGAACCAGGTGGATACGATCCGCGCGATGTCCTTGCGGAAGTAGATCAGAACGGCGGCCTCGGTGCCGATCTGCGTGATGGCCGTGAAGGCCGCTCCTGGGTCGTGCCAGCCGGCGAATGCCGCGGTCAGCCGCAGGTGGGCGCTGGAGGAGATCGGGAGGAACTCCGTAAGCCCCTGGACGAGACCGAGGATTAGGGATTCGAACCAGCTCATGTCGGGGTGCGCTCGTCCTTGTGATCGTCGGGCAGTTCGGGTCCGATGCTAGGGCCCGTGCGAAGCGCCGCTGACCACTGGGGGGTGCCGGGAGGTCAGTTCATAGGCCGGACCCCCGGTCCGAGGCGGTGCGAGGCGGTGCCTTTTGCGCCAGCCGACGACCCCCGCGGCCACCACGGAGACCACGATGAAGCCGAACGAGATCAGGAACGCGGGGGATCCGGGGGAGGACGCGCTGGCCCCCGCGATCACATACGCCGTGGTGTTCGGGACCACTCCGAGCGCCGTCGCGAGCAGGAACGGAGCCCAGCCGCAGCGGGACACCGCCGCACAGTAGTTGGCCACCACGAACGGCACCCCGGGGAAGAGCCGCACCGCCAGCATCGAGCGGAACCCGTGTCGGCTGAGCTGCCCGTCGGCCGCCTCCAGCCAGCGCCCGCGCAGGTACGGACGCAAAGCCTCCTGGCCCATCACCCGGCCGAGCCCGAAGGCGATCCCGGCACCCAGCACGGTGCCCCCGACTGCCGCGACGAGCCCGAACTGCGTGCCGAAGACGGCTCCCGCGGCCAGGTTGAGCAGGGGACGCGGCACGAACGCCGCCGAGCACACGCCGTACACGGCTGCGAACAACAGGACGGCCGCGCCCACCGGGAGCCCCGGAGGCCAGCCCTCCGAGAGGATCCGCTGGGGCTCGTAGACCAGCACGCACCCGCCGGCCGCCGCGAGCAGCACGACGAGCAGCGCCAGCCGGGTCCACGGCGCGAGGAGGAGGGACATCCCGGGAGACTAGCCCAGCTATGCGGCACCGCGCCGTAATCTGGGCCTCATGCTGTCGAACGACGGGCGGCCCCCGGGGGTTCCCCGCAGCACCCTCGCGGACACCCTGCTGGAGCGGCTGACCGGGGCGTACGCGCCCGCGGCCGACCCCGCGCGGGCCGCGGCCATGACCGCGTACATGAAGCACGTCGCCCCCTTCCTCGGGATCCCCACACCGCTGCGCCGGGAACTGTCGAAGACAGTGACGAAGAACACTCCACGGCCTTCGGAGGACGACGTCGCGGCGCTCGCGCTGCGCTGCTGGCGGCTCCCCGAGCGGGAGTACCACTACTTCGCGGTGGACTACCTGCGCCGCCACGTCGACACGTGCTCCTCCGGGCTCCTTCCGGTCGTCAGGCACCTGATCACCACCGTCCCCTGGTGGGACACCGTCGACCTGCTCGCCGCGCACACGGTCGGCCCGCTGGTGGCCGCGGACCGCGACCTCGCGCCCGTGATGGACGAATGGTGCGCGAGCGAGGACAAGTGGCTCGCCCGCGCCGCCCTCCTCCACCAACTGCGCCGCAAGGACGCCACCGACACCGGCCGGCTCTTCTCCCACTGCCGCCGCCAGGCCGGAAACCCGGACTTCTTCCTCCGCAAGGCCATCGGCTGGGCCCTGCGCGAGTACGCGAAGACGGACCCCGACGCGGTGCGCGCCTTCGTGGACGCCGAACGCGCCGCCCTGTCCCCGCTGTCCGTGCGCGAAGCACTCAAGAACCTCTGAGGGCCCGCCGGTTCGCCCCGTAAATCATTCGACGGACGTGGGCCGGTCCGGCAGGCTCGGGGACATGTCCCGGTACGCCTTCCCCGCAGCGCCGTCCGCAGTCGCGGACGCGCCGAAGGCTGCCGCATTCGCGGGCGCACCCGTCTTCGCCGCATTCGACGGCGCACGAAGCTGACCCTTCCCGGATCGTCCGGCGGACCCCGCAGGGGGAGGGTCGGCTCGGTTCAGGGGTCCCGTCCACGCTTCGAGCAACGGGAAGAGATCATGGCCAAGACGGCCTTCGTGCGGACCAAGCCGCACCTCAACATCGGCACCATGGGGCACGTCGACCACGGCAAGACCACCCTCACCGCAGCCATCACCAAGGTCCTCGCCGAGCGCGGGGGCGCGTCCTTCGTGCCCTTCGACCGCATCGACCGGGCCCCCGAGGAGGCCCGGCGGGGCATCACCATCAACCTCACGCACGTCGAGTACGAGACCGACACGCGCCACTACGCCCACGTCGACATGCCCGGTCACGCGGACTACATCAAGAACATGGTCACGGGAGCGGCGCAGCTCGACGGCGCGATCCTCGTCGTCTCCGCGCTGGACGGGGTCATGCCACAGACCGCCGAGCACGTTCTCCTCGCCCGCCAAGTCGGCGTCGACCACATCGTCGTCGCGCTCAACAAGGCCGACGCCGGGGACCCCGAGCTGACCGACCTGGTCGAGCTGGAGGTCCGCGAACTGCTCACCGCGCACGGGTACGGCGGTGACGGCGCACCCGTCGTACGGGTCTCCGGGCTCGGGGCGCTGGAAGGCGACCCCCGGTGGACGGGGGCGATCGAGGCGCTGCTGGATGCTGTGGACACATACGTGCCGACGCCCGTGCGGTACACGGACGCGCCGTTCCTGCTGCCCGTGGAGAACGTGCTGACCATCACCGGGCGCGGGACGGTCGTCACCGGTGCCGTCGAGCGGGGCGGCGTACGCCTCGGCGACCGCGTCGCCCTCCTCGGCGGCGACGGCGAGCCGCTGGAGACGGTCGTCACCGGCCTGGAGACCTTCGGGAAGCCGATGGAGTCCGCGGAGGCCGGGGACAACGTCGCGCTGCTGCTGCGGGGGGTGCCGCGCGACGGCGTGCGCCGCGGGCACGTGGTGGCAGCCCCCGGCAGCGTGGCGCCGAAGCGGCGCTTCAGCGCACGGGTGTACGTGCTCTCCGGGCGCGAGGGCGGCCGTACGACACCGGTCGCCAGCGGCTACCGGCCGCAGTTCTACATCCGCACCGCCGACGTGGTGGGGGACGTGGATCTCGGCCTCGCGGGTGTCGCCCGGCCCGGCGAGACGGTCACCATGACCGTCGAGCTCGGACGGGACGTCCCGCTGGAGGCGGGGCTCGGCTTCGCGATCCGTGAGGGCGGCCGGACCGTCGGCGCGGGGACCGTGACGGCCGTCCTGGGCTGACCCGCCCGACCGGTACCCCGCTGTGGTGGCGGCAGGAAGGCTGCGCCAGACTGCCGTCACCACAGGCATGCGCACGAAGAAGGGGGCGGGCGGGATGGGCGGCGAGACGGCACTGGTGCTCGGCGGCGGCGGACTGACCGGCATCGGCTGGGAATGCGGAATCCTCTACGGGCTCGCCCGCGCGGGCGTGGACCTCACCACCGCGGACCTGGTCGTCGGCACCTCGGCCGGCTCGGTGGTCGCCGCCCAGCTCACCTCCGGGCGGCTCAGCGCGCAGGACCTGTACGAGCGCCAGCTCGGCGACGCCGCGGGGGAGGCCGTCGCGAAACTGGGAGCGGGCGTCTTCGCCCGGTACGCGCTGGCGATGGCGCGCTCGCGCAACGACGCGGCCGCCTATCGCCGGCGGGTGGGGGCGATGGCCCTGGCCGCGGACACCGGCCCCGAGGCCGAGCGCCGCAAGGTGCTGGCGGCCCGGTTGGTCTCGCACGAGTGGCCCGAGCGGCGGCTGGTCGTCACCGCGGTGGACGCGCTCACCGGCGAGCTCGAGGCCTTCGACCGGGACAGCGGCAGCGGGCTCGTCGACGCGGTGGCGGCGAGCTGCGCGGTGCCCGGGGTGTGGCCCCCGGTGACGGTGGGCGAACGCCGCTTCATCGACGGAGGCATCCGCTCCGCCGCCAACGCCGATCTGGCCGCGGACCACGCGCGCGTGGTGATCGTCGCCCCCATCTCACTCGGTTCCGGGCTCGTCCCCGCACCGGCCGCGCAGGCGGCCCGATTGCGCGAAGCCGGGGCTGAGGTCCTGCTCATCACTCCGTCGGCCACCGCCCGCAAGGCTTTCGGGCGCAACGTCCTGGATCCCGCCCGGCGGGCCCCGGCGGCCCGCGCAGGGCTGGCGCAGGCCGCGGAGCACGCCGCCGAGGCGGCTGCCGTCTGGTCGGGCGGAAGGGGCTGAGGCCGCGGGGCCGCGCGGGCTGAGGCCCCCGCTCCGGTGTCCCGGGGCCTGCCGGACAATGGAGCGGTGAACGACGAACGGATCCCGGTGATACGGGACGTGGGCCAGGGCACCGCCAAGCTGATGCCGGACGTCGACGGGGAACGGGCCTGGCTGCTTACCGTCGACGGAGCCCCGCAGTCCTATGTGGACCTGGACGATCCGCAGCACCTGGAATTCGAGTACGTACGCCGCCTCGCGCATGTCCTGGACTGTGCGGCCGAGCCCGAGCTCCCGCTGGACCTCCTGCACCTGGGCGGCGGCGCGCTCACCCTGCCCCGCTACGCCGCGGCCACCCGGGCCGGATCCCGGCAGTCGGTGGTGGAGTTCGACGCGGGCCTCGTCGAGCTGGTCGCCGAACACCTCCCGCTGCCGGAGGGGGCCGGGATCACCGTGCACACCGCCGACGCCCGGGTGTGGCTGGAGGCGGCGCCCGCGGGCAGCGCGGACGTGGTGGTGGCCGACGTGTTCGGCGGCTCTCGGGTGCCGGCGCAGCTGACCTCCCTGGAGTACGCGCGAGAGGCCGCCCGGGTGCTGCGGCCCGGCGGGCTGTACGCGGCGAACCTGGCGGACGGGGCGCCGTTCGACTTCCTGCGGACGCAACTGGCCAACTTCGCCGCCGCCTTCGCGGAGGTCGCCCTCGTCGCCGAGCCGTCCGTGCTGAGGGGCCGGCGCTTCGGGAACGCCGTGCTGCTGGCCTCCGACGCCCCGCTGGACACGGGGGCGCTCGCCCGGCGGTGCGCGTCGGACGCCTTTCCCGCCCGGGTCGAGTACGGCGAAGGCCTGGCCCGCTTCGTCAGGGGAGCGGTCCCCGTGTCCGACGCGGACGCGGCCCCGTCGCCGGCTCCCCCGGAGGGCGCCTTCAGCCTGGGGTGAGGCTGGACGAAGGCGGCGCGGAAGCGGCGGGGTCGGCGGCGACGGGCCCCCCGCTCTTGTGGACGGACGGCTTGCGCGTCATGCGGCGCACGTCCGGGACCAGCAGGACCAGTGCGGTCACCAGGACGACCAGGGTCGCGCAGCCCCACAGGGCCTCGGTGCGGCCGAAGGCCGATTCGACGGGCCCGGCCAGGGCCGTGGCCAGCGGGAGCATCGACACCGAGCCGAACCAGTCGTACGCGGAGACCCGGGAGAACTTCTCCTCCGGGATCTCCTGGTGCATCGTCGTCATCCAGTTCACGCCGAAGACCTCGATCGCGGCTCCGCTGACGAACATCACCGCGCACAGCCCCCACACGGGCAGCGGCACGGCCAGCCCGGCCGACGGCAGCGCCAGCGGGAACACGCACAGCGTCCCGACCAGCAGCAGCCGTCGAGGCTTCCACGCGACCATCAGGACGGCTCCGGCGATGGTGCCGACGCCGAACAGCGCCAGCGCCAGGCCCCAGGGCGCCGGCCCGCCCAGCCGGTCCCGGGCGACCAGCGGGCCGTATACCGCCTCGGCGGCGCCGACGACGGCGACGACCACGGAGAACTGGAGCACGATGCTCCACAGCCAGGGACGGGTGCGGAACTCCACCCAGCCCTCCCGCAGGTCGGCCAGCAGACCGCCGCCGGGGGCCCGGTCGGGCGTATGGCTGACGTCGAGGAAGGCGCGCAGTGCCCCGGCGATCGCGAAGGCCGCGGCGTCCACGGCCAGCACCCAGCCCGGGCCCATCGCGGCGATCATCGCCCCGCCGAGGGCCGCTCCGCCGATGCCGGCGCCGTTCATGGCCATGCGGAAGAGGGCGAAGGCGCGGTTGGCGTGTTCGCCGGAGACCGTGGAGAGCAGCATGCCCTCGGCCGCCGGGTTGAAGAAGGCCGTACCGGTGCCGCACAGGGCCGTCAGCAGCATCATCTGCCACAGCTGCGGGTCGCCGGTGAGGACGAGCAGCGCGAAGAGGCCTTGAGAGAGGCAGTTCAGGGCGTTGGCGGCGACCATCACGCGGTGGCGCGGCAGCCGGTCGGCCACGGCGCCGCCGACGAGCAGGAAGAGGACGAGCGGCAGGGTGCGGGCGGCCGCGACCAGGCCCACGTCGCCGCCCGAGCCGCCGGCTTCCAGGACGGCGAACGCGGAGGCGATGAGCGCCCCGTGGCTGCCGAGGTTCGTGACCACCGCCGCACCCGTGAGCAGGGTGTAGTTGCGGCCGGCCCACTCCGGGCCGCGGCGGCGGGGGCGGGGCGCGGGGGTGCGGTGCGGTGCGTCGGGGGGAGAGCTCACCCCCGGACTATCCCCGCGCCGGGCCGAGAAATCCAAATGGATTACCGGTCCGGTCCGGGGCGGGTTCAGCCGGAGATCATCCGGTGGAGAGGCGGATGGAGCTGAGGATCTTGTCGGAGATCTCGGTGGGGACCTCTTCCTTCACACCGGCCGCGGTGACCAGGGCGAAGCTGGCGAAGTCGCCGGCGGCGTTCTTGAAGGCGAAGCCGACCGCCTTGCCGTCGGTGGAGCACTTGTGCTCCTTCTTCACGTTCGGCGCGGTCGCGACGACCATGTGGCCCTTGATCCCGGAGGAGGTCGTGAACTCCTTGGGGTCGGTCACCTTGACCGTTCCCTTGGGCTCCTTCTGGGCGAAGCCCGCCCACACCCACGTCCCGGTGTTGTCGGTCGCGGCCTGGGCGGTGTCCTTGGCGCCCTGGGCCCCCTTGACGCCGGCGTCCGCGATCGAGAACTTCTCGAGGTTGCCGTCGGCGTCCTTGTCGACCGTGCACCACTCCCGCTTGAGGGTGGCCGTTCCGGACATGGTGATGACCGGCTTGCCGTCGTTCTTGACCTCGTCGTCGTAGAAGAGGGAGACGCCGGGGTCGTTGACGTTCCACTCCGGGGGTACGTCGTAGGCGACGTTGTACTTCGTGTTGGTGACGACCTTCCAACCCGGGATGACGGGCTGCATGGCGCCGCCGGCCCGCGGGTTGGCGCTGCTGCCGGCCGGGGCGGGCGCCTCGACGGGTGCGGAGGAGCTCGGGGCCGGCTTGTCGTTGGCCTCGGTGTTCTTGTCGTCCCGGGTCAGGACGTACGCGCCGGTCGCGGCGGCCGCCACGACCACCGCGGCGGCCGCGACGATGGCGACGGTCTTCGTCGAGTACGGGCTCCCGCCGGACGGCCGGGGCTGCTGGGGTGCCTGGGGCTGGCCCCAGGCCTGGCCCGGCACGGTCGGGGGCTGCTGGAAGCCCGGTTGCTGCGGGTAGCCGGGCTGCTGCGGGTATCCGTAACCCGGCTGCTGCTGGTACGGGTTCGGCTGAGCCGGCTGTCCCGGCGGCTGCGCGTACGGGTTCTGATGCGCGTCCTGGGGGTTCTGTTCGCCCCCGGGCGGCTGCTGCTGTCCTGGCCACATGGCCGGTAACGATAGTGGGAGCGGTCCCCGGGAGCCACGGCCGCCCCCCGAAGAGCTCTGGCCAATCCTGTCTACTCGCGGGTAACATCGCGTTCCATGAGCGCAGATCAGATGAACGTGGGCGAACTGCTCGCCGCGACCGTGCCGATGGCCCGGACCCTGAACCTCGAGTTCCTGGAGACCACCCCCGAGCGTGCGGTCGTCCGCCTCCCGGACCAGCCCGACTACCACAACCACGTCGGCGGCCCGCACGCCGGCGCCATGTTCACCCTCGCCGAGTCCGCGAGCGGAGCCATCGTCCTCGCCGCCTTCGGCGACCAGCTCTCCCGGGCCGTGCCCCTCGCGGTGAAGGCCGAGATCGGCTACAAGAAGCTCGCCAAGGGCGTCGTCACCGCCACCGCCACCCTCGGCCGCCCGGCCGCCGAGGTCGTGGCCGAACTCGACGCGGGCGGCCGCCCCGAGTTCCCGGTCACCATCGCCATCCAGCGCGAGGACGAGGCCGTGACCGGCGAGATGACGGTCGTCTGGACCCTGCGCCCGAACGCGTAACCTCCGGTCCGGTCCGTGCCCGCCGCCCCAGGGGCGGCGGTCACGTTCTCCTCCCGGCGCTAGAGTCCTGCCACGACGATGGAGGGGGTACCCGTGGCCAAGGTCAACATCAGCCTCGACGCCGAGCTCGTGGTGGAGGTGATGGTGCTCGCCGGAGTCGGCTCCCCGCAGGACGCCGTGGAGGCCGTCGTACGGGACTACATCGCCCGAGGGCACCGCACCGAGGCGCGCACCCAGCGCCAGGACGAGCCCCGGCGCACCGCCGACAGCCTGCCGCCCCTGCCGGAGGGCTGAACCTGGGCGCCCATGGTGGCGCGTCTCGGCCGGGCCCGCGCGCCCGCCCCGCACAGTGGCACGGGGAGCGGTCCGGCGCGGGCCGCTCCCGGCGGCCCACGCAGGGAGCACCGATGAGCGAGGACGTGTCCAGACGTTCGGCGATGCGGCTCATCGCGGCGGCGGGCGCGGTCGGTGCCTGCCTCGGAGCCGGCGGCTGCGCTCCCGCCGTGCCGCCCGGCGCCGTCCCTCGGGGGCCCGCGAGCGGCGCACCGGGTGCACCCGCCGCGGGGAGCGGGACCGGCACCGGTACCGGTGGTGCCGCCCGGATCGACGCCCTGCTGGAGCGGCTCACCCTCGAGGAGAAGACCGCCCTGCTGCACGGGGCCCCCGACCCCGCCCCCCGGGGCCAGGCCGGATACGTGCCCGGCGTGCCGCGGCTCGGCATCCCTGCCCTGCGGCTGGCCGACGGGCCCGCCGGGGTACGGGTCGACCGGCCCTCCACCGCACTGCCCGCGCCGGTGATGCTCGCCTCCGCGTTCGACCCGGCACTGGCCCGCGAGTACGGACGCGTCATCGGCCGCGAGGGCCGGGCCCTCGGGCAGGACGTCGTACTGGCCCCCATGGCCAACCTCATCCGCACCCCCTACGCCGGCCGGAACTTCGAGACCCTCTCCGAGGACCCGCGCCTGACCGCCGACCTGGTCGGCGAGCTGGTCCGCGGGATCCAGGACGAGGGACTCATCGCCACCGTCAAGCACTTCGCCCTCAACAACCAGGAGCAGGGCCGCGACACCGTCGACGTGACCGTCGGCGAGCAGACCCTGCGCGAGACCGAGCTACGGGGCTTCGAGGCCGCCGTGGCCGCCGGCGCGGGCGCCGTGATGGGCGCCTGCAACAAGGTCAACGGCGTCCACGCCTGCGAGAGCAGGCCCCTGCTCGACGAGCTGCTGCGGGGAGCCTGGGGGTTCGACGGCTGGGTGCTCTCCGACTGGGGCGCCGCCCACAGCACCGTCGCCGCCATCCGCGCCGGCCTCGACATGGAGATGCCCGGCGGCACCCACTTCGGCGAGCCGCTGCGCCAGGCGGTGCGCGGCGGCTCCGTGCCGGAGGCCGCCGTGGACCGGGCCGTCCACCGGATCCTCACCACCATGGACCGCTTCGGGCTGCTCGCGGCCCGGCAGTCCGCCCGGCCGCCGCGCGACGCCGCGGCCGGGGCCCGGGTCGCCCGCAAGGTGGCCACCGCCGGTGCCGTGCTGCTGCGCAACGAGCACGGCACCCTGCCGCTGACCGGGGCCGCGGCCCGCTCGATCGCGGTGATCGGGCCCACCGCCCTGGTGCCCTTCACCGGCGGCGGGGGCAGCTCGCACGTCGTCCCCGACGGCGCGGCCGCCCCGCTCACCGCCATCCGCAGACGGGCCGGGAACGGCGGGGCCGTGCACCACGCCCTCGGCGAGGACCTGTACGGCCGGCCGCTCCCGGCGAAGCTGCTGACTCCGGCCGCGGACCTGGAGGCCCGCGAGGTCGCAGCCGGGCGCGTGTGGACGTACGAGGGGGAGTTCCGACTCGCGGCGGACGACGAGTGGACGCTGCTGGTCCACTACACGGGGAAGCGGCCCGGCGTACACCTCGACGGGGAGGAGCTGTTCCCCGTCCGGCAGGGCGTTGCCGAACACTACGCGGGCGCGCTGCTCGGCTCCGCACCCGACGGGATGGCCGTGCGCCGCCGCACCCTCGCGCTCAAGGCGGGCACCCACCGGCTCGCCGTGACCGCCGCCGGCGGGGACAAGGGCCAGCGGCTGCGCCTGCGGCACATCACGGGGGCGATCCGCGCCGCGGACGTCGCCGAGGCCGTGCGGACCGCCAAGGCGGCCCGGAGCGTGGTCCTGTTCGCCCACGAGGACTCCACCGAGGGCAGGGACCGCACCTCATTGGCGCTCCCCGGCGGACAGGAGGGGCTGATCGAGGCGGTGGCCGCCGCGAACCCCCGTACGACGGTCGTGCTCAACACCTCGTCCGCCACCACCATGCCGTGGCTCCCCCGTACCGGAGCGGTCCTCCAGATGTACTACCCGGGGCAGGAAGGCGCCGGAGCCACCGCCGACGTCCTCTTCGGCGACGTGGACCCCGGGGGGCGCCTCACCCAGACCTTCCCGGCGGACGGGCGGAAGACCCCGGTCGGCTCGGACCCGTCGCGCTACCCGGGGGTGGCCGGCCGGCAGCAGTACGCGGAGGGCATCCACGTGGGCCACCGCTGGTACGACGCCGAGCGGGTGACCCCCCTCTTCCCGTTCGGACACGGCCTGTCCTACACGACCTGGCACTACGAGAAGCTCACGGTCCGGCCGCAGCGCGGCGGGCTGCGCGTGGAGTTCACCGTCCGCAACACCGGCCGGCGCAAGGGCACGGACGTGGCCCAGGTGTACGTGGGCCCGTCCGATGAGCTGCGGCTCAACCAGCCGGTACGCGCGCTCGCCGGCTACCGGAGGATCACCCTCGCGCCGGGCGCGGCGCAGCGCGTCACCGTCGACATCGACGCCCGGACGCTGTCGTCGTGGGACCCGGAGAAGCGCGCCTGGGTGCTCGGCCCCGGCCGCCGCGAGGTGCTCGCGGGACGTTCCTCGCGGGAACTCCCTCTGAGGTCGAAGGTCGTCCTGGAGAGCCGATAGGCTGCCGCTTCGGCGTGTCACAGGGGGCGCGCCGGGGACGATTCGGGAGGACGCACCGGTGCACATCCAGGAATGGCTGGAGACGATTCCGGCGGTCAGCATCTATCTCCTGGTGGGCCTGGTCATCGGCCTGGAGAGCCTCGGCATCCCGCTGCCCGGCGAGATCATCCTGGTCAGTTCGGCGCTGCTGGCCTCGCAGCACGGGGAGATCGACCCCGTCGTACTGGGGCTCTGCGCGATCACCGGCGCCATCGTGGGTGACTCGATCGGCTACGCCATCGGCCGCAGGGGCGGCAAGCCGCTGCTGGAGCGGCTGGGCCGGCGCTTCCCGAAGCACTTCGGACCCCAGCAGGTCGCTCTGGCGGAACGCTCGTTCGAGAAGTGGGGCATGTGGGCCGTCTTCTTCGGCCGGTTCGTGGCACTCCTGCGGATCTTCGCCGGGCCGCTCGCGGGCGTGCTGCACATGCCGTACTGGCGGTTCCTCGTCGCCAACGTCCTCGGCGGGATCCTCTGGGCGGGCGGAACCACCGCCGTCATCTATTCGGTCGGCATCGTCGCGGAGCCCTGGCTGAAGCGGTTCTCCTGGCTGGCCCTGGGCCTCGCCGTGGTGTTCGGGCTCGTCGTGACCCTGGTGGTGCGCAGCCGGATGAAGAAGGCGGCAGAGGCCGCCGGGCCGGCCGGCGCGGAGATCCCCGCGCAGCCGGCGGCCCGAGCCGCCGTCGTCGGCGAGTGACGGCGGCGGAGCCCGCGGCCCCGGCCGGCTGACGGGCGGGACACCCCGGCCCCGTGCGGCGGAGAGGGCCCGACGCCTAGCCTTCCGTGGTCGTCGAGGCGCGGTGCTGCTCGGCCAGCCCCACGTACATCAGGGCGTTGATGCGGATGTGCTCGCGCTCCTCTGCGGTCAGCTCGCGCCGCACCTTCGCGGGGACGCCCGCGACCAGCGAGCCGGGCGGGACCACCATGCCCTGCGGCACCAGCGCCTGGGCGGCGACCAGGGAACCGGCGCCGATCACCGCGCCGTTCAGCACGGTGGCGCCCATGCCGATCAGGCAGTCGTCCTCGACGGTGCAGCCGTGCACGACGGCGTTGTGGCCGATGGAGACGCGCTCGCCGATGGACACGGGGAAGCCCGGGTCCACGTGGAGCGTGCAGTTGTCCTGCACGTTGCTGTCGGCGCCCAGCGTGATCGGGCCGCAGTCGGCGCGCAGCACCGCCGAGTACCAGATGCTGGAGCCGGCGGCGAGGGTGACGTCGCCGACCGCGACCGAGGTGGGAGCGGTGAAGGCCGTCGGGTCGATGCTCGGGGTCTTTCCGCCGACACCCGCCACGAGTGCCTGGGCCGCCTGGTGCGTCATGTTCTCTTCCTCTGGTCCGTCGTCGTGGTGCCGCGCCAACAGCACGGTAGGGCACACCGCCCCGCGGACCCGCGATGGGGTGAAGATCACAGGATCGCCGTCCGGACGACCGGGGCCCGGCGCACTACCGTGGCCGGGTGCCGAAGAAACAGAACACGTTCTCATCCGTGGCGGCCCTGCGTCGCAGGCTGGCGAGCCGCGTGGTCCACACAGGCTGGCGCTGGATGCAGCAGGCCGGCGCCGTGACCGCGCAGACTCCGGGCCGGCTGCGGTTCGGCGCGATCGGGGACGGCACCCGGCTCGCCTTCCCGCAGGGCACCGTCTTCGGCGAGCGGTGGATCCGGCTCGGCGCGCACTGCATCATCGGCGAGCAGGTCACGCTCACGGCCGGCATGATGCCGGACCTCGACCTGGGCGCGGAGCCGATGCTGGTGCTCGGCGACGGGGTGGTCATCGGCCGGGACAGCCACGTCATCGCGGACGCGCGCATCACGATCGAGTCGAACACCTTCTGCGGGCCCGGGGTCTACATCACGTCCACGAACCACAGCTACGACGACCCGCACGAGCCCGTCGGACGGCAGTGGCCGCGCAGCGCGCCGGTGGAGATCGGCCCCGGCTGCTGGCTCGGCACCGGATCGGTGATCCTCCCGGGCGCGCGACTGGGCCGCAACGTCGTGGTGGCCGCGGGGGCCGTCGTACGGGGCGAGGTGCCCGACCACGCCGTGGTCGCGGGGGCGCCGGCACGCATCGTGCGCCGCTGGACGCCGGAGACGGGCTGGCAGCCGCCGCTGCGGACCCCGGCGCCCGTACCGATCCCCGACGGGACGACCCCCGAGCAGTTGCGGGGCCTGGCCGAGCTCACCGAGGCGGAGCTGGCCGAGGTCGAGCGCGCGGGGGCCGGGCCGGCGGGGGCGGGGCGCGCGGGGTTCGGGCGTGCGGGGGGCGAGCTCGCCGAGGCCGACAAGTAGGGCGCCCGCAGGGAACTGCTCAGCCGGCGGCGAGCAGCACCGTTCCCGCGAGGGCCAGACCGGCACCCGCCGCCTGGACGGTGCGCAGCCGCTCCTTGAGGACGGCGAAGGCGGCGAGCGCGGTGATCACCGGATAGAGCGACGACAGTACGGCTGCCACGGTGACCGGGCCGTTCTGGGCGGCCACGGAGTACGTGCCGTTCGCCGCGACGTCGGCCAGGCCCACGAAGGCCAGCGCGGGCAGCAGCCCCCACAGGATCCGCGGGCCCGTGCCCGCCGGGAGAGCGGGGACACCGCGCCTGGACTGCGCCCAGAGGGCTGTGCCGCCGACGGCGACGTTGGTGACCCGCTGGACGAACAGGGCGAGGAAGAGCCCGGTGACAGTGGTGGAGGCCTGTGCGATCAGGGCCATCACCGCGCCGAAGCCGAAGGCGGCGACCAGGGTGAGGACCACGGCCTGCCGCTGGACGGGGGCGCCGCGCAGTTCGGGGCCGCCGGCGAGGACGATGCCGACGACGGCCACGGCGATACCGGCGAACTGGCCCGGGCCGGGCCGCTCGCCCAGCATCAGCCCGGCGGTGACGGGCACGATCACGCCGAGGGAGCCGAGCGGCGAGACCACGCCCATCGGGCCCAGGGCCAGCGCTTTGTAGAAGCTGAGCATGGCGACGGGTCCGACGAGGCCGGCGGCGACCGCGAACCACAGCCGGGTGTCGGCCTCGTGCCGGGCGCCGGTGGCGAGTACCAGGGCGCCGAGCACGAGGACGGCGACGATCTGGGAGACGACGACCACGGTGAGCGCCGGTATCTTGCGGGTCAGCAGCCCGCCGCCGAAGTCGGCGAGGCCCCACAGCACGGCGGTGGCCAGGGCGAAGAAGGCGGTCATCGGGGGCCTCGCAGTACAGTGCAGTGAACGCCGGAGTGCAGCATCGAATACGGAAACACACGCTAGTGCACTCTGTTGGACTGTGTCATCCAAGATATTGGACGGAATGGTGTCGGATCTCGAACAGCTCACCCAGGCGCTCGCCCGGAACCTCAGGAGGTGGCGCGCGGAGCGCGGTTTCACCCTCGACTCCCTGGCGGCCCGTGCCGGTGTGAGCCGCGGGATGATCATCCAGATCGAGCAGGCCCGTACGAACCCCAGCGTGGGCACCACGGTCAGGCTGGCCGACGCGCTGGGCGTCAGCATCTCCGCGCTCCTCGACCACGACCGCGGTCCGCAGGTCAGGGTCGTCACACCCGATCAGGTGGTGCGGATCTGGTCGAGCGAGGCGGGCAGCTCGACGACCATGCTGATCGGCACCGACGAGCGCGGCCCCATGGAGCTGTGGACCTGGCACCTGGTGCCGGGCGAGGGCACGGACTCCGTCCCGCACCCCTCCGGCACCATCGAGATGCTGCACGTCACGGCCGGGGAGCTGACCCTGGTGGTCGGTGAGGAGGAGTTCCGCGTCCCGGCCGGGGCGGCGGCCGCCTTCGAGGCCGACCTGCCGCACTCCTACCGCAACGAAGGCTCCGTGCCGATGGAGATGACCCTCGCGGTGTCGGTCCCGCCGGTCTCGGCGCCGGCCGCCGCGACCGCCGCCGGGCACGCGCACGGGCACGGCGAGGCGGCCGCGGGCCGGGACGGCTAGGACCCCTCTTCCGGGTCTTGCCGGGCTCGCGGCGCCCGGCACCGCGCCTCGCTGCGTTGTCGTCGGCCGTCGACGCTCCGCCTGGACTTCCTCCTGCACCCTGCGGTGCACCGCACCGGGGGCCGCGCCCCGGCGAAATCCTCCGGCTACAGCACTAGAGCGCCGGGATCTCGATCGCCGGGCAGCGGTCCATGACCATCGTCAGCCCGGCCTCGCGGGTCCGGTCGAAGGCGGCCTCGTCGATCACGCCGAGCTGGAACCAGACGGCCTCGGCGCCGACCGCGACCGCCTGGTCGGCCACGGCTCCGGCCAGCTCGCTGTTCACGAAGACGTCCACCACGTCCACCTTGAACGGGATCGCCTCCAACGAGGCGTAGCCGGGCTCGCCGTGCACGGTCTCGGCCTTGGGGTGCACGGGGACCACGCGCTTGCCGTACTGCTGGAGCACACGGGCCACCCCGTAGGCCGCCCGGTCCCTGTTGTTCGAGAGGCCCACCACGGCCCAGGTGTCGCCGAGTTCGGTGAGGATCTTGCGGATGGTTACCGGATCGCCGTACACGCGTGCCGCCTCCTGATGCTGTCTGCCGTCATCTGCCCTCATCTGCTGCTCAGCCGCGACAACCGAAAACCCGCATGTCCGATTCCCCGCGGGCGCCGGAGCCGCGTGGGACGGCGGACGGCGCTTCGCCCCCTGGGTGCAGGCCCCCGCCCCGTAGGCCGGGCCCCCGCCCGGCGACCGGCCGGGCATGCTCAGGCGGTGCCCCAGCGGCCCCAGAGCGTTCGGTGCCATGCGGTGGCATCGGGGCCGGGCGGTGTCACCGGCGGGACCGGGCCCGGACAGGTCTCGATCAGGTGGACCAGGGACCAGGCGACGCCGTAGCAGTCGTCGGGGCCGAAACAGGCGGCCAGGGCCTGCGCCTCGGCGGCCGTTACGGGTGCGCAGACGGCTTCCAGCTGATCGGCCCGCCGGCCGATCTCCTCCTCGTCGGCGTCCCAGTCGGGGAGCGGGCCCGCGGCGACGAACGCCTGTACTTCGGGTCTCATCCCCGCATGATCGGAGGCCCGGCCCGGCCCGAACCGGGCAAGGCGCGTCGGCCCGGGTCGCGAGGCCGTCGGCGCTGCGCGGGCGTGCCTCAGCGGGGTGCCGGAGCCGTCACGGCCACGGACTAGGGTGGAGCGGTGAAGGCAGACCAGTACGTGACGGTGGCCCGTGAGGGCGCGCACGAGTCGGAGATCAACCGCTCGCGCTTCCTGTGTTCGCTCGCGCCCGCCGCGACCGAGCAGGAGGCGCAGGAGTTCGTCGCGCGCATCCGCAAGGAACACCCCACCGCCTCGCACAACTGCTACGCCTACGTCATCGGAGCCGACGCCGCCGTCCAGAAGGCCAGCGACGACGGGGAGCCCGGCGGTACGGCCGGGGTGCCCATGCTGCAGATGCTCATGCGCCGGGACGTCCGCTACGCCGTCGCCGTCGTCACCCGCTACTACGGCGGCGTGAAGCTCGGCGCCGGGGGGCTGATACGCGCCTACGGCGGTGTCGTCGGCGAGGCCCTCGACGAGCTCGGCACCGTCACCCGGCGGCGCTACCGGCTCGCCACCGTCACCGTCGACCACCAGCGTGCCGGCAAGACGCAGAACGACCTGCGCTCCACCGGCCGGACCGTGGTGGACCTGCGCTACGGAGCCGCCGTGGAGATCGAGGTCGCCCTGCCCGAGGCCGACCTGCCCGCCTTCGAGGCCTGGCTCGCCGACACCACGGCCGGCAGCGCCGCCCTCACCCTCGGCGGGGAGACGTACGCGCCCTGAGCGCCCCCGGGGACGGGTTAGCGTAGTGGGGTTCAGCGAGCGGGAGACGACCAGGGGGAGACGGCATGTGCGGCGGGGCCGGCGAGTGAAGTTCCTGCACACCTCCGACTGGCACCTCGGCCGGGCCTTCCACCGGGTGAACCTGCTCGGTGCCCAGGCCGCCTTCGTGGACCACCTCGTCGAGACGGTCCGCACGCACGAGGTCGACGCCGTCCTGGTCGCCGGCGACGTCTACGACCGTGCGGTGCCCCCGCTGCCCGCCGTCGAACTGTACGACCGGGCCCTGCACCGGCTCGCCGAGCTCGGGGTGCCCACGGTCATGATCTCCGGCAACCACGACTCCGCGCGCCGCCTCGGGGTCGGGGCCGGGCTGATCGGCCGCGCGGGAATCCACCTGCGGACCGACCCGGCCGGCTGCGCCGACCCCGTCGTACTGGCCGACGTACACGGTGACGTGGCGTTGTACGGGCTGCCGTACCTGGAGCCGGCCCTGGTCAAGGACGAGTTCAGCACACGGAAGGTCAGCCACGAGGCGGTCCTCGGCGCAGCCATGGACCGGATCCGGGCCGACCTCGCCACCCGACCGCCCGGCACCCGCTCCGTCGTCCTGGCGCACGCCTTCGTCACCGGCGGGCAGGCCAGCGACAGCGAGCGCGACATCAGCGTCGGCGGCGTCGAGGCCGTGCCCGCCTCCGTATTCGACGGGGTGGACTACGCCGCCCTCGGCCACCTCCACGGCTGCCAGACGATCAACGAACGTGTCCGCTACTCCGGTTCCCCGCTTGCCTACTCCTTCTCCGAGGCGGACCACCGCAAGACCATGTGGCTGATCGAACTGGGCGCACGGGGAGAGGTCGTCACCGCCGAGCGCGTCGACACCCCCGTACCGCGTGCCCTCGCGAGGCTGCGCGGACGTATCGACGACCTGCTCGCCGACCCCGCGTACGCCGTGCACGAGGACGCGTGGGTGGAGGCCACCCTCACCGACCCGGTCCGCCCCGAGGACCCCATGGCCCGCCTCGCCGCCCGCTTCCCGCACACCCTCACCCTGGCCTTCGACCCCGAGGGCCGCCGGGAGGAGACCGGAGCCTCCTACGCCCAGCGGCTGCGCGGCCGCACCGACCAGCAGATCGCCGAGGACTTCGTCGCCCACGTGCGCGGCGGCGGCCACCCGGACGAGGCCGAACGGGCTGTCCTCCAAGGCGCCTTCGACGACGTCCGCGCCGACGACAGCCGCCGGGAGACCCACCGATGAGGCTGCACCGGCTGGCCGTCACCGCCTTCGGGCCGTTCGCCGACCCCCAGGAGATCGACTTCGACGCCCTGTCCGGCGCCGGGATCTTCCTGCTGCACGGCCCCACGGGCGCGGGGAAGACCTCCGTCCTCGACGCCGTCTGCTACGCCCTCTACGGTTCCGTGCCAGGCGCCCGCCAGGCCCCCGGCACCAGCCTGCGCAGCGACCACGCCGCCGCCGGCACCCCGACCGAGGTCACCCTCGAACTCACCGCGGGCGGCCGCCGCCTGGAGATCACCCGCCGCCCCGAGCAGGAGCGCCCCAAGAAGCGCGGTACGGGCACCACCAAGGACAAGGCGCAGAGCTGGCTGCGCGAGCACACCGGCGAGGGCTGGGAGCCGCTCAGCCGCTCCCACCAGGAGATCGGCGAGGAGATCGAGCAACTGCTCGGCATGAGCCGCGAGCAGTTCTGCCAGGTCGTGCTGTTGCCGCAGGGGGAGTTCGCACGGTTCCTGCGCGCCGACGAGGCGGCCCGCGGCCGACTCCTCGGCCGGCTCTTCGACACCCGCCGGTTCGCGGCCGTCGAGACCCTGCTCGGGGAGCGGCGCCGGGCCGCCGAGGCCAGGGTCCGGGCCGGCGACGAGAAGGTGCTCCACACCGCCCAGCGACTTGCCCAGGCCGCTGGGGACAGCGCCGACCTGCGGGCCTGGCCGCTGCCCGGACACCAGCCGGGAGACCCCGGGCTGGCCGGAGCGGTCCGCGCCTGGGCGGCCGTCGCCCGCTGCTCGGCCCGGGAAAGGCTGGACGTCGCCGAATACGCGCTGGCCGCCGTCGAAGGCCGCTACGCCGCCGCCCGGCGGGCCGCCGAGGACGCGCGCGAGCTGGACCGGCTCCAGCGCCGGCACGCGGAGACCGCCCGCCGGGCCGCGCTGCTCGCCGAAGCGGAGCCCGAGCGGGCGCGTGTGCGCGCCCTGCTGGACGGGGCCCGGCGCGGAGCCATGGTGGCGCCCGCCCTGGAGCTGCGTGGCGCGGCCTCCTCGGCGCACCTCGCCGCGGCGCACGCCGAGACGGCGGCGCGGGCGGAACTGCCGCCCCCGCTGCGGGAGGCGGGCGCCGAACAGCTGGCCACCGTCGAGCAGCGGCTGCGCGAGGAGCTCGGCGCGCTCGGCGCTGCCCACCGCGCCGAGCAGCGCAGCGCCGAGATCGGCCGCGAACGGGCCGACCTGGAACGGGAGTCGCGGGCCGCCGAGGAACAGCACCAGGAGTCCGCCGAGTGGCTGGCGCGCTGGGACGAGACCCGCACCGCCCTCCAGGAACGGGCGGACGCCGCCCAGCAGGCCGCCACCCTCGCCGAACAGCTCGCCGGCCGGCTGGAACCGGCCCGGATGAGCCTCAACGCCGCCCGCAGGCGGGACGAGTTCGCCGCCGAGGCCGAACGCGCCGAAAGCGAACTGCGCGACCTGCGCGAGGAGTCGGCCGCCGCGCGCGAAAGCTGGCTGGAGCTGAAGGAGGCCCGGCTGCGCGGAATCGCCGCCGAGCTTGCCGAGGCACTCGTGGCCGGGGAGGCCTGCACGGTGTGCGGATCCGCGGAGCACCCCGCTCCGGCCCGTCCCGCACCCGGCCACGTGGACCGCGCCGCCGAGGACGCCGCCCACGCCGCCTTCGAACAGGCCGAGCAGGCCCGTTCCGCCGTCGAACGCCGGCTCGCCGCCGCCCGGGAGGCACGCGCCGAGGCCGCTGCCGCGGCCGGGGACGCCACCACAGCCGAACTCCTCGACCTCACCGCGGACCTGAGCGCCCGGCACGCCGCCGCCCACGCCGCGGCCGCCGGCCTGCACGCCGCCCGCGAGCAGCTCGCCCGTGCCGAACGCGAGCACGCCGCGCGCAGCGCCGACCGGCTGGACGCCGAGACCCGGGCCGCCGCCCGGGCCTCCCGCCGCGAGGCCCTGGACCGGGAACAGGCCTCACTGGAGGCCGAACTCGCCCTCGTACGGCGCGACGCGCCCACCGTCGCCGCCCGCGCCCGGACCTTGGAGGACCGGGTCCGGATGGTCGCCTCGGCCGCGGCCTGCCTGCGCCGGGCCGAGACGGCGGCCGCCCGGCTGAAGGAGGCCGACGACCAGCTCGCCGACGCCGCCTTCAAGGCCGGCTTCGACACCGTCGAGGCCGCCGCCGGCGCCGTCCTCCCCGAATACGAACGCACCGCGCTCCAGCACAGGTTGGACACCTGGCAGGCGGAGGAGGCCCTCCTGGCGGACCGCCTCGGCGAGAGCGGCACCGCAGAAGCGGCGGCACAGCCTCCGGCCGCACCGGACGCGGCCGAGGCGTATGCGGGCCGAGCCGCGGCGAAGCTGCGTGCGGCGGGCTCCGCCTGTGACGCGGCCCGGGTGCGCTGCACCGAGCTGGACCGGCTCTCCCGGCAGATGGAGCAGGAGCTGCGCGCGCTCGGCCCGCTGCGCGAGGCCTACGACCGGGTGGCCCGGCTGGCCGGACTGACCGCGGGCACCTCCGCCGACAACGAGCGCAAGATGCGGCTGGAGGCCTACGTGCTGGCCGCCCGCCTGGAGCAGGTGGCCGCCGCCGCGACGGTACGGCTGCTGCGCATGTCCGGCGGCCGCTACACCCTGGTCCACTCCGACGCGCGAGCGGGCGGACGCGGGCGTTCCGGCCTCGGGCTGCACGTGGTCGACGCGTGGACCGGCAGCGAGCGGGACACCGCCACCCTGTCCGGCGGCGAGACCTTCTTCGCGTCGCTCGCCCTCGCACTGGGTCTCGCCGACGTGGTCACCGACGAGGCCGGCGGCACCCGCCTCGACACCCTGTTCATCGACGAGGGCTTCGGCAGCCTCGACGACCAGGCGCTGGACGAGGTGCTCGACGTCCTGGACTCACTGCGAGAGCGGGACCGCAGCGTCGGCATCGTCAGCCATGTCGCGGACCTGCGCACCCGGGTCCAGGCGCAGCTGGAGATCGTCAAGCAGCGCGGCGGATCGGTGGTGCGCCACCGCACGGCGGCGCTCACGGACTGAGCGGGCCCGACGGGCTCACGCGTGGAGGGGGCCCGGGCACGACGCACGGGCCCGGGCAGGACGCACGGGCCCGGGCAGGACGCACGGGCCCTGGCAGGCTGCGTGGGCCGGGGCGGGGTCAGGGGCTGAGGGGGCGGCGGGGCAGCGGCGAGGAGTAGACGATGCTCGTCGTCACGGAGCCGAGTCCCGATATCCGGCCGGTGACCTCCTCCAGGTGCCCCATCGAGCGGGTCGCGACCTTGAGGACGAAGCAGTCGTCGCCCGTGACGTGATGGGCCTCCAGGATCTCCGGGGTGGCCTCCAGGAAGTCGTGGAACGGCTTGTAGTTGCCGTGCGGATAGCGCAGCCGCACCAGCGCGAGGATGGACTTGCCGAGCTTCTCCGGGTCCACGACGGCCGTGTAGCCGGTGATCACACCGGCCTCCTCCAGCCGGCGGACCCGCTCGGTGACGGCGCTCGCGGACATGGACACGCAGCGGGCGAGCTCGGTGAAACTGGCGCGGCCGTCCCGCTGAAGCGCCTCGAGGATCCGCCAGTCGGTCGCGTCAGGGCAATAGTCGGTCATGTGGCAGGTCTAGCAGGGGATTCCCCGGCGAGACAAGGAAAAGGCCGGGGAAACCCACTTCCTGGGATGATCAACAGATCGTAGATTCCTGGCCATGACGACGACGCAGAACGCTTCCGCACCCGCCGCCACCAACCCCGTGCTCCGCGTGCCCCCGGCCTCCCCGGCCGCGGCCGCCGCGTACTTCGCCGCGAGCCTGGCCTTCCACGCGGATGTCTCTGACGTCGCGAGCGCCTTCACGGCCCACCGCGAGTCGGGCGCCGAGCTCGGCTTCCAGCTCGTCGACTCCCGCTCCACGCCCTCGTGGGACCAGGCGCACGTGCCCGGTGCGATCCACCTGCCCACCGCCCTCATCCCCGAGCAGGCCGAGCGTCTCCTGGACAAGAGCCTCCCCGTGGTGACGTACTGCTGGGGCCCCGGCTGCAACGGCGGCACCCGCTCCGCCCTCGCCCTGGCCGAACTCGGCTTCCAGGTCAAGGAGATGCTCGGCGGCATCGAGTACTGGATCCGCGAGGGCTTCGAGGTCGAGACCTGGCAGGGCACGCAGCGGCGCGGCGCGGCCGACCCGCTGACCGCGCCGACCGAATCGGACGACTGCGGCTGCTGACGCCCCGCACGCGTACGGGCCGCTCACTTCTGAGGGAGTGAGCTGCCCGTACGTCCCCCGGCATCCGGCATCCGGCATCCGGCGTACGCCCGGCGGCCGTGCCGCGCGGTGCCGTCAGAGCTTCGACAGCTCGTCCAGCAGGTCGTCCAGCCCCAGCGACCCCTGCGACAGCGCCGCCATGTGCCAGGCCTTCAGGTCGAAGGAATCGCCGTGCGCGGCACGTGCGTTGTCCCGGCCCAGCAGCCAGGTGCGCTCGCCCAGCTTGTAGCCGATCGCCTGGCCCGGCATCGACAGGTAGCGGGTCAGCTCGCTCTCCACGAACTCCGCCGGCCGGCCGCTGTGCAGGCCGAAGAACTCCTGCGCGAGGTCCACGGTCCACGTCTCGCCCGGGTGGAACGGCGAGTCGGCCGGGATCTCCAGGCCCAGGTGCATGCCGATGTCGACGATGACCCGCGCCGCCCGCATCATCTGGCAGTCCAGGTAGCCCAGGCGCTGCTCGGCGTCCTTGAGGTAGCCCAGTTCGTCCATCAGGCGCTCCGCGTACAGGGCCCAGCCCTCGCAGTTGGCGCTGACCCAGCCGACCGTGGCCTGGTAGCGGGAGAGCTGGTCCGCCACGTGCGTCCACTGCGCGAGCTGCAGGTGGTGGCCGGGCACGCCCTCGTGGTACCAGGTGGACACCAGGTCGTAGACCGGGAAGCGGGTCTGCCCCATGGTCGGCAGCCAGGTGCGGCCGGGCCGGGAGAAGTCCTCCGACGGGGAGGTGTAGTACGGGGCCGCGGGGCCGCCCGGAGGGGCGATCCGGGATTCCACCCTGCGGACGCGCTCTGCCAGTTCGAAGTGCGTGCCGTCGAGGTTCTCGATGGCCTCGTCCATCAGGCCCTGCAACCAGGCCTGGACCTCTTCCACCCCCTCGATGTGGGTGCCGTGCTCGTCCAGGTGCCGCAGCGCCTCCCAGGGGCCCGCGCCCGGGAGGATCTTGCCCGCCTCGGTCTTCATCTCGGCGAGCAGCCGGTGGTACTCCGACCAGCCGTAGGCGTACGCCTCGTCCAGGTCCAGGTCCGTGCCGTTGAAGTACCGCGACCAGCGGGCGTAGCGCTCGCGGCCCACCGTGTCGGGCCGGCCCTCGACGGCCGGGGCGTACACCGCGGTCATCCAGTCGCGCAGTTCGACGACGGCGGCGGTGGCGCCGGCGGCCGCCTCGTCCAGCTCGCCGCGCAGGGCCTGCGGGCCGCCGGAGGCGAAGTCCTTGAAGAAGGGCGCGGCGGTGCCGTCCTGGCCCGCCCAGGTGGTCAACTGGCCGATCATCGTCCCGGTGGCGCGCGGGCCGCCGTACAGGCCGCGCTCCAGGCCGAGCTGCAGCGTCTCGCGGTAGCCGGCGAAGGCGGTCGGGACGGCGCGCAGCCGCTCGGCGATGGCCGCCCAGTCCTCGTCGGTGTCGGCAGGGGTCAGGGAGAAGACCTCGCGGACCGAGTGAACCGGGCTGTGGATGTTGCTGACCGCGCGCAGGTCCTCGTCGGCCTCGTGGACCGCGAGCTCGGCGGTGAGGCGTTCGCGCAGGAGTCGGCCGCAGCGCCGCTCGGCGTCGCTGTCGGCGCCGGGCAGCGCTTCGGCGGCGTCGAGGCGGGCGAGGGTCTCACGGGAGAGCTCGGCGACGGCCGCGCGGCCCGCCGGGGAGAAGTCGGGGAGCTTGGCGGAGCTCTCGGCTACACCCAGGTAGGTGCCGGTGATCGGGTCGAGGGCGATGAGGCCGTCGACGTAATCGTCGGCCACCTGGCGGGGCAGCCGGGGGGCGCTGCCGGTGTGGAGGGTCTCTGACATGCGGCCATCTTCGTATGTGATGCGTCCTCCCGTCATCACCGATTGTCGTCAGCCTCCTGACACGGGCTGGACCACGGCTGCCGGCCGCGGTCCGCAACGATCAACCAGGCCTGTGTACAAGCGACTTCGCGAGCCGGAGGGAGCTCGGCCGATGACGGCGCGGTCCGGAGTTTGGCCGGATCCGGACGCGGGCGCCCGCTCCGGCCGGAGCGGGCGCCCGCGCGGCGGCCCGGCGCTCAGTGCGGGCGGCGCGGAGCCTGGTGGGCGTGCGGCAGCCCGAGGGGGAGCCCGTGGGACGGCCGGGAGCCGACACCGGTCGCGTCCAGCCGGGCCGTGATCACCAGCGTGCCCTCCTCGATCTGGTAGTCGAGGGGGAGTCCGAGGCCGCGCATGGCGGCGACCATGCCGGTGTTGGCGGCCTGGGTGACGGCGTACACACTGTCGCACCCGGCTTCGACGGCCATGGCGAGGAGCCGGCGCAGCAGCTCGGAGCCGATGCCGCGGCGCTGCCAGTCGTCCTCGATGAGCAGGGCGATCTCGGTCTCGTCGCCGTCCCACAGCAGGTGGCCGAGGGCTACGAGCTTTCCGGACGCGGTGGTGGCGGCGAGGGTGCGGCCGAAGCGGGGGCTGAGCAGGTGGCCGAGGTAGCGGTCGGCGTCGGCGACGGGGCCGTGGTAGCGCAGCCCGAGGGTGCGCTCGGAGCAGCGGTCGTGCATGGCGCGGGCCGCGGGCAGGTCGGAGCCGTCGGCGCGGCGCACGGTGATCTCGTTGCCCTCGGGGAGCGTCAGTACGTCCTGGCTGCGCGGTACGCGCGGGCCGAGCCGGGCGTCGAGTTCGACGAGGGCGCGGGCCCGGGCGAACTCGGTGGGGGTGAACGGCAGATAGGGCCGCTCCACGGTGATCGCACCGCCCGAGGGGTCGCGCAGCCGCATGACCGTCGCCTCCAGCACGCCCTCGACCGGGGCGTCCGCGCCGGCGTTCGGGCGGCCGGAGAGGGTGGTGGCCGGGATCGAGTGGATCGTGCAGCGGCCGAGCAACTGGCGCAGGGCCAGGGGGAGCTCGGCGGCGTCCAACGCGGTGCGGGTGGCCAGGCCCAGCAGCCGGGTCGGGGTGTCGACGAGGTCGTGGGCGTCGGCGCGCTCGATCCAGGTGCTGTGGCCGCCGGCCCGGGAGACGGCGCGGGTGAGGTCGCCGGAGGGGAGCTGCTGCGGGGCGCGCAGCAGGAACTCGTCCACGGTGCCGCCCTCGGGCAGCGGGTGCGTCTGGAGGGTCAGGATGTCCACGCCGTGGCGGGCGAGGGCGGTGCACAGGACGGCCAGGGAGCCGGGCTGGTCCCGTACGGTCGTACGCATCCGCCACAGGGTGGTGGCGCCGGCGTTTCCGGGGGCGGCGGGCGCCGGGGGTGCCGGAGTGCCGGGCGGAGCTGAGCTGGGCGGCGGCGCATGGCTGTGGCGCCGTGCCCACCACGTGTGGAACGCTGCGGTCACCAGCAGCGCGATGGCCGAGGCGACCAGCAGGATCGGACCCCTGGGGCCGTGTACGACGAGATTGGCGATGGCGTCGGCGACCGCGACGGCGCAGAAGAGTGCGGCGAGTTCGACGACGTCGCGGCGCCAGTGGTGGCGGTGGGGACGCTGGGCGGGGGCGTGGGTACGGTCAGTCATGCACACCACTGTTGCTCAAGGGTGTTGCGTGATCACGAACGCTCTGTGACCGACTGGTTAAGTGTCCATCTGGCCGATTTCACCCGGCTTTCGGGGCGTTTTCCAGGTCGCCCTACTGGCCCACCCGCCCGGGCCGGAGAGTCCGGGTGAAGAGGACGTGCCCTCCCTGACGGCGCAACCGGACGGTCAGGTCCCCGCTGCCGCCGTCGATGTCGACCTCACCGTAGTACGGGGGGTTTTCGGACGGCGACATGTTGGCGAAGGGAGCCGACTGGACGAAGGCCGTCTCCGGACCGAAGGTGGCGTCGAGCCGGCCGGCCGGGAAGCCGCCCGCGCCGATGGGGCCGGAGACGAACTCCCAGAACGGCGCGAAGTCGGTGAAGGCTGCCCGCTCGGGCGCGTAGTGGTGGGCGGCGGTGTAGTGCACGTCGGCGGTGAGCCAGAGGGTCCCGGTGATCCGCCGGTGCTTGATGTGCCGCAGCAGTTCGGCGATCTGCAGCTCCCGGCCCAGTGGGGCGCCCGGGTCGCCCTGGGCGACGGCCTCGAAGTTCGCGGCCCCGTCGGGGACGACGATGCCCAGGGGCATGTCGGCGGCGATGACCTTCCAGGTGGCCCGGGAGCGGGCGAGCTCGCGCTTGAGCCACGCCAGCTGCTCGGGGCCGAGGATGCCGATGGGATCCTCGGACCGGTCGTTGGGGGAGTTGGCGTTGCGGTAGGTGCGCATGTCGAGCACGAAGACGTCGAGGAGCGGGCCGTAGCGCATCACGCGGTACATCCGGCCCTCGGCGGGGCCGCCGCGCAGGTCGGTGACCGGGAAGTACTCGCCGAAGGCGCGGCGGGCGCGGGCGGCGAGGGTGTCGGCCTCCTTGACGCTGTAGCGGGGGTCGTCGATCAGCTGCCCCGGGTACCAGTTGTTGCGCACCTCGTGGTCGTCCCACTGGGCGAGGACGGGGACCTGGGCGTTGAAACCGAGGAGGTTGCGGTCGAGGAGGTTGTAGCGGAAGTTCCCCCGGAACTCCTCCAGGGTCTCGGCGACCTTCGACTTCTCCGCGGTGGTGATGTTGCGCCAGACGGTGCCGTCGCGCTGCGGTACGGCCGACTCGATCGGCCCGTCGGCGTAGACCGTGTCGCCGCTGAAGAGGAAGAAGTCGGGATTGCGCCGGCGCATCTCGTCGAAGACGCGGTAGCCGCCGACGTCGGGGTTGATGCCCCAGCCCTGGCCCGCCAGGTCTCCGGACCACAGGAAGCGCACGTCGCGTCGGCGTGAGACCGGGGTGGTGCGGAAGGTGCCGTGGACGGGCTCGGCGGTACGGCGGGGGTCGTCGGGGTCGGCCAGGACGACCCGGTAGTGGACCTGCTGCCCGGGCGGGAGGTCGCGCAGGACGGTGGTCGCGGTGAAGTCGCTCGACGGGCCGAGCAGCGGGCCGCGGTGGCGGCGTACGGCGTAGCGGAACGCCTCGCTCGGGGAAGTCTCGACGTACATCCGCGCGAGGCGGTCGGACCGGGTCCACACGGTGGCCGAGTGCGCGGTGATCTCACCGGACTGGACGCCCCAGTGCGCGTTCGGCCGGCCGGAGCGGGCGAAGGCGGGCGCGGCGAGCGCGGGCGCGGCGAGCAGCGCCGAGGACAGGGCGAGGGAATTGCCGATGAGGGACCGTCGGGTGTGTGGGGTCGATGCCATCGGTGCGTCTCCAGGGGGCGGCGAGGACGGGTCGGACCAGGGTGCCGTCGCACACCGGCCCGACCGCGTCGCCCACGCGAACCGGGGATGAACAGCGGTCAGCCGCTCATCCGTTCAGACGTTCAACCCCTTGACCCGCACCGGTCCGGCACGCTCAGGCGACCGGTCCGGCACGCTCACGCGACCGGTCCGGCACGCTCACGCGACCGGTCCCGCACACTCACGCGACGGGTTCCGCACACGCACGCGACGGAACGGCGGCGCTGCGTGCCGTGTCCAGCACCACGCGGGCGACGAGCGCCGGATCGTCGCTCATCGGGACGTGACCGCACCCCGGGAGGCGGACCAGTCGCGCGCCGGGGACGGTGTGCTTGGCGCGGACGCCCTGGCGGCGCAGCAGCAGCCGGTCGCGGGTGCCCCACGCGATGGTGACCGGCAGCCCCGGCACGTCGTCGGTGAAGCGAACGGAACCACCCGCGGCCAGAGTGTCCTCGAATCCGGTGGCATGGCGCAGGGCGAGGGTCTCGGCGACCACGGCCTCGGGCGAACGACGGGACGGGCGGGCATAGATGGTCCCCGTGAGCGCGGCGCGGCCGGCGGCGCTGCGCGAGAGCCGGTGGACGGCGGGGACGGGCAGCGTCCTGGCGCCCGCCCGCATGGCGAGGAGCGCGGCGAAGGCGTAGCGGCGCTCGCCCTCGGTCCAGAAGCCGGCGGGGGAGAGTGCCGTGATCGAGCGGACGAGATTGCTCCGGCCCATTTCGAGGGCGAGCAGGCCGCCGAGGGAATTGCCCGCCACGTGCGGGCGCTCGACACCGAGGGCCGTGCAGAGCGCTGCGAGTGCGTGCGCCACGGTGTCCAGGGAGTACGGAACACCCTCGGGCAGCGGCTCCGACGCGCCGAAGCCGGGCAGGTCGACCGCGATCACGTCGTGCTCGGCGGACAGGATGTCGGTCACCGGATGCCAGGCCTGCAGGTGGTGACCGATCCCGTGCAGCAGGAGAAGCGGTTCGCCCGCGCCCTTGCGCTCGTAGGCGGCTGTGGTGGTGCGGGGTCCGAGCGGCGAATCGATCGTGAAGGAGACCGTGGCGGTCATGCTGCTCCTCGTCGGTTGGACTGCTGCGAGACAGGCTGTCAGGAGTGCCCACCGCCATGATTACCGTCGGGTAGCCCTTGACTACAAGCCCTTGCGGCGTATGAGAACATCCCGTGAACGGCTTGCTACATATGCCCGATCTGCCCGGCAAAGGTATGAGCATTGGTCTTGACCAAGGGGGTGCACCGTCCTATCGTCGCAGGGATAGTGCAGGAACCTTTAATAAACAAAGGCGCGGAACTGCCGCTGGAACACACGGCGAGTGCAGCGATGGCAGGAGGAGTCAGGGTGGGGACCACGCAGCTCGAAACGGTGCCGGAACCGAAGTACTGGCACCTCAAGACCGTCCTCAGCGAGGCGCTCGACCAGGACTTCGCCGTCGGCGAGGTGCTGCCCAACGAGCGTGAGCTCGCAGCCCGCTTCGGAGTCGCCCGCGCGACACTGCGTCAGGCGCTGGAGCAGCTGGAGCTCGAAGGCCGGCTGCAGCGCCGCCGCGGCGTCGGCACCACCGTCGCCCCGCCGCGCGTCGGCGTCGCCGTGGGCAGCACGCAGCACGGCTGGCCCGGGGAGGCCGCCGACGGCTGGGAGCCGCAGGACGCCTCGGAGTCCCTACCGCCCGCAGCGGTGCTGAAGCTCCTCGGCACCGGTGGGGCGTTCGCCGCCGACCAGCCGGTCCACACCGTGCGCCGCACCAGGATGACGAACGGTCAGGCCGTCGCCGCCGAGCTCCTGTACGTGCCGGCCGCCTCGGTGCCCGGCCTCCCCGCCATCGAGGCCCCGTCGGGTCCCGCCCGCGCACGTGCCGTCCTGCGCGAGCTGCAGCGGCTGGTTCTCGACGGCCAGGACCGCTCGGTGGAGCTGGGCTCCGCCCGCGCCGACGACGCCAAGGAACTGGACCGCCTGCCCGGCGCGCCGGTGCTCCTGGTCACCACGCGGTACTTCACCGCCGCGGGCACGGCCGCTGTCTCGGTGGCCACCTACCGCGCCGACACCTGCCGCCTCACCTTCGGGGACTCGGGCGGCGTCGAGATCACGCACGAACCCGTCGCTTCCTGACACCCGACCGTCCACCAACGGCCGTGTCCCCGGCCCGCGTCTGCGGGGTCGGGGCCACGGCCGTATCGGCTCTCCGGGGTGCGCGGCCGGGCCGCGAGAGCCCTGGGGGCGGGGCCTCAGCGGCGGCGGGCCGTGACGGTCTTCTCCACGGCGAAGAGCTCCTCCTCGACATGGTCGAGCGCGAGCCGGAGGGCGCCGGTCGCCACCGCCGCCTCGCCGAGCAGCGACAGGGCCACCCGCGGCGGGCGCAGGCAGTAGCGCTCCAGCTCCCGGCGCAGGGGTTCCAGGACCCCGTCGAGGCCGGCCGCCCAGCCGCCGACGACCACCAGCTCCGGATCCATCGCCAGGACCAGCGCCGCCACGTCGTGCACCAGGCGCTGCAGGAACCTCTCCACGGCGGCGACCGCCCGCTCGTCGCCCCGCTTGGCCTTCGCGAAGACCTCGGCGACGGCCGGCTCGTCCAGCGGGTGCAGCGGCTCGCCCGTCGTCGACAGGAGCCGCTCGGGCGTCGCCTCGCGGCCCAGCAGGTGCAGCGCGCCGATCTCCCCGGCCGCCCCGCCGAAGCCCCGGTGGAGCCGGCCGCCGATGAGCGAGCCCGCGCCCGGGCTGAGGCCCGCCATCACGAAGACCATGTCCCCGGTGTCCCGTGCGGCGCCCTTCCAGTGCTCGGCGACGGCCGCCGCGTTGGCGTCGTTCTCCACCTGCACCGGGCAGCGGAACGAGCGCCGCAACCGGTCCCCGAGCGGCAGCCCGGTCCAGCCGGGCAGAGCGGTGCCGAGGCGTACGGTGCCGTCGGCCTCCACGATTCCGGGGCTGCCGACGCCGACCGCCCGCAGGGAGTCGCGCGGCACACCGGCTCGGCGCAGGAGATCGGCGACGGCCGCGCGCACCCGCTCCAGCCGTTCGTCGGCCGAGGCCGTCTCGGCGACCTCCTTGGTGCCCGCGCCGATGATGCGGCCGTCCAGCCCGGACAGCAGGACCGCGATCCGGTGCGCGCCGATCTCGATACCGAGCAGGTGCCCTGCCTCGGTCCGGAACCGGAACCGCCTGGCCGGCCGCCCCTGCCGCCGCGCGCCCTCCTCCGCGTCGGCCTCGACGACGAGCCCGGTCCCGATCAGCCCCTCCACGACCCCTTCGACGGTCGGCCGGGAGAGCCCGGTCAGCCGGGTGAGGTCGGTGAGGGTCGGCGACCCGGCCGTGCGCAGTGCCCTGAGCACCACCGCGGAATTGATCCGCCGAAGCAGAGAGGGATCCCCGCCGGTCAGCTGCCCCAACGTGTGTCCTCCCAGCTAGCGAGCTTGTCAGCCGGATCGTACTGCGCGTCGGGTGCGGCGGCGAGAAGCAGCCCCCCATCGGCCAAGGCAGGCTCTTCCTCTCAGGCGGGTGAGACGAAGCCCGACTCGTACGCCGTGATCACCGCCTGGGTGCGGTCGCGAGCCCCCAGCTTCGCCAGGATCGCACTGACGTGGGACTTGACCGTCTCCGTGCCGATGATCAGTTCGGACGCGATCTCCACGTTGGTGAGCCCCCGCGCCATGAGCCGCAGGACCGCCTCCTCCCGCTCGGTCAGCGCGGCCCGCTCCAGCACCGCCCGTGCCTGCCGGTTGCCGTACTCCGCGGCCAGGGCGCGCACTGCCGCCGGGAAGAGCAGGGTCTCGCCCTCCGCCACCAGCCGTACCGCGTGCACGATCTCGGAAGGCCTGGCCCGCTTCAGCAGGAACCCGTCCGCTCCGGCCCGCAGCGCCTGGTAGACGTACTCGTCGTTCTCGAAGGTGGTCACCACGAGGATCTTCGGCGGGGAGGCCACCGTGCGCAGCACCGCGCGGGTCGCCTCGATCCCGTCGAGCAGCGGCATCCGCACGTCCATGGCCACCACGTCCGGCCGCAACTGCCGCACGAGCGGGATCACGGAGGCGCCGTCGGCCGCCTCACCCACCACCTCGATGTCGGGCTGGGCGTCCAGGACGGCGCGCAGACCCGCGCGGACCAGGGGTTCGTCGTCGACGAGCAGTACGGTAACCGGCATCCCGTCAGCGTATTCGCTCCAGCGGAAGCCGTGCGCGCACCCTCCAGCCGCCCTCGTACGGTCCTGTCTCGGCCTCCCCGCCGAGCAGCGCCGCCCGTTCCCGTATGCCGCGCAGTCCGCTGCCGCCGCCCGGTATGACGGCGGGGCGCTCGGGCAGTGCGTTCGTCACCTCCATCTCCAGCCGGTCCACGGCCATCTCCACGCGCACCCGGACCGGTACGGGCCCGCAGTGGCGCAGCACGTTGGTGAGCGACTCCTGCAGGATGCGGTACCCCTCCCGGGTGACCGGACCCGGCAGCTTCTCCAGCGGCCCGGTCAGTCGCGCGTCCACCTCGGAACCGGAGGCCCGGGCCGACTCCAGCAGCCGGTCGGCCTCCGCCAGCGTCGGCCGCTGCGACGGCGGCTGTCCGGACTCCCGCAGCACTCCGAGCACCCGCTCCAGGTCCTCCAGCGCGGCGCGGCCTGTCTCCTCGATGGCGGACAACGCCCGGTCGGTGAAAGCGGGATCACCCGCTGCGCGCGCCGCCCCCGCCTGCACTACGGCGACGGTCAACGCGTGCCCGATCGAGTCGTGCAGCTCCCGTGCGATCCGGGTCCGCTCCAGCAACTGCTCCGTACGCGCCTCCAGGGCGCTCAGCCGCTCGGCCGCGGAGGGACTGAGCAGCCGCGTGGCGATGACGGTCACCAACTCGCCGAGCAGGACCACGACGACCATCAGCACGAGGAGGGGAACGGGCGCCAGCAGCGCGGCGACCCAGCGACGCTCGGGTATGAGCGGCGCCAGGGGCCCAGGATCCGGGGAATACCCGAGAGCGTTCGCGATGAGCTCGACAGTCAGCGCGGGCATCCACACGGTGGCGGCCACCGCACCCGTCGCGATGACCATCCGCGTCTCCAGCCACAGCACCGTCCGCCAGCGGTCGCCCCAGTGCGCCGAAGGAGCCAGGCTTATGGCGCCGTCGTCGGAGCCTCGGTCGTACGGCGTGAGCAGGAACTGCGCCTGGAGGCCCTCCGCCAGCCGCACCCAGGGCACCAGACCGAACGGCAGGACGAGCAGCATCGGTCCCCACGGCCACTCCGGCACCACGAACATCCATATGGCCAACAGCAGCAGAGGCACGCAGAGGTGCAACCAGCGTGAATAGGTCACTGGTTGGAACGGAGCCCGGAGCAGTCGGTACATGGCTCCATGGTGGCAGCGACCTGTTGGGTGCCGTCTCCCCCACGTGGGGGAGACGGCACCCTCGCATGGGGGAGGGAAGGGGGTCGGGCCGACGGCGAGCCTTGAGCCATGAACAGCATCGAGATCCGTGAACTGACCAAGGCATACGGCACCCACCGCGCGGTGGACGGCCTCACCTTCGATGTCCTGCCCGGCCGGGTCACCGGTTTCCTGGGCCCCAACGGCGCGGGGAAGTCGACCACCATGCGCCTGCTGCTGGGACTGGACCGGCCCACTTCGGGCACGGCCACCATCGGCGGCCGGCGCTACCTGGACCTGCCCGACCCACTGCACCGGGTCGGCGCCCTCCTGGACGCGCAGTCGGCCCACGGCGGCCGTACCGCCCGCGACCACCTGCGCATCCTCTCCGCCGCCGGCCGCATTCCGACGCGCAGGGTGGACGAGGTCCTGGAGCAGGCCGGAATAGCCTCCGTGGCGGGGCGGCGGATCAAGTCCTTCTCGCTCGGCATGCGCCAGCGCCTGGGCATAGCCGCCGCGCTGCTGGGCGATCCCGGCGTGCTCCTGCTGGACGAGCCCACCAACGGCCTCGACCCCGAGGGCATCATCTGGATCCGCGAGCTGATGCGCGGGCTCGCGGCCGAAGGGCGGACCGTGCTGGTCTCCAGCCACCTCATGTCCGAGACCTCCGCACTCGCCGACCACCTGGTCGTCCTCGGCAACGGCAAGCTGCTGGCCGACACGTCGATGGAGGAGTTCATCGACGCCCGCAGCACCCGGAGGGTGCGCCTGCGCACCTCGGATCCGGGCCGGCTGCGCACCGCTCTCGCCCGGGACGGCTTCGATCTGGCCGACGCGGGCGACGGGCGATGGACCGTCGAGGGCATACAGGCCGAGCAGCTCGGCAACCTGGCCGCCCGTGAGGGCATCCCCGTGCTGGAACTGTCCGACGAGCGCGCCTCACTGGAGCAGGCCTACCTCGACCTCACGTCCGCCCACGCGCAGTTCACCGCTACCCACTGACTTCCCGACCTCCAGGAGGCCCCGCCATGCGCGCCGCTCTGCCCACCGCCCCCGCCCTGCACTCGGAATGGATCAAGATACGGTCCCTGCGCGGCACCCTCGGGGGGCTCATAGCCGTCTTCCTCGTCACCGCGGGCATCCAGGCTCTGACGGCAGCCGCCATCGGCCGGTCCGAGGACGGCAGCATGGGTGACGATCCGCTCTTCGCGGCTTACTACGGCGTTTCCTTCGGCCAGATCGCCGCCATGGTCTTCGGTGCCGGCGCCATATCCTGCGAGTTCCACAACGGGGCGCTGCGCACGTCGCTGGCAGCGGTGCCGAACCGCACCCGCTTCTACCTGTCGAAGATCGCGACAGTGGGCCTCCTGGCCCTGCTGGTGGGGCAGGCCGCCGGGCTGGTCACTTTCGTCGCGGGTCAGGCGTTCATGGGGCAGTACGCCCTCGAGCTCGGCGACCCGGGTACCTACCGTGCCGTCGTCGGCAGCGGGCTCTACCTCACGCTGATGGCGCTGTTCGCGGCCGGGCTGACCGCTGTGCTGCGCAGCGGGACGGTCGTCCTGAGCCTGCTCATACCCTTCGTCCTGCTGGTGTCCTTCGTCGTGGGCGAGGCTGCGGGAGGCGCGGCCCGGTTCCTGCCGGATCGCGCCGGGCAGTTGGTGCTGCACGCCCAGACGCAGGACGACCTGGGTCCCTGGACCGGGCTCGGCGTGATGGCCCTCTGGGCAGCGGCCGCGGTGTTCGGCGGCTGGCTGGCGGTGCGCCGCAGGGACGCGTGACAGCAGGCCAGTTGTCAGTGCTGCTCGGGATACTGACGGTATGACCACGGCAGAGCACCTCGACACGATCGACCGGCTCCTGGCGAAGGAGTTCCCCCGGGAGCCGGTCCGTACCGTCGACAGCAGCAGCGGTCCGGGATTCCATCTGGTGCGGCTGTCCCGGACACGGCATTTCTGGGACGACGACGGCTCGGGCCGGATCGAGGCCGCCGACCAGATAAGCGCCGAATACGGGGCGCTCACGCAGGCCGTGGCCGACCGGTGGGGAGACCCGCAGGTCTTCAGCCTGGGGACGCTGAGGGACCGTGTGGTGGAGGGGGAGGAGATACCGGAGCCGTGGAAGGAACTGAGCGGCAGCACCGACCACGTCCACCTGTGGCGGGCCGGAGACCACTGGCTGGTGGCCTGTGTGACACAGCGGGACGGCGAGGACCCCTACCTGCTGACGGCAGGGGCCACTGTCATCGATCCGCCGTAGGGTTGCCGGAGTGAGTGACGTATACGAGCTGATGATCGCCGTGGACCTGCGGGACGAAATCTCCGATTCCGAACTGGCCGAGCTGAACTGGCATCTGGGGACCGGAGCCCGACCGGAGCGCCTGACCATCGTCACCGAGTTCCCGGTCGTGGTGCTGGACGACTCGGACATGCCGGTGATCGAGGCCGATCCCCGTCCTCTGCTGGCCGGGCGGGGCGCCGCGTGGCGGGTGGGGGGCGTCCTCTGTTCGGCGCTGGCGAGCCGTGCCCACCTTCCCCGGACGGGCTGGTCGGTGATGTCCCGCCAGGAGATACACCCTGACGACTTCGACGGAATCGGTGAGCTGCTCTGCTGGCTGGCCGCAAGGGCTCACGCGACGCACATACGCGGGGACGGCGCGGTCGGGATCGGACTCCTCAGGTTCCACGAAGCCGAGGTCCCCGAGGTGCTCCAGGTCGAGCACGGAAAGGTCTGCTGGCCCGCCTGAGCCGCGTCCTAGCCGGCGGGGGATTCAGCGGCGTCGCGGAGGCGGGCGTATTCCTGGGCCATGGAGTCGGCGGTCCAGTGGGCGTTGAGGCCGCTGGGGTTGGGGAGGGCCCAGATGCGGGTGGAGCCGATGGTCCGCTCCTGGGGGCCGATCTGTGCCTTCTTCTCGCCGAAGGCCGTGCGGTAGGCGGTCACTCCCACCACCGCCAGCCACTGTGGCCGGAGGAGTTCCACCTTGGCCGTCAGGATGCGGCCGCCCTCGCGGAACTCCTCGGCGCTCAGCTCGTCGGCGCGCGCTGTTGCGCGGGCCACGACGTTGGTGATGCCGAGGCGGTAGGTGAGGAGTTCCTCCTGTTCCGCGGGAGCCAGGCGGCGCGGGGTGAAGCCCGAGAGGTGCAGGACCGGCCAGAAGCGGTTGCCGGGGCGGGCGAAGTGGTGGCCCGTCGCGGCGGAGAGGAGACCTGGGTTGATGCCGCAGAACAGCACACGCAGACCGCCCGCGACCACGTCCGGGAGGACGCGGTCGCGGGCGGCGGCCAGCTCTTCGGGGGTCAGAGGATCGACCCCGGCGCGTACCCGGCGGCCTCCGGGTGCTGCTTGGCGATCGCCTCGATACGGGAGACGACCGACGCGACCTGGTCGCCCGCGGCACCGGTGAAGGACAGCTTGTCCGCCATCAGCGCGTCGAGCTGGGCGCGGTCCAGAGGCATCCGCTCGTCGGCGGCCAGCTTGTCCAGCAGCTCGTTGCGCTCGGCGCCCCGCTCGCGCATGGCGAGCGCGGAGGCCACCGCGTGCTCCTTGATGACCTCGTGGGCGGCCTCGCGGCCCACGCCCGCGCGGACCGCGCCCATCAGGACCTTGGTGGTCGCGAGGAAGGGCAGGTAACGGTCCAGCTCGCGGGCGACGACCGCGGGGAAGGCGCCGAACTCGTCGAGGACCGTCAGGAAGGTCTCCAGCAGGCCGTCGAACGCGAAGAAGGCATCCGGCAGGGCCACGCGGCGGACCACGGAGCAGGAGACGTCGCCCTCGTTCCACTGGTCGCCGGCCAGCTCGCCGGTCATCGAGGCGTAGCCCCGCAGGATGACCATCAGGCCGTTCACGCGCTCGCAGGAGCGGGTGTTCATCTTGTGCGGCATCGCCGAGGAACCGACCTGGCCGGGCTTGAAGCCCTCGGTGACCAGCTCGTGGCCGGCCATCAGCCGGATCGTCTTGGCGATCGAGGACGGCGCGGCGGCCAGCTGGACCAGGGCGGTCACCACGTCGTAGTCGAGGGAGCGCGGGTAGACCTGGCCGACCGAGGTGAAGGCGTGCGCGAAGCCGAGGTGGGCGGCGATGCGCTGTTCGAGGTCGGCGAGCTTGGCGACGTCGCCGCCGAGGAGGTCGAGCATGTCCTGGGCGGTGCCGACGGGGCCCTTGATACCGCGCAGCGGGTAACGCTCGAGGAGGTTCTCCAGGCGGTCGTAGGCCACCAGAAGCTCGTCGGCCGCCGTCGCGAACCGCTTGCCCAGGGTGGTCGCCTGCGCGGCCACGTTGTGCGAGCGGCCGGCCATCACCAGCTCGGCGTGCTCGCCGGCCAGCTTGGCGAGGCGGGCGAGCACGGCGACCGTGCGGTCGCGGGCCAGCTCCAGCGAGAGGCGGATCTGGAGCTGCTCGACGTTCTCGGTCAGGTCGCGGGAGGTCATGCCCTTGTGGACGTGCTCGTGTCCGGCGAGGGCGTTGAACTCCTCGATCCGGGCCTTCACGTCGTGCCGGGTGACCTTCTCGCGTTCGGCGATGGAGGCGAGGTCCACGTCTTCCAGGACGCGCTCGTAGTCGGCGAGGGCCGCGTCCGGGACCTCGATACCGAGGTCCTTCTGGGCGCGCAGCACGGCGAGCCACAGCCGCCGCTCCAGCGTCACCTTGTACTCGGGGGACCACAGGACGGCGAGCTCCGCGGAGGCGTAGCGGCCGGCCAGGACATTGGGAATGCGGGGCTTGGCAGTCACGTGTAGGGATTCTACTTGGGCCGCAGCTGTGTGTTTACGCAGGTCGGGCCACCGCTCGTGATTGTGCCTTGCTACGAGAGCGGTGCGTCCGCGTAGGGCTGCAGCTCGGGCCGCTTGGCCGGGCGGCCGTCCCCCGACGAGCGGCCCGTCAGGCGGCGGCCGATCCAGGGGAGCAGGTGCTGCCGGGCGAAGCTCAGGTCCTGGGTCCGGCGCACCGCCCAGCCGGGCGGCTCGGCGACGGGCAGTTCGGTGCGCCAGTCCAGCTCCGCGGGCAGGCCCAGGGTCTGCCAGACGGCCTCCGCCACCCGGCGGTGGCCCTCGGCCGTCAGGTGCAGCCGGTCGACGTCCCACATCCGGGGGTCCGCGAGGACCGGGGCGCCGTAGAGGTCCACCACCAGCGCGCCGTGGCGGGCCGCGAGCTCGTCGATGGTGGCGAACAGCTGCTCCATGCGTGGGCGGAAGCGCTCCATCACCGGCCCGTTGCGCCCCGGGGAGCGCATCAGGACGAGCTGCTTGCACGAGGGTGCGAGCAGTTCGACCGCCCTCTCCAGGTGGTCCCGGACCTGGCCCATGTCCACCTTGGGGCGCAGGGTGTCGTTCAGCCCGCCCACCAGGGTGACCACGTCGGCGCCCATCGCGGCCGCCACGGGGGCCTGGTCCTGCGCGATCTGGCCGATGAGCTTTCCGCGGACCGCGAGGTTCGCGTAGCGGAAGCCCGGCTCGCGCGCCGCGAGGCGGGCGGCCAGCAGGTCGGCCCAGCCCCGGTAGGAGCCGTCCGGCAGGAGGTCGGACATGCCCTCGGTGAAGGAGTCGCCGACCGCGACGAAACTGGTGTAAGAGGCATTCATCTGCATGGCGGAGTGATGTTACCGCGCGGTACCCCGGCCCCGCAGGCCCGGGGACCCGCGCTCCCCGCGTGCCCTACGTGGAGGCCGGCCTTCCGAACAGCTCCCGCAGCACGTCCTCCATCGTCACCAGGCCGGTCATGGCGCCCTCCGCCCCGAGCACCGCCGCCAGGTGGGTGCGGCTGCGCCGCATGGCGGTCAGTACGTCGTCCAGCGGGGTCTCCGCCCGGACCTGCGCGATCGGGCGCAGCGCCGACGCCGGGAACGGCTCGTCGCGGGCCTCCCCGTCCGCGTCGAGGGCGTCCTTCACGTGCAGGTAGCCGAGGATCCCCTGCTGCGCGTCGACCACCGGGAAACGGGAGTACCCGCTCTCGGCCGACAGCCGCTCCAGCCCCGCCGGAGTGATGCCCTCGCGCGCCGAGATCACCCGCTCCGCAGGCAGCACCACATCGGTCACCGGTCGCCGGCCCAGTTCCAGGGCGTCGTGCAGGCGCTCGCTGGCCCGGTCGTCGAGGAGTCCCGCGTCACTGGAGTCCTTCACCATCCGGGCCAGCTCGTCGTCCGTGAACGTGGCCCCGACCTCGTCCTTGACCTCGACCCGCAGCAGCCGCAGCAGGGCGTTGGCGAAGGCGTTGATCGCGAAGATCACCGGCCGCAGCGCCCGGGTGAGGGTCACCAGCGGAGGCCCCAGCAGCAGCGCCGTGCGCACCGGCTCGGACAGCGCCACGTTTTTCGGCAGCATTTCGCCGAAGAGCATGTGCAGGTACGTCGCCAGGGCCAGCGCCACCACGAAGGAGATCGCGTGGGTGAGCCCGGACGGCACTCCGACCAGGTCGAAGAGCGGGGTCAGCAGATGGGCGATGGCAGGCTCGGCCACCACGCCCAGCACCAGCGTGCACAGCGTGATGCCGAGCTGCGCCGCGGCCATCAGCGCGGACACGTGCTCGAGCCCCCACAGGACGGCGCGGGCCCGCCGGTCGCCCTGCTCGGCGTACGGCTCGATCTGGCTGCGCCGGACCGAGATCAGCGCGAACTCCGCGCCGACGAAGAAGGCGTTCACGACCAGCGTCGCCAGGCCGATCAACAGCTGGATCGCGGTCATCGCGCGTCCTCCGTACCGTCCGGGGAACCGGCGGGAGCGTGCAGCAGCACCCGCGCCGCCCGGCGCCCGATGTCGTCCACCACTTCCAGCTGCCAGCCGTCCAGCTCCAGGCTGTCGCCGACGGACGGGATCCGGCCCAGCTCGTTCGCTATCAGGCCGGCCAGCGTCTCGTACGGGCCTTCGGGCACCCGCAGCCCGATCCGCCGGAGCTGGTCGGTGCGCGCGGCGCCGTCGGCGGAGTACAGCTGCCGCCCGGAGGCGTCCGTACCGGCCGCGGCCAGGTCGGGGGTTTCGTGCGGGTCGTGCTCGTCGCGCACCTCGCCGACGACTTCCTCGACGATGTCCTCCAGCGTGGCCACGCCCGCCGTTCCGCCGTACTCGTCGATGACCACGGCCATGGTCTGCTTGCCGGACAGCCTGTCCAGCAGCCGGTCCACGGTCAGCGACTCCGGTACGAGGAGAGGCTCGCGCAGCAGCTGCGACACCGGGCGGCGGCGCCGTTCCTCGGCGGGCAGCGCCAGCACGTCCTTGATGTGGACGGTACCGACGACGGTGTCGAGGCTTCCGCGGTAGACGGGGAAGCGGGACAGGCCGGTGGCCATCGTCGCGTTCGCCACGTCCTCGGCGGTGGTCTGCACGTCGAGGGCGGTGACCTGGACGCGGGGGGTCATCACGTTCTCCGCGGTCAGGTCGGCCAGGTTCAGGGTCCGGACGAACAGCTCGGCCGTGTCCTTCTCCAGGGCGCCCTGCTTGGCGGAGTGCCGGGCCAGGGCGACCAGCTCCTGCGGGGTGCGCGCCGACGCCAGTTCCTCGGTCGGCTCCATGCCGATGCGGCGCACCAGGTGGTTGGCCGTGGTGTTGAGGTGGCTGATGAGCGGTCGGAAGGCCCGGCTGAAGACCCGCTGGAAGGTCGCCACCCGCTTGGCAATCGCCAGCGGGGAGGAGATGGCCCAGTTCTTCGGCACCAGTTCGCCGACGACCATCAGGACGACGGTGGACAGGACCGTGCCGAGGACCAGGGCCGTTGAGGACGCGGCGCTCGCCGACAGTCCCAGGGCTTCGAACGGCCCCTGGAGCAGGGCGGCGATCGAGGGCTTGGAGATCATGCCGATGACCAGGCCGGTCACGGTGATGCCGAGCTGGGCGCCGGAGAGCTGGAAGGTGAGGGTGCGGACGGCCGCGAGGGCACTGTCGGCACCGCGCTCACCGCGCTCGGCGGCCCGCTCGAGTTCGCTGCGCTCGACGGTCGTGAGGGAGAACTCGGCCGCGACGAAGATTCCGCAGGCAAGGCAGAGCAGCAGTGCCACGACGAGCAGGAGCACCTCGGTCATCGGTCGATCACCTCCGTCCCATGATCGGCCAGGAGGAGGGGGATCGCGCGGTGTCGCGGCGCAGTGGAATGTCGTGGACTGGGAGGCTCGCCCATGGGCGGACGCTCACACACCTTTCACTCGAGAGGGACCTGTCCCCACATGGTAAAGGAAGGGCAAAGCGATCGGATCATTCTTTTGGCGGAGCGCGGCCGGATGATGGGATCCGGGGCATGAGCGATCTTCACATAGGCCCGGCCTCGGCCGGGGACCTCGGTGCCGTACTGGACTTCTGGAAGACGGCCGCCGAGGGGACGAGCATCAGCGACGACCTCGTGGGTGTCGAACGACTCCACGAGCGGGACCCGCAGGCGCTGCTGCTGGCACACCGCGACGGTGAGCTCGTCGGGACCGTGATCGCGGGTTTCGACGGCTGGCGCTGTCACCTCTACCGGCTCGCCGTGCACCCCGCGCACCGGCGGCAGGGGACGGGGCGTGCGCTGCTGGCCGCCGCGGAGGAGCGTTTCGCCGCGCTGGGCGGGCGGCGTGCCGACGCGATGGTGCTCGACCGGAACGAGCGGGCGCACCCGGCGTGGGAGGCGGCCGGGTACGGGCCGCAGGAGGCGTGGACGCGGTGGGTGAAGCCGCTCGGCTGACCACCGGGGGCGCAGTCTCCCCGGCGGTGCGCCCCCGGCCCGCGCGAGGCTCCACCCCCGGCGCCCGCGGAGCGCAGACCGGGACCGCCCCGCACCCAGCGCCTCGAACGCGGACGGGGCCGGAAGGGCCGGAACCCGCGCCTCGAACGGCTGCGGGGCCGGGGACGGGCGGGGCGGTCACCCCCGGGCCGGGATCGGGCCGGCCTGCCCGGGGTGCTCCCGGGCAGGGCGTGGCGCGGTCGTCAGAGGCCGGCGGTGACGAATGCCGGCGGGGACCAGGTGGTCAGGAAGGACTCCGCCGACCACGTCCCCGACAGGGGCGGAGCCAGCCAGGAGGCGGCCGAGGCGCGGAAGCGCTCCGGCGGCAGGGTGCCCGAGCCCTCCGGTACCGCCCCCAGGAGCGGCAGCTCCGAAGTCTTCGGGAGGTCCGCCAGATTGCAGCGGGCCGCCAGGTCCGGGGACTGCGGCCAGCTGCCGACGACCACGCCGAGGGGGGTCAGGCCGCGGGCCCGCAGGGCTTCCGCCGTGAGCGTCGTGGAGTTGAGGGTTCCCAGACCAGCCTGGGCGACGATCAGGGTCGGGGCGTCCAGCAGGCGCGCCGCGTCGGCCAGCGTGTGACCCGCCTCGTCGAACTGCACGAGCAACCCGCCCGCACCCTCCACCAGGACCAGGTCGTGGTCCTCGGACAGCCGCCGCGCGGCCTCCGCGATCTGCGCCGGGGCCAGGGTGGGCAGCCCCGCGCGCCGGGCGGCCGTGTCCGGGGCCAGGGGCTCCGGATAGCGGGCCAGTTCCATCGCCGTGACGGAGGGGCCCGCCAGCCGCACCACCTCCGCCGCGTCCCCCGGCTCCTGCGGGCCCACACCGGTCTGCGCCGGCTTGAGCACCGCCACCGAGCGGCCGGCCGCCACGGCCGCCGCGGCGACGGCCGCGGTGACCACGGTCTTGCCGATCTCCGTGCCCGTCCCGGACACGATCAGTACGGACATCTCAGCCTTCTCAGCCTTCCTGGGCCGCCGCACACACCGCGCGGCAGATACGGGTCACGTCCGCGTCGCCCGTGACGAACGGCGGCATCACATAGATCAGGTCCCGGAACGGTCTCAGCCACACGCCCTCGCGCACCGCCGCCCGGGTGGCAGCGGCCACGTCGACATCGTGGTCCAGCTGGACCACGCCGATGGCGCCCAGCACGCGTACGTCCCGCACACCGGGGATGCCGGCCGCGGCGGCCAGGCCCGCGCGCAGCCCCGCCTCGATCCGCTTGACCTCGAGCGCCCAGTCCTGGCCGAGCAGCAGCTCCACGGAGGCCAGCGCCACGGCCGTGGCCAGCGGGTTCCCCATGAAGGTCGGTCCGTGCGCGAGCACCGGAACCGCGCCCTGGGAAATCCCGTCGGCCACCCGCTCCGTGCACAGGGTCGCCGCCAGCGTGAGGTACCCGCCGGTCAGGGACTTGCCCAGGCACATCACGTCCGGGGTGATCCCGGCGTGGTCGGCCGCGAAGAGCGCGCCGGTACGCCCGAAGCCGGTGGCGATCTCGTCCAGGATCAGCAGGACCCCGTACTCGTCGCACAGCTCGCGCAGCACCCGCAGGTGGCCCGGATGGTGGAAGCGCATGCCTCCCGCGCCCTGCACCACAGGCTCCACGATCACGGCGGCCAGCTCGTCCGCGTGTGCGGCGATCATGCCGCGCAAGTGGTCGGCGTACGCGGGATCCACCGGCGTGTCGAAGCCGCCCGGCGGGGCGTCCGCGAAGACCTGGCGCGGCAGGTGACCCTGCCACAGCTCGTGCATGCCGCCCTCGGGGTCGCAGACGGCCATGGGCTGCCAGGTGTCCCCGTGGTAGCCGCCGCGCCAGGTCAGCAGCCTGGTCTTGCCGGTGCGACCCAGCGAGCGCCAGTACTGGAGGCACATCTTGACGCCGACCTCGACGGAGACCGAACCGGAGTCGGCCAGGAAGACGTGCTCCAGTCCCGGCGGGGTGATCTCCACGAGCTTCGCGGCGAGCCGGACGGCGGGCTCATGGGTGAGCCCGCCGAACATCACGTGCGACATCCGCCCGAGCTGCGCGGTCACGGCCTCGTTGAGCACCGGGTGGTTGTAGCCGTGGATGGCCGACCACCAGGAGGACATGCCGTCGACGAGCTCGTCGTGGCCCTCGCCCTGGGAAGGGTCGGCGAGCCTGAGCCGCACCCCCGAGGCGGAGGCGATGACCAGCGGATCCTGCCGCCCGGGCATCGGGCCGTAGGGATGCCAGACGTGCTGCCGGTCCAGCGCGAGCAGGTCCGCGCCGGCCGGCCGCGGGCGGGACCGGTCAGGCATTGGGTGCGATGTCCGTCCCCGCACCGCGGCGGCGCACCGCCACCAGGTCCGACCGGAGCGCACCGGGCTCGGCCTGTGCGGGCTGCGCCGCTACCGGCGCAGCCTCCGCGTGTGCGTGCCCGGAGCAGCCGCCGCACGCCGATCCGCAGCCCGCGGCGTCCCCGGCCGAGGCCGCGCCCGCGCCCGAACCGCACAGCGAGGCACCGCCGTTGGACCCGCAGCCGCCGCCGGAGGAGGCCGCGTCCACCACGTCGGAGCGGTGCGCGGGAAGAGTGGTCGTACCGGCGCCCTCCACCTCGAAACCGGCGTCCGCGATCATGTCGAGGTCGGCCTGGCCGGCCTGGCCCTCACTGGTGAGGTAGTCACCCAGGAAGATCGAGTTGACGATGTGCAGCGCCAGCGGCTGCATCGAGCGCAGGTGCACCTCGCGGCCGCCCGCCAGCCGCACCTCGACGTCGGGGCAGACGAACCGCGCCATCGCCAGGATCCGAAGGCAGCGCTGCGGGGTGAGGTTCCACTCCTTGGCCAGCGGAGTGCCCTCGAACGGGATCAGGAAGTTGACCGGAACGGAGTCGGCGTCCAGCTCGCGCAGCGAGAAGACCACGTCGACGAGGTCCTCGTCGGTCTCGCCCATGCCGGCGATCAGGCCCGAGCAGGCCGACAGGCCCGCCGCGTGCGCCTTCTCCACGGTGTCCACGCGGTCGGCGTAGGTGTGGGTCTTGGTGATCTGGCCATAGGTGGCCTCGGAGGTGTTCAGGTTGTGGTTGTAGGCGTCGGCGCCCGCCTCGCGCAGCTTCTCCGCCTGGCCGTCCGAGAGCAGACCGAGGCAGGCGCACACCTCGATGCCCTCGTTCTGCTCCTTGATCGCCTCGATCGTCCTGCCGACGCGCTCCACGTCACGGTCCGTCGGACCGCGGCCGCTCGCCACCAGGCAGACCCGCTTCGCACCGCCCGCGACGCCCGCGGCGGCCGCCTGGGAGGCCTCCTCCGGCTTGAGCCACGTGTACTTGAGGATCTCGGCCTTCGAGCCCAGTCGCTGGGAACAGTAGGAGCAGTCCTCCGGGCACAGGCCCGACTTCAGGTTGACCAGGTAGTTCAGCTTGACCCGACGCCCGAACCACTGGCGGCGCACCTTGCCGGCCGCGGCCACCACGTCGAGCAGTTCGTCGTCAGAAGTCGCCAGTACGGCGAGTGCTTCTTCGCGGGTCGGCAGCTCGCGCCGCAGCCCCTTGTCCACCAGGGTGTTCAGCAGGTCCATGGACCAGATCCTGTCCCACGCGACCCATCCCGGCCAAGGAGAGATCGCACAACATGGCCGGATGGGTGTGTGTGTATCACCACACCTGGCGGACAAGTCGCGGCGACTAGGGTCGGGCAGGTCTGTGGACTGCCGACAAAACACGAGGACACGCCGATGCCCCAGCACACCCCCGACCCAGCGGACGTCTTCGCCTGGATCGACGCCGCGGAACGCGCGCGGGAGCAGGCCGGACTGGTCCGCACCCTGCGCCCCCGGCCGCCGGTGTCGCCGCTGCTGGACCTCGCGAGCAACGACTACCTCGGCCTGTCCAAGCACCCGGACACCATCCGCGGGGCCCGAGAGGCGGCGGAGTGCTGGGGCGCCGGAGCCACCGGCTCCCGTCTCGTCACCGGCACCACCGAACTGCACGCGGAACTGGAACGGGAGCTCGCCGCCTTCTGCGGGTTCGAGGCCGCGCTCGTCCTGTCCTCCGGATACGCCGCCAACCTCGCGGCCGTCACGGCGCTCAGCGACTGGGGCACGCTGGTCGTCTCCGACGCCGGCAACCACGCCTCCATCGTCGACGGCTGCAGGCTCTCGCGTGCCGACACCGCGGTGGTCCCGCACTCCGACCCGGAGGCCGCGCGCAAGGCGCTCGCCGCGCACGAGGGCCGGGCCCTGCTGGTCAGCGACTCGGTGTTCTCCGTCGACGGCGACGCCGCCCCGCTCGCCGGGTACGCGGCCGCGTGCCGCGACGAGGGAGCGGCCCTGCTCGTGGACGACGCCCACGGCCTGGGGGTGCTGGGCGAGGGCGGCCGCGGCGCGCTCCACGCCGCCGGGCTCGCCGGCGCGCCGTACGTGGTGGCCACCCTGACGCTCTCGAAGTCGCTGGGGAGCCAGGGCGGTGCCGTCCTCGGCCCGGCCAAGGTGATCAGGCACCTGGTCAACACGGCGCGCACCTTCATCTTCGACACCGGCCTGGCCCCGGCCGCCGCGGGCGCGGCACTGGCGAGCCTGCGCCTGCTGCGGCGGGAACCGGAGCGCGCCGAGCGCGCCCGCGAGGTGGCCGACCGGCTGTACGGGCGGCTCACCGCGTCCGGCCTGACCGCGGCCCGGCCGGACGCGGCCGTGGTGTCGGTACGGGCCCCGTCGGCGTCGGCGGCACTGCGCTGGGCCGCCGACTGCCGCGAGGCAGGTCTGTCCGTAGGGTGCTTCCGTCCGCCGTCGGTGCCGGACGGCATCTCCCGGCTGCGGCTTACCGCCCGGGCCGACCTCACGGGGGACGAGATCGACCGGGCGGTCACGACGATCCTGGCGACCGCGCCCGCCGGAGCCGCGAACGGCTAGACGGACGCGTGCGCGTCCGCCCGTACCGCGGCGAGGAAGCCGTCCCAGGCCGGCCCGGTGAAGAGCACGGCCGGGCCGTCCGTCCGCTTGGAGTCGCGGACGGCCAGCAGGCCGTCGCCGAGGACGGCCGCTTCCACGCAGTTGTTCATTCCGGTGCTGCGGCTGCTCCGCCGCCACCGCGCGGCTCTGATCAGAAGTCCGCTGGTGCTCAAGGGGGTTGCGGACACAGGGGTGCCTCCTCTACGCGTCGTCAGCGAGTGAGCCGATGAGTTCCGAAGAGTCCTGGGGCGGGAGGGCGTGCGCCTGGATGGTGCGGAACGCGGCGCCGTACGCCTCGAGGTCTTCCTTCCGCTCCAGATAGAGGCTACTCGTCAAATGGTCGAGTACCACCACATCCAGATCGGCGATGTTCGTAAATGAGAAAATGACGAACGGTCCCGTGAGGCCGAGATGACCCCCCACGCTGAACGGCAGTACCTGTAGGTTCACTTGGGGGAGCCGTGACACCCGGACCAGGTGCCGCAGCTGCTCCGCCATCACCCCGGGCCCGCCGATCTGCCGGCGCAGCACCGCCTCGTCCAGCACCGCGCTCAGCTCCAGCGGCGGATCGGCCCGGAGCACCGCCTGCCTGGCGAGACGTACGTCGACCAGTGCGTCGACCTTCGGCTCCGGCAGCCCGCCGAGCGCGGCCCGGGTCACGGCCCGCGCGTACTCGGGGGTCTGCAACAGCCCGGGAACCACGGACAGTTCCACCGTACGCGCGGACCGGGCGCCCGCCTCCAGGCTGATGAAGTCCCGGTACTCCTGCGGCAGCAGCCCCCGGTAGTCGTGCCACCACTGGCGTCCCCGGCCGGTGTCGCCGCCCGGCCCGGGGCCGGCGGCCGAGGCCGACAGCGCCTCCAGCAGCGCCCGCTGCTCCGGACTCACGACCTCCCCGTAGGCGTCGAGGAGCAGCCGGATGTCCCCCGGTTTCACGCCGCTGCGACCCGTTTCGATGCGGCTGATTTTCGACTGGTGCCATCCCACGATCCGGGCGGCCTCACCACTGGTGAGTCCCGACCGGTCACGCAGGGCACGCAGTTCCTCGCCGAGCTTGCGCCGACGCACCGCGGGACCGTGCTGCACACCCGCCTCCTTCCACCGGCACAGCTCGCACCAGTCTGCCGTCCAAATACGCTCTTCCGTAGCAGAGTTCACCGCATCGAGCGACAGATATATGCAGATCTTTGGGGAAACGCAGGTGCGGAGGCACGATGGGTGGCACTCTGGCGTCCAGCACAGATCCGGGGCGTTGCCGCCCCGGTGGGAAAGGGACGTCGCCATGGCAGACCACCAGGAAGCATCCGTCACTCTGCCGAGCGATCCCGCCTCGGTGGCCGCTGCCCGACGCTATGTCGGGGAGGTCCTGTGCGAATGGGGACTGCCCGACGACGCCGAGACCGCGGACAGTGTCCGGCTGATCGTCTCGGAACTCGCCACCAACGCCGTACAGCACACTTTCGGTCAATCGCCGACCTTTACCGTCGACATCCGTCTGGAGCGCGAGGAGTGGCTGCGGGTCGGGGTGACCGACAGCCACCCGCGCTGGCCCAGGCGGCTTCCGGCCGCCGTCCAGCAGGACAACGGCCGCGGGATGGTCATCATTCGCTGGCTAGCCGTGGAGGCGGGCGGCCGCCTCTCGGTCACCCCCACCGAGGACGGGGGCAAGACGGTCTGGATCGCGCTCCCCTGGACCGCGGGAGCGCCGGCCGCGGCCGCCGGGGGCTGCTGAGCGCCCGGCTCACCTCCGATTACACCTCCGACCGCACCTCCGAACGAACGGTGATCGCCGGGCGGCCCCATGGGCACCCGGCGTTTTCCGTATACGGAAGTCGCGGCCGAAGGGCCGCAGGCCCGAACCGGGTGCCTGCCCGAAACGTGGGTTAACTCTGCGGAAAAGAGCGGCCCTTAGCGTGGCGGTCACGTGCGGCCACCAATGATCACCCATGAGCCGGTAAAGCTGCGGTGGGCGGAACGGAAAGCCTTCCCCTGCGTTGGGCAAGAGACGCTTGGGTCGGAAATGCGCAGGTCAACAGAGTGTTGAACGCCGCTAAGGTCACCTCGGCACGAAGTCGATCTTGTCCCGGAAGCTTGGTGAATACGAGTGCAACTGACACCGCACGAACAGGAGCGACTGCTCATCCACGTGGCCGCGGACGTGGCCGAGAAGCGGAGGGCGCGAGGAGTACGCCTCAACCACCCCGAGGCGGTGGCGCTGATCACTTCGCACATCCTCGAAGGAGCCCGCGACGGCCGGACGGTGGCGGAGCTCATGGCCTCCGGCCGAACCGTCCTGAGCCGCGCGGACGTCATGGAGGGAATCCCCGAGATGATCCACGACGTGCAGGTCGAGGCGACCTTCCCGGACGGCACCAAACTCGTCACCGTCCACGACCCCATCGTCTGACAAGGAGTACCCCCGCATGATCCCCGGCGAAATCGCCTTCGGGGAGGGCCCGGTACTGCTCAACGAGGGCCGCCCCGTCACCCGTCTCACCGTCCTCAACTCCGCCGACCGGCCCGTCCAGGTCGGCTCCCACTACCACTTCGCCGAGGCCAACCCCGGCCTCGCCTTCGACCGCGCCGCGGCCCACGGGCTCCGGCTCAACATCGCCGCCGGCACCGCCGTCCGCTTCGAGCCGGGCATTCCCGCCGCGGTGGAACTCGTCCCGCTGGCGGGCTCGCGAACCGTGCCCGGACTGCGCGGGGAGATTGGGGGGCCGCTCGATGGCTGAGATCTCCCGCCAGGTGTATGCGGACCTCTTCGGGCCGACGACCGGCGACCGGATCCGGCTCGCCGACACCGACCTCTTCGTAGAGATCGAGCAGGACCTCGGCGGCGGCCCCGGCCGGTCGGGCGACGAAGCCGTCTTCGGCGGCGGCAAGGTCATCCGCGAATCCATGGGCCAGGCCCGCACCACCCGGGCCGAGGGCGCACCCGACACGGTGATCACCGGCGTGGTCGTCCTCGACCACTGGGGCATCGTCAAGGCCGACCTCGGCATCCGGGACGGCCGGATCTGCGGCATCGGCAAGGCCGGCAACCCCGACACCATGGACGGCGTCGATCCGGCGCTGGTCATCGGCCCCGAGACCGAGATCATCGCGGGCAACGGGAAAATCGTCACCGCCGGCGCCATCGACGCACACGTGCACTTCATCTCCCCGACCGTCGTCGACGAGGCCCTCGCCTCCGGGATCACCACCCTGGTCGGCGGCGGCACCGGGCCGGCCGAGGGCAGCAAGGCCACCACGGTCACCCCCGGACCCTGGCACCTGGCCCGGATGTTCGCGGCGCTGGAGGCCTACCCGGTCAACATCGGCCTTCTCGGCAAGGGCAACACCACCTCCCGCGAGGCCATGCACTCCCAGCTGCGCGGCGGGGCCCTCGGATTCAAGATCCACGAGGACTGGGGGGCCACCCCCGCCGCCATCGACGCCTGCCTGAGCGTCTGCGAGGAGACCGGCGCCCAAGTCGCCATCCACACCGACACGCTCAACGAGGCCGGCTTCGTCGCCGACACCCTCGCGGCCATCGCCGGGCGGACCATCCACTCGTACCACACCGAGGGCGCTGGCGGCGGACACGCACCCGACATCATCACCGTGGTCTCCGAGCCGAACGTCCTGCCCAGCTCCACGAACCCCACCCGGCCGCACACCGTCAACACCGTCGAGGAACACCTCGACATGCTGATGGTCTGCCACCACCTCAACCCGGCGGTCCCGGAGGACCTCGCCTTCGCCGAGTCCCGCATCCGGCCCTCGACGATCGCCGCCGAGGACGTCCTGCACGACCTCGGCGCCATCTCCATCATCTCCTCCGACTCCCAGGCCATGGGCCGCGTCGGCGAGGTGGTGATGCGCACCTGGCAGACCGCCCACGTGATGAAGCGGCGCCGCGGCTTCCTCCCCGGCGACGGACCCGCCGACAACCACCGCGCCCGCCGCTACGTCGCCAAGTACACGATCAACCCCGCCGTGGCCCAGGGGATCGCCCGCGACGTCGGCTCCGTCGAGACCGGGAAACTCGCCGACCTCGTCCTGTGGAACCCCGCCTTCTTCGGGGTCAAGCCCGAGCTCGTCATCAAGGGCGGCCAGATCGCCTACGCGCAGATGGGTGACGCCAACGCCTCCATCCCCACCCCGCAGCCCGTCCTGCCCCGTCCGATGTTCGGCGGCCACGGACGCGCGCCCGGCCTGAACTCGCTGAACTTCACCGCCCAGGCCGCGCTCGACGACGGCCTGCCCGACCGGCTCGGACTCGGCAAGCGGTTCACCGCCATCGAGACCACGCGGAAGTTGACCAAGGCGGACATGCGCAACAACGACGCCATGCCGCGGGTCGAGGTCGACGCCGACACCTTCACCGTCACCATCGACGGCGAAGCGGTCGAACCGGCGCCCGCCGCGGAACTCCCCATGGCCCAGCGCTACTTCCTCTTCTGATGGGCCCCGCCACATGAGTCTCGCCGCGCTGCTCGTCCTCGCGGACGGCCGGTTCCCCGCGGGCGGCCACGCCCACTCCGGCGGGGCCGAGGCCGCCTGCAAGGCCGGCCGGATCCACGACGCCGCCACTCTGGAGCACTTCTGCCGAGGCCGGCTGCACACCGCCGGGCTCACCTCCGCGGCCCTCGCGGCCGCGGCCGCCGCCGGGCTCGACCCCGCCGTCCTCGACGCCGCGGCCGATGCCCGCACTCCGTCGCCCGCGCTGCGCACCGCGGCACGCCGGCTGGGCCGCCAGCTGCTGAGGGCCGCGCGGGCCACCTGGCCCGACCCCGGACTGGAGCAGCTCGCCGCCGCGTTCCCGCGCGGCGCCCACCAGCCCGTGGTGCTCGGCCTCACCGCCAGGGCGGCCGGGCTCGGGCCGCGGGCCGCCGCGCACGTGGCGGCGTACGAGAGTGTCGGCGGACCGGCGACCGCCACCGTGCGGCTGCTGGGGCTGGACCCCTTCGAGGCGAGCGGGGTGCTGGCCCGGCTCGCTCCCGAGCTCGACGACGTCGCCACCCGGGCCGCAGAGGCCGCCCACCAAGCCCTGCAGGACGGGCCCGAGGCCCTCCCCGCGGCCTCCTCACCCCTGCTGGAGATAGCGGCCGAAGTCCATGCCGACTGGCCGGTCCGCCTGTTCGCCTCCTGACCGCACCGCTTGTTCGCCTCGTGACCGCACCGCGGCACCCCTTCGACTCCCGGGAGCATCCCCATGCACCTCGACCACGCCGTCGCCCACACCCACCGGCACACCCACAGCGCCGCACCGCTGCGCGCCGACGGCACCCGGCGCGCCCTGCGCATCGGGCTCGGCGGACCCGTCGGCTCCGGCAAGACCGCCACCGTCGCCGCCCTGTGCCGCGCCCTGCGCACCGACCTGTCCATGGCCGTGGTCACCAACGACATCTACACCCGTGAGGATGCCGAGTTCCTGCTCCGCGAGGCGGTCCTGCCGCCGGAGCGGATCACCGCCGTCGAGACCGGGGCCTGCCCGCACACCGCCATCCGCGACGACATCTCCGCCAACCTGGAGGCCGTCGAAGAACTGGAGGAGGCCTTCCGCGAGCACGCCCCGCTCGACCTGATCCTCGTCGAGTCCGGCGGGGACAACCTCACCGCCACCTTCTCCCGGGGCCTCGTCGACGCACAGATCTTCGTCATCGACGTGGCCGGCGGGGACGACATCCCGCGCAAGGGCGGGCCCGGCGTCACCACCGCGGACCTCCTCATCGTCAACAAGACTGACCTCGCCCCCCACGTCGGCTCCGACCTCGGCCGGATGGCCCGCGACGCCGCCGAGCAGCGCGGCGACCTGCCCGTCGCCTTCCAGTCGCTGCGCCAACCCGAGGGCGTGGCCCCGGTCGCCGCCTGGGTCCGCGAGCGGATCGCCGCCTGGACCGTACGGTGACCCCCGCGCCCCCCGTTTCCCCGCCCGCCGCGGGAGTGCGGGCCACCGCCCGCATCCACGCCGTGGCCGACGGCCGGGGCGGGACCGCGCTGCCCCTGCTGGCAGGGGAGGGCCCGCTCGCCCTGCGCCGCACCCGCGGCCGGGAGGCCGAGGCCGGGGTCGTGCTCGTCGGCGCGATGAGCGCCCCGCTCGGCGGCGACCACCTCACGGTCCGCGCCACTGCCGGCCCCGGGGCCCGGCTGGCCCTGACATCCGCCGCGGCCACCCTCGCCCTGCCCGGCCGGGCCGGTGAGTCCGCACGCTACGACGTGGAGCTGGACCTGGAGGACGGAGCCTCGGTGCGATGGCTTCCGGAGCCGCTCGTCTCGGTCCGCGGCAGCGACCTGCGGGTGCGCACCCGGGTCCGGCTGGCCCCCACCGCACGCCTGCTGCTGCGCGAGGAACAGGTGCTGGGCCGTCACGGGGAGCAGCCCGGTCTGCTGCGCAGCCGTCTCACCGTCACCTGCGGCGGCCGGCCGCTGCTGGACCAGGAGCTCGCCTGCGGCCCGGGCGCTCACGGCGGCTGGGACGGCCCGGCAGGCCTGGCCGGGCACCGGGCCGTCGGTCAGCTCCTCGTCGTGGACCCGGCCTTCACACAGGACCCGCCGCCGGCCGCGGTGCTCGGGGAGTGCGCCGTCGCGACACCGCTGGCCGGTCCGGCCGTCCTCGTGACGGCCCTGGCCGGGGACGCCCTGCGGCTGCGCGAGGTCCTCGACGCGGCCTGCCGTACCTACCACCGCTGAACGCCGGACACGTCGGGCCCTGCTCAGCGGTACTCGGCTGTCCGGTTATCGGCGTGGCAAAGAAGTCGACAGCACCCTGTCGCCGGGACGGGAGCAGGCGACAGGATCCCCCTGCACGCCGACGACCGCAGCGCCAACCCGGCGTCCGCGGCGGCATTTGACGCAGAGGGAACACGCACGTGACACGCAGCGCGGCGCTGGGGGCCGAGCTCATCGGCTTCTTCCGGAGCGCCCCCTACTACGACTCCTCCTGGGTGCCCGTCGCCCGGACCTTCGCTGCCTGGGCGGCCGGCGACGAGCAGGCCCTGATCGACGCCCTTGCCCCGGACATGTCGGACAGCAAGGGCAACGCGGCGTCGGAGAACAGCAACGCCGTCCACACCGCCGTCGAGTGCGCCGACGCGAAGTGGCCCACCAGCTGGACCAAGTGGGACCGGGACCACACCAGGCTGCCCGAGAAGTACTGCGGCGCCGAGCGCGGTCTGCCGCCGGTCCTGATCGTCCAGTCCGAGCGGGACGCGGCCACCCCGTACAGTTGCGTCAACACGCGGGTGGACGCCTGCCTGCTCACCGGCACGGTCGACGCCGAGGACGTGACCTGCGCACCGCACGCCACCCCCGTTGTCGCCCCGGCCGCCGCCCGCTCGCCCGACACCGCCGCGGTTGACCTCCCGGCGCGCGAGGCCTGCCCGCCGTTCGCCAGCGCAGGACGGGTGTGCGGGCAGCCCCGGGCAGCCCCCACGTGACCCGTGGAGGGGAGGAGGCTCAGCGCGTCGTGCGCCGGGCCTTCTTCCGCGCCGTCTCCTCCGCGGCCTTCACCTCGGCCGCGTACCGGTCGACGTACTCCTGCCCGGACAGGCCGAGGATCGCGTACATGATCTCGTCGGTGACCGCCCGCAGGACGGCGCGCTCGCGCTCCATCCCGGCGTACCGGGAGAAGTCGAGCGGCTCGCCGAAGCGGATCGTCACCCGCCGGATGTGCGGGATCTTCTGGCCGGGGGGCTGGATCTCGAAGGTGCCCACCATCGCGCAGGGGATGACCGGCACCCCGGCGCCCAGGGCCATCGCGGCCACGCCCACCTTGCCCTTGTACAGCCGGCCGTCGTGCGAGCGCGTGCCCTCCGGGTAGATGCCCAGCAGCTCGCCCTTGGCCAGCACCCCCAGCCCCTCGCGCAGAGCCGCCTGGCCGGCGTTCTTGCCGGACCGGTCCACGGGGATCTGCCCGGCGCTGCGGAAGAACGCGGCGGTGAGCCTGCCCTTGATCCCCGGTCCGGTGAAGTATTCGGCCTTCGCGAGGAAGGTGATCCGCCGCGCCAGGATCGCGGGCATCAGGAAGTGGTCGGAGAACGACAGGTGGTTGCCCGCCACGATCGCGGCGCCCTCCGCCGGGATGTTCTCCAGGCCCTCGATCCGCGGCCGGAACAGCAGCCGCAGGAGCGGACCGAGGAGCACGTGCTTGAGCAAGTGGTAGAACACCTGGCCGCTCCTGTCGGTATCCCGTCGTCACGGCCATCTTACGGACAGTGAGTCCGGACTGGAGGGGGGCGGCGGCGACCTTCCTCAGGCATTGCGGGAGGCGGCCATCCCCGCGGTCAGCAGCCCCAGCACCACCCAGCCGAACCACAGCCAGCCGTTGCTGCCGAGAACCACCGAGTACGTGGCGACGGCCACCAGTGCGGCGAAGGTCATCACTGCCATCGCCTTAACGGATCCGGTCATGCCCCATGGTGGCGCGCCGGGGTGGGATCGCGCTACCGGCCACGCGCTTGGAGCGAGGCGAGATACGCGTTGTACGCCTCCAGCTCCTGGTCGCCGTTGCGGTCCGCGGCCCGGTCGGAGCGCTTCGCGGCCCGCTGCTCGGAGTGGTACCACTGGTAGATCAGGGCGATCAGGACCAGCACGGAGGGGATCTCGCTGAACGCCCAGGCGATGCCGCCGCCCCACTGCTGGTCGAGCAGCGGATCGATGCCGAGGGAGGCCGGCGGGTTCGCGTACGTCTTGATCATCGGCTGGCTCGCCATCATCAGGGCGATGCCGAAGAAGGCGTGGAAGGGCATGCCCGCGAAGAGCTCCAGCATCCGCATGACGTAGCCCGGGCGGTGCGGACCGGGGTCGATGCCCATGATCGGCCAGAAGAAGATCATGCCGACCGCGAAGAAGTGGACCATCATCGAGATGTGCCCGGCGCGGCTCTCCATCAGGAAGTCGAAGAGCGGGGTGAAGTACAGCGCGTAGAGGCTCGCGATGAACATCGGGATCGTGAAGGCCGGGTGGGTGATCACCCTCATGTACCGGCTGTGCAGCAGCGCCAGCAGCAGCTCGCGAGGCCCCTTGCTCCCGCGGGCGGCGGGCGGCAGCGCGCGCAGCGCCAGCGTCACCGGGGCGCCCAGCAGCACCAGGATCGGGGTGATCATGCTGATCACCATGTGCTGGACCATGTGCACGCTGAACATGACCATGCCGTAGTCGTTCAGCTTGGTGCACATCACCAGGATCACGGTCAGCACGCCCGCCGTGAAGGCGATGGTCCGGCCCAGCGGCCAGGAGTCCCCGCGCCGGCGCAGCCGCAGCACGCCCCACCCGTAGAGGGCGAGTCCGAGCAGGGAGCCGAACAGGAAGAACGCGTCGAAGGAGAACTCCAGCCCGCGTCCGGGAGTGAACGGCGGCAAGTCCATGTGCATGTCCATGCCGTGCCCGCTGTGGTCCATCTGTTCACTCCCTCGACTGTGCTGCCCCACCACAGTAGTGCCGCCCCCGTACGCTCCTGCGCGCGGGGGCGGCCTGTCACAAAAGGGACGTCAGGGAAGGGTCAGAGAACGGTCTGGGCCTCGGCGTAGCGCTCGGCCGGGACGGTCTTCAGGGTCGAGGTCGCCTCTGCGAGCGGCACCATCTCGATGTCCGTGCCGCGCAGCGCGGTCAGCATGCCGAACTCGCCCCGGTGCGCCGCCTCCACCGCGTGCCACCCGAAGCGGGTCGCGAGGACGCGGTCGTAGGCGGTGGGCGTGCCGCCGCGCTGGACGTGGCCGAGGATCACCGGCCGGGCCTCCTTGCCCAGGCGGTTCTCCAGCTCGACGGCCAGCAGGTTGCCGATGCCGGCGAACCGCTCGTGGCCGTAGATGTCCTTGCCGCGCTCCTCGAAGGCCATCGAGCCGGGCTTCGGCTTCGCGCCCTCGGCGACCACGACGATCGCGAACCGCTTGCCCGCGGAGAAGCGCTCGCCGACGATCGCGGTGAGCTCGTCGATGTCGAAGGGGCGTTCCGGTACGACGATGGCGTGCGCGCCGGCCGCCATGCCGGAATGCAGGGCGATCCAGCCGGTGTGGCGGCCCATGACCTCGACGACCATCACGCGCTGGTGGGACTCGGCGGTGGTCTTCAGCCGGTCCAGCGCCTCCGTGGCGACCCCGACGGCGGTGTCGAAGCCGAAGGTGACGTCGGTCGAGGCGATGTCGTTGTCGATGGTCTTCGGGACGCCGACGATCGGCAGACCGGCCTGCGAGAGCAGGTTCGCGGCCTTCAGGGTGCCCTCGCCGCCGATCGGGATGATCGCGTCGAGCCCGAGGTCGGCGACGTGGCCGCGGGCACGCTCGACGCCGTCGCGCAGATGCGCGGGCTGGACCCGGGAAGAGCCGAGGATGGTGCCGCCGCGGGCGAGGATGCCGGCGACGTCATCGAGGTCGAGCTTGCGGTAGTCCGCCTCCAGCAGGCCCTTCCAGCCGTCGTGGAAGCCGATCACCTCGTCGCCGTGGTCGACGACGGCGCGGTGCACGACGGAGCGGATGACGGCGTTGAGGCCGGGGCAGTCGCCACCGGAAGTGAGCACACCTATGCGCATGGCAGAACAGACCTTTGCAACGTGGGCCGGCGACCGGACCACGTCGTCCGGTTGGAACTACGGCCACCCTACAAGCGGTTTAGCAGTGCCCTGAACCATCCTCCACATGCTGGTCGTGATCGTCGTGCAAAACGACGTCGGCCCGGTTCCCCCTAGGGAAAACCGGGCCGAACACATGATGCGGGGGGCGCCCTGATGAGCGGTTCGCGCGGGTGCTAGGCGGGCTGCGTCGCGGCCGCGATGCGCTCCGCGCGCAGCGCCTCGTACCACCGGTCGTCTATGGCCGGCAGCGCGTTCACGTCGAGGGCCAGCTTCAGCAGCAGGTCCGCGATCTGCGGGTTGCGCGCCATCACGGGGCCGTGCATGTAGGTGCCGAACACCGTGTCGTTGTACGCGCCTTCGGTGCCGTCGCCGGTGCCGTTGCCGCGGCCCATGGTCACCCGGGCGAACGGCCTGGCCGTCGGGCCGAGGTGGGTGACGCCCTGGTGGTTCTCGAAGCCGGTCAGCTGCGGCAGGCCCAGGCGCGGGTCGATGTCGGCGAGGACGTCGCCGACACACCGGTCGCCCTCACCGCGCAGGGTGACGACGTCCAGCAGGCCGAGGCCCTCCTGGCGCCGGCCCTGGTCGTTGACGAACTCCTTGCCGAGGATCTGGTAACCGGCGCAGACGGAGAAGACGATCGCCCCGTTCGAGACGGCGCGCTCCAGGCCGCCGTCGCGCAGCAGCCGCTCCGCCGCCAGGCGCTGCGGACGGTCCTCGCCGCCGCCGATCAGGTAGATGTCACCCGAGGTGGGGATGGGCTGGTCGCTGCGTACGTCCACGCGCTGCACGTCCAGGCCGCGCTGGCGGGCCCGGCGCTCCACGACGAGAGCGTTGCCCTGGTCTCCGTACGTGCTGAGCAGGTCGGGGTAGACCCACACCAGACGCAGGCTGTTGTCGCTCATGCTCTTGTGTCCTCTGGGGGTATGAGTACTAGTTGCCGACGCGGCGGCGCACGTCCTGGAAGGCGGTGTAGTTGGCGATCAGCTCGATCTGCCCGGGCGGCGCGAGCTGCACGGCCTCGTCGAGCGTCTCGCACACCCGGAAGTCCAGGCCCGCGACCTCCAGGCGGACCGCGAGGTCCAGCTTGCGGTCGCCGATCACGAAGATCGGGTGGCCGGCCAGGCGCGGGTAGTCGACGTCCCACAGCCAGGAGGTGTCGGTCCCGTCGGCGCCGCGCGCGTTCACGGAGAGGATCACCGGGGTCGGCGGCGGGTCGATCAGCGAAAACGTTTCGAGCCAGCCCGCAGGGTTCTTCGCGAGCAGCAGGCGCAGTTCGCGGCCCTGGAAGTTGACGACGTCGTAGCGGCCGGCGACGGCCTGCACCTGGTACATCCGCTCCAGCGCGACCTGCGGCGGGACGCCGAAGACGGCGGCCACGGCGGCCGAGGTGGCGGCGTTGGCCTTGTTGGCGCGGCCGGGCAGCTGGAGGTGGATCGGCCAGGCCGAGCCGTGCGGGTCCAGCACGTGGTCGCCGGAGAGCACCCAGGTCGGGGTCGGACGGCGGAAGCCGCACTCGCCGCAGAACCAGTCGTCGCCCGGGCGCTGCATGACGCCGCCGCAGGAGGGGCACGACCAGGCGTCGTCCTTCCACTCCTGGCCGGCCGCGACCCACACGACGTTCTGGGAGGAGGAGGCGGACCAGACGATCAGCGGGTCGTCGCAGTTGGCCACGATGACCGCCTTGGACCCCTGGAGGCCCTCACGCCACTTCTCCGCGAGCATGCGGGTCTCGGCGGCGCGGTCCAACTGGTCGCGGGAGAGGTTGAGCAGGGCGATCACCTTGGGGGTGACGTCCCGGGCCACGCCGGCCAGGTACTTCTCGTCGACCTCGATGACGCCGTACTTGGCGTCCGATCCGCCGGCGAGCGCCGAGGTGATGCCCGCCGGCATGTTGGCGCCGAGGGCGTTGGAGACGACCGGCCCGCTGGCGCGAAGGGCCTCGGCGATCAGCCGGGTCGTCGTGGTCTTGCCGTTCGTCGCGGAGACGAGGACGACGTCGAGGTGTTGCGCCAGCGCGCCGAGAAGATCGGGGTCGAGCCTGAGTGCGACCTTGCCACCGATCACCGATCCGCTTCCGCGTCCCGCGGCCCGCGACACCGCCGCCGCGGCCTTGCCCGCCGTCACGGCCAGCTTGGCCCGCGGCGAAAGCGGCTCCGTGTTGCCTGCCATCGTCCCTTGTCCTCCTAGCGTCGGTCGGCCCCAGCCTATCCAGTACCTGCTGCAGCCTTGACCGCGGCGCCCCCGCACCGCTGCGGATCTCCTCATATAGTCGCCCGTCGTAGGCTTGGCGCCATGCGACAGCGCCTGATCCCCGGTACCACCGGTCTCGTCCGCACCATGAGCCTGCTGGGTGATCCGGTGCTCCACTCGCCCTGCCCGGAGGTCACCGAATTCGGCCCGGCCCTCGACCGGCTGATCGAGGACATGTTCGCGACGATGTACGCCGCCGAGGGGGTGGGCCTCGCCGCGAACCAGATCGGTGTCGCCCAGCGGGTGTTCGTCTACGACTGTCCCGATGACGAAGACGTACGGCACGTGGGGCACGTCGTCAACCCGCGTCTGGTGACGGCCGAAGGGGACGAGTTCCTCGGGCCCGAGGGCTGCCTGTCCCTGCCGGGGCTGGAGGCGGGCACGGCCCGCTTCGACCACGCCGTCGTGGAGGGGGTCACCTCGGACGGGGCTCCCGTGCGGATCTCCGGTACGGGCTTCTTCGCGCGCTGCCTCCAGCACGAGTGCGACCACCTCGAGGGGACCGTGTACGCGGACCGCGTGACGGGGATGCGGGCCCGCCGCCTGCGGCGGGCGATCCGCAAGGCCCCATGGGGCCGCGGCGCGCCGCGCCGCTAGGCCGTCTCCTCCGCATCCAGTCGGTGGCCCGCGGTTCCGGCGGCGTCGCGCAGGGGGAGGACCGCGCTCCACAGCAGCAGGTGTCTGGGGAGATCCTGCCGGATCACCATGAGGTGGGCTTCCTCGATGGGGAACGTGAGCGTACGAGGCTCGTGGTTGGCGTCGGCTCCGGCGCCGAGCATCAGCTTGAGCTCGCCGTCCTCGCTGATCACGTTCGGGATCCATCCGCTGCTGCGGGTGAACACGATCTCCCTCACGGGCTCAGGGCCTTTCCGGAACAGCACCGGCCGGACGGGGGCGCTCAGGCGCGGGGCGAGCGCCGCGGGGATGTCGCGCCCCCATCCCGCACCTGTTCACGACCACCGTGCGCATTCGGCGGCAAGCCGTGGGTCGGTACGCACCCAGACTTCGCCGCCGGCAGCCCCGGCCGGGGCGTCGACTCGTGCGATACCGAGAAACTCGATCAGCTTGAGCAGTTCGGATGTTCGGCCCGGTCGTCGTCGGCGTCGTGTGAGTCGAAGAAGACGTAGTACTGGTCGCTCGGGTCCACGATTCCTGAAGCCCCCCAGATCCGGGCGACCTCTTCGATCGCCGCTGCTTCCGTCGTGAACGCCGCGGCGCGGGCGGCGCCGCGAGTCTCCGGCGGCGCGTCAAGGTCGGCGAGGTCGGAGAACCACTGGCCGAAGTGGTCGAGGCCCGCATATCCGTTCTCGAAGAACAGCATCGCGCTCGGAAGGTAGCGATTGCCCCGGTCGACCCGGAGGTACTCCGATCGGGGTCGGCCCGCGCCCTTGACCCGGGCGATCACGCCCCGGCCGGGCATGAGTACCAGACTCTGCCCCGCCGACTCGTCACTGATGGTGCAAGTGCCGGAGCCCCGGTTCCGGAAGAACGCAGAGAACGCCACATAGGCTTCCTGAGGATCGCCCACGGCGACCCGATGGTCGTCGCCGTCGCCGTCGCCGACGGCGAAGACGAACTGCTTGGGTCCGGGGTCATAGGGCCGGGCCATGGTCGTCCTTCGTTCACGTGGGGCGCGGTGGTGGCCGGGGAGGTGCCGGGCGGAGCCCGGTGCCCCGCGGGCCGGGTTTCCGGGGGCACCGCCCCTCACTCCGCGCCGCGAACCGCCGGTGAGGCTGAGCGTGAGCCGGCGGCTTCGACACCGATGGGGGCCGAGGGGCCGGGTTCGTCAGAAGCCCGGGCCGTCCTTGCGGTTGCCGGCTGTGGCAAGGCGGCCCCAGAGGAGGTCGGTGAGGCCCGCGACCAGGTCCGCGCGGTCGCAGGGGCGTTCGCCCAGCCACCAGTCGCCGGCCGCGTGCATCATGCCGACGATGCCGTGGCCCCAGACCCGGGCCAGCTGCTCCCCGCCGGGGCCGAGGTCCACCCGCTCGCTGATCACCTGGGCCAGTTCCTCACCGAGCCTGCGCAGCAGCGGCGCCGAGTGCAGGCCGACGTCGAATCCCCGTTCGGCGGTGTGGGAATCCTCCGCGGGGTGCATCAGGAAGCGGTACACCTGCGGGCGGGCCTCGATGGCGGCCAGATAGGTGTCGAGGGTCGCCTCCACCCGTAGCCGGCGCTCCGCGGGGGCGTCGAGCGCGGCCCGGAGCGAGTCGAGCAGGGCATCGGTGTGCCGGACGGCGAGGGCCTGGTAGAGGCCCGCCTTGTCCCCGAAGTGCCGGTAGAGGATGGGCTTGGTGATGCCGGCCTCGGCCGCGATGGCGTTCATGGAGGCCTTGGGGCCGTCCCTGAGCACGACCCGGTCGGCGGCTTCGAGCAGCTCCCGCCGGCGGCGTTCGGCCGCTCCCGGTTCACCGGTCTGCTGCGTGGTCTCCATGACGTGTTCTCTCCCCGCCCTTGCGATGTGCCTGACGCACACGCAACGTAACACCCGTGGCACCCCGGCGATCGAATCGGCGGACACGGACCGAGGGCCGGCGGGGGGCATCGATCGTGCTTGACAGTGCTTACTCGTCGGTAACATACTGTGGCCCTCCCGTAGGTTACCGCTAGTAACTTCCGGAGCGACCAGTGCGGACAGGTGGAGGGAACATGGCGGAGTTCACCATGGAGCTGAACGACGACCAGAAGCAGGTGCGGGACTGGATCCACGGCTTCGCGGCCGATGTGATGCGACCCGCCGCCGCGGAATGGGACGAGCGCGAAGAGACTCCGTGGCCCGTCATCCAGGAGGCCGCCAAGGTCGGCATCTACTCCCTGGACTTCTACGCCCAGCAGTTCTTCGACCCGACCGGACTCGGCATCCCGATGGCCATGGAGGAGCTCTTCTGGGGCGACGCCGGCATCGCGCTGTCCATCGTCGGCACCGGGCTCGCGGCGATCGGAGTCGTGGCCAACGGCACCGAGGAGCAGATCGGTACCTGGATCCCCCAGATGTACGGCACCCCCGACGAGGTGAAGGTCGCCGCCTTCTGCTCCTCCGAGCCCGACGCCGGCTCGGACGTCGGCTCGATGCGCACCCGCGCGGTCTACGACCAGGCCAAGGACGAGTGGCTGCTCAACGGCACCAAGACCTGGGCCACCAACGGCGGTATCGCCAACGTCCACATCGTCGTCGCCGTCGTCGACCCGGAGCTCGGTACCAAGGGGCACGCGTCCTTCATCGTGCCGCCGGGCACGCCCGGGCTGTCCCAGGGGCAGAAGTTCAAGAAGCACGGCATCCGCGCCTCCCACACCGCCGAGGTGGTCCTGGAGGACGTACGGATCCCCGGCAACTGCCTGCTCGGCGGCAAGGAGAAGCTGGACGAGCGCCTCGCCCGCGCCCGCGAGCGCGCCCGCAGCGGCGGAGGCGAGCGGGTCAAGAACGCGGCCATGGCCACCTTCGAGGCCTCCCGGCCTGCCGTCGGTGCGATGGCCGTGGGCACCGCGCGCGCCGCGTACGAGGTCGCCCTCGACTACGCGAGGACCCGCACGCAGTTCGGCCGCCCGATCATCGACAACCAGGGCGTGGCCTTCCAGCTCGCCGACATGCGCACGCAGATCGACGCCGCCCGGCTGCTGGTGTGGCGGGCTTCGTGGATGGCGGCCGCGGGCCGTCCGTTCGAATCGGCCGAGGGCTCGATGTCCAAGCTCTTCGCGAGCGAGGTCTCCAAGAAGGTCACCGCCCAGGCCGTGCAGATCCTCGGCGGCAACGGCTACACCCGCGAGTACCCGGTCGAACGCATGCACCGGGACAGCGCGATCTACACGATCTTCGAGGGCACCAGCGAGATCCAGCGGCTGGTGATCGCGCGCACGATCTCCGGCATGCCGATCCGCTAGGGCGGAGGGTCGGGCGCCTGCGGTCCCGCTTGCCGGTCGTCCGCGGGCGGGCGCCCGCTCCGGGCGCCCGCTCCGGTCGTCGGCTCCGCGGCCCGCGAGGCCGGCTCGGTGCCGGGAGCGGGTCTCCCGCCGGGCTGCGGACGCGGGTGCCGGCGCGGCCGTAGGCGCGGTCGGCCGGGCGCGGGGCTAGGTGCGGCCTCCGGCGGAGGCCGTCGGCGCGCTCCGCGCCCTGCCGGCGGCGCCCCCGGGGGCCCGTCCGGGGCTCCGGAGTGCCGCCCCGCTCCCGGCGGGTGCGGTGGGTCCGCCGGCGCGGGGCCGGACCGTTCAGCAGGGCCGCGGACGCGCTGGACCCGCGGCCCGGCGCGCGGCCAGGCCTCAGCGGACTCGGGCGAGGCAGCTCGTGGTCGTACCACCGGGGCCGTACTCGGGGTAGGCGTAGAGCTCGCCGTCCGCGCAGGTGGTACCGGGCCCGAGGTGGCGGGTGACGCGGTACTCCGCGTCGGGTGAGCCGCAGGGCTCCACGAGGAGCGTCTGACCGGATCCCTCGGCCACGTCGCGCACGCACTGGCCGACGCTCAGCCTCGTCGGTTCGCCGTCGCCGACCAGCAGGCCCAGGACGACGAGCGTGGGGATCGCGAGGACCACGAGCGCGATCGGCACGAGGACGAGCAGCACCGGCACACGGCGCCACAGCGGCCGGCCCGGGTCGAGGGCCGGACGGAAGCCGCCGGACGGCGGAGCGAGTCGGCGGAAGGCCGCCCGCGGGCCCAGGTTCATGAGCAGGGTCACCGGCGCCGCGATGACGGACAGCGGGCTCCACCAGCCCTGCCACAGGGTGTCGGACGACATGTCGCGGTAGGTGGCGAGCCCGCAGTCCCGGCAGAACGGGCCCCGGCGGCTCAGGAACCGCATCAGCACGACCAGGCCCTGGTGGCCCCGTACGGTGGCGGGCGCGGCCGGCCAGGCCCCGCACACGGTGCAGCCGTAGCGGCCGGGCTGCGGGTGGGCGCCGTACGCGCCGTACGGCTGCTGCGGGCCCGTGAACACGGGGCCGCCGTACGGGCCGGGGCCCTGTTGCCGCGGTGGCGGAGTGGCCACGGATCTCTCCTCTTTCGTGCGTGGTCACCAGTGCGGTGATCACGGCACCCTAAGGGGATGCCCTGTTCGCGCCCTCAGCGGGCCAGCAGTCGGCCGATGGCGCGGCCGAAGAGGAGCCGGCCGGCCGCAGCCACCGCGGGGTCCAGGACGCGGGGGAGCCCGCGCAGGCGCAGGTCCTCGCGCCAGTGGACCTCCGCACCGCCCGCGGAAAGGGGGCGGACCTCGATCTCCGCCCAGCCCGTCACCGCCCGGCCGCGCTTCTCCAGGCGGACGAGCCCCGCCGAGTCCGCCGCCGGAGGCCGCCAGACGACGACCTCCATCCGGTCGTCGAATGTGATCCTGCCCACACCCGTGCGGGCCGTGAAGATCGTTCCCGCGTGCGTCGGGGGCGCTGTCTCGATGATCGTCCGCGTGAGGGGGACCTGCGCTCCGTGGCGCTCCCAGTCCGTGAGCCTGGACCACGCCTCGGCGGCCGTCGCGGACGTGCGGTGAATGATCCGGATAACGGGCATGAGCGCATGGTAATCGGGCATACACACCGTGAACTGGACGGCGAATATGGGTTCCGTCCGGGGGTGGCGATCAGTAATACTCGCCGCCACCGTGGATCGCGGATTCGACCGGGTGACCACCGGCCCTCCCGCCCCACATCGCGAGGAGGTGCGCCATGTGCTCCCACCAGCCCCCCTGCCCAGCCGCCGACAGCGCCGACCACGACGCCGCCCGCATCGTGGCCTCTCATCCCGAACAGGGATGGAGTCTGCTCTGCAACGGAGTCGTGGTCTTCGACGACACCGGTGAACTGCTCCCCGACAGCCGCGCGGTCGAACCCCGCCGCCCGGCCCTGGTCTGAGCGAGGAGGCAGCATGCGCCAGCAGCTGGTCCGAAAGCCCGTCCCCAAGCCCGCCCCCCGAGACCTGGACCTGCGCACACCGTCGGGCAGACCCCTCCCGTACTGACGGGAGCCCCGATGCGGTGGCACAGCGCGCCGTCCGCGGGCTGGATTCAGCCCGTGGGCGCCGCCGCCGCTCCGCCGTGGAACGCCGCCTCGAAGGCCGCGTCCCCGATCGCCGCCCGCGCCTGCCGTTCGCCCTGGTTCCGTACGGCCGTCAGCGAGGGCGAACCCATCTGCGGCCGGCCCACGGTCCGCCACCACGCGTGTCCGGTGCCCAGCAGGCGGGCCGCGAGTTCTCCGTCGCCCAGCCCCGCCACGGCCGCGGCCAGCAGGTCCAGGCCCAGCGCGATGCCCAGCCGGTCGCCGAGGAGCCGCTTCCCGGAGAGCATGGCCCGGACGTGGCGTGCGGCCTCCCCGTGGTCGCCCATGCCCAGCGCGGCCACCGCCAGGACGTAGTCCGCGTACGCCCGCATCCAGCGCTCGCCCAGCTCCGCGCACGCCTCCCGCAGCGACCGCGCCTCCTCGGTAGCGTCCTCGAAGCGCCCCAGGGCGCACAGCGAGTAGCTGGTGGACAGCTTGCACAGCAGCCAGCCGGGTCCGGTGGTACGCCCGCCGTGGGCTGCCCGCGCCCGCGGTCCGGCCAGCTCCAGGGCCCGTACCGGGTCGCCCGGCATCAGGACCGACGCGGCGTGCAGGTAGGCGGCGCGCAGCTCCCGTTCCGGGTCGGCGAGATGGGCGGCGTCCCGTGCACACTGCTCGCCGACGCGCCGGGCTTCGTCCATGTCGCCCTGGAGCACCATCGTGAGCCCGAGGGACCACAGGGCCTGGTTGTAGGCGACCCCCGTGCGCGGGGCGATCCGCAGCGCCCGTTCCAGGAAGGCCCGGCCCTCGTGCACGTGCCCGCACGCGAACCAGTAGAACCACAGGGCGCCGGCCATCTCCAGCGCAGCCGCGGGGTCGGCGGTGAGCAGGTGTTCCAGAGCGGTGCGCAGCTGCGCGTGCTCGGCGGTGATCCTGCGGTACCAGTCCACCTGCCCCGGACCCATCCAGCCCCGGTCGGCGGCCTGCGAGAGCGCCGCGTACCAGTGGGCGTGCCGATCGGTGACCAGGTGCGTCTCGCCGAGCTCGCCCAGCCAGTCGTGCCCGTACTCGCGGATCGTGTCCAGCAGCCGGTAGCGGGCGCCGGCACCGCGTTCCTCGCTTCGCAGGACCACGGACTTGGCGGCGAGACCGGACAGCACGCGCTCCACCCGGGCGGCGGGCAGCGGTCCGCCCGCGCACACCGCGCGTGCGGCTGCGATGTCGAAGTCGCCGGTGAACACCGAGAGCCGGGCCCACAGCAGCCGTTCCAGCGGCTCGCACAGCTCGTGGCTCCAGCCGATCGTGGTCCGCATCGTCTGGTGCCGGAGCGGCCGCGGGACGCGGACGTCCGAGAGCATCTCGAAGCGCTCGCCGATCCGTTCCGCCATCTGCTCGACCGTCCACAACCTCAGCCGGGCGCCGGCGAGTTCCAGGGCGAGCGGGATCCCGTCCAGGCGCCGGCACACCTCGGCGGCCACCGCGGTCCGCTCCGCGTCGGCGAAGACGGCCGCGGCGCGCGGGGTCGCGGCGAGGGCGCGGGCGCGGAAGAGGGCCAGGGCGTCGTTGTCGGGACCCTCGCAGGGCAGCGGGCGGACCTCCACGACCTCCTCGATCGCGCTGCGCAGGGGTTCCCGGGAGGTGATCAGGATGGTCAACCCGGGTGCGGACTGCAGGAGTTCGCCCGCCAGGTGCCGGCATCCGGGGACCAGGTGCTCGCAGGTGTCCAGGACGAGCAGCAGCTCCCTGTCCGCCATCCACGCGCACAGCTCCTCGTCGAGCGGGCGCGCGGAGTGGTCGGCGAGGCCGACGGCGTGCGCGACGGTCGCGGTCAGCAGGGCGGGATCGCGCAGCGGTGACAGCTCGACCCACCAGACGCCGTCGCGCCGGGCCTGGCGTGCGTCGGCCGCCGCCCGCAGGGCGAGCCGGGACTTGCCGACGCCTCCCACCCCGGTCAAGGTGATCAGTCGCCGCTCGCGCAACAGCCGGCCGAGGAGGCGCAGTTCGCGCTGCCTGCCGATGAAGCTCGCGGGCTCCGGCGGCAGGTTTCCCGGTGGTGTCCCGGCCCCCGGCTCGGGGACGCCGTCCGCGGATTCTGGCTGATTGTCATTGACCGAGTACTCACCGAACACGGGAGTATTGTGCGTGATCTTCTTATCCCACCGTGCCGTTAAGGCCGGATCCGGTACCCCGGATCACGCGACGAGCACGATCCGCCGTTCCGCCGAGAAGGCCCCCCAGTTGCCGTCGGGGAGCCTGGCCCGCACCTTCACGGCCCACTCGGTGCCGGTGGGTTCGGCCACCGTGAGGCGGTGTTCCACCCGGCCGGCGGGCACCGCGCCCGCACCGAACTGGATGACGGTCGTGGGCCGTCCGTTGATGTACAGCTCGTACTCGGCGGTCGGCCGGCCGGTGTCGGGGGCGGTCCAGGCGAGGGTGACGGCGCCCGGTGAGGCGGTCGCCGTGAGATCGGCGGGGGCGGTGCCCGGCCCGTCACCGGAGACGGGCGGCGTGCTCACGTCCACGGCCGGGCCGTCGGGGGAGGAGTTGTCGGCGCCGTCGCGGGCCCGGACCGTGAAGGTGTAGACGGTGTCGGGCCGGAGTCCGGTCAGGGTTGTCGTGCTGTCGCCGGGACCGGCGGTGTGGATGCGTACGCCGCCCTGGTGGACGTCGTACGCCGTGACGCCCGTGTCGTCCGTCGAGGGGGTCCACGACACCCGGGCGGAGCGGGGTCCGGTCGCGCTGCCGGTGGTGGTGGCGGGGGCGGAGGGCGCCGTCCGGTCCTCCGTCCTGGCCGCGGGGGTGGTCACGCGTGCGGCCGGAGCGGCCCCGGAGACGTTCCCGGCGGAGTCCCGTGCCCGCACGGTGAAGGAGTAGGCGGTCTGCGGGGCGAGGCCGGTGATGTCCACCATGGTCCTCTCGGCCGGGAGTTCCCGTACCGGGCGTTCGCCCTCGAACACCTGGTAGCGCGTCACCCCGTCCCGGGCCGCGGCCGGGTTCCACATGACGTGCACGGAGGTGGCGCTGGCGGCCTGGGCGGTGAGTCCGGTGGGGGCGGACGGCGGCGCGGTGTCGGGCGCGGTGCAGGCGGTGAGGGTCAGGAAGAGGGCGAGCGTGGGGGCGCTGCGTCGCACGGGGTGCCTTCCTCGGCTTCCGTAAAGGTCTAGACATATATGGCACGGGAGGCGCTGGGGCGACAAGACCTGTGCGCCGCCGACCGGTGATGTGACCCGATTCGTCGACTTCTGATCACCTCTGGCATTATTGCCAGCTCTTTGCAACAACGGATGTACGCGAACAGGGATGTGCAGAGCATGACGGCCCGGACAGTACGGGGAGCGGCCAGGGCGGCACTGGCCGCCGCACTCATCACGGGCGTGGCGGCCTGCTCCACCCCCGGAAGCGGGGCCGGCGGCGCGGCCGCCGCGGACTCGGTCGTGGTCGGCATAGCCACCGAGCCGGACAGCCTCAGCCCGCTGCTCGGCTACGGCAAGGACGGCAACTCCAAGATCTTCGACGGTCTGCTCACACACGACGCGGACATGAAGCTGAAGCCCGCCCTGGCCGAGGCCCTCCCGGAGGTCTCCGCGGACGGGCGCACCTACTCCTTCGCACTGCGCCGGGGTGTGAAGTTCAGCGACGGCGCGCCCTTCTCCGCCAAGGACGTCGTCTTCACCTACCGGACGATCCTCGCCGCAGGGACGAACAACGCCTCCAAGACCGAGCTGGACGCGATCGAGGCCGTCGAGGCGAAGGGCGAGGACACCGTCGTCTTCACCCTGAAGTACCCCTACGCGCCCTTCGCCGAGCGGACCGTGCTGCCCATCGCCCCGGAGCACATCGCCGGCAAGCAGGACGTCAACAGCGGCGACTTCACCACACGGCCCGTCGGCACCGGCCCCTACGTGCTCGTCGGCTGGTCCAAGGGCGAGAAGCTCAGCTTCAAGGCCAATCCCGGCTACTGGGGCGGCGAGCCCGCCGTCAAGAAGTTCACCATGGCCGTGATCAAGGACGACGACGTACGCGCCACCCGGCTGCGCTCCGGCGAGCTGGACGGCGCCATCCTGCCGCCCAACCTGGCCGCGGGCTTCGCGAAGGACACCGCCCGGCGCACCCATGCCGCCAGGACCTTCGACTACCGCAACGTGACCCTCCCGACGCACCACCAGGTCACCGGCGACCTCGCCGTCCGCCGGGCACTGGACATCGCCGTGGACCGGACGGCCATGGTGGACAAGCTGCTCGAGGGCGCGGGCAAGCCCGCCTACGGCCCGGTGCCGACCGACAGCCCGTGGTTCACCGCCGGCACCGAGCGCCGCCACGACCTCGACCGGGCACGCAAGATCCTCGACGAGGCCGGCTGGAAGGCGGGCGAGGACGGGATCCGCAGCAAGGACGGGGTCCGCGCCTCCTTCCCGCTCTGGTACACCTCCGGCGACAAGATCCGCCAGGACCACGCCCTCGCCTTCGCCTCCGACGCCAGGAAGGCCGGCATCGAGGTCAAGACGGAGGCCGGCACCTGGGAGGTCATCGAACCCCGGATGAAGACCGAGGCCGTCCTCGCGGGCGGCGGCTCACCCGCCGACCCCGACTTCGACCAGTACCTGCTGCTGACCTCCTCGCTCGGCGGCGACGGCTTCAACAACATGGCCCGGTACGACGATCCCGCCGTGGACGCGGCCCTCGCCGAAGGGCGCCGCAGCGCCGACCCGGCCGTGCGCAGGGCCGCGTACGACACCGTGCAGCGCCGGCTCGCCGAGAACCCCGGCTACGTCTTCCTCACCCACATCGACCACCTCTACGTCGTGGACGACAAGTGGGACGGACTCGGCACGCAGGTTGAGCCGCACGACCACGGCCTCGGCGCCGGCCCCTGGTGGAACGTCGAGACCTGGAAGCCCAAGCAGAAGTGAGCCGCGCGCAGTGACCACCCGCTCCGTCCGCCTCCCCTGGAGGCCTGCGGCGCGCATGGCCGGGCGGCGGACCCTGTCCGCCGCCCCCGTCCTGCTCGCCGTCACCTTCGGCGTCTTCGCCCTCGCCGCGCTGTCACCCTTCGACCCGGTCAAGGCCTATGCCGGCACCGCCGGACTCACCGCCTCGCAGGCCGAACTCGACCAGCTGCGGGCCAACCTCGGCGTCGACCGGCCCCTGGTCGCACGCTGGTGGGACTGGCTGACCTCGGCGCTGACCGGCGACCTCGGCACCTCCGCCGTCATGCGCCAGCCCGTCGCCGACGTCATCGCGGAGCGGGTGGGCTGGTCGGCGCTGCTCGCCGGCTGCGCCTTCACCGCGGCGGTCCTCGCGGGCACCGCGCTCGGGGTGCTCGCCGCACGCCGGACGGGCGGCCCGCTGGACCGCACCGTGTCCGCGCTCGCCTACACCCTGGAGGCCGCCCCGGCCTTCTGGCTGGCGCTGCTCGCCATCTGGTTCTTCTCCGTGCGGCTCGGCGTGCTGCCCTCGGGCGGCCTCACCGACGTCGGCAGCGACACGGTCACCTTCGCGCAGGTCGCCTCCCACCTCGTGCTGCCCGCCCTGGTGCTGGGCGCCTCCCAGCTGCCCTGGTTCTTCCTGTACGTCCGCCAGGGCGTGGCCGACGCCCTCGCGGAGGACCCCGTACGCGGCGCCCGCGCGCGCGGCCTGGCCGAGCGCAGGGTCCTGCTCGGCCACGCCCTGCGCTCCGGCATGCTTCCGATGCTGACGCTGATCGGATCCCGGGTGCCCGAACTCATCACGGGCGCCCTGCTGGTGGAGACCGTCTTCAGCTGGCCGGGCATCGCCGCGGCGACCGTGCAGGCGGCCACCTCGGTCGACTTCCCGCTACTGGCGGCACTGACGGTGCTGGCCACCGCCGCCGTGCTCGCCGGGAACCTGCTGTCCGACCTGCTGTACGGGCTGGCCGACCCGAGGGTGGGCTTCGATGGCTGAGCAGGTCTGGCGCCCGCACGGCCGCGCCCTGCGCTCCACGCGCACCCTGCGGGTCCGCGCCTCCGCCGCCGTCATGACGGTGATCGTGGTGGCCGTCCTGGTCGTGCCCCCGCTGGCGCAGCTGGACCAGCAGGCGGTCGACCTGGCGGCGAAATTGCAACCCCCCTCGTGGGCCCACCCCTTCGGCACCGACGACGTCGGACGCGACCTGCTGCTGCGGTGTGTCCACGGGCTGCGGATCTCCCTGCTCGTCGGCCTGGTGGCAGCCCTGGCCGCCACCGTGATCGGCACGGCGGTGGGCGCCGCCGCGGGCGCGCTCGGCGGCTGGGCCGACCGGGTCGCGATGCGGGTGGTGGACATCCTCTCCTCCATCCCGCACCTGCTGCTGGGCATCTTCGTCGTGGCGGTGTTCCGGCCGGGAGTGTGGCCCGTCGTGGCCTCGGTCGCGGTCACCCACTGGCTCTCGACGGCCCGGATCGTCCGCGCCGAGGTCCTGTCGCTGCGCGGCCGGCCCTACGTGGACGCGGCCGTCTCCGGCGGGGCCTCACGGTGGCGGATCGCCGTACGGCACCTGGTGCCCGGCATCCTGCCGCAGGCCGGCCTCGCCGCCGTGCTGATGATCCCGCACGCGATGTGGCACGAGTCCGCCCTGTCCTTCCTGGGCCTGGGACTCCCGGCACACCAGGCGAGCCTGGGCAACCTCGTGCAGAGCGCGCGCGGCTCGCTGCTCGCCGGGGACTGGTGGCCCACCCTCTTCCCCGGCCTCCTCCTGATCGTCCCGACCCTGGCGGTCGCCGGCCTCGCGGGCGCCTGGCGCGACCGCCTGAACCCGCGCCGCCGCTCGGAGCTGACCCTGTGACCCCCTCGCCCCGCGTCTGCGCGCCCGCCCCCGGAGCCGACGGCCCCCGACCCGGCGCTGCCGAGCCCGTCCTGCGCGTCGAAGGCCTCTCCGTCCGCTTCCGCATGCCCGCGGGCCGGTACGTGGAGGCCGTCACCGGCGCCACCTTCGCCCTGGCCCCCGGCGAGAGCCTCGCCCTCGTCGGGGAGAGCGGCTGCGGCAAGTCCGTGCTCGCCTCCGCCCTCCTCGGACTGCTCCCGGGCAACGCCGAGACCGCCGGATCGGCCCGGCTGGCCGACGGCCTCGACCTGCTCGCCGCCGACGAGCGCACCCTCGCCCGCACCGTGCGCGGCCGGCGTGTCGGACTGGTCCCGCAGAGCCCCGCCGCCCACCTCACCCCGGTGCGCACCATCCGCTCCCAGCTGGAGGAGACGGTCCGGGAGCTGACCGGAACCCGGCCGCCCGCCCTGCGCGCGGCGGCGGAGGCGGCAGCCGGGCGCGCCGCCTTCCCCGCCTCGCACCTCGACCGCCACCCCCACGAGCTCTCCGGCGGCCTCGCCCAGCGCGCGGCCACCGCCCTCGCCCTCGTGGGCGGCGCCCCGCTGCTCCTGGCCGACGAGCCGACCACCGGCCTCGACCGCGACCTCGTCCTGCGCACCGTCGACGAGCTGCGCGCCCACACCCGCGCCGACGGCCGGGCGCTGCTGCTGATCACGCACGACCTGGCCGCGGCCGAGCGCATCGCCGACACCGTCGCCGTCATGTACGCGGGCCGGATCGTCGAGACCGCCCCCGCCGACGCCTTCTTCGGCCGTCCCGGGCCTCGCCACCCCTATGCCCGGGGCCTCCTCGACGCCCTCCCCGACCGCGCCTTCACCCCCATTCCGGGGGCACCGCCGGAGCTCGGCGCGCTCCCGCCCGGCTGCGCCTTCGCCGCCCGCTGCGCGGCCGCCGACCAGCTCTGCGGTACCCGGCGGCCCGCGCTCACCGAAGGGGTGGCCTGCCACCATGCTTGAGCTCAAGGACATCACCGCCGGCTACGACCGCCGCGCCCCCGCGTTCCGCGGCGCGCACCTGAGCCTGCGCCCGGGGGAGTCCCTCGGCCTGCTCGGGCCGAGCGGCTGCGGCAAGTCCACCCTGGCCCGCGTCGCCGCCCTGCTGCACCGGCCCGACCGGGGTACCGTCACCCTCGACGGCCACGCCGTGACCGGCTTCTCCCACCGGGCCCCGCGCGCCCTGCGCACCGCGGTCGGCGTCGTCTTCCAGCAGCCGCGCCTGGCCGCCGACCCGCGCCTGCGGCTGCGCGACCTCGTCGCGGAACCCCTCCGCGCGACCGGTCGGCGCAGCGAAGCGGCGGCGCGGGTGGCCGAGTTGGCGCAGCGGGTGGGGCTCGGCGCGGACCTGCTCGCCCGCCTGCCGCACGAGGTCAGCGACGGACAGCTGCAACGGGCCTGTCTGGCGCGGGCCTTGGTGCTGCGGCCGCGCTGGCTGGTCTGCGACGAGATGACCGCGATGCTGGACGCCTCCACCACGGCCGCCCTGGTCGCGGTCGTGGAGGACTACCGCGCCGAGACAGGGGCCGGACTGCTCGCGGTGGGCCACGACCCGGTGCTGCTGGAGCGCTGGTGCGGGCGCACCGCCCATTGGAACGAGATCGTCAAGGACCGACCGCCCGTCACGGACCGTCAACACCCGTACGGCGGACACGTCCTTCGCCCGTGAGCACCCCGCCCTGCGCCACCATGACGGTGACTCAGGAGGTTTCGATGGTGCTTTCCCTCTCCGTGGTCGTCCTTCTCCTCATCCTCGCGTGGATTTTCCTGCGCAGCGGCGGGCTGAAGTTCTCGCACGCCCTCGTCTGCGTACTCCTCGGCTTCCACCTCGCGAGCAGCAGCATGGCGGCGACCATTCACGACGGCCTGACGGCGACCGCGAACGCGGTCTCCAGCCTCAATCCCTGACCGGCTGTTGCGCCGTCGTGAATCATCCGGCGCACGCATGGACTCCTCCGGCACCGCGATCCAGCGTCTGGCCACGGCGTGATATCTGACGCAAAGTCAACAGAACGGTTGCGAGACGGAGGAAGCCAGGATGTTCCGAAGGGCGCTGAACTGTGCCGTGGTTCCCGTCGTGGCCGCCTTCACGGTGCTCCACGGCGGCCACCCGGCCCACGCCGAGGAGATACCCAAGGCGCCGGGCCACCGGCTGATCACCCCCTACGAGGGAGCCCCCGCGACCGCCGCGCCGCTACCGGGCGAGGCCCCGCCGCAGCACCCGTACCTCGCGCCCAACGGCCGCAGCGGCATGCACTCCGACGCGGCCGGCAGCGCCACCTCGCCCTGGTCGGGGCCGCTCGGCAAGAACCTCAAGGTGACCAGCGAGAAGATCGCGGCCCTCGGCGGCGAATGTGCCACGGCCGCCTTCGACTCGGGCGGCCGCCTCGTCACGGTGTGCGGCACCTTCTCGGGCTTCAAGGTCAAGCTCCTGGAGCCGCGTACGCTCGCCACACTCGCGGAGCACCGGCTCCCGCAGCGCTCCTCGACCGTCGAGGCGATCACCTCGCTCGACTTCGCGAAGATCTTCAAGGACACCTCGGGCGGCGCCTACTTCTACCTGGACGACCAGGACCGCGCCGTCCTCGCCGACTCACGCCGGCACGTGTTGCGCCTCGCGCATTCACAGAACCCTGACGGCAGTTGGAAGTTCACCGTCGACGACGACTGGGACCTCACCGGCCACGTCCCGCAGGACTGCGTGACCTGGACCAATCTGCGGCCCAGCGGCACCTGCGACCCCGTCACCTCCGTGATGCCCGACTGGGAGGGCCGCATCTGGTGGGTGACCCGCCAGGGCCGGGTCGGCACCGTGGACCCGGCGACCTCGCAGATCCGCTCGGTGCGGCTGGAGGGCGAGGAGATCCAGAACTCCTTCTCGGTCGCCCAGGACGGTGTCTCCATCGTCTCCGACCACGCGCTGTACAGCTTCCGGGCCGCCGCCGACGGCACCCCCGAGGTGCAGTGGCGCCAGACCTACGACCGCGGGACCGGGACCAAGCCCGGCTCCGTCAACCAGGGTTCGGGCACCACACCCGACCTCTTCGGCAACGGCTACGTCGCCATCACCGACAACGCCGACGACCGGATGAACGTCCTCGTCTACCGGCGGGGCGCGGACGTCGCCGCGGACCGGCGGCTGGTCTGCAAGGTGCCCGTCTTCGGCTCCGGCGCCTCGACCACCGACAACTCCCTGATCACCTGGGGCAACAGCATCGTCGTCGAGAACAACTACGGCTACGAGAACCCCACCAGCCTGCTGCTGGGCAGGTCCGTCGTGGGCGGGGTGGCCCGCATCGACGTCCGCGCCGACGGCAGCGGCTGCGACACGGTGTGGGAGAGCGCCGTGCGCGCGCCGTCCGTGGTGCCGAAGCTCTCCACCGCGAACGGACTGCTCTACTTCTACGAGAAGGAGCCCAACGCCTGGGGGATCGACGGCTGGTACCTCACGGCCGTGGACTTCCGCACCGGTGAGCGGCGCTGGCGGCAGCTGACCGGCACCGGCCCGCTCTACGACAACAACTGGGCGCCGATCACCCTCGGCCCCGACGGCACCGCGTACGTCGGAGTCTTCAACGGCATCGTCGCCGTCCGCGACCGCTGACCTCGACGGACCGCCGGCCTCCGGAATCGCCCGGAGGCCGGCGGGCGAACACATCGCGCCGATTCTCCGTACGAAGTACGACAATTCACGGGGACGAACCCGGCCTACCGCCGGTCACAACCCTACGATTTTCTCCGGAAGCGCCCGTGACCTTCCACCGCCACGGTCGACCGACGGGCCCCGCGGGCCCTCGTAGGGGGAATCATCTCGTGACGCGTGTACGCCAATCCCTAGTCGCACTGTGTGCGATGTCCCTGACCTTCGCCACCGTGTCCGCGAGTGCTTCGGCGGACACCCGGGGGACCGTGTCCGCGGAAACCGCGGACACCGGCGCCGGGACGAAGGCCCGCCCCGGCATCCTGGGCACCTGGTACAACCAGCTCGGCTCGACCATGGTCGTGACGCGGGCCGCGGACGGCGGCTTCGTCGGAACCTACGAGTCCGCGGTCGGCAACGCCGAGAACCGGTACGTCATGACCGGGCGCTACGACAGCGCGCCCGCCGACGGCACGGGGACCGCTGTCGGATGGACCGTCGCCTACCGCAACGCCCACCGCAACGCCCACTCCGTCGCCACCTGGAGCGGCCAGTACGTCGGCGGCGACCAGGAGCGCATCGTGACCCAGTGGCTGCTGAGCTACGGCACGGCTCCCGCCGACCGGTGGAAGTCGACCTTCCTCGGCCACGACGAGTTCACCCGGGTCAAGCCCTCCGCCGCCGACATGGACAAGGCGCGCCTGCTGGGCGTGACAACTGCGAATCCACCGGCTTCCGACGGGGAGTGAACCCGGCCCCCGCCGCCGAGGACGTGATCCGCCCGCAGTGAGGGAATTCCCGCGGCGGGCGGGTCGCGCACGCCCCCGTCCGGCAAGGTGATCATGGCGAAAAACCTCTGTTGGCCTGCAACTTCTGTTGTGGGAGTGTGGTTGCGACTCCGGTTCGCGCGGCCTTCGCGACACGTGCCGTGATCACGTTCGGCACCGACCAGCCGGGGGCAGGGGGGTTCATTTCGTGTTACGCAAGATCTTCACGCTCGCGCTCGGAGCGTTCGCAGTGGGGACGAGCGGTTACGTCGTCACCGGTGTGCTGCCCCAGCTGAGCGAGGAGCTGTCCGTCTCGGTGTCCACCGCGGGACTGCTGACCACGTGCTTCGCCGTGGCCTACGCGATCGGCTCGCCGCTGCTGGCCGTGGCCCTGGGCGGGTGGCGCCGCCGACCACTGATCATCGCCGCCCTGCTGGTGGCCGCGGCGGGCAACGCGCTCGCCGCGCTGGCTCCCAATTTCACCGTCCTGACGGCCGCCCGGATCGTCACCGCCGCGGGCGCGGCGGTGTTCACGCCGGCCGCCACCGCCGTCGCCGCCGAGCTGAGCGGCCCGGAGCGCCGGGCGCGTGCGGCGGCCTGGGTCTTCGGCGGGCTGGTGACCGCGACCATCGTCGGTGTGCCGGCCGGGACGCTGCTCGTCGGCCCCCTCGGACACCGGGGCGTCTTCTGGCTCGTCGCGGGCTTCTGCGCCCTCTCCGCCGCAGCCGTCGCCGTGGCCGTGCCCCAGGTCGCCGCGCCCGTACGGGTGACGCTGCGCCAACGGGTCGCGGTCGCCTCCGACAGCCGGGTCGTCACCGTCCTCGGGATCACCCTCGCGGCCAGCCTCGGGGTGTTCACCGTGTACACGTACGCGGCTCCGGTGCTGGCCGAGACCGTCGGCGCGCACGGCACGGGGCTGAGCCTGCTGCTCTTCGGCTACGGGATCGGCGGTGCCATCGGCAACGTAGCCGGCGGCCTCGCGGCCGACCGGTTCGGCCACCGGACGCCGCTGCTGGTGGCCGTGTCCGGCAGTGTGGTCGCCCTGGCCGCGCTCTCCGCGGTGCACACCACCGCGGTCGCCGCGGTGCTGCTGTTCGTGTGGGGGGTGTCGAGCTGGGGCTTCAACCCGCCGGTCCAGCGCCGGCTGCTCGAACTCTCCCCGGACGCCGGCGGCCTCCTGCTCGCACTCAACGCGTCCGCCCTGTACCTGGGCATCGGCCTGTCCGGGGTCGTCGGGGGCGCGGTGCTCGACCACGCCGGCATCGCCGCGGTGGCGCTCACCGGGGCGTTGCTGTGCTCGGTGGCGGCCCTGATCCAGGTCTTCTCCGGCAGGCGCGCTGCCCTGCAGCCGTCGCGCTGAAAATCCGTCCCTCTCGGCAAAGGACCACGCCCGTGCGCGAACTGAAGAATGCAGTGGGAATCGTCACCGGGGCGTCGCGCGGTGTCGGCCCGCACATCGCTGCGGAACTCGCCCGGGCGGGAGTCCGAATGGCACTCGTCGCCCGATCCGAGGACGATCTGCGGGCCACCGCGGAGAAGCTGGGGCGGATCGGCCCCCAGCCGCTGGTGGTGCCCGGCGACGTCTCCGACGAAGACGCACAGCGGAGGATCGTGGAAACGGTCCGCCGTGAACTGGGACCGGCCGGGATCCTGGTCAACAACGCCGGGATCGAGCACATCACCCGCTTCCAGGACGCCGCGGTCGAGAACATCCGGCGGGTCCTGCTGGTGAACCTGTTCGGTGCCGAGGCCATGACCAGGCTGGTGCTGCCGGACATGCTCGAAGCCGGGCGCGGGCACGTGGTGAACATCGGCTCCGTGGGCGGCCGCACGGCCTACCCCTACGCCACGATCAACTCCTCGGCCAAACACGGCCTCGTCGGCTTCACCTGGTCCCTGCGCGAGGAACTGCGGGGGACCGGCGTGGGGGTGTCGGCGGTGTACCCGACGCTGATCGCCGACGTCGGCATCTCCGCCGGCTGGCAGGCGGGGCGGCGCCCGCCGCTGCTCGGCAGGGTCGGGCCCGACGAGGTCGCCCGCGCGGTGCTGAAGTGCATCCGGGAGGACAAGGTGGAGATCACCGTGGCTCCCGTCATGGAGAGGGTCGCCGACGTGGTCAGCGCCCTCTCCCCGCGGCTCACCGCCTGGATCGCCCGCAACGGCGGCATCTACAAGTACCTGCGCGGGGTCGCCGACGCGCAGACACGTTCGCAACGACACTCTGAACCGGCCTGACCCGCCGGTTGATACGGGGGAACCGATGTCCGATCTTTCCGCTGTGCCCGCTCCCGACCGGGACGAGGGCCTCCACCGCCTCCGGGACCTGCTGGCCGGGATCAACGCCGACTACGACCGCCCGGTCGATCCGCAGGAGCCCCTGATCCTCGACTCGCTGGACGCCGTACGGTTCAAGTCCGCGATCGACACCGCCTGTGCGACCGACCTTCCGCTGGAGATCCTCTTCGGCCACTGCACGCTCGAAACGCTCGCCGCGGCACTGCTCAACCACGGTACGGACGGAGGTCAGGCCCCGCAGCTGGTTCCGGCACCGGAGCGCGCCCACGAGCCCTTCGCACTCACCGACGTCCAGCAGGCCTACTGGCTGGGCAGCCGGGGCTTCGACCTCGGCGGGCGCTCTGCCCACTTCTACGTCGAGGTCGATTTGTTCGCCGCCGACCACGAACGCGTCGAGGAGGCGTTCAACACCCTGATCGGCCGCCACGGCATGCTGCGCGCCACGCTGCTGCCCGACGGCCGCCAGCAGGTGGCGCACGAGGTTCCGTACTACCGCTTCCGCCATCGCGACCTGAGCGGACTCCCTGAGGCGGACGGACGATGTCGCCTCGAAGAGACCCGCGAGGAGATGGCCGCCCAGGTCTTCGACCCGCACACCTGGCCCCTGTACGAGATACGCACCCACCGGCTCGACGCAGCCCGGCTCCGCCTCCACATCGGCATCGACCTGCTCTTCGCCGACGCGGGCAGCATCCAGATCCTGCTGGCCGAGTGGATCCGCCTGATCCTCGACCCGGACTCCCTCGCCCCGGCCCCCGCGGCCGCCTTCCGCGACTACGTCGACGGCCTCGCCGCGTACCGCACGCAGCCCGGCCACGAGCGGGCCCGCGCGTACTGGCTGGACCGCGTCGACACGCTGCCGCAGGCTCCCGAACTGCCCGTCCGGTCCGTCGCCCACACCCAGGCCCCCGCCTTCACACGCCGCGAACGCCGCCTGTCCGGCCGCGTCTTCCGGCAGATCCGGGACCGCGCGAACGCCCGGGGCGTCACCCCCTCCGTGCTGCTGTGCGCCGCCTACGCGCAGGTGCTGCGCACCTGGAGCCGCTCGTCCCGGTTCACCCTCAACCTGACCCTCGCCGACCGGCCGCGCTGGCACGCCGACATCGACCGGATGATCGGCGACTTCACCAGCACGGTCCTCCTCGAATGCGACCTCGCCGGCGCCCCGGACCTGGCCACGACCGCGCACCGGATCCAGGAGCAGCTGCGCCGGGACCTGGCCCACGCCCGCTTCAGCGGTGTCGAGGTGCAGCGCGAGTTGGCCCGACGCGGGGACGGCACACAGGCGCGCATGCCCGTCGTCTTCACCAGCCTGCTGCACGAGCAGGACAGCCTCGGCGCCCTCGAAGGCCTGGCCTTCGAGACCGGGTACGCCGTCTCGCAGACTCCGCAGGTCTACCTGGACAACCAGGTCGTGGCCCGCGGCAGCGACCTGCTGATCAGCTGGGACGCCGTCGAGGAGGTCTTCCCCGAGGGCGTCCTCGACGACATGTTCACCGCCTACGTCGACCTGGTCGAGCGCATCGCGGAACAGGACGAGCCCGCACCGGTCGCCCTGCCGGAGCGGCAGCTCGCCGTCCGCCGCGCCGTGAACGACACAGCGGGACCGCAGCCCGGCGAACTCCTGCACGCCGCGATCGGCCGGCAGGCCGCCGCACACCCCGACGCGCCGGCCGTGATCAGCGCCGACGCCACCCTCACCTTCGGCGAACTCGACCGCCGCGCCGACGGGATCGCCCACCGGCTGCGCGCACTGGGCGCGGCGCCCAACACCCTGGTCGCCGTCCTCATGCACAAGGGGTGGGAGCAGGTCCCCGCCGTGCTGGGCGTGCTCCGCGCCGGAGCGGCCTACCTGCCCGTGGACGCCGGCCTGCCACGCGAACGCGTGGCCCGGCTGCTGGAGGAGGGCGGCGTGACGGTCGCGGTCACCCAGCCCGGCGCCCACGTCCCCGCAGGCGTCACCGGCCTGACCGTGGACCGGGAGCCGGCGCGGGACGTGCCGGACGGACCGGTCCCGGCCGCGGCCACCGGCCCCGACGACCTCGCCTACGTCATCTTCACCTCCGGATCGACAGGCCGCCCCAAGGGCGTGATGATCAGCCACCGCGCCGCGGTGAACACGGTCGACGACATCAGCACCCGCTTCGCCGTGGGCCGGGAGGACCGGGTCCTCGGACTGTCCTCGCTCAGCTTCGACCTCTCCGTGTACGACGTCTTCGGAGTGCTCGGAGCCGGCGGGGCGCTGGTCCTGCCCGCGCCCGGCGAGTCCCGCGACCCCGGCCGCTGGGCCGCCCTGGCGGACCAGCACCGCGTGACGTTGTGGAACAGCGTCCCGCCGCTGCTCGAACTGCTGGTGGAACACTGCGAGCAGCAGGGCGCCGCCTTCCCGCGATCGGTGCGGACGGCACTGCTGAGCGGGGACTGGATCCCGCTGAGCCTGCCCGGGCGGGTCCGGGCCGTTGCCTGCGGAGGCCCCGAACTGATCAGCCTGGGCGGCGCCACAGAGGCGTCGATCTGGTCGATCTGGCATCCGATCGAGGGCATCGACCCCGAGTGGCGGAGCATCCCGTACGGCACACCGCTGCGCAACCAGACCTTCCACGTCCTGGACGCCGACCTCACCGACAAGCCCGACCACGTCACCGGCTACCTCCACATCGGGGGCGTGGGCGTCGCGCGCGGGTACTGGGGCGACGCCGAGCGCACCGCGGCCCAGTTCCTCGACCACCCGGTCACCGGTGAACGCCTGTACCGCACCGGCGACCTGGGCCGCTACCTGCCCGACGGCACCCTCGAACTCCTCGGCAGGGACGACTTCCAGGTCAAGATCGGCGGCCACCGCATCGAGCTCGGCGAGATCGAGGCCGTACTCGGCGGACACCCCGGCGTCCGCAGCGCCGTCGTCGTCGCCCAGAACGGCAAGCGGCTGATCGCCTACGCCGTCCCCGAGAGCGGGGCCGATCTCGCCGAGGACGAGCTGCGCACCCACCTCGCCGCCAAGCTGCCCGCGTACATGGTCCCCGCCGTCGTCATGACCCTGGACCGGCTGCCGACGGGCGCCAACGGAAAGCTCGACCGGCGCGCCCTGCCGGTGCCGCAAGCCGTCGCCCCGGGGAACGAGCCGCCCGCGACCCCCGCCGAGAAGGCGCTGGCCCGCGCCTGGGCCCGCGTACTGCCCGTGGAGCGGATCGGCCGGCACGACAACTTCTACGCCCTCGGCGGCGACTCCCTCCTCGGCGTACGCGCCGTGGCCAAGGCGGCCGAACAGGGACTGCACCTCACGCTCGCCGACTTCTTCGCCCGCCCCACCATCGCCGAACAGGCCGCGTGCGCCACCGACCGGCCGACGGCCCTTGCGGACCAGTCGGAGATCACCGGGCGGGCCGGCCTGTCGCCCAGCCAGCTCTGGTTCTTCGAACAGGACTTCGCCGCCGCCGACCACTGGAACGGCATGTGGCCCGTCTTCGAGCTCGACCGGCGCATGGAAACCCGGACCCTGCACCGGGCCCTGGCCACCGTGCTCGCCCACCACGACGGACTGCGCGCCCGCTTCCTCGCGGACGAGCACGGCCCGTACGCCGAACTGCCCGGCGCGCGCACGCCGGACGCCTCCCGGGTCACGGAGGTCGATCTCGGCGACGTCCCCGACTCCGACGTCGAGGCGGAGATCGCCCGGCACGCCGCGCTCCGCAACGGCGCCCTCGACCTGGCCGACGGCACGACCGTCCGGCTCACCCAGTTCGACCTGGGCCCGCACCGCAGGCCCAGGCTGCTGGTCAGCGCCCACTGGCTCGTCATGGACTACTACTCCTCCCGCGTGTTCCACGAGGACCTGCGCACCGCCTACTTCGCGATCGAGCGGGGTGACGAACCGGTGCTGCCGCCCAAGACGGCCCCGCTGCCGCAGGCCGCAGAGCAACTGCGCGCGCACGCCGCGAGCGAGCAGGTCGAGGCGGAACTGCCCTACTGGAGCCGGCTCACCGACCTCGCGCCGCCGCCGCTGCCCGTCGACCACCGCCTCGGCCCCAACTCGCAGGCCTCCGCCGTCCGGTACTTCACCGAGGTGAGCGGCGGGCTCGCCGCCGCCGTGGTGACCGAGCTGCCGCGGCGGGTGGGGGTCGAGATCCGCGAGGTGCTGCTCACCGCGCTGGCCCGGGCCGTCACGGCCTGGACCGGGCAGCCGCAACTAGTCGTCGAGATCGAGGGGCACGGCCGGCAGACCGCCTTCGGCCCCCTGGACGTCTCCCGTACGGTCGCCCGCTTCTCCACGCTGGCACCGCTGGTCCTGCGCCCGGGCGGGCTCGCCGACGTGCGCGACCAGATCCGGGAGATGCCCCACCAGGGCGTCGGATACGGCCTCCTGCGGCATCTGCACCCGGACCCCGCCGTACGGGCCCGGATGGCCCAGGTCCCCGTCCCGGAGATCGGCTTCAACTACTGGGGCGACGTCAGCGAGTACTTCACCGGTGACGCCCGCCCGGTCGTGGACTCCTTCGGACACCACCGCAGCGACCTCGGACACCGCACCCGCACCCTCGACCTGATGGCGATGACCGCGGACGGCACCCTGCGCCTGGTGTGGACCTACAGCGCCAACCTGCACACGGAGGCGACGGTCCGGGCCCTGGCCGACCGCTTCACCGACGAACTGCACACCCTGGCGCGGAGCGCCGGATGAACGGGGAAGACACGGCCATGGACCACCCGCGTCCCGAGGACATGTTCGGCGCGGTGACCGTGCCGGAGGTACTGGAACTCGCCGCCGCCACCCCGCGCGGCATCACCCTCGTCAACCGGCAGCTCGACCGGACCCCGCTGCCCTACGCACTGCTCGCCGCCGGAGCGCGGCGGGTGGCCGGCGGGCTGGTCAGGGCGGGCGTGGGCAAGGGCGACCGCGTGGCGATCGTCTCCTCGACCTCGCCGGGCTTCCTGCTGAGCCTGTTCGGCGCCTGGCGGGCGGGCGCCGTGCCCGTGATACTGCCTCTGCCGCACCGGCTGTCGGACCTTTTGGAGTTCGTCGCCGAGGTCAACCGCCGGCTCGACCACGTCGACGCGCGCTGCGTGGTGGTGGCCGACGCCTTCGGCGACTTCGTGACCGGCCGGATCACGGGCGGGCGACCCGTACTGACCTGCGGTGACCTGGCGGCGGAGCGCGAGGGGATCAGCGGGCCGGTCGAGACCCATCCCGACGACCTCGCCTACCTCCAGTTCACCTCGGGCACCACCGGGCTGCCCCGCGCGGTCGCGCTCACCCACCGGCAGATGCTCACCAATGCCGCCGTGTGCTGCGAGCGGCTGGAGCTGGTGCGGGACCGCAGCGTGCACGTGAGCTGGCTGCCGCTCTACCACGACATGGGCCTGATCTCGGTGCTCTCCGGCATGGCCTACCGGATCAAGCTCGTCCTCCAGCCGCCGGAGGACTTCCTGGCCCGCCCCGACTCCTGGGTGGACGCACTGTCGCGGTTCAGGGCCACCAGCACGGTGGCCCCCAACTTCGCCTACGGCCTCGCCGCCCAGGGCATGCGGCTGCGCCCGCGCGACCTCGACCTGTCGCACCTGGAAGTCTGCGGGGACGGCGCCGAGCCGATCCGCGCCGGCACGCTGCAGCAGTTCGTCGAGGCCGGATCCGCCTACGGGCTCAGGCCGCAGGCGATGACCCCGATGTACGGGATGGCCGAGGCGACGCTCGCCGTCGCCATGGGGCAGGCGACCCGGCCGCTGGTCTGGGACCACGTCTCCCGCGACGGCCTGCAGGCGGGCGGCGTCGCCCGCCCGGTGCCCGCCGACGCCCCGGACGCCCGTGTGCTGGCGGTCTGCGGGCCGCCGGTCCCCGGCGTCCGCGTCGAGATCAGGGACGCGGACGGCAAGCTGCGGGGCGAGCGGGAGGTCGGCGAGATCTGCGTGAGCAGCCCCTCCCTGATGCAGGGTTACTGGCAGGACCCGGAGGCGACCGCGGCCGTCCTGCGTGACGGCCGGCTGCACACCGGCGACCTCGGCTACCTGACCGAGGACGGTGGCGTGGTCGTATGCGGCCGGATCAAGGACATGATCATCGTCTCGGGCCGCAACCTGTACCCCGAGGACTACGAGCACGTGACCGCCAAGGTGGACGGCGTACGGCCGGTGTGCGCGGCCTTCGCCGTACCGGGCACCGAGCGCATGATCGTGGCCTTCGAGTCCGCCAAGGGCGTGGCGGACCACGAGCAGGTGGCCGCCCGGGTGATGAAGCGGCTGCGCGAGCACCTCGGCCACGCGCCCGACAAGGTCGTGGCCCTGGCCAAGGGCGCGATCCCGCGTACCTCCTCCGGAAAGGTCCAGCGGAGCCGGTGCCGGGAGCGGTACCTGACGGGCCGCATGGAGGCCCTGGCGGAAGTCGCGCGCTGACGCGGACCGCGGCCGCCCCGGGGGCGCGGGGCGGCCGCGGGTGTCCGCGCCGGCTCAGCGGCGGCGGCTCACCACGAGGCGCGCACCCCGGGAGGGGACCAGCGTCACGTGGTGGGCCTTCTGCTGCTCCGGAGCGGGCCGGTCGGGCCGGATCTCGAACCGCTGGAGCACCTCGCGCAGCGCCACGGTCGCCTCCAGCAGCGCGAAGCCGGCGCCGATGCAGCGGCGGGCACCGCCGCCGAACGGAATCCAGGTGTGCGCCGGCGGCTGGCCGTCGAGGAAGCGCTCGGGACGGAACCGGTCCGGCTGGTGGTGGTGGGCCGGGTCCGACTGCACCATGCCGATGGCGGGCATGACCGTGGCGCCGGCCGGCAGGCGGTAGCCGCCGACGGTGAGCGGCTTCGTGAGCTGCCGGGCCACCTCGTAGACCACCGGCTTGAGCCGCAGCGCCTCCTTGGCCACGGCCGTGAGGTACGCGTCGTCGCCCTCGTCCGCCGCGCGCTGCGCCCGGCGCAGCTGCTCCGGTTGGCGGACCAGCTCGTGCAGGGCCCAGGCCAGGCCCGTGGCCGTGGTCTCGTGCCCGGCGAGGAGAAGGGTGATCAGCTGGTCGCGCAGCTCCGCGTCGTTGAACCCGCCGCCCGACTCCTCGTTCTCCGCGGCCTGCAGCAGGCGCGACAGCACGTCGGTGCGGTGGTGCAGGTCCGCGGCCCGGCGCCGCATGCCGATCTCCGCGTACAGCAGCTTGTCCAGCCCCCGCTGGAGCCCGATGTGGCGGCGCCACGGCCCGAAGCGTGCGAGGAGCGGGTAGGGCAGCCCGAGCAGGGTGACCGGGCCGATGTCCGCGATGCCGCGCACGAGCGGGCGCATCCGCTTCAGCCGCGCCTCGTCGGTCACCCCGAACACCACCTGGAGGATCACCTCCAGGGTCAGGGCCTGCATCCGCTCGTGGGAACCGAACACGGTCCCCTCGGGCCAGCTCTCCACCTCCGCCCGGGTCAGCTCGCCGACCATCTCCCGGTAGCCGGCCAGCGCAGCGCCCGTGAAGGCCGGCATCAGGAGCCGGCGGGACCTGCGGTGCTCGGCCTCGTCGGTGAGGAGCACCGAGTGTTCGCCCAGGGCCGGTCCCATGATCGCGTTGCCCTCGCCCGCGTGCAGGACCTCCACCGGACCCCCGAACACCGTCTTGATGTCCTCCTGCCTGGTGAGGATCACCAGATGGCGGGTCGGGGCGGTGAGCCGGAGCGTGAAGACGTCCCCGTGCCGGCGCCTGAGGTACGGGAACAGCCGGTGCCGGTACTGGGCGAACAGCAGGGTCTGGACCACCGCGGGCAGCCGGGGGCCGGGCGGTCGTTTCGTCGAACCGGTGACGGGTGCCGATAAGGCCGTCGGCAGATCATCGATACCGCTGGTCATTGCGGAAATCCCCCTCGGTGAACGAACTCGTGTGTTTCGTTCGAATGCAATTGCCGGTCCCGACTCACGCTAGCAGCCGGGACGACCCGCAGAAATGGCGGAAGAACGGTTCCGGTCGCTAGGGTCCTGAAGTGCTCGAACTGATCCTGCCGACCGTCGTCGCATGCGCCGAGAGCTTTGCCGACGTACCCGAATCCACTCTTCTTCCCGAGGAATTGGAAGCGCTCGGGCCGGCCCGCCACGAAGGGCGCCGACGGGAGTTCACGACGGTGCGGCACTGTGCCCGGAGGGCCCTCGCGGACATCGGCGTACCGCCCGTCCCGGTCCTGCCGGGGGAGCGCGGGGCACCGGTGTGGCCGCACGGGGTGGTCGGCAGCATGACGCACAGCGCCGGATACCGGGCGGCGGCCGTGGCGCGCACCGTCCACGTGCGGGCCCTGGGCATCGACGCCGAACTCCACGCGGCGCTGCCCGGGGAGACGTTGGGCGCCGTCACCCGCCCCGAGGAGCGCGAGCGGCTGGCCGCGCTCGCCGCGGACTTCCCCCGAGTGCACTGGGACCGGCTGCTGTTCTGCGCGAAGGAGGCCGTCTACAAGGCGTGGTTCCCGATGACGAGGCGCCGGCTGGGCTTCCGGGACGCCTCGGTCACCTTCGATCCGGCGGGCGGGACCTTCCGCGCCGAGATCGTGGAAGGGGCGGGGGAGGGGCCGCCCGCGCCCCTCGTCTACGACGGACGCTGGACGGCCGGCCCGGAACTGCTCCTGGCCGCGGTCGTCGTGCCGGCCGGCCCGGCCGGGAACCGGCCGGCCCCCGCCGTCCCGCGGACGGATTGACCGGATCGACAGGGCTCAGGCGCGCCGGGCGGACACGGCCGTGAGGGCCTGTTCCAGGTTCAGCCGGGGGTCGCACAGGGGCCTGGCGCGGCCCTCCAGCCCGGCGATGCCGCCGGCGTCGGCCACGCATTCCACCACGTCGTCCGGGGTGGCCTCCAGGTGGAGTCCGCCCGCCGTGCCGCCTGCGGAGGCCACGGCCCGCCGGAAGCCGCGGACCTCGCGGACGATCTCCTCGACGAGACGGGTCTTGCGGCCGGCGGGAGTGGTGACGGTGTTGCCGTGCATCGGGTCGCACATCCAGACCACGGGATGCCCCGCCCGGCGCACGCACTCCACGAGCGGGGGAAGGGTGCGCCCGACCACGGCGGCCCCGTGACGGGTGATGAGGGTGAGCCGGCCGGGCCTGCGCCGCGGGTCCAGCAACCCGCACAGCTCCAGCAGCTCCGCGCAGGTCACCGCCGGCCCGATCTTGCAGGCGACCGGGTTGTCCACGGTGGCGAGCAGCCGTGCGTGGGCGCCCCTGGGAGAGCGGGTGCGCTCGCCGATCCAGGGCCAGTGCGTCGAGGAGAGCAGGGCCCGTCCCGATCCGTCCCCGCGCACCAGCGGCAGTTCGTAGTCCAGGACGAGGGCCTCGTGGCTGGTCCAGGTCGAGGCGCGGGTCCACCCGGTGTCCGGCCGCAGAGCCGCGTGCACCGAGAGGGCCGCCCGGTAGCAGTCCGTCAGCCTGCGCGGATCGTGGCGGCGGGCGGCCGCGTCCGGCTCGGGATCGTTGACCACGTGGCCCCGGAACACCGGGAGTTCCCGGCCGCGGTGACGCTCCGTGGGCCTGGACCGGGGCTTGGCGTACTGTCCGCCCATACGGCCGACACGTACCGTCGGCCTGCCGGTGACCTCGGAGAACGCCGTGGCGAGGGCGTCGAGCATACGGACCTTGGCCCGCACGGCGTCGGGCGTGGCGTCCGCCGGGTCCTCGGCGCAGTCGCCGGCCTGCAGGATGTTCACGTCGCCCTGTGCCGCCTCCGCGACGAGCAGACCGAACCGGTCGACGTCGCCGGGGCCGACGAGCCCCGGCGCGGAGCGCAGTTCCCGGACGGCCGCGGGGAGGTCCTCGTGTGCGGCCCAGTCGGGCTGCTGCGGGGCGGGCAGCGCGGCGATGTGGTCCAGGGCGTCGGGCGGGTACGGTTCCCCTCCGTACCAGCCCGGCTTGTCGAGAAGAGATATGCCGTCCGGCATGGCGGTCCCCCTGATTGCGCTGGTCGGTGTCATGCGGGCACCTCCCCGGCCGGCAGGTGCGGCGGCGCGGCCGGCTTCACGGTCAGGCGGCGCACGCTGGAGCTGGACAGGGCGAAGCCGGTGGCCACGACGATCAGGACGGCGCCGGCGACGAGGGTGGTGTCGATACCGGCGCGCAGTGCGATCGGACCCGCGGCCACCTCCCCGACGGGGATGGCCACGAACGAGCCGAGCGCGTCGTAGGAGTAGACCCGGGCCAGCCTCTCCTGCGGAATGTTCTCCTGCAGGGAGACGTCCCAGGCGACGGCCAGTTGTTCCAGGGCCACACCGTTGATGAACATCGCGACCACCAGCAGGGCGACGTGCGAGGTCGTCCCGAGGGCGAGGAGCGGCACCGCCTCGAACGCGCCCACGGCCGCGCCGATCCGCAGGGCGTGGCGCGGCTGGGTGCGGGCCGCGATGAAGCCGCCCGCGAACGCGCCCGCCGTCTGTGCGGCGAGCAGCAGCCCCCAGGTCGTCCGCCCGAAGGACTGGTCGGCGATGGTCGGCCCGAGGACCTGGAGCCCGCCGGCGACCACCGCGTTGATGACGAGGAATTGCAGCACGACCACCCACACCCAGGTGCGGGAGGTGAACTCCGACCAGCCGGCCCGCAGTTCGGCCAGCGGCCGGACCGTCCCGGCCGCCGCCGCGGGCGTCCTCGCCGTGCGCAGGCCCGCGAAACACAGGCCCGCCATGAGGAACACCGCGGCGTTGACGGCGATGCCCCAGCCGGGCCCCGCGAGGCCCACGACGATGCCGCCGGTGGAGGCGCCGAGAACCATGCCGGCGTTGACGGCCATCCGCACCACCGCGTTCGCCGGCCGGATCATCCGGTGCGGGACGGTCTGCGGGACGAGGGAGGCCGCGGCGGGCAGGGACACCGCCGACACCATGCCGTTGACCACGCTGATGACGACCAGCACCGGGATCGAGGCGAAGCCGAACAGCACGCTCGCCGCGATCACGGCCTGGGCCAGTCCGGCCGCCACGCTCGAGCCCTGCAGCACCAGCCTGCGCGGCAGCCGGTCGGCGATCACCCCGCCGAACAGCAGCAGCGCCACGTTGGCCACCGACCGGGCCCCGACCACGATCCCGAGGTCGATCAGCGAACCGGTCAGGTCGAGCACGGCGAACGAGAGCACGATCGGCGCCATGGCGTTGGCGAAGTACGTGGCCATGCGGCCGCCCGCCAGACATCGGAAGTTCCGCTGACGCAGCGGGTCCAGCAGGGTGGGGGCGCGGGTCGTCCCGTCGGCGCTCATCGTCCGACCGTCGGACTCGCCATGATCAGCACGCTGTTGGAGGCAGCGCCCTGGTGCGTGTTGATGAGGTCGCCCCGCTGGGGACTTCCGTGCCGGACGTAGATCCCCGAGAGCCGGCGGCCGTACATCATCGGCCCCAGGACACAGGGGACGGCGGCGCTGCGGATCTCCCCGGTGGGGCCGTGGGCGAACTCGAGGGTGACGAGATCGGAGTCCACCACCTGCTGGAGGACGTGGTCCCCCGATCCGGCGGCCGCCACGAGCCGTTCCCGCCACTCCTCCTGCTCCACCGAGCGGCCCAGGGTCACCCCGGCACCGCCGTAGCCGTCGCCGGGCTTGAGCACCAGCGAGGTCCGGTCCTCGCCCAGGGCCCCGGCCCCGGCGATCACGGTGTACGGAACGTGGCGCCGTACGAAGTCCCGGTCGGCCGGATCGAGCAGATCGAGGTCCTCCCAGATCCAGGCCAGCACCCGCTTGTCGCTGACCGGGCTGGTCGCCTCGGGGGTGTACATGCGGGCGGTGCCCGCCCGCAGGGCCCCGCCCAGGGCGTCGAGGCCCGGACCAGCCTGCTCGACCGGCAGGAAGAGCCGGAACACGCCGTCCGCGACGTGCTCGCCGGCCCGCAGCCGATGCCGGTCGTCGAGGGTCAGCCCGTCCAGCGGGTAGCCGATCACGGTGACGCCGTGCGCCTTGCCCCGTTCCGCCATGGGGGCGAGGAAGGCGACGAAGTCGTCGAGGTCCGCCAGGTGGTCGAGGCCGTCCTCGCGGAACACGGGCACGACGAGGCAGTCGCCCTCGGTCAGGCCGAGGAAGGAGACCAGCTCGGTGAAGAACGCGTCGACCGCGGACGGCGGCGTGCGCAGCAGCCCTCCCGACGGGCCCTGCCCGGCCGGCGCCGGGCCCGAGTAGACCTCCTGGAACTGCCCGGCGACGAGGTCGGCCTCGATGGCTCCGCCGATCGCCCCGTCGATGTTGAGTTCGACGACCCTGGGGACGCCGCGCTCGACCATCACGTCGGCGCGTATCGAGGTCAGCAGCCGGTCGGTGAGCGGCTCGGCCGGGTCCAGCAGCGGGAACTGCGTCCGGGCCATGGAGAGCGCGTCGAGCAGTTCCCCGGCCGTCGACACCCGGCGCAGACAGGCGTCGAGCACCAGGCCCGCCGCCCGGTCCGCGACCGCTCCGACCAGCGCGTACGCGTCGGCGTCCAGCATCAGCGGCCGGGTGGGGCACCAGGAGTCCGCGGGGCGCGGCACACCGGCGTGTCCGCGCCGCCAGTGCTCCCGCCCCAGCGCGTCGATCCGGCCGCGCACCTGCGCGGGGAGGGTGTCGTACAGGTCGGCCACGCGTACGTCGCTCACGGGCGGGCCGCCCACCGCTCACGGCCGGGCAGCAGGCCCAGTTCGGCCAGACCGTAGTCGCGCACGATCTCGGCGACCACGGCGTTGCCCGTGTCGAACACGGTGTCGTCCAGGCACCGGACGGGGCGCACCCCGCCGGCGGTGCCGGCCACGCACAGGGCGTCGCAGGCCGACAGGGCCGCCGCGGTCAGCGGAGCGCGGTCCACCTCGTACCCGAGGCCGCCCGCGATCTCGATCACGGAGGCCACGGTGATCCCGTCGAGCGCGGCGGGGGAGTCGGGAACCAGCAGCGTGCGGCCGCGCACACCGAAGACGTTCTGCACGGTGCACTCGGCGACGAAACCGGTGTCGTCCAGCAGCAGGGCGTCGTCGTAGCCGCGCCGCTGCGCGTCCATCCAGGCGATCCGGGAACCCAGGTAGCCTGCGGACACCTTCGCCTTGGTCGGGAACGCGTGCGGGCTGAGCCGGGCGACCGACGACAGTGTCAGCCGCGGCTGCTGCGCGCGGATCACCGAGTCGAAGGACGAGACGTCGAAGGCCAGCACCGCCACCTGGGCCTCGCTGCCGGGCGCCGCCAGGCCGAGCACCCCGTCGCCGAGGAAGGCGACGGGGCGCAGGTAGGCCCGGCGCAGGCCGTTGGCGGTCAGCGTCTCGTGGCAGGCGGCGGCCAGTTCGGCGGGGGACTGGGCGAGCGACAGCCCCACCAGGCGGCACGACTCGGCGAACCGGGTCATGTGCTCCTCGAGGCGGAAGACGTGGTGGCCTTCCCGCCCGGAGGGGAAGGCGGAGAGGCCCTCGAAGACGCAGAGCCCGTAGTGGAGGCTGTGGTTGGCGAGGGTCAGCGCGGTGTCCCCGGCGGGCACGACGCCGCCCTGCCACCACATGAGCTCGGCTGGTTCGTTCATCCTTCTCCGTCCTTGTCGTACCGGGCGACCGCCCGGCACATCAGGTCGCCCACGTCGCCGGTGCGCGCCGTGCCGCCCAGGTCGGGTGTCAGCACGTCCCCGCACAGCACCTCGTCGACGGCGCGCTCCACGGCGGCGTGCGCCTCGGGCAGCCCCAGCCGGTCCAGCATCAGCGAGTAACTCAGCACGGCTGCGAGGGGGTTGGCGCGCCCCGTGCCCACGAGGTTCGGCGCGCTGCCATGCACCGCCTCGAACACGCCCGCGAACGAACCGTCCTCGGGGTCGTAGGACGCGGAGGGCGCCACCCCGAGCCCGCCGGCGAGCATGGAGGCCTCGTCGCTGAGGATGTCCCCGAAGAGGTTGCCGGCCACGATCACGTCGAAGCGGGCCGGGTTGCGGATCAGCTCCATGGCCGCGGCGTCGACGTACAGGTGGTCGCACTCCACGTCCGGGTAGGACGCGGCGATCGCGCGGAACCGGCCCTGCCACAGCGGACCGGCGCTCGGCATCGCGTTGCTCTTGTCCACCAGGGTGAGCCTGCGGCGGCGGGAGCGGGCCAGCTCGAAGGCGGCCGTGACCACCCGGTCCACCGCCCAGCGGCTGTGGACGCCGACCTCCATCGCCACGTGTCCGGGGCTGCCGGCGCGGACCGCGCCGCCGACGCCCACGTACACGTCCTCGGTATTCTCCCGCACGACGACCAGGTCCACGTCCTCGACGGCGGTCACGTGCTTGAGGGGGCAGTGCGCGAGGGTGCGCAGCCGTACCGGGCGCAGGTTGACGCCCAGTTCGAGCTGCTGGCGCAGCCCGCCGATGATCCGGATCGCGTGCCGGTTGTCCGGGATCCGGGGGTCGCCGAGCGCACCGAGCAGCACCGCCGCGTGGTCGCGGCGCAGCGCCAGGATGTCGATCTCGACGTCCCCGTGCTCCAGGAACCAGTCGGCGTTCCAGGGCAGCACCTCGGTCTGCAGGCCGGTGCCGAAGACGTCCTCGACCACCGCATGCACCTTCAGCACCTCGGCCATGACCTCCGGGCCGATGCCGTCTCCGGGGATGACCGCGAGGGTGTTCATGCGGCCGACGCCTGCGCCCGTACCCGCGCGCCCGCGTAGGCGACGAGGCCGCCCGCGGTGAGCAGCTCCCGCTCGAAGGCGGAGGGCGGGGTGATGGGGGCGGAGGTCCCCCGGGTCACGTTGACGAGCTCGCCGCGTTCGTCGTCGACGACCAGCCGGTCGCCCTCCCGGATCCCGTGGGCGAAGTCCCCGACCTCCACCAGCCTCAGGCCGATGTTGAGCGCGTTGCGGAAGAAGATCCGGGCGAAGCTGTGCGCGACGACGAAGGGCGCACCGGAGGCCTTGATGCCCATCGGGGCGTTCTCGCGGGAGGAGCCGCAGCCGAAGTTCATTCCGCCGACGATCACCGAGCCGGTCAGGTCGTGCCCGGTCCCCGCGTAGTGGTCGAGGAACGGCTGGTTGCCCGCGTGGGCCATGATGTGCTTCTTGTACTCGGCCGGGTCGGGGATCTGGCAGAACACGCCAGGCAGGATCACGTCGGTGTTGACGTGGTCGCCGAAGACCCAGGCGAGGCTCCCACGCTCTGCGTCTGCGTTTGCGCCTCCGCCTCCGCCGCCCCCGGCCGTCTCCGGCGCCGCCGCCGCGGGCGGCCCGTCCCCGGTGCCGGGGAGCGCGGCGCGGCCCTCGCGCGCCGAGTGGAGCGCGAACAGCTCGTCGATGCCGCGGCGCACCGCGGCCTCGTCGGCGTAGTAGTCGCTGCGGTCGCCGATCGGGGCGAGTACGCCGGTCAGCGCGGCCCGTGCGGCGATGGCGGGGCTGGCCAGGACGACGCTGGCGTCGACGTCGCCGCACCGGCCGCGGAAGTTCCGGTTGGAGGTGAAGACCGCCACCTCGCCCTTGCCCAGCACACCGGACTTGATGCCGATGCAGGGACCGCAGCTCGCGGACTCCACGTAGCAGCCGGCCTCGATCAGCACGTCGATCAGGCCCTCCTTCATCGCCGCCCGGTAGGCCTTCTGGGAGGCCGGGATGACGATGGTGCGCACGCCTTCGTGGACGCGCCTGCCCCGCAGGACGTCCGCGACGACCCGCAGGTCCTCCAGGTGGCCGTTGGTGCAGGAGCCGATGAAGACCTGGTCGACGGGTATCTCGCCGTTCCCGTTGGCCCTGCGGGCCAGCGGGGCCACGCCCGTCATCAGGTCCTCGCGGCCCTCGTACTCGGCCCAGTTGCGCAGCAGGTGCTGGAGCTGGTGCGTGCCCACGGCGTTGTCCGGGGAGAACGGCAGCGCGACGGTCGGCTCGATCAGGCCCAGGTCGACGTCGATCACGTCGACGTAGCCGGCGTCGTGCTCGTCGACGGTGAACTCCGGGTAGTCCACGTCGGCGCCGAGGTAGTCGGCGAGCACCCGGTCCGTGGGGAACAGGCCGTACTTGGCGCCCATCTCGACGGCCATGTTGCTCAGCGACAGCCGGTCGGTGATCGCCAGGGAGGCGAGGCCGGGGCCGCCGAACTCCAGGCTGCGGTAGACCGCGCCGTGCACGCCGATCAGGCCGCACAGGTACAGCGCCACGTCCTTGCCCTGCACCTGCGGGCGCAGGCTTCCGCGGAAGCGGACCAGGGCCGCTTCGGGCACCCGCATCCAGCAACTGCCCCGGACCAGGGCCATCGCCAGGTCCGTGGAGCCGATGCCGGTGGCCAGCGAGCCGATCGCGCCCGCGGTGCAGCTGTGCGAGTCGGCGCCGACCGCGACGTCGCCGGGGCGGATCAGCCCCTGCTCGATGAGGATCTTGTGCTGGATGCCGCCGTCGTAGCCGACGTCGAACACCTTGATCCCGTGCTCGCGCGCGAAACGCCTCAGCTCGACCAGGATCGAGGCCATCGAGGCAGTGTGGGTGGGGACGACGTGGTCGAAGACGAAGGCCGTCTTCTCCCGCTGCGCGGCGAGGCCCGCCGCGACGTACTCGTCGTCGAAGCCCGAGTCGCGCAGGATGTCCAGGGCCCACTTGACGGTCATCTCGCTGCCCCAGCACAGGTCGAACGGCAGGTCCACGACCTCGCCGGTGCTGACGGGACGGCCGAGTTTGTGCTCGAAGAGCTGTCGTACGAGAGTCATCGCAGAACGCGTCCATCCTGGTTGCCGAGAAGCTGTTTCTTGAGGCAGTCGAAGACGGCGACGTACGGCTCGATCCGCCGGTGCGCCGCCGGCGAGGAGAACCGGATCCAGCCGCGCACCGGGGCCGGGCGGCAGCCGCGCAGCCGCTTCGCGTCCGCCGAGCCCATGCCGTACGAGATGCGGCGCACGCCGCCGCCCACCGCCCGTTCGATCTGGTGGTAGAAAGCGAGGTTGAAGTAGGCGTAGCCGGATTCCACGGCCGTGGCGTCGAAGCCGAGGAACTTGGGGTGCAGGACGCCCCCGGCCTCAAGGCACAGCAGGAAGCCCGAGACGTCCGGCCCCTCCGCCTCCCGCCGCCGCACCACGTACAGCGCGGGGCCCAGCGCCGGGGCGGCCGACAGCGCGGTGAACAGCCGCTGCATCGCGCCGCGGTCGACGGGCAGCCCGTACTTCTTCTGCTGTCCCTCGGACAGTTCGGCGCAGCGGGCGATCACCGCCGTGTCCGGGGCCGCGAGCCGCTCCACGCGCAGCCCGGCCTCGTCGAACTTGCGGATCTCGGCCCGCACGACCGTACGGCGCTTGCGCTCCAGGGTCTGCAGGTACTCCTCGAGGGAGGCCCAGGACCCGGTGTCCAGGTCGTGCTCCAGGTCGGAGAGGAACCCCAGGTAGCCGTGTGCGGTGAGCGCCCGGTGCAGTTCGGCGTCCCCGCCGGACTCCCACAGGAAGGACTGCGAGGGGATCTGCTCGGCCCGGCAGAACGCGTCCACGGCGACGAGGAGTTCGCCGATCGCGGCCCCCCGGTCGGTCCCGGGCAGGGTCAGGACGTCGCTCGCGTACCCGTACGGGCTGGTCACCACCAGCGCCGGATAGCCGGCCGCCCGGGTGTGCCCGGCCTCGGCGCGCACGACCGCGCCGAGCAGGGCGCCCATCTCGGCCGACTCCCGCGGCGACCGGTCCCGCTCCAGCGCCTGCCGGAGGTGGTCCACCTCGTAGTCGCCGAACAGGGCTCCCGTCGGGTCGTGGTACGGGAACGCGTCCGGGTCACGGACCAGCAGGCCCTGTACCCCGGCCACCGTGCGCCCCCCGTCCCGCAGCAGGAAGAGGACCAGCTCGAGGCCGAAGCACTCCTCGACCGCGCACAGCCAGGCGTGGGAGAGGTACACCTGGGCCGGCGGGACGAGCGCGTCCCACTCCTCACGGCCGACGGCGGACGCCGACCGCATCACGACGACCTCAGTGGCCACGGACGTCCCCGCCCTTCGTGGCGACCGCGATCAGGCGCTCGGCCCGGTGGTCGTACGGTCCGCCCTCGTAGTCCCCGTGGAAGCGGACCTCGGTGAAGCCCGCACCGCGCAGCATGTCCCCCAGCTCGGCGGCGCTGTAGAGGTGGACGGTCATCGAAGCGGTGGCCGCGCGCGTGCCCTCGATGGAGTACCAGTCGCTGCGCAGCCGCCTCCAGTCGTCCAGCACCGTGTCCCGCTGCACCAGCACCTTCCCGTCCAGCTCGGAGAGCGAGACCCGTTCGTCGCGCCGCGCCAGGACCTCCTTGCCGACGACGTCGACGAGCAGCGTCCCGCCCGGCGCCAGGCTGGTGTGCGCGTTGCGCAGTACCTGGACGTTGTCCTCGTGCCGGTCCAGGTACCCGAACGAGGTGAACATGTTGACCACGGCGTCGAACGCCTCCGGCTCGGCGAAGGCGAGCATGTCCGCCTCCACGAGCCGCACGCCGACACCCGCCTCCCGGCTCCTCGTCCGGGCCCGCTCCAGCAGCGGCCCGCTCAGGTCCACGCCCGTGACCGCGTGGCCGGCTCGGGCGAGGGGCACCGTGAACAGGCCCGGCCCGCAGCACAGGTCGAGGACGCGGGCGCCGGACGGGAAGCGGAACAGCGGGGACCGCTCCACGATCCGCCCGGCCTGCGCGGCGCGCTCCGCCGAGAACAGGTGGGGGTAGAAGTCCCGCCAGAACGCCTGGTCCGCGAACCAGGCGCCGCCGTCGTGCGCGTCGCTCATACCGTCATGGCCGTTCGCTCGTGGTAGATCCCGATCACCTGGGCCTCGGTGACGCTCGACTTCGTCAGCACGGAGGCCGCCTTGACCTCGCGCAGGACCGCGCCGAGGACCTCGTCGTCGTGAGCGAGCCCGTGCTTGTCCAGGACGTGGGCGATGATCCCCTTCCCGGAGTGCTTGCCCATGACGATCCGCCGGGCGTGGCCCACCAGTTCGGGCCGCAGCGGCTCGTAGGCGGTGGAGTCCTTCATGACCGAGGACACGTGCAGGCCGGACTCGTGCGAGAAGGCGTTCCCGCCGACGATCGGCTTCATCGGGCTGACGTCGATGCCGGACAGGCCCGCGATCAGGTCCGACATGGGCTTCAGCCGGGACAGGTCGACGGCCGTCCCGAAGCCGTACAGCTGGGTGAGGGCCACCACGACCTCCTCCAGGGAGGCGTTTCCGGCCCGTTCGCCCAGCCCGTTGACCGTGCACTGGACCTCGTCCGCGCCGCCGAGGATGCCGGCGACGGTGTTGGCCGTGGCCAGGCCGAAGTCGTTGTGGCAGTGCAGGGAGAGCGTCACGTGGATCTGCGAGCGCAGCCGCTGGATGAGCGTGCGGAAGGCGTCGGGAGTCGTGGAGCCGACGGTGTCGGCGACCCCGACCAGGTCCGCCCCGCTCTCCTGGGCGAGGACGAGGACCTCCTCCAGGTAGTCGTAGGAGGTCCGGGTGGCGTCTTCGGACCCGCAGCCGACGTACATGCCGAGGCTCTTGGCGTAGGCGATGCCGTCGGCCATCTGCCGCTTCAGCCGGTCGCGCACCGCGCTGTCCGTGCCGCCGAACTTGACCCGCATGTGCACGTCGGAGGTGGGCACGAAGGTGTAGACGGAGTCCGCCCCGCACGCCCTGGCCAGGTCGATCTCGGTCCGGTTGGGGCGGCAGAACGCCACCACGCGGGCGTTCAGCCCCAGTTCGGCCATGCCGCGCACGGCGTCCTGGTCGGCCTGCGAGGAGGCCGGGAAGCCCGCGTCGATGACGTCGACGCCCATCTCGTCGAGGAGGCGGGCGATCTTCACCTTCTCCTCGACCCGGAAGGCCACTCCGCAGGTCTGTTCACCGTCGCGGAGCGTGGTGTCACAGACGCGGATCCTGCGCGCCGGCGATGCGGCCTGGCTCATGCGCCCTCTCCCAACAGGTATGCGCGGCACTTGGTGCCGATGACTTCACCGGAGAACCGGGGGCGGCGCCCGTAGACCACCCAGGTGGTGGTCACCGAGCCGATGTAGCGGTCCAGGCGCAGCGCCCCCTGCGACTGCTCCAGGTACTCCAGGTGCGTCAGCCCGGACTCGTACACGCCGGCCAGCAGTTCGGCGCCGACCACGGGCTTGGAGGCCACGGGCACGACCTCCTCCCACTGCGACACGTCGACGTAGCCGGCGGTCGCCGGGACCAGCCCGAGGGACCGGGGCCGCTCCACGTCGGCCCGGCTGAGCAGCACCAGTTCCTTCGTCGGGTAGACGAAGGTGTCCACCACGTGGACCTCGCTGAAGTACCGCTCGGTGAGCAGGTGCACCTCGGGATGCGCACTGCACTGCACGAGGTAGTCGGACTCGCCGCGGCGCACCCGCTCCAGTCCCTCGTGCAGGTCGAGGGTGAGGTCGATCTCGGCGTCGGCCTCGATCCCCTGGAACCCGAAGTAGTGCTGCACGGCGTTCTCGTGGCAGCTGCCCTCGGGGCCGAGCGTGGTGAAGGTCAGGGTCATCGCAGTGCCTCCGCACCGGTCGCCGCGGGAGCGTCGATGATCTCGTCCTCCAGGCGGCAGGCCTCGTCGATGAGCAGGGTGGCCAGGGAGCGCATGAAGTCCGGTGACAGGGACAGCCGTCGGCCCCGGGCCGCGTAGGCCTCGCGGACCGCGGTGACCCGGTGCGGCTGCATCATCGGGATGCCGTTGGCCCGCTTGGCCTCCGCCACTTCGCAGCAGATCGCCAGCCGGGCCGCCACGAGCTCCGCGAGCTGCTGGTCCAGTGTCTCCAGCCGCTCGCGGAACGGCCGCAGGACCTCTTCGGGGGTGGCGTTCGCGTTCATCGCGAGGCCTCCAATGCCAGGGCGCGGGCCGCGCCGCGCAGGGAGGGGAGTCCGTATCCGCCCTCCTGGACGAAGACGGTGGGCAGCCGCTGTTCCGTCACGAGCGCGGCGACGGGACCGAAGACCTCCGGCGCCAGGCTCCAGGAGCCGTGCGGGTCGCCCGCGAGCACGTCGTAGCCGACCGAGACCACCAGGGCCTCGACGTCGTGGCCGCGCAGGTGGGACACGGCGTCCCGGACGAGTGCCAGGAAGGCCTCCGAACCCGGGTCGGAGGCCGCCGCGAAGAGCCCGGGCCCCGGCTCGAAGGCGTACGGGAAGTCCTTCGGGTGGCCGGAGTGCACCGAGGCGAACGGCAGCGTGGTATCTCCCCGGACGCAGGCGAGCGTGCCGTTGCCCAGGTGGTAGTCGACGTCGAGGATGCCGACCCGGGACGCCCCCTCCTCCTGGAGCGTCCGGGCGGCGATGACGGCGTTGTTCAGGAAGCAGTACCCGCCGTACCAGCCGGGACCCGCGTGGTGGCCCGGGGGCCGCACCAGCGCGTAGCTGCTCGCCCCGTGCCGGGCCGTCAGTCCGGCCGCCCGGACCGCGGCCGCCGCGGCGCCCAGCGCCGCGGGCCAGACCCCGCGGGTGACGGGCGTCTCCTGCGCCAGGCCGGGGGCGGCGAAGGCGTCGTCGAGGACGGATTCCGCGCCCTCGGGGACCCCGTGGCGCAGGTGCTCCAGCAGCTCCCTGCCGTGGACGGCCTCGGCGAGGCGCTCGGCCCGGCCCCTGCCGGCCGCATCGGGCGGGGCGAGGACCGCCCCGCCCTCGAGCAGCCCTTCCAGGATCCGGTGGATCCGCTCCGGGGTCTCCTTGCTGGCGACCTTGGCACCGCCCGGCTCGACCGTGAACGGAAGGGCCGCGGAGTCCTCCGGCACCACCACATGCAGGGTCATGACAGATCCTTGATCACACGAGGGCCGATGGCACGGAAGCCGGAGCGCTCGTAGAAGGCCAGCGTCCGCGGGTACGAGGGGAACTGCTCGGCCGGCAGGCAGACCTCGACCCGCCGGATCCCGTCGGAGGCGCACAGGGCGTCCAGCTCCGCCAGCAGCAGGGCGGCGACTCCCTTCGACCGCAGCTCCGGCTCCACCCACAGCTCCTGCACGTGCCGGTACGGCGCTGCGAGCCGCAGGGCGGTCTGGGTGGTGTACCCTAGTACGCCGGCCACGCGCCCCTGCCCGTCCCGTGCGACCAGCACCCCCGAGCCGTCCCGGCCGGCGATGGCGTCGGCCACCGCGGCGCCGAGCCCCGGGATCGTGTGCGAGGGGTCCTGGCGCAGCTCCCGCAGCAGGGCGGTGACGGCGTCGGCCACCGCCCCGGCCTCGCCGGGCTTCGCCGGACCCGTCTCGAATCCCGTCCCGAATTGCCTCGTGCTCATCCCCGGCACCTCGCAGCCGTTCCCGATGCGGCTTCCTGTAACTCGTCGACGCCGAGGACCCGCAGCAGCGCGCGGGCCTTCAACCGCGTCTCCTGGAACTCCTCCTCGCCGTCGGAGAGGACGATCAGCGCGCCGCCCACGCCGATGCGTACGCGGTTGCCCTCCCAGACGATGGTGCGGATCACGATCGACTGGTCCGCCGCCCCGTCGAATCCGAACCAGCCGAGGCTGCCCGAGTAGATCCCGCGCTCCTCCGGTTCCAGGTCGTCAAGCAGCTCCACCGTCCGCTTCTTCGGCGCGCCGGTCATCGACCCGCCGGGGAAGAGCGCCTGCACGCAGTCGACCGCGCCGCGGTCGGCGCGCAGCTTCCCGCGCACCGTGGTGACGAGCTGGTGCACGGTGGCGTAGGACTCCGCGGCCATCAGCTTCGGCACGTGGACCGTGCCGGTGTCGCACACCTGGCCGAGGTCGTTGCGCAGCAGGTCCGCGATCATCAGGTTCTCACTGCGGATCTTGCGGTCCGTCTCCAGCGCGGTGCGCGCGGCCTCGTCGGCCGCCGGGTCGGCGTCCCGGGGGGCTGTGCCCTTGATCGGCTTGGCCTCCACCTCGCCGTTGCCCGCGACGGTGACGAACCGCTCCGGCGAGGAGCTCAGCAGCGCGCGCTCGCCGAGCCGGACGTAGGCGGCGTAGGGGGCCGGGTTCGTGGCCCGCAGCCGCAGGTAGGTCTCCAGCGGATCGGCGTCGCTGGTGCCGCTGATCTGGTACGTGTAGCAGGCCTCGTACGAATCCCCGTCGCGAAGCCACTGCTGCACGGTGTCGAAGTGGCGCAGGTACGTCTCCCGGTCGACGCCCGGCTCCAGCACGGCCGGGGCGGTCTCGCGCCGGGGCCGGGGCAGCAGCGGGCGGCGTGCCAGGGTCCGCACGTGCTCGCACCAGGACTCGTGCTGCTCGGCGGACAGGCCCACCGTGACCAGGTAGCGCCGGTCGGCCTCGTGGTCGTAGGCCACGTAGCGGTCGACGCGGAGCAGTTCGGCGTCCGGCCGCTCGCCGCTGCCGGCCCGGCCGATGCCGACGCTTCCCTTGACGCCGTAGCCGAGGTAGCCCAGGTAGCCGCCGGCGAAGGGCACCGGGGACGCGCCGGCCGGCACGGGTGAGGTGGCGAGAGAGGCCCGCAGGTGCTCGAAGACGGTTCCGGGACGGCGCTCCACGGCCTCGTCCGTCTCGAGTTCCACGACGCCCGCTCCCGCATACGCCCGCAGGACCTCCAGTCCCTCCCCGGCGCAGGAGCCGAGGTAGCTGTAGCGGCCCATGCCGTAGGCGGTGCGCGAGCTGTCGAGCCAGAAGCTGTACGGGCTGTCGGCGAAGGCGCGCAGGAACAGGCCCTCGGCGTCGAGGTCCGCACCCAGTTCGCTCCAGCGGAGCGAGGGCGTGATGCCCAGGAAGTTCGCGATGATCTCCTCGCCGTACTCGCTGTCCACCGACTCGGGGTGGAACTGCACGCCGTGCAGGGGACGTTCGCGGTGTTGCAGCCCCATCAGGACGCCGCCCTCGGACCAGGCGGTCGCGACGAGGTGGTCCGGCAGCGGTTCGGTGACGGTGAGGGAGTGGTAGCGCACGGCCCGGAAGCCCTGCGGGATGCCGGCGAAGACACCGGTCCCGGTATGGGTGATCGCGCTGGTCTGCCCGTGCACGGTCTCCGGCGCGTGGCGCACGTCGCCGCCGAAGGCGAGGGCCAGGCCCTGGTGGCCCAGGCACACCCCCAGGACGGGCACGGACGCCTGCTCCAGCAGGGCCCTGCACAGCCCGAAGTCCTCGTCCCGGGCGGCGGTGCCCGGGCCCGGGGAGATCACGACGTGGGTGAAGTCCCGTCCGAGCAGTTCGTCCGCCGTCGCCTCGTCGTTGCGCACGACGACGGGCGGCACACCGGCCACCTTCCAGATCAGCTGGAAGAGGTTCCACGTGTAGGAGTCGTAGTTGTCGACGAGAAGGATCCGCAGGTCTATCACGATGTGGTCGAACTCCTTGACGACCGGAACCGGCCTTTCGGGCACGGTGGACCGGCTGACCGACTTTCTTATCGGTGATGATTCATCGATGAATCGAATGCGCCGAACCGGGCGCACGACGGCACGCTCAGGCAGCAGCCGGGCATGGCGATGCGGATGAAAGTGACATGTTTCAAGCCCCCGTTGCGTCTGTCACCGTTCGGATCTTCCCGGATGTGCAGAAATGGCCGTTGGTCGATGGCCGTCAGCGCTCCGGGAAGGCCGTTCCAGCGTTCGATGCTAGTCATGCCGGGCCGAATACGCATCCTTGTGTGACTCAACCCACTGCGCCCTGCGGTAACCCCCGCAGGTGTGACTCGAGTCAGTTGTCACACCTCGACGCCGGTCCCGCAAGCGAATATTGAGGGACCATCAGCCCGCCTTCGCGGCCGCCGGGACACCGCCCCGTGATCCTGGCCAGGTCGGTGTCGCCGACGACGTACGGGGGCATGGAGTGGACCATGTCGCGGTAGGGGCGCAGCCATACCCCCTCGCGCAGCAGCTCCAGGTGACCGGGGAGTGGAAGCGCATCTGGCCCGTCCCCCGCACCACCGGGTCCACGATCACGGCGGCCAGACGGAATCCCCCCTACGGTCCGACCACGTGCGGGCGCTTCGTCGTAATCAGGTATTGACAAGCGATCCGACCATATCGACCGGCCCGATAGATTCGAGCCACATGCAGGATGGGGAGTGGGGGGTTGACCGGAAATCGCCTTTCCTTCCATGTCGAGTGGGCGGGAAAGGCGAATGATTTCGGCCAATGGCGCGAGTGATCACCCTCACGCCCGAGCCGTTTTTTTCGGTACATGCTTGCTGGTACGTTGATCGGAACAACCCCGTTCGTAAAGCCGGTTCACAAGACCGGCTCGACCTGAAAGGGGAGCTGGGAAATTCACGATCCTGACATGCGTGATTCCGCGCAGGGTCCCCGGGAGGCGTCATGCCCCACAAGGTGATTCTGGCGCTTCTCGCAATCGGCTCCTTTGCCGTCGGCACGGACGGCTTCGTCATCAGCGGGATTCTTCCCCGCATCGCCGGTGATCTGGACGTGTCCGAGCCGATGGCCGGACAGCTCGTCACGGCCTTCGCGCTGAGCTACGCGATCAGCGCGCCGGTCCTGATGACCCTGACCGCCGGACTGTCCCGGCGCGTCATGCTGCGCGGTTCCATGTCGGCCTTCCTGCTCGCGAACCTGCTGGGTGCCGTCGCCCCGACGTACGGGGTGCTGATGGCGGCCCGCATCCTCGCGGGGATCAGCGCCGCCCTCTACATGAACACCGCCGCCGCCACCGCGACGGCGCTGGCGGGGGAGCGGTACCGGGGAAGGGCGGTCTCCATGATCATCGGCGGCCTCACGGTCGCCACGGCGCTGGGTGTGCCCGGCGGGACCCTGGTGGGACAGCTCGGCAGCTGGCGCCTCACGCTGGTGCTCGTCGTGGTGCTCGCCCTGCCCGTCCTCATCGGGCTGTCCACGATGTTGCCCGCGGTGCCCCAGCCGCCACCGATCAGCATGGGGGACCGGCTGCGGATCGGTGCGCAGCGTCCGGTGCTGCTGGCCGTCCTGGCCAACCTGTTCGCGGTCGCGGGCTGTTTCACCGTCTTCACCTACCTGGCCGCCTTCACCCGCGCCACCACGGGCCTGGACGACGCCAGCGTGAGCATCGTCCTGCTGGTGTTCGGCGTGGCGGGGGCGGTCGGCAACGCGGTCGGCGGCCGGCTGGGCGACCGCATCGGAGCGGAGCGCACCTTCACCGCCTCGGTGTCGGGCGTCGCGCTGACCATGGTCCTCCTGGCCGTGCTGGCGAGCTTCTTCGCCTCCGGATCGGCGGTGGTCGTGGCGGTCTTCCTCGCCGTGACGGTCGCCTGGGGCACGGTCTACTGGGCCGAACCGCCCACCGCCATCCACCGGGTCCTGGACCTGGCGCCGACGGCCCCGAGCGTGGCCATCTCCGTCAACAGCTCCGCGTCGTACCTCGGCGTCGCCCTCGGTGGTGCGGTCGGCGGCGCGGTCCTCGACCGGCTCTCGCCTGCCGCCCTGGCGTGGACGGGGGCGGGCCTGGAGCTGATCGCCCTGGCCCTCGTCGTCCTGCCGAGGGTCTGCGCAGGTCCCGGGGGCCGGTCGGGCAAGCCCGCCGGCGTGCTGCGCGAGCCCGTGCCCGAAGGGTGACCCCGACCGACGTCCGGACCTCCGGCGCCGACACGGCGACCGGATGCCGGAGAAGCATCGAACACACACAATCCATCTGATTCTGGGGGAGGTTGGCCACCCGTGGCTAACGACGACGTATTCGACCGGCTCACCACCTGCACCGTCGATGTCCTGCAGGTCAAGCCCGAGTCCGTGACGCAGGACGCGGACCTGGCCGACGACCTCGGCGCCAGCAGTCTCATCCAGGTCGAACTGGTCATGGCGGTCGAGGAGGAGTTCGGCATCTCGGTGCCCGACGAGTCCGTGGAGGACATCCGGACCGTCGGCGACCTGCACCGGCTGATCCTGTCGCTGGTCGCCTGATGAACGGCGCAACAGACGGCGCTCGCCGCGTCGCGGTCACCGGTATCGGTGTCGTGAGCGCCTGCGGCACCGGGCCGGAGGCCTTCTGGGAAGGCCTCTTCCGGACGCCGCCGGACGGCCACCGGGAGCTGACGGACTGGGACCCGTCACCGTGGATGGACGTCCGGGAAGCCCGGCACACCGACCGGTTCACCCAGTTCGCCGTCGCTGCGGCCGACATGGCCCACCGCGACGCCGGCCTGGCGGAGGTGGACGCCGAACGCAGCGGCGTCGTCGTCGCCACTGCCCTCGCCGGAGTCAGCACTTTCGAACGGCAGAGCGTCATCCACCACGAGCGCGGCGGCAGGCGGGTCTCCCCCTTCCTCGTTCCGATGATGATGGCCAACGCCGCCGCCGCGACCGTCGCCATGCGCCGCGGCTGGCGGGGCCCGTGCGAGAGCCTGGAGACCGCCTGCGCCGCGGCCACCCACGCCATCGGGCACGCCGCGCGGATGATCGCCGACGGCACCTGCGACCGGGTGCTCGCCGGCGGCACCGAGGCGGCCGTCACACCGACCATCGTGGCCGGGTTCACCAACATGCGGGCCCTGTCACCGTCCGGCCGCACCCGGCCCTTCGACGCCGAACGCGACGGCTTCGCCATCGCCGAGGGCGCCGCGGTGCTGGTACTGGAGGAATGGGACACGGCGGTGGCGCGTGGCGCCACCGTCCACGGCGAGGTGCTCGGCTCCGGCAGCACGGCCGACGCGCACGACATCACCATGCCCGCGCCCACCGGCGCCGACGCGGCCCGCTGCATCCGCCTGGCGCTCCAGGACGCCGGGGTGCGCCCCGGGGACGTCCGGCAGATCAACGCGCACGGCACGGGCACCCAGCGCAACGACGAGGCGGAGACGAACGCCATTCTGTCCGTCTTCGAGGACTGTCCGCCGGTCACCTCCACCAAGGGGGCCACCGGACACGCCTTCGGCGCGGGCGGCGCCCTCGAGGCGGTCGCGGTCCTGCTGTCCATGCGCCACGGACTGATACCGCCGACCATCGGGCTGACCACGCCCGACCCGGCGCTCGCCGTGGACGTGGTGACCGGCGAGGGCAGGAAGTGGGAGCCCGGACCGTCAATCACGCAGTCGTTCGGCTTCGGCGGCCACAACGGCGTCCTCGTCCTCGGCCCTGTCGGATAGCGTTCGGAGCGAAGCGATGGAAACACAGCGACACGGCGATCCCCACGACGTCTTCGCATGGATCGACGACAGCACCCGGCGCCGGGACCGTGCGGGCCTCACCCGGCGGGTCCAGGTCCGGGGCCCCCGGCCGAACGTGATCGACTTCGGCGGGAACGACTACCTCGGCCTCACCCGCCACCCCGACGTGGTCCGGGCCGCGGCCGACGCCTCCCGGACCTGGGGCGCGGGGTCCACCGGCTCCCGGCTGGCCACCGGAACGACCGAGGTGCACGTCGAACTGGAGCGGGAACTGGCTGAGTTCACCGGGGCGGAGGCCGCACTGGTCTTCTCCTCCGGCTACCTGGCCAACCTGGGTGCGGTGACCGTGCTGGCCCGCCCGGGCACCCTGATCGCCTCCGACGCGTTCAACCACGCCTCCCTCATCGACGGATACCGGCTCTCGGGCGCCGACGTCGTCGACACCGGACACGCCGACCCGCAGGCCCTGGAGCGGGTGCTCGCCGAACGGGAACAGCAGCGCGCGGTGGCGGTGACCGAGTCGGTGTTCTCGGTCGACGGCGACCTCGTCGACCTCCGCGCCGTCCTCGACGCCTGCCGCCGCCACGGCGCCGGCCTGCTCGTCGACGACGCGCACGGCTTCGGCGTCGTCGGGGAGCGGGGTGAGGGCGCCGTCACCGCCGCCGGCCTGGCCGGCAGCCCCGACGTGGTCACCACCATCACCCTGTCGAAGTCCCTGGGCGCCCAGGGCGGGGCGGTGATCGGCCCCCGCCGGGTCGTCGACCACGTCATGAACACCGCCCGCAGCTTCCTCTTCGACACCGGGCTCGCCCCGGCCTCCGCCGCCGGGGCCCTGGCGGCGCTCCGGGTGCTGCGCGCCGAGCCCGACCGGCCGGCCCGTACCCGCGCGGTGGCGGTGGCGCTCGCCGAACGACTCACGGCCGCCGGCCTGCCGGTGACCGAGGCGCAGGCGGCGGTGGTCTCGGTCCGCGGACCCTCCGCGGCCCGGACCGCGCAGTGGGCCGAGGACTGCCTGGCCGACGGCGTCAAGGTGGCCTGCTTCCGCCCGCCGTCGGTGCCCGACCGGTTCTCCCGCATCCGGCTCACGTCCCGGGCCGACCTGACCGAGGCGGAGATCGACCGGGCGATCGAGGTGGTGGTCAAGCACAACCCCTGGTGAGACAGCCGCCTCGGCCGTCGGCGAGGAGACCGGGCGGCGGTGGAGCTGTACGACGTGCCTAGGCGCGGCACGCTCATCGCCGCCCGGGCCCTGTGCCGCGAGGTTCGGCCCCGGACCCCGGCGGGACAACCCGCCCGCGCGCCCGGTGGGTCACGGGACCCGCCTCGGTCCGGGTAGGGCACGCGACCGGGCAGGGGCCCACCGCCGCGGCGGCACGGCGGTCCCGGGTGGGGCGGCGGGGTCGGTCAGCCCCGCCGCACCAGGACCTGGAGCGGGGCGCGGAACGACAGCAGCGCCAGCATCCGCGGCGAGGACTCGGCGCAGAACCGCAGGTCCGGAAAGCGGGCGGCCGTCATCCGCATCACCACGTCGGCCTCCGTCCTGGCCAGTTCGGCCCCGGAGCAGCGGTGGCGTCCGATGCCGAAGGACAGGTGCTTGCGCGCGTTGGCCCGGTGCGGACAGATCTGCTCGGGGTTCTCGAAGACGGCGCTGTCCGAACCGGTGGACGACAGCATCAGCAGCAGCGGCGCCCCGGCCGGGAGATCCACACCGGACAGCGTCATCGGCCGGCCGGTGACCCGGCGCCAGGTGGTGATGGGCGGGTCCCTCCGCAGCACCTCCTCGGTCCAGGGCTCCACGGTCGCGGGTTCGGCGGCGAACCGCTCCCACAGGCCCGGCTCCTGGAGCGCCCTGCGGTACATGGTGCTCAGCATCTGGGTCGTCGTCATCTGACCGGCGATGATCATGAAGTAGACCACGGCGGCCTTCTGGGGGACCCCCAGCGGCTCCCCGTCGGGCAGCCGGTGCGCGTCCAGGGCGCCGAGCAGCGTGGCCGCCTCGGGCGCGGGCTTCGACACCAGGCCGGTGAGCCAGGCGTAGAACGCGGCGGCCTCGCGGGCCAGTGCCACTTCGCGTTCGCCGCCGGGCCGTCCCCAGAACAGCTCCAGGGAGGCGTCGCTCCAGCGGGCCAGGGTGTCGATGTCCACGTCGATGGCCGATTCCAGGCCGAGCAGACGCAGCATCACCCGGAAGGGAACGTCCCGGGCGACGGTCGTCGCCAGATCGCACACCCCGTCGGCGGCGAGTCGCTGCCCGACGTCGTCGAGGGCCTCGGCCACGACCTTCTCGACCATCGGCACGGACGCGGCCACGGCCTGGGCGTTGAAGATTTTGGTCATCATGCGCCGATAGCCGGCATGGCTGTCGGAACCGTTGTTTGCAAGCGTTTGCGGGAGATCGAACTTGACGCGTGCGAGGACGCGCAGGGTCGGCACGGAGAATCGCCCCACGGCGTCGATCGCATTGTCCGGAAGGAAATTCTCGGGATCGAGCAGAATGGCGCGTACGTCCTCGTACCGGCTGATCAGCCAAAGCCCCGTGTTCTCGTCGAACTTCACGGGCTCGTGCTCTCTGAGCGCCGCCATCGCCGGATACGGGTCCAGCGCGTACCCCTGGTCGAACAGATCCAAAGTGTCAACGGGCATTGCCACCATCACGTCAATTCCACCTTCCCCCCGGTCGACGGTATCAAGCCGGCGTGAATACGCCGGAATACCGGCCGGGGAGGAAACCGTGTGAGACGCGTCTCGCGCGGAATCCGCCCGGGCGGGTCCGCGGACGGCGGGCGGTCCGGAGAGGACTCCTCCGGACCGCCCCCACGCGTTCGGTCCGGCGTCTCGGCACCCTGGGGGCCCGGACGCCGTTACTGCTGGACGGCGTCGAGCGGGTTGCCGCTGTTGACGCCGGCCTTCTTGGCGGCGTCGATGGCGGCGGCGGACGGCTTCACCTTGGTGAAGGTGTCATGGCCGACCAGCGTGGACTTCCAGGCGTTGGCCTCGGTGGTGCCGGAGGTCAGCAGCCACTGGGTGTTGATGCGGGCCTGGGAGCCGCCGACGTACTGGCCGCTCCACGTGGTGGCGGAGTGGGCGTTGCGGTAGCTATTCTTCCACGCCACCGTCCAGCCGAGGGCGGTGCCGCTGCCGTCGGTGGCCGGGGTGCTGTCGTAGCGGCCGGTCAGGACGTAGCGGCTCTCGGCGTTGCCGACGGCCGACTCGTAGGTTCCGGTGAGGCTGCCGTCGGCGTTCGCGGTCACGATGAAGGTCGAACCGAGCTGGTTGTACCAGGTGCCGGTGATGCCGGCCTCGGCGACGGCGACCTGGGCCTTCGATTCCTGCGACGGGTCCGCGGAGGCGCTGGCCGTAATTCCGGCGGTGGTCAGCGAAACGGCAATGGCTGCAACGACGATCTTGCGCATGTGCGACACGAAAAATCTCCCCTAGTTGTTGCCGGCGGAGGACGGGCGGCGCGCATGGTGTGCACGATGCCCGCGTCCGCCCGTCAAGGTTTGTGACCTCGGCCGTGCACCCGGCGGTGCCGGTGGACAAACGGCAATGCGGCATGCGCCTTTGGCGGCGGATGTGGATGGTCGAGGTCCCGTCGATGGTTGCCAAGGGCACATGTTCGGTGTAAATCGTACTATCGATCGGCTGGTTTCCAGCAACGTTTTCTGCAAAGGAGTTTCAGCCAAACTGTGGCCGAGTTCTGATGGCCGCGTCGTCGAATTCGGCTGAAAGAAGCCGCCCTTCGGCCAGGGCGGAAGCCCCCGGACCGGCTGCCGACCCGCCCTGACCGCAGCCGGTCGATCGCCGCCAGTCGCGCCCTCACGTCCAGGTCCCACAGCCGCACGGTGCCGTCCGTGCTGCTGCTCGCCACCGTCCCGCCGTCAGGGGCGAAAGCGACGCCCCACACCGCGTTCGTGTGTCCGGAAAGCGCCGCCAGCGTGCGCCGGCCGGCCACGTCCCACAGCCGCACTGTGCGGTCGTTGCCGCTGCTCGCCAGCGTGCGCCCGTCGGGGGAGAAGGCGATGCCCCGCGCCGACCCGGTGTGGCCGGACAGGGCCGCCTCGAAGCGGTGGCGCTGCGCGTCCCACAGCCGTACGGTCCCGTCGTTGCCGCTGGTGGCGAGCGTGCGCCCGTCGGGACTGAAGGCCACGCCGCGAACCGCGCCCGTATGGCCGGTGAGGGCGGCGAGCGGGCGGCGGCCGGCCACGTCCCACAGGCGGACCGTCAGGTCGTCACCGGCGCTGGCCAGGGTGCGTCCGTCGGGGCTGAACGCCACGTCGTTGGCGAAGTCGGTGTGCCCGTCGAGCGTGGCGAGCCGGCGGCGCGAGGCGACGTCCCACAGCAGGACCGTGCCGTCGGAGCCGGCCGAGGCCAGTGTCCGCCCGTCCGGGGCGAAGTCCACCGCGAACACGGTCCCGCCCTGGCCGGCCAGCGTGGCCGACGGGGTCCCCGCCGCGAGGTCCCACAACCGGACAGTCCCGTCGGAGCCGGCCGAGGCCAGTGTCCGCCCGTCCGGGGCGAAGTCCACCGCGAACACCGTCTCGCTGTGCCCCTCGAAGGTGGCCGCGACCCGGCGCCCCGCCACGTCCCACAGCCGGACCGTGTGATCCGCCTCCGCCGTGGCCAGCAGTTTTCCGTCCGGGCTGTACGCGGCGTGCCAGATCTCCGTGAAAGGCCGCGAGGCCAGCACCGCGCCCCGCAGGTCCCACAGCACCACCGACTGGTCGAACCCGGCGGTGGCCAGCATCGCGCCCCGGCTGTCCACGGCCACCCCGAGCACGTAGTCGGTGTGCCCGGCCAGCGTCGCCGTCAGCCGGCCGCCGGCCACGTCCCACATCCGGGTGGCCCCGTCGCCGCCCGCGCTGACCACCGTCGTGCCGTCCGGTGTGAAGGCGACACCGTTGACGTCGTCGCTGTGCCCGGTCAGCGTGGCCGTCGTCCGGCGCCCGGCCACGTCCCACAGCCGTACGGTCCGGTCCACGCCGCCCGTGGCGACCGTACGGCCGTCGGGGGCGAACGCAGCCCCCAGCACCTCGTCGGTGTGCCCGGACAGGACGGCCAGCGCACGCGCCTCCACCGGATCCCACAGCCGTACGGTCCGGTCGGCGCCGGCCGAGACGAGCGTCCGCCCGTCCGCGGCGAAGGACAGGGCGTTGACCCGTCCGGCGTGCCCCGCCAGCGACGCGACCTCCCGCGACTCCCCGCCGGTCTCCCACAACCGCACCGTCCCGTCCGGGCAGCCGGTCGCCACGCTCCTCCCGTCCGGTGCGAAGGCCACGGCCCGGGAGCCCGCCGTGCTCGCCGGGAGCACCGCCTTCGTCCGGCCGTCGGCGGTGTCCCACAGCCGCGCGGGCCCGTCCGTGGAGGCCGCCGCGAGGGTCCGGCCGTCGGGACTCACGGCGACCGAGCGGACCCGACCGGGCAGCGTGAAGCTCGCGGTCGTACGCCGGTCGGACACCCGCCGCAGGGTCACGGTCCCGTCGGAACTGCCCGTCGCCAGGATGCCGTTGTCCGGCCCGAAGGCCACCGCGTTGACCGGCCCGCCGTGCCCGCCCAGCCGGGCGACGAACGGCTGGGACTGCGTGCTCAGCAGCGCCCCGCGCGCCTCGCTCGTCCCCGCGGTCCGGTAAGCGTCCCCGGCGAGCAGCATCGAAGCCTCCGGCTGGCCCGCGGCCAGCGCCGCCGACTGCAGGGCGAGCGCCCGTGAACGGGCGATCCGCTCCTGGCCGAGCGCTCCCGCGCGCTGCTGGTACGCCAGTCCGCCGGCGCCCACGGCCAGGACCAGCAGGACGACCAGTGTGGCCAGCATGCGCTGGCGCAACCGCGCCTGGCGGGCGGCCTGCCGCTCCCGCCCGTCCTGTGCCGCCTGGCTCTCCCGGAGGAAGGCCGCCTCCCGGGGGCTGAGGCGGCTCCTGCCGTCGAGTTCGTCCGCCCAGGCGCGGGCGGTGTCCAGCCGGCTCCCCCGGTGGAGCGCCGACGGATCGCGGCCCTCGCGCTCCCACTCGGCCGCGGCGTGGGCGAGCTGCTGGTGGATCAGCAGCCCCGCACGGTCGGCGCTGATCCAGCCGCGCAGTCGCGGCCAGGCGTGCAGCAGGGCCTCGTGCGTGATCTCCACGGTGTCGCTGTCCATGGTGATCAGACGAGCCCGTACGAAGGTGTCGAGCGCGGCCGCGGCGGGCCCGGCGTCGGCCAGTTGCTCCATGAGGGCCGTCCGGCTCATCCGGTGCCGCGTGGCACCCGTACCCTCGGCGACGTGCACGAGCCGCACCAGGATGCGCCGGAGCGTGTTCTGTTCGGCGGGATAGAGGCGGGCGAACACCTCCTCGGCGGTCCGGGCGACTGCGCCCTGGATGCCGCCGGTGCGTTCGTACCCCGCGACGGTCAGGGTGGCGCCCTCGCGCTGCCGCCAGGTGGCCATCAGCGCGTGGGAGACCAGGGGCAGCGCGCCGGACGGTGTCGTCTCTGCGGAGGTGTCGTCGCGCAGGCCCACGTCGCGCAGCAGCAGGGGGACCAGCCCGGGTTCGAGGGCGAGACCGGCGAGCCGGGCCGGGCGGGTGATCGACTCCCGCAGTTCCTCCGGTGACATCGGCGGCAGGACGAACAGTCCGCCGGTGAAGACCGCGGCCAGCTCCGGCAGGTCCAGGCAGTTCCCGGTGAAGTCGGCCCGTACGCCGAGCACCACGACGGCCGGATCATGCGGGGTGGGCGCCGGACCCGGGACGGCGAGCGCGCAGAGCACCCGTACGAACGCGCGCCGCTCGTCCTCGTCGGTGCAGAGGGTGAACAGCTCCTCGAACTGGTCGACGATCAGCACCGGGCGCAGGGGCGGCGGCCGCAGGTCCCGGGCGGCCGCCCCGCGTGGCTCCGACAGCCGGTGGACCGCTTCGAGCAGTCGGTGTGGGCGCTCCCGCAACTCTCCCGAGGTGACGCCGAGATCGCCCCCGAGCACCTTCGCCGCGCGGCCGAGCAGTTCGTCCAGCGGGTGCGCGGTGGGCGTGCACCTGACCACGGGCCAGCTGTCGGCGCCGGGCATGGGGAATCCGCCGCCGCCCAGGGCCGGTACGAGGCCGGCGTTCAGCAGGGAGGACTTCCCGGCGCCCGACGGGGCGACGACCATCACCGGCCCCGCGCCCGTCCGTTCGAAGACCCGTTCGGCCAACTCGGCGGTGGCCCGCTCCCGGCCGAAGAACCACCGGGCGTCGCGCGCGGTGAAGGCGGGCAGGCCGCGGTAGGGGCATTCGCCGTCCGTCCGCGACCCGGCGGGGCCGGCGGCCTCGCCGGCGGCGGCATCTCCCTCGGGGGCCTCCGTCTCCCGGGCCATCCGCAGCAGTTCACCCCCTGCCCGCAGTACGTCGTCGCAGCGCCGCGCGACGTCGACGGTGACGCGCTTCGAGCCCGTCTCGATCTTGCTGAGGTAGCCCTTGCTGTAGTGCGTCTCGCGCGCGAGGTCCGCGAGCGACAGCCCGCGTTGCAACCGCAGACGTCTCAGCTGGGCAGGGAAAGGCCGTGCGGTGTCGTCGGACTCCCGCAAGTGGTCGGTCTTCCGCCGGCGGTCCGGATCCCCCAAAACATCCCCCATGGCGTGCGCGCCCAGGCAGCGAGGTGGTGCTGCCCAGACTACCGCCAGGGGCGGCCGGAGAACTGGGTCCTCCAGCCGGTATGACGAGAACAGGAACCTCCGGAGCCGTCGCGTGCGGCGGCCCCGGACGACCTTTCCGCGGACGTGCTACGGGTTGAGGCGGATCGAGTTGATCGGCGTGAGGTCGGCGTAGACACCGGTCTTGGCGGCGATGGGGCGGCCGCAGCCCGCGCCGTTGGAGCCGGTGCACAGGTTTGCGGTCGCACCGCCGTACTGATTGTTGAGCACCCAGTGGTTCCCGAACTGGTCGGTGAGGTTGTGGGACCCGTACCTGTGGAAGACGTGGGTCGGCCTGACGGCCGGGTTCTGGTTCTGAGGGTAGATGCAGACCGCCCCGTCCGGGCAGCCCGCCCAGACGTCGACCGGCTTTGCCTCCACCGAGGCGCTGAGCGCGACCACGGCGACGACGGAGGTGGCGAGAGCGGCGGCGCCGCGGAACAGCTTGCGCATGGTTTCCCCTTGCGGATGGCTCCTCGTGCTGACGCCACCAGACTTGCGCCGCCGGGGCGGCGGGGGCGACCCGTTGCCCGTTGCCCGTTTCGAGGGCGACCGGGAAACCGGCCATGACCTGAGCCGTTGCCGATCGGAGGGCAACAGCGCCCGACGGCCCCCGGCCACCGGTATGACGATCCACTCTCCGGACGTCAAAATGCGGCCGTTTGCCCACGGCATGCATCGATACGCTCACCCAGTGTGGCGATATGCCCCAATCGCCCATAACTTCTGCATTGTGACGAACCGACAACTCAAGTCCCTCACGTGCATCGCCGTCGTCATGGCCGCTGGATTCGGCGTGTTCGCGCCACCCGCCTCCGCGGCCGGACACCGAGTGCACCCGGGCGACTCGATCCAGGACGCGGTGGATTCCGCGCAGCCGGGCGACATCATCACCGTGATGCCCGGCACCTACTACGAGAACGTGCTGATCACGAAGAGGCTGACGCTGCGCGGCTGGGGCGAGCGGACGGTGATCAGGCCGCCCGCCGCGAAGACCCTGCCCGCCACCCCCAAGGCGTCCGGACGCGCAGCCCCCGCCTGCTCCCAGGCCGACACCGGCATCTGCGTCATGGGGACCGAGGAACAGCCCGTCACCGGCGTCGAGATCCGTGCGCTCACCGTCTCCGGCTTCAAGCGGAACGGCATCTGGGCCTCGTACACCGACCGGCTGAGCGTCGAGCGCGTGATCTCGGAGAACAACAGCACCTGGGGCATCGCCCAGGAACGCTCCACCCGCGGGTTCTTCCGCGACAACATCGCCCGCGACAACGCCGAGTCCGGCATCTTCATCGCCAACACGGTCGCACGCGAGGGCGGCGCCACCGACACCCGGGGCGCCGTGATCCGGGGCAACAGGCTGACCGGCAACCGGATCGGCGTCACCGTCAGGCGCGTGCGCAACCTCACCGTCAGCGGCAACAACCTCACCGGCAACTGCGGCGGCGTGTTCGTCGTCGGCGACGAGGGCGAGCCCGGCGCCGGGGACCTGACCATCCGCGGCAACCGCATCCACGAGAACAACAAGTTCTGCAAGGGCAACAGCCGCCTCCCCGACATCCAGGGCGTCGGCGTCGTTCTCACCGGCGCCGAAGAGACGATCGTGCGTTCGAACTCCATCCGCGGCAACGTCGGATCCTCCCCCCTGTCGGGCGGCATCCTGCTGTTCAAGAGCTTCGTGGGCGCGACGAACACCGACAACGTCATCGAGAACAACGTGGTGCGGGACAACCTGCCGGCCGACCTGGCCAACCAGGGAGCCGGGTCGGGCAACCGGTTCCTCAACAACCGGTGCGACACCTCCGTGCCCACCGGCATGTGCTGACCCGTGTTCCCCCTCATCAGGAGAATCGAGGCCGTATGACCACGGTGAGTTCCACCCCCGCCCCCGCCCCGGTGCCCGTTCCCGCCCCGAACGCCGGCCCCCCGCACACGCCCCCGCCCGCCATGCGCCTGCGCGAGCTCGCCTTCGGGGCGGCCGTCGCCGCCGCCGTACGGGCCGCGGCACGCCTGAAGGTCGCCGACGCCCTCGGGGAGTCGCCCGCCACTCCCGCCGAGCTCGCCGCCGCGGTGCACGTGGAGCCGAAGCCCCTGCAACGCCTGCTCCGGGCCCTGTCCTGCTACGGGATCTTCGCCGAGACCGAGGACGGAAGCTTCGTCCACACCGAGATGTCGCGGCTGCTGCGGGAGGACGACCCGCACAGCCTGCGCTACATCTCCCTGTGGTGCACCGAACCCTGGACCTGGCAGGCGTGGCCGCGGCTCGACGACGCCGTGCGCACCGGTGACGGCGCGGGCATCTTCCACGACCTCTTCGGCAAGGGGTTCTTCGACTACCTGCACGAGGACGCGCACGAGTCGGCGCACGTCTTCAACCGCGCCATGACCACCTCCAGCGTGCAGTCGGCGCTGGACGTCGCGGCCCTCCTCGACCTCACCGGCGTCTCGGTGGTCGCGGACATCGGCGGCGGCCAGGGGCACGTGCTGGCCAGCCTCCTCGAGAAGCACCCGACCGTACGGGGGCACCTGCTCGACCTGCCCGGTGTGGTCGCCAAGGCCGATCCCCGCCTGCTGGACGGCGGTCCCCTCGCCGACCGCACCCGTATCGTCCCCGGCGACTGCCGTGAGGCCGTCCCGGTCGAGGCCGACCTCTACATCATCAAGAACATCCTCGAATGGGACGACGGGAGCACCCGCAGGTGCTTGCGCAACGTCGTCGCCACCGCCCGCCCCGGAGCCAGGGTCGTCGCCATCGAGAACCTGGTCGACGACACGCCGTCGATGCGGTTCACCACGGCCATGGACCTGATGCTGCTGCTCAACGTCGGCGGTGCCAAGCACACCAAGGAGAGCCTCAGCACCCGGCTGGCCGACGCCGGACTGGTGCTCGGCGACATCCGGCCCGTCAACGCGTACCTGCACGCCTTCGAGTGCACCGTGCCCGGGTGATCCCGGCCGGCACACGCCACGACGCCCCGGGACCGGCGGTCGGCCGGTCCCGGGGCGTCGTCGTGCGTACGGGCGGCGGCGCCCGTACGCCCGTACGCGTCAGGTCCCTGCCGTCAGGGCGTTGTTGACGAGGTCGAGGAACTCGCGCGGGGACTTGCACTGGTCCGCACCGGCGGGGAGGGACCGGCCGTGCCGGTTCTCCAGCTCGCCGACGATGCCCAGCAGTCCCAGGGAGTCGAGCCCCCACTCGTCGAACTGCGAGTCCGGCCGGCTCGCCATCACGGCGGGGTCCACGGCGATGCCCGCCCCCTTCTTCATCAGCGCGGCCAGCTCTTCCACGGTCAGTCGCTCGGTCATGGCGGGCTTCTCCTCAGGCTCGGTCCGGCGAACGCCGGTCGGTGATCAGGCGCATCTCAGAGCGCTCGAGGAAGCGTGAGATCTCCTGGTGGGTGGTGGGGACGCCGTCCTTGGCGCTGTCGAGCAGCCGCGCGAGCACCGCCGCCCGGTGGCCGCCCTCGACGCCGAGCGTCAGAGCCGGCCGGGCGTCGTGCGGCCCGCGCAGGTCGAGGAGCCGCACGACGATGTCGTCGCGCTGGAAGACGGTGCTCGCCTCGATGGGACTCGCCGCGTCGTCCACGGCCGCCTCGTCCTGTGCGGCGAGCAGCCGGGCCAGCTCCATCCCGCAGCCCTTCTTGGCGGGGTAGAACAGCGCGTGCCGTCCGAGTTCCCGGCTCTCGCCGCCGCCGGCCGCCACGTGGTGCACCGCGGGGAGCGCCGCACGGGTGAAGAAGGTCCGGGCCGAGCCGGGGTCGCTGAGATCGCGGTCCTGCTCCAGGTACGGGTTGATGGCCTCCTCCAGCGCCCTGACCTCGGGCTGCAGGGCCACGTGTCGCAGCGCCGCGAGCAGGTCGCCCTCGACCTCGACGGCCCGCACGACCCGGTTGCCGTGCATGAAGAGCGAAGTGCGGCGCAGCCGGGTGTGCTCGTCGACCTGCGCCTGCGGGGACGCGTACCCGCTCAGCAGCTCCGCCACGACGGCCTCGCTGCCCGGCTTGACGGTGAAGGTCAGGGCGTGGCGGACGACGCCGTCGCCGCGCCGCGGGGCGACCTGGAGGCGGCCCCGGCCCCTGGACCGGTCCGGGGCTTCCGCGGAAGGGGAAGCGAAGCCGGGGCCGGCGGACGCGCCGGAGGAGAATCCCGCGACGGCGGGGCCGTGGTCCTGGCCGGTCTCCCGCAGCACGCTGAACCTCAGCGAGCGGGTGTCCCGTACGCAGCCGTGCAACGGCTGGACCGACGCGACGTGCTCCTCGCTGTTGACCCAGGCCAAGAACCGCGGTGCGCTCTCCCATTCACTGGTGATCAGCCATTGCGACGGATTCTCGATCGACTGGCACAGCTCGTCCCGGATGTGCCCGGGAACGGAGGAGACCTGCTTGTGGAGGTCCTCGTAGACCTCCAGGAACTGGTTCTGCGCACCGTCGTACAGATCCAGCAGCAGCACGACCCGAAGTCGCGAGTCGTCGAAGGCGGACTGGGATATCCGTTCCGACAAGGTTGTCATCGTTCACACTCCTTCGAGACCACACGGTCGCCACGGGGCGGCGCCACCCGAACCGATCGTGGTCCGGTAGCCCCGTCGGCGCGAGAGGAGAGAACCAAGCGGGTGAACGAGCGAGGGAACCCGCCCCGTACAGGGCATGGAAGATCCATGAAGGAAAACGTCGACCACCGCGTCCCGGTCCTCATCGTGGGCGGCTCGCTGGTGGGCCTGTGCACCTCGCTGTTCCTCGGCCGTCATGGCATCACGCACATGCTGGTCGAGAAGCACGCGGGAACCTCGCTGCACCCGCGTGGACGCGGTATCAACGTACGCACGATGGAGCTGTTCCGGGTCGCCGAGGTCGAGGACCGGATCCGCGAGGCCGCCTCGGTCCTGGCGGACAACCACGGCATCCTCCAGGGCGGCTCGCTGACCGGTGACGACCAGGAGTGGCTCTTCGAACAGATCGACCCGGGTGGCGCGCTGGCGCGGTTCAGCCCCTCGACCTGGTGCCTGTGCAGCCAGAACGACATCGAGCCGGTCCTCATGTCCGTGACCCCCACGCTCGGGGCGGACCTGCGGTTCTCCACCGAACTGCTCTCCTTCGAGCAGGACGGGAGCGGGGTCACCGCGATCGTCGTGAACCGCGAGACCGGGGAGCACAGCACGGTGCGCGCCGACTACCTCGTCGCCGCCGACGGGCCGCGCAGCCCCGTGCGCGAACAGCTCCGTATCGGCCAGAGCGGTCCCGGGGACCTGTTCCACAACGTGAGCATCACCTTCCGGTCCCACATGCTCGCGGACGTGATCGGCGAGCGGCGTTTCATCGTGTGCTACCTGACCAAGCCCGACGCCGACGGGGCCCTGCTGCCCGTCGACAACCGCGAGCGGTGGGTCTTCCACGCCCCGTGGCACCCCGACCGGGGCGAGACCCTCGAGGACTTCACCGACGAACGCTGCGTCGAGCACATCCGGCGGGCCGTCGGCGCGCCCGACCTGGACGTCGAGATCACCGGGAAGGCGCCGTGGCACGCAGCCGAGCGCGTCGCCCAGCGGTACGCGGCCGGCCGGGTCTTCCTCGCCGGCGACTCCGCCCACGAGATGTCGCCCACCGGAGCCTTCGGCTCCAACACGGGCATCCAGGACGCGCACAACCTCGCCTGGAAGATCGCCGCGGTGCTGGACGGCGCCGCAGGTCCCGGGCTGCTGGAGACGTACGAGGCCGAGCGGCTCCCGGTGGCGCGGGCGACGAGCGAGCGGGCCTCGGCCCGTTCGGCCGAGCACAGCCACCCGGGTTACGAACCGGAGCCCGAGTCCGTCCCCGAGGCGCCGGCGCGCGCCGGCGGCCGGCAGAACGGGGTCCTCGCCGTGGCCATGGGGTACCGGTACGCCCAGGGCGCGGTGGTGGGAGCCGACCCGGACCTGCCGGTCGTGCCCGAGCGGATGCGGCTGTGCGGAGACCCGGGCTCGCGCGCCCCTCACCTGTGGCTGCGCGACCCGGTGGCGGGGCGGCGCAGGTCCACCGTCGACCTCTACGAGCGGTCGTTCGTCCTGCTCAGCTCCGAGGGCACGCCGTGGAGCGGTGCGGCGGGATCGGTCGCCAAGCGGATGAACGTCCGCCTGGACGCCTACGCGATCGGCACCGGCCCGGAGGCCGACCTGATCCCGGAGGACGGCGGCGACTGGGCCGAGGCACACGGCACCACCCCGGGAGGAGCGGTCCTGGTCCGCCCGGACGGCTTCGTGGCCTGGCGGTCGGTGGAGGCGGTGGCGGACCCGGAATCGGTCCTCTACCGGGTCCTCACCACGGTGCTGGACCGCTACTGACGCCCGGCCCGCCCGGAGACGCAGGAGGGCGCCGTCCCGTGGAAATCCACGGGACGGCGCCCCTTTTCCATACGGCCCGGATCAGCTCACGGGACCGTCGTCGCCGAAAGCCGTCCAGGTCCGCCGGCTTGCCGACTTGGCAGTCGGCGATCCGCCACACCACCTGCTGTGGGGTCCCCAACGCGCCCGTGGACGGGCGAGTACCCGATGATCCGCGTACGAGGGGGAAGGGCAGCGCTCCGACCGGCAAGCGCTCCCGGGTGTTGCACGCCGCCATCCGGATGTCGGACAACTCCGCCCGTTGCCGGCGAAGGGCATCTACTCTGGCCGGGCAGCTGGTTCGCCCCGTCCGCCAGGCGGGACGCGTCGTAAGAGGGAACCCGGTGGGAATCCGGGACTGCCCCGCAGCGGTGAGCGGGAACGACCGCCGTCATACGCACTGGGACCGCGACGAGGTCCTGGGAAGCGACGGCCAGTAGGTGCCCGCCGGGAGACCGGCAGGCGTGCCCGCGAGTCCGAAGACCTGCCCGTTGCCCGCGTGCGACCCGTCGTGCGCGGAAATCCCGGTGACCTCGTGGGCGGGTCGGCGACAGATCAGGCGGGCTACCGCGGGCGCGTACGCACAGGTACGCACTCCCGCAACCGGTCGAGGTCCGTCCGATGCGTCATCCCTTCGCGCTCCCGACCCTCACCGGGTCCACAGGAGACAGCTCGCGAAGGAGAGTTCCGTGACCAGCAAGACTCCCGCCACCGCCGTACGGGCCGGTGCGGCCACCGTGTACGGCTACCCCCGTCAGGGGCAGAACCGGGAACTGAAGAAGGCCGTCGAGGGCTACTGGAAGGGCCGGGTCGGCGCCGACGCCCTCCGGGAGACGGCCCACGACCTGCGCCGGACCACCTGGCAGCAGCTGGCCGACGCCGGCATCACCGAGGTGCCCACCGGCGACTTCTCGTACTACGACCACGTGCTGGACACCAGCGTCATGGTCGGCGCCGTCCCCGCACGCCACCGCGCCGCCGTCGACGCGGACGCCCTGGACGGCTACTTCGCCATGGCGCGCGGCACCCAGGAGGTGGCCCCCCTCGAGATGACCAAGTGGTTCGACACCAACTACCACTACCTGGTGCCGGAACTGGGCCCGGACACCGTCTTCGTCGCCGACTCCTCCCAGCCGGTCGCCCAGTTCGAGGAGGCCCGCCTGCTCGGCCACACCGCCCGCCCGGTGCTGCTCGGACCGGTGACGTACCTGCTGTTGGCCAAGCCCGCCCCCGGCGTGGCGGCCGGCTTCGACCCCCTCGCCCTCCTCGACCGGCTGCTCCCGGTGTACGCACGCGTCCTCGCCGACCTGCGTGCGGCCGGGGCCGAGTGGGTGCAGCTGGACGAGCCCGCCCTGGTGCAGGACCGCACCCCGGCCGAGCTGAGCGCCGCCGCCCGCGCGTACCGCGAGCTCGGCGCCGCGGCCGACCGGCCGAAGCTGCTCGTGGCCTCGTACTTCGACCGGCTCGGCGAAGCCCTGGCCGTGCTGGCCAAGGCCCCCGTGGACGGGCTCGCCCTGGACTTCACCGGCGCGGCCGCCGCGAACCTCGACGACCTCGCCGCCGTCGGCGGCCTGCCCGGCAGGCGCCTGGTCGCCGGCGTCGTCAACGGGCGCAACATCTGGATCAACGACCTCGAGAAGTCCCTCGCCACGCTCGGCACCCTCCTCGGCCTTGCCGACAGTGTCGACGTGGCCGCCTCCTGCTCGCTGCTCCACGTGCCGCTGGACGCCTCCGCCGAGCGGGACATCGACCCGCAGGTCCGGCGATGGCTCGCCTTCGCCCGCCAGAAGACCGCCGAGATCGCCACGCTCGCCCGCGGCCTCGCCCGCGGCACGGACGCCATCGCGGCCGAACTCGCCGCCAACCGGGCCGACCTGGCCTCCCGTGCCGACTCCTGCGTCACCCGCGACCCCGCCGTCCGCGCCCGGACCGCGGCCGTCACCGACGCCGACGGCCGCCGCTGCCGGCCCTACGAGGAGCGGGCGACCGCCCAGCGTGCCCGCCTCGACCTGCCGCTGCTGCCCACGACGACCATCGGATCGTTCCCGCAGACGGCCGAACTGCGCACGGCCCGCGCCGACCTGCGGGCCGGCCGCACCGACACCGCCGGCTACGAGGACCGCATCAGGGCGGAGATCCGGAAGGTGCTGGCCTTCCAGGAGAAGGCGGGCATCGACGTGCTGGTGCACGGCGAGCCCGAACGCAACGACATGGTCCAGTACTTCGCCGAGCAGCTCACCGGCTACCTCGCCACGCAGCACGGCTGGGTCCAGTCCTACGGCACCCGCTACGTCCGCCCGCCCGTCCTCGCCGGCGACGTCTCCCGCCCCGAACCGATGACCGTCCGCTGGACCGCGTACGCGCAGACGCAGACGACGAAGCCGGTCAAGGGCATGCTCACCGGGCCGGTCACCATGCTCGCCTGGTCCTTCGTCCGCGACGACCAGCCGCTCGCGGACACCGCCCGGCAGGTCGCACTGGCCCTGCGCGACGAGGTGAACGACCTGGAGGCGGCGGGGACCTCCGTCATCCAGGTGGACGAGCCCGCACTGCGGGAGACCCTCCCGCTGCGCGGCGCCGACCACGCGGCCTACCTCTCCTGGGCCACCGAGTCCTTCCGGCTCACCACCGCGGGCGTCCGGCCGGACACCCAGATCCACACGCACATGTGCTACGCCGAGTTCGGCGACATCGTCGGGGCCATCGGCGACCTCGACGCCGACGTCATCAGCCTGGAGGCGGCCCGGTCCCACATGCAGGTCGCCGACGAGCTGTCCGGCGCGGGCTATCCGCGCGAGGTCGGGCCGGGCGTCTGGGACATCCACTCGCCGCGGATCCCCTCCGTCGACGAGGCCTCGGCGCTGCTGCGCAAGGGCTTGGGGGCCATCCCGGCCGAACGGCTGTGGGTCAACCCCGACTGCGGCCTGAAGACCCGGGCCTGGCCCGAGACCCGGGCCTCCCTGGAGAACCTGGTCGAGGCGGCCCGCCTGGTCCGCGCCGAGGCGGGCGCCGACCGCTCCGGCGCCGTCTGACCGGCGGAGTCCGTCAGACGGAGAGCGGGGGGCCGGCGTACTCCGGCGAGTGCGCCCGGTCCCCGTCCGCGTCCCCGTCCGCCGTCGCGGTGAGCCCCGCCACATGGTCGGTGATCATGTCGAGGATGGCCGCCGAGACCGCGGCGTCGCCGAGCACGAGGTGGTTGAGGGTCAGACCGTCCGTCATGGCGGCCAGGTACCGGGCCAGTACGTGCACCGGTACGCGCAGCTCGAAGGGCATGAGCCGGCGGAGCTGTTCCAGGAGCTCGGTGTAGGTGTCGCAATACAGCTCGTACTGGCGTCGTGCGAGATGCTCGAATCCTGGCCGGCGCAGGGCGTACTGCGTGAGTTCGTAGGTGAGCATGTGCTCGCCGGGGTTGGCGGCCACATGGTCCCAGTACGCCTGGAAGCCGGCCCGGATGGTCTCCCGGAGGGTGGCCCGCGGCCGGATGGCCTCCCTCGCCACGGTGATGCCGTGCTCGGTGATCGCCGCGATGACGGACTCCAGCAGGGCCTGCTTGGAGTCGAAGCAGTAGTGGAAGACGCTCAGGGAGACGCCGGCCTCGGCGCAGATCGAGCGCGTCGTCGCCCTGGCGACGCCGTCGCGGGCCATCACACGGATCGCCGCCTCGGTCAGCTGGCGGCGTCGCGCGGCCGACGGCATCCGTGCCATGGGCGTGGTTCCCTTCGTTCCGTGCGGTGCGGTGCGGTGCGGTCGGGCAAAGGCGTACGGGGCCGGCCGGATCGGCGGATCCGGCCGGCCCCGTACGCGGGGACGTGAGCGGCGTCAGCTGCTGTAGACGCCGATCTCATGGAGCGAGTAGCCCCACTTGGTGCCGCGCTGTACTCCGTGGACGCGAACGTAGCGGGCCGTGGTGCCGGTGAACAGGGCCGTGTCGAGACCGCCGTCACCGGTGGTGGTGGACCACGCGGACCGCCAGTCCACGCCGTCGGCAGACAGCTCGATGCGGTAGGCCTGCCCGTGCGCCCGCTCCCAGTCGAGAGTGACGCGCCTGACCAGGTTCGCCGCCCCGAGGTCGATCCGGATCCACTGGTCGTCGCTCCAGTCGCTCGCCCAGCGGGTGCCCGTGTTCCCGTCGACGGCCCGGGAGGGGGCGTAGCTGGTGAACGGGTTCCACTCCGAGGAGCTGGCCGTGGCGGACGCGCCCGCTGCGAGGTTCACCCCGGCCTTGTGCTTCTCGGACGAGCCCCAGGTGGTGAGGTAGGACTCGGCACCGCGGAAGAGGTCGTCGACGACGTCCTGGCCGCCGACGATCCGCAGGTCCTCGATCCAGTCCGGGACCAGGCCGTAGTGCGAGGCGCCGTCGGTGTTGAGGTCCCAGGTGCGCTGCCCGGTGGTCTGCTTGTCGATGACGGAGCCGCCGTCGACGCTGCGGAACGGGTAGCGGACGGGGTTCGGGGTGTCGGCACCGCGGGGCCCGGGCCAGCCGCCGACGCCGTTCATGTCGGTGCCGTAGCCGTAGCCGACGTTGTACTTGTCGCGCAGGGCGTTCTTGGCCTTGGCCTCGGCGCTGAAGCCCTCGGCGCCCCCCATGTACTGGGCGACGAACCCGCCGAGCTTGTAGAGCCGCTCGGTCCAGTTGTCGTCCATCCAGCTGTGCGAGGAGATGACCCCGGGGTAGGACTCCGACTCCAGGATGTCGAAGGCCCGGCCGGCGGCCTTGACGCTCATGTGGTCGATCTCCAGCATCATCTTGCGTTTCATCATCCCGCGCACCGCGTACTCGCCGAGCTCGGTCAGACCGCGCGTGTTGCACTGTGCGTCCGCCGCGTACGAGGGCACGGACACGCCCGCCGGGAGCTCCTTCTGCGCCGCGGGAGCGGCCGCGAGCCCGATGGGGTTGTCGTGCTGGGGGCCGGTGCACTTCTCCGTCTTCCAGAAGGTCCCGGTCGACAGGAACTGGCCCACGTTGATCGCGGTGCCGAGCGCGCCCTGGTCGAATCGGACCCCGCACAGGGCGTTGTCGAACTTGTGGCAGAGGAACATGCTCCGCACGCCCAGCCGGTGCAGCTCGTCGAGGCCCCGGTCGATGTCCTCCTTGCTGCACTGCGCGAAGTCCAGGATCTGCTTGCAGCCGAACGGCTCGGAGGTCTCGACCCCGAGGACGACCGCCAGCTTGCCCTGCTTGACGACCTCGCGGGCCTGGGCGGAGTCGGTGACGATCCGGAACCAGCCCTTTCCGGGGCCGCCGTACATCTTGTCGATGTAGGCCTGCATGTCGTACGTCTTCTGCGCTTCGAGCCGGATGGCCGTCATCTCGTCGCAGCTGCGGTCCTTGAAGAAGTAGACCGAGCAGATCACCCCGTTGGTGACGAGGTCGTTGACGAGCACGCGCTGGCCGCCTCGCCAGGCCCGTTCGACCCACGCGTAGTAGTTCTGCTGGTGGGTGAGCGAGTCGTGGGCGGGCCAGTCCTTGAAGGTGGGCCAGCCGTCCGGGTCGTGCTTGCCGTCGCCGCCCTTGGTGATGAAGTCGAAGATCGCCAGGGTGCCGTCCGGGTAGTGCTCGGGACAGTCCTTGAGCGCGTCGGCCACGCCCATCTCGGAGAAGGGCTTGCCGCAGATGAGGCGCCCTCCGAAGCCCTCGTTGGACATCAGGTGGTCGTGGGCGTCGACGAATCCGCGGACCCGTCCCTGGGCGTCGGTGCCTTTGAAGGGTTCGCCGGTGACGTTGATCTCGGAGTCGGGTGCGGGCCGCGCCACCGGGTTCCACCAGCCGGGGTCGTCGGCGGCGGAGCTGGGCACGGGGCCGAGCACCATCGCCACCACGGCGAGGAGCAATGACAGGACCGCGATCGGGCTGCGCCTGGGGTGCTTGTGTCGGGAAATGGTCATCACTCACGTCTTCGGTCAGCGGATGGCGCGGTGGAGGAGCCGGATCCGTGCGGGGACGCGACGGCCGGAGGGAAGTGGTCGACTTGTCATGAACCCGCAAACGGTGGGTCGAGAATCGCCACTGGCGCTGGCGGAGTCAAGAGTCCGGGACGGATGACCTGATGATTCGTCAGGTGATCCGGTCGCGGGATCCGGCGCGGACGGGCGGGCCCGGCGTGGCCGCGCGGCGGGAGCCGCCGGGACGGCCTACCGTCGGGGTATGAGTGCGATGGCCGTGGTGTACGAGGTGGAGGACCCGGTGGCGGCGCACGCCGACGCGCCCGCGGGTGGCGGCGAGGTGGTCGTCGTGCGCGTGCATGCGGCGCCCGGGATGCCCGGGATGCCCGGTGTCCCCGGTCCGCGGACCTACTGCGGCAGGGACACCTTCGCCATGCGGGCCGCCCCGCAGCGGTCCGCGGGGCAGTCCGGCCCGACGTGGTACGACGCCGGGTACGCGGACCGGGTCTGCCCCGCGTGCGACGACGCGGTGGGCACCGGCTGAGGCGCCCCGGCGGCGCCCGTCCGGTCCGGTGTCAGCGGGCGTTGTGCTCGGGCAGGTCCGTCTCGGCCGGGGCGAAGCCGAAGCCGCGGGCACCCTTCTTCTCGGTCTGCTTGCCGCAGAACGCGGCTTCGAGGGTGCCGCCGAGCGCCGTGTTGGCCGCGCCCTTGTTCGAGGTGTTCGCCATCGCGGACAGGCTGCGCCGTCCGTCGCGCGTGGAGAAGGCGTACGTGTAGAAGCCCTGCACCGTGCCCGTGTGCCCGTAGACCGACGTGCCGCAGGAGAGGTCGTAGCGGCGCAGGCCCAGCCCGTAGAACCGGGTGTTGGTCGTGTCCGTCGGGGTCGCGGTGACCATGGCGTCCAGCAGCCGCGGGGCCAGCAGCCGGCCGCCGAGCAGCGCGGAGGTGAAGGTGTTCAGGTCTGCCGGGCTGGAGATCACCGCCCCGGCGGACTGGGCCCACGACACGGTCTGCTCGGTGGAGTCGACCAGCGGCGCGCCGGCCTCGTCGGGGTGGAGGTAGCCGCGGGCGTGCAGCCCCTTGATCTTCGTGTCGGGGTGCACGTACGTGGTGTTGCGCAGGCCCAGCGGCTTGAAGATGCGCCGCTCGTACTCCTTGCCCACCCGGTTGCCGGTGGCCTTCTCGATGAGCATCCCGACGACGACGAAGTTGGTGTTGGAGTACTTGTACGCCACGCCGGGTTCGGTCGTCCTGGGCTCGCGCAGCGAGAGGTCCAGAAGCTCCTGGTAGCCGAACACCCGGTTGCGCACGGCCTCGAAGCCGGGGACGGTGTGCTCGAACATGGCGTCGGTGTAGTCCGCGAGACCGCTGCGGTGGGTCAGCAGGTGGCGCACGGTGATCCGGTCGTCGGGCAGCAGACCGGGCAGGTGGCGGTTGACCGGGGCGTCCAGGTCGATCTTCTCCTCGCCGACCAGCTGGAGCAGGACGACGGAGGAGAAGGTCTTGCTGACGCTGCCGATCCGGAAGCGGGCCTGCGGATCCATGGCCGCGCCCGTGGCCTTGTCGCGCACGCCGACGGCCCGGGTGCGGACCCCGTCGGGGCCGCTGAAGCGGGCCATGGCGCCTGGCGCCCCGGCGGCCGTCGTGTTGCGCAGTGCCTGGGTCAGCGCTTCGAGGTCGGGGGCGGTCCCGGCGGCCCGGGCGGTGGTCGCGGGCGCGACGGCGGCCGTCACGGCGAGCAGGGCGGCGGTCAGGGCGAGGCGTCGGTTCACGGGCTGCGGCACGGTGTTCCTCTGGTCGGTGGTCAGTCGGCAGGGAGGGTGGGGCGTCGCGGACGGCCGGCCGGCGCGACCGCGACTCGCCCATGAAGGATCATCGGGTAGGAACGGCGGCGGTGGGAGCCGCAACGCGCCGTTCTGCGGGGGCAGTTCCAGAAGGCAGAGCGCCTCCTGGCACGTGTCCACCTTGCGAACCTCCCCGGTGACGGTCATCGGGAACTCCTCCACGACGTGCACGTAGCGCGGGATCTCGAAGTGGGCCGGCCAATGCCCGCGCAATACGCTCGGACGGCGTCCGCGGTCAGCGCCTCGGCCCCTTCGCGCCTTCGCGCCCACGCCGTCAGCTCCTCCCCGTACCTGGGTCGGGAACCGCGATGAGCTGCACGTCGAGCACGTCCGGACGGGTGTGGAGGAACTCCTGGACCTCGCGCGGGCAGAGGATCTCCCCGCCGCGGATCACCGTGTCCTTGATCCGGCCGGTGATGCTCGGGTACAGGTACCCGTCGTCGTCCATGACGGCCAGGTCGCCCGTGTGCATCCGGCGGGCCGCGTCGACGGCCTCCGCGGTGCGGGCCGGTTCCCACCACGGACCGGCGGGGTCGGCAGGCTGCCCGACGCGCGGGCGATCCGGGGTGACGGAGCCTGAAATATACTGATGGGGTGACTGAGAATCCCCTGCCGGCCTGCCCCGAGTGCGCCGGTGCCTACGCCTACGAGATGGGCTCGCTGCTGATCTGCCCCGAGTGCGGACACGAGTGGCCGCTCGATTCCGCCGGACCGGGGGAGGTCCCGGAGGAGCGGGTGATCAAGGACGCCGTGGGCAACGTCCTGGCCGACGGCGACACCGTGACGGTCGTCAAGGGGCTGAAGGTCAAGGGCAGCCCGACCGGGATCAAGGCGGGCACCAAGGTGCGCAACATCCGCCTCGTCGAGGGCGTGGACGGCCACGACATCGACTGCAGGATCGAGGGGTTCGGGCAGATGCAGCTCAAGTCCGGCGTGGTCCGAAAGGTCTGAGGGGCCGAGGGCGTCCGAGAGCCCGGAGGAAACGCAAGGCGCCTGCCGGGCAGAGCCCGGGCAGGCGCCTTCCTGGTACGGGGGGTCCGGCCGGGCAGGATCAGGGCGCGGAGAAGACGCGCTGGGGCGCGGGCGCCCGGGTGGTGATCGCCGCCGTGGCCGTGAAGACCTCCTCGCCGTTCTGCCGGGCCACGACCCGGACGGGAAGCCGGCGGCCGTCCGGCGCCGCCGTACGGTCCGGGAGCGCGGTCGTCTCGACCCAGCAGGGCGAGTTCAGCTCCGCGTAGCGGAAGAACTGCATCTCCATGTCGGTCAGGACACCCCGGTGTGGGAAGGCCGAGGCGTACGCGGCCTGGCGCACCGCCTCCAGCAGCAGCATGCCCGGGGCGTGGTCGACGGGGTGGTCGAAGAGGATCGGGTGGTTGATGTCGGCCCGCAGCTGCGCGCGGTGCGTGGAGCTGGTCGGGGAGAGGACCACGTCGTGGAAGCGGTCGCGGCACACCCGCCGGGGCGTCATCGGCGGCGGGAGCGGGATGACGCGGGCGGTCACCTGGTCGAGGTCGCCGTTCCCCCCGCGCAGGCGCTGGTAGACGGCTTCGGGCTGGTTGGTGAAGCCGGCCTCGGCCGTCCCCAGGAACTCCCCGTCACGGGTGGCGGTCACGTGCATGGTCAGGCGGGCGAGCCGGCGGCCCCGGCGGGTGATGCCCGAGCAGCGGATGTGCAGCATGATGTCGGCCGGCCTGGGGCCGACCACGAGCGCGGCGGGGTTGGTCGAGCAGCTGAAGGTGTCCCAGATCTGCCGGTGACCGAACGGGACGTCGTACGCCACGTGGCTGAGCAGCGGGATGGCCTGGCGGACTGATTCGGCCAGGAGGAGCGGGTCGTGGTGGCCCGCGTCGGGCGAGTAGAAGCTGTGGGCGCGGGGCCACTGGGCGGTGACGACGTACTCGTCGGGAGCGACGGAACGCCATCCGGTGAGCAGGACTTCGGAGTGCGCGCTCTTGTGCACGTACTCCCGCGGTAAGGCGCTGCTGAGCGAGGTGGTTTCGGGCGAGGTGGAGCGTGTGGCTGAGACAGTCATCGGTTGAGCCCCCCTGGAACGTCGGACATGAGCTGGTGCTTGTTCGGCGCTGGGTCCTAAAATAAAGGATGTTCGTTTTTTTTGTCGAGAAGGTTAGGTGCTCATGTCAGAACGAAAGCAGCAACGAGCCCCGCAACTGAGGGCGGTTCAGACGAAGGCGGCCATCCTGCGCGCCGCCGCGGAGGTCTTCGACGAGTTCGGCTTCAGCGGAGCCAGCATCAGCAAGATCATGAAACGGGCGGACGTCACGCAGGGCGGGATGTACTTCCACTTCAGCTCGAAGGAAGAGCTCGCCTACGCCGTGATGGTCGGGCAGGGCGAGGGCCTGGAGTTCCCCGCGGGCGAGGACGGCCTCCAGCGCCTGGTCGACATCACGCTCTACCTCGCGGAGCAGCTCCGGCACAATCCGGTGCTCCGGGCCGGCGTGCGGCTGGCCGTGGAACAGGGTGAGTTCGGCCTGCGCGACGACGTCGCCTACCAGGCCTGGGTCCTGGAGTTCCGCCAGCAGCTGCGCTTCGCCCGGGCCAAGGGCGAGCTCCAGCCGGACGTCGACGACCACGAACTGGCCTGGGTGCTGGTCAGCTCGTTCACCGGAGCCCAGCTCTTCTCCCAGGTCTCCACCGGCCGGGCCGACCTGCCGCAGCGCATCGCCTCGCTCTGGCGCTACCTGCTGCCCGCCGTCGCCACCGAGGACACCCGCAAGGGCCTGCGCCTGACACTGGAGGCGGCCGCGCCGGAGCAGCAGGGGTGAGCGGCCGTCAGGTCGTCGTGACCGGGGCCACCGGCTTCGTGGGATCCGCGGTCCTGCGCCACCTCCTCGAGCTGGACCCGCGGATCGTGGCGCGCGCGGTGTCCCGTACGCCGGCCCCGCCCGCGGCGGGCGCCTTACGCCGGGTGGGCGCGGACCTGGCCGACCCGGGTTCCCTGCACGGGGTGTGCGAAGGCGCCGACGCCCTGCTCTCGCTGGCCTCCTACGTCGGACCCGACGCGGGTCGCTGCGAGGCGGTCAACTCCGCCGGGACCGCCGCCCTGATGGCGGAGGCGCGGCGCGCGGGCGTGCGGCGCATCGTGCACCTGTCGACCTGCGCCGTCTACGGTCCGGGACCGCACCGTGGAGCCGACGCCGGGGAGCTGGCGCCCGCCCCGGTGTCGCCGGCCAGTACCAGCAGGCTGGCGGGCGAGACCGCCGTGCTGGCCTCCGGGGGCCTGGTGCTGCGCGCCGGACTGGTGCTGGGCAGGGGTGACCGATGGGTCGTGCCGGCTGTCGCGGACGCCTTCCGGCGCGTGCCGGCGCAGTGGGACGGGGGAGCGGGCCTGGCCTCCTTCGTCGACGTCGACGACCTGGCGCGGCTGCTCGCGGCGTTCGCCCTCGGGGACGGCGGTCCGGCCGGGGCGAAGGGGGTCCTGCACGCCCACCACCCCGAGCCGGTGCGCAACCGGGACCTCATGCACGCCCTGGCCGGGCACGGGGTACTGCCGGAGCAGCCCGCCGCCGACCGGCCCTGGAGCAGGTGCCTGGAGGCCCTGGCCGCGACCCCGGGCTGGGTGAGCGAGCGGCAGTTCACACTGCTGGCGCGGGACCACTGGTACCGCGCGGACACGGCATGGCGGCTCGCCGGCGTCGATCCGGGCCCGGGCCCGCTGGACCGGCTCGGCCGGGCGGCCCCCTGGTACCGGGAGAGGGGCGCCGTCGCCCCGGGGTGACGGGGATCTGCCAAAGCCTCAACGGGATGGGGGCGGACCGGCCGTGGCGGGGAAGGGGACGGGTAGCGTCCCGGACACAGCCGGTCCTGGTCATCCCGAACCCTGCGGAGGAGTGGAAATGCCCGATCTTTCGAACATCGTCAAGGCGTACGACGTGCGTGGCGTTGTGCCGGACGAGTGGGACGAGTCGCTGGCGGAGCTGTTCGGGGGTGCTTTCGT